>QKJR01000019.1 GCA_003249215.1 Rhodobacterales bacterium
TGGTTCAACAACCGCCGCCTTCTCGAACCCATCGGGAACATCCCGCCAGCCGAGGCAGAAGCCAACTTCTACGCAGCTCTGGAAACTGACGACATGGCCGCGTAACTAACGAAAATCAGCCTCCGGTAAACCCGGGGCGGTTCATCCGGGCGAAGACCCCGTTGTCGCTCCAGTGCTTTCAAAGGTTATAAAGAGTCTTGGCCGGGCCGTATTCCTTTGGAGTATCACGCCAGCGCAAGCCATTGTGATTGATGAAAATTATGCCGCTGAGGACACGACGATCATCGACGCGCGGCTTGCCATGGCTTTTGGGGAAGAACGGCTTCAGGCGCTCCATCTGGGCGCCGGTCAGCCAGTAAAGATTGCTCATCGTTCAGGTCTCCTTGCGCAGCCTGAAACATGCCATGCACCCGGGTCTCATGTGTCCTGAGCCTAGCTTGACCCGATGTCCACGGAACCGGCAGCAGCTCACGAGGGACGACCGGGCGCAGGTCAGGTCCAGTTTGCGGCGAGCAGAGCAGTGGCGGAATCATTCCGAAGAATTTTTCAGAAATTAAGGATGTCGCAAAATACCTCCGCGTGCCGGGGCGGGTGGCAACAGTTATTTAAGATTGCGCTGGTTTTCTGCTGCCGTTCCCAAGGAGAGGCCCGAGATGTTCTTCCGTTCGACCCCGAAACCCCCTGCGCGCGATCTTCTCACGCTCGAGGCTGGCCGCGCGGCGCTTGCGATGATCTGGTTCGATCTCGAGGGGACGATCCTCGACGCCAACGACAATTTCTGTCGGGTCCTGGGGTATGAGCTGTCCGAGATCGTCGGCCGCAAACATGCGATATTCCTGCTGCCGGGGCGGCAGGAGAGCCCGGACTATGCCCGCTTCTGGCAGGAGTTGCGCGCGGGCAAGACGCTGCAGGACACCTTCGCGCGCCGTGCCAAAAGCGGTGACACCGTCTATATCGAGGCGTCCTATGTTCCGCTGCTCGACGACGGCGGCGCGGTGACGGGGGTGGTGAAATACGCAACCGACGTGACGGAAAAGACCCTTGCGATGAAGCGTGCCGAGAGTTGGGTCGATGCGATCGACCGCTCGAACGCGGTGATCGAGTTCAGTGCCGAGGGGATCGTTCTCAACGCCAATGAGCGCTTCCTCGAGGCTACGGGCTACAGGCTCGACGAGATCGTCGGCAAGCACCACCGGATGTTCATGCCGCCGGGCGAGGGCGCGGGCCCGGCCTACGAGGCCTTCTGGAGCGATCTGCGCGCCGGCCGGATCGACGCGGGCGAGTATCGGCGCGTCGGCAAGGGCGGGCGCGAGGTCTGGGTGCAGGCGACCTACAACCCGATCCGCGATCCCGAGGGCAAGATCACCGCCGTGGTGAAATTCGCCGCAGATACCACGCGCGCGAAACAAACCGCGATCGACCATTCCGGCCAGCTTGCCGCGCTCGATCGCTCGCAGGCGGTGATCGAATTCGACCTCACGGGCAAGATCCTGACCGCGAATGCGAATTTCCTGCACGCGCTCGGCTATGAGCTGAACGAGATTGTCGGGCGCCATCATTCGATGTTCGTGCATGCCGCCGAGCGCGACACCCCGGCCTATGCCGAATTCTGGGCGGCGCTCGGTCGTGGCGCGTTCCAGGAGGCCGAATATTGCCGGATCGCCAAATCGGGGGCGGAAGTCTGGATTCAGGCGACCTACAACCCGATCCTCGACGCCGATGGCAAGCCCTACAAGGTGGTGAAATTCGCCACCGATATTACCGCACGCAAGCAGGCGGTGCAGCAGTTCCAGGGCGCAGTGGAGCGGCTGGCACAGGGGGATCTGAGCACGCGTCTGGCGGCGCCGATGCCCGGAGAGCTCGAGACATTGCGTCATGATTTCAACGGTGCGCTCGATCGGATGGCGCGGCTCATCGGCTCGATCGCGGAGGGCGCGCAGGTGATCTCGGCCGAGGTCGAGACGATCCAGTCAACCTCGGTCGAGCTCGGGCGCCGAACCGAGAGACAGGCCGCCGCGCTCGAGGAAACCGCCGCGGCGCTCAACGAACTGACGTCGGCGGTCGACAGCGCCTCGGATGGTGCGCGCGAGGCGGCCACGGTTGTGGCGCAGGCGCGCGGCCGATCCGAAGAGGGGCGCGGTGTGGTGGATCGTGCGATTGCGGCGATGACCGAGATCGAGGCGAGCTCCGAGCGGATTTCGAGCATCACCAGCGTGATCGACGAGATCGCTTTCCAGACCAATCTTCTCGCCCTCAACGCGGGTGTCGAGGCAGCCCGGGCGGGCGAGGCGGGGCGTGGCTTTGCCGTTGTGGCCTCCGAAGTGCGCGCGCTTGCGCAACGCTCCTCCGAGGCGGCGCGCGAGATCGCTCAGCTCATCGCCACCTCCGGGCGACAGGTCAAGGACGGGGTCTCGCTCGTCGACCGCTCTGGCAAGGAACTCGCTGCGATCGACGAGTTGGTCCGCCGTGTCGATGATCTGGTGCGCACGATCGCCTCGTCCGCCGTGGAGCAGTCGAGCGGCCTGTCCGAGATCAATTCGGCGGTCAATGACCTCGATCGGGTCACACAGCAGAATGCCGCAATGTTCGAGGAGACCTCGGCGGCGGTGACGACGCTGCGTGGCCTCGCGGGTGATCTGCGCAGTGAAACTTCGGTTTTTACGGTCGATGTTCCGCGGGATCACGCGCTGCGACTGGCGTCCTGAGCCGGCGCCGCGACGGGCGGGCCTCTGCTGCAATCCGGTCCTCTGCACGGCGGCCGGCATGAGGGGCCGCATCGTCGCACGGCCCGCGGTGCAGTGGCTCCGGCCCCTGATCGAGGCGCGCTGCACTTGGATCGAGCGTGATATCGCGCAGGTCTGACGCACGGCGGTTCCGCGGACGAGGGCGGAGGGCCACGGGCCGATGCGGTCGGGGACTGTCGCCGGGGAAGGCAGGCCGCGATCCGGACCTGCGGATCGGACCGACCTCTGGCGTGGCCGTCCTGCGCCCGGTTGTCGTGGTCTCGTTTCCGGTGATCCGCTTGGGCCGGGCAGACTATCCCCAGATATCGTGGGCACCCCATCAGTTATCCACCATAAACTGCTTTACAGAAGCCCGGACAGGCCCCACGATATGTTGTAGGGGCGTGGGTGATTTGCGCCGCCCCTTGTGAATGATCCAAGTCTTGGGGGAGCTGCACCCCAAAGACACGAAACAAGCGGGGATACAGGCATGGCACTGAGCGAAGACTATCTCTACGCCGAGGATCTGCATCCGATCGACGTGGTCGAGACGCTGGCCGAGGCGCATGAATGGGACTTCGACCGTGTCGCCGAGGATCAGATCGCGATGTCGGTCGAGGGCCAGTGGCGGACCTATTCGATCACGCTGGCCTGGTCGGGGCAGGACGAGACGCTGCGCCTGATTTCGACCTTCGAGATGGACCCGCCTGCCGGTCGCGAGGCCGCGCTTTATGACCTTTTGAACCGCGTCAACGATCAGTGCTGGACCGGCGCCTTCACCTTCTGGGGCGAGCAACGGCTGATGGTCTGGCGCTACGGGCTTACGCTCGCCGGTGGTCAGGTCGCGAGCCCCGAGCAGATCGACCGGCTGATCGGCGCCGCGGTCGTGGTGGCCGAACGCTTCTATCCGGCGATGCAGCTCACCTGCTGGGGCGACGAGGCCCCGGAAGAGGCGATGAAAGTCGCCATTGCCGAGGCCTACGGCCGCGCCTAAGGTGACCCCGAAAGGGGTTTCCCATGGACTTTTCCGATATTTCCGCACGCGGTCTAGTGCTTCTGGGCTGCGGCAAGATGGGGTCTGCGATGCTCGCGGGCTGGCTGCGTGGGGGGCTCGCGCCCGGCGCCGTGCATGTGATCGACCCGCATCCCTCCGACTGGCTCAAATCGACGGGCGTTGCGATCAATTGCGCGCTGCCTGCGGCGCCGGCCGTCGTGCTGATTGCCGTGAAGCCGCAGATGATGGGCGCGGCCCTGCCCACAATTGCCGCGATGGGCGGCGGCGAGACGCTTTTCGTGACCGTCGCCGCAGGCACCACGATCGCCACCTATGAGGCGGTTCTGGGCACGACCACGCCGCTCGTGCGCGCCATGCCCAACACGCCGGCCGCGATCGGCCGCGGCATCACCGCGATCGTCGGCAATGCGGCGGCGAACCCCGCCGATCTCGATCTGGCGGCGGGGCTTTTGTCCGCCGTGGGGCAGGTGGTGCGCCTGCCGTCCGAGGATCAGATGGATGCGGTGACCGCCGTCTCCGGCTCGGGGCCCGCCTATGTCTTTCACCTGATCGAGACGCTCGCGGCCGCCGGCGTGGCCGAGGGGCTGGCGCCGGATCTGGCGATGAAGCTCGCCAAGGCGACGGTGGGCGGCGCGGGGCAACTGGCCGAGGATGCCACTGACGACCCGGCGCAATTGCGGGTCAACGTCACCTCGCCGGGCGGCACCACGGCGGCGGCGCTCGCGGTTCTGATGGACCCGGAGACCGGCTTCCCGGCGCTCCTGACCCGCGCGGTCAAAGCCGCGGCCGACCGGGGCAGGGAGCTCGGCAAATGAGCGATCCGGTGAGCTTCGACGACTTCCTCAAACTCGACATCCGCGTAGGCAAGATCGTGCAGGCCGAGCCTTTCCCCAAGGCTCGCAAGCCCGCCTACAAGCTGGTCATCGACTTCGGCCCCGAGATCGGCACGAAGAAATCCTCGGCCCAGATCACCACGCATTACACGCCCGATGAACTGATCGGACGGCAGGTGATGGCGGTCGTCAATTTCCCGCCGCGCCAGATCGGGCCCTTCATGTCCGAGGTGCTGACGCTCGGCGTGCCCGATGCGGCGGGCGAGGTCGTGCTGATCGGCCCGGGTCAGGATGTGCCGCTCGGCGGGCGTCTCTTCTGATGCGGCTTCTCGTCACGCGCCAACTGACCCAGCGGGTCGAAACCGAGCTCGCCGGCGAGTTTGACACCACGTTTCGCTGGGACGAGGCGCCCTTGAGCCTGGCCGAGGCGAAGGCCGCGCTCGAAAGCTATGACGCGATCCTGCCGACGCTGGGTGATGCCTTCGGCGCGGCGGCTTTCGCGGGGCCGGTGCGCACCCGGATCCTCGCGAATTTCGGGGTCGGCTACAACCACATCGACGTGGCGGCGGCACGCGCCGCCGAGGTGGTGGTGACCAATACGCCCGGTGCCGTGACCGATGCCACCGCAGATATCGCGATGGCGCTGATCCTGATGAGCGCGCGACGCGCCGCCGAGGGCGAGCGGCTGGTGCGTTCGGGCGCCTGGACCGGCTGGCAGCCGACGCAGATGCTCGGACTGCATGTGACGGGCAAGCGGATCGGCATCATCGGTATGGGCCGGATCGGGCAGGCGATCGCCCGGCGCGCGCATTTCGGCTTCGGGATGCAGGTGCTCTATTACAACCGCAGCCCGCGCCCGGTCGAGATGCCCGCGACGCAGGCCGATCTGGCGACCGTGCTTGGCGCCGATATCGTCGTTCTGGCCGTGCCCGCGAGCCCCGAGACGCATCACCTGATCGGGGCCGCGGAGCTCGCGCAGATGGCGCCGCACGCCCATCTGATCAACATTGCGCGCGGCGATGTGGTCGACGAGGCCGCGTTGATCGAGGCGCTCACCCATCACCGGATCGCGGGCGCGGGGCTCGATGTCTATGAGCGCGAGCCGGTGGTGCCGGTCAGCTTGCGCGATCTGCCCAATGTCACGCTCCTGCCGCATCTGGGCACCGCGGCGCAGGAGGTGCGCGACGCGATGGGCTTCATGGCGGTCGAAAACCTGCGCGCCTTCCGTGACGGGAAGGTGCCGCCGAACGCGCTCTGAGCGCTTGACCTTTTCCCGTTCCGCCCGGATTTTGGGCGGATATTCGGAGGGGTCTCATGTTCACTGCTGCCATCACCGGGACCGGGGTCTTCACCCCGCCCGAGGTCATCACCAATGACGATCTGGTCACGGCGTTCAATGCCCATGCCGACCTCTTCAACGCTCAGAATGCCGCGGCGATCGCGGCCGGTGTGGTCGCGGCCAAGGAGCATTCCTCCTCCGAGTTCATCCTCAAGGCCAGCGGGATCGAGCGGCGTTATGTGATGGATCGCACGGGGGTTCTCGATCCCGCGCGCATGTATCCGCGCCTGCGCCAGCGCAGCGATGACGAGCCCGGGATCATGGCCGAGATGGCGGTGGATGCCTGCACCAAGGCGCTTTTGCAGGCCGGTCGCGAGGGTGCCGAGGTCGATCTGGAGATCTGCGCCGCCTCCAACATGGAACGCGCCTATCCGGCGGTGGCGATCGAGATCCAGCGGCTTCTGGGCGCGGGCGGTTTCGCCTTCGACATGAACGTCGCCTGTTCCTCGGCCACCTTCGGAATTCATGCGGCGGCCGACATGATCCGCGCGGGCTCGGTCCGGCGCGCGCTGGTGGTGAACCCGGAAATCACCTCGGGGCATCTCGAATGGCGCGACCGCGATTGCCATTTCATCTTTGGCGATGTGGCGACCGCCACGCTGATCGAGCGCGCCGAGGAGGCGGGCCAAGGCTTCACCATCCGCTCGACCCGCTGCGCCACGGAATTCTCCAACAACATCCGCAACAACAATGGCTTCCTGCGCCGCTCTCGCCCCGACGGGCTGGCCGACCGCCGCGACATGCAGTTCATGCAGGAGGGGCGTAAGGTGTTCAAGGAAGTGCTGCCGCTGGTCGTGGCCCATATCGGCGCGCATCTTGATGCGGACGGCATCGCGCCGGATCGGCTGAAGCGGCTCTGGCTGCATCAGGCGAACAAGACGATGAACGATTTCATCGGTCGCAAGGTGCTGGGCCGCGACCCGGAACCGGGCGAGCAGCCGAACATCCTGCAAGATTACGCCAATACCTCCTCCGCCGGCTCGATCATCGCCTTCGACGCCTTCAAGGACGATTTCGCCCCGGGCGAGATGGGCCTGATCTGCAGCTTCGGCGCGGGCTATTCGGTGGGCTCGGTGTTGCTCGAGAAATTCTGAGCGCCGCGCGCGCCGCGCCGTCGGATGCCTCCGGCGGGAGTATTTCGGCCAAGAAAATGCCGGTGTCTTCTGCCCACGCCCGATGCGCGACATCGACAGACGAGGCATCGCGCGGCGCAGAATGCCTTGCGCGATTGCGCTTTTTCTTGGTTCAAATACTCGAAATCCGAAGGTGGGGCCGGGCGCGCGGCCGATGGGTCAAACCTCGCCCATCGCCTCGCGCCAGTGACGCCGGCACAGGCTCACATAGGTCTCGTTGCCGCCGATCTGCACCTGCGCGCCCTCGTGCGCGGGTTTGCCATCAGGCCCGAGCCGCACCACCATCGACGCCTTCTTGCCGCAGTGGCAGATCGTGCGCACCTCGCGCATCTCGTCGGCCAGCGCCAGCAGGGCCGCCGAGCCGGGGAAAAGCTTGCCGCGGAAATCAACGCGCAGCCCGTAGCACATCACCGGCACGCCCAGATCGTCGACTGCGCGGGCAAGTTGCCAGACCTGATCCTCGGAGAGGAATTGCGCCTCGTCGATGAAGACGCAGGCACAGGGTCCCGCCGCCATCCGCGCCGCGATCATCGCGAACATGTCGGTCTCGGGGGTGAATGTCTCGGCGCTGGCGCCGATGCCGATGCGGCTCGCGATGCGCCCCTCGCCCGCGCGTCCGTCGAGCCGCGCGGTGATCAGCATCGTCTGCATGCCCCGCTCGATATAGTTGTAGGAGGCCTGCAAGAGGTTCGTGCTCTTGCCCGCGTTCATCGTCGAGAAATGGAAATAGAGCTTGGCCATGGTCGGGGAATAGCCGGGCGGGCCGCCTGAGGCAAGCGCCGCCCGGGAGACTTCGACCAGTCCTTGCGGACCGCCACTCGTTACCCATCAGAACCAGAGCCTGCATGTCTGCCGCATCGCGGCCCCACCCCCCACGGCGGGCATACAGGCTCTGAACCATTCGGACCCCGGGGGGAGGTCCGACACTCGTTACGCGCCCGAAGGCGTAGGCCCACCCTGTGGCATTCGGGCGTTGACGTGCAGGGGAAAGACGGGCAGGTATTCCCCGGTTAAGGTTACCTGGTTCGAGGGGGTCGCAAGACAGAGCATGACGGACGCGATCGGCAGTTATCTGAAGAAACATTCCGAGGCCCTGGTGAAGGATGTCGGCGTCGAGGCTGCGGCGCTGGCCTGCGGCAAGTCGAAGGCGACGCTCGGGCGCTATTATTCCCTCGATGTCGAACATGCCGATCGTTTCATGCCGATCGACGTCGTGGCGCGGCTCGAGAAGGTGGCGGGTCATCCGCATGTCACCAATGCCTTGGCCGAGCTTGCGGGACTCGAGGTTTCGCTCGATCCGCGGCTCGAGAATGATACGCGCAGGGGCGGTATGACCTCGGATGTCGTGGCGCTGAGCCAGCGGTTCGCAGCCCTGATGGCCGAGTATCACCAGTCGATCGAGGACGGGAAGATCACTATCAACGAGGCGCGGCGCCTGTTGGCGGAGACTCAGCAGTTGCAGCGCGTCCTGCTCGAGATGAAGATGCATCTCGAGGAAGAGACCGTGCGCCCCTGAGGGTCGAAGGCCGAATTGCGATCGGAAAAGGGGGCCTTGCGGCCCCCTGCGTCATTTTGGCGCGGTATCCCGGCTCAGCCGTGGCGCTGACCCGAGCGGTGCTGGGCGCCGCCGCGGCGCGGGGCCTCGGTGCCGCCCTTCTGGGGCTTCGGCCCCTTCGGGCGCGGGCTCTTGGGGCCGCGGTCGGATTTCGGGCCGCCCTGCTTGGCGCCTTTGGGTGCACCACCGCCGCGGCGCGGGCCGCCACGCGAAGGGGCCTTGGCGCCGGGCACCGAGGCATGGGGCTCGCCGCCGATCACCGGGATCGCCGCGCCCATCGCCTTTTCGATCGCCTTCAGATCGTCCATCTCGAGCGGCGCACAGAAGGCCACGGCCCGCCCGTCGCGGCCCGCGCGCGCGGTGCGCCCGATCCGGTGGACGTAGTTTTCCGGCACGTTCGGCAGGTCGTAGTTATAGACATGCGCGACGAGCGGAATGTCGAGCCCGCGCGCGGCCACATCGGTCGCCACCAGCACCTGAACCTCGCCCGCGCGGAACGAGGCAAGCGCGCGCTCGCGTTGACCCTGCGACTTGTTGCCGTGGATCGCGGTGACCGAGAAGCCCCAGCCTTCGAGCAGCCGCGCCAGCTTGTCCGAGCCGTGCTTGGTGCGGTTGAATACCACCGCGAGCTCGCCCGGGTGTTTCGCCAGATATTCCGACAGAAGCGTTGCCTTGTCGCCCTGATTGGTGAAATGCACGCCCTGTTCGATCTTGTCCGCGGCCTTGCCGGGCGAGGCGACCTGCACCCGCACCGGATCGGTCAGATAGCTGTCGGCGAGTTCTTCCATCAGTTTCGGCATCGTGGCCGAGAAGAGGAGCGTCTGACGCTCGGCCGGGATCAGCCGGGCGATCTTGCGCAGGGCGTGGATGAAGCCGATGTCGAGCATCTGGTCGGCCTCGTCGAGCACCAGATATTTGGTTTCCGAGAGCACGAGCGCGCGGCGCTCCAAGAGGTCGATCAGGCGGCCCGGGGTGGCGATCAGCACGTCGCAGCCCTTCGAGAGCTTCTCGGATTGCACGTTGATCGAGGCGCCGCCGACGACGCGCTGGATGCGCACGGGGGCATCCTTGGCGAAGGCCGCGAGGTTGTTGTGGATCTGCGTCGCCAGTTCGCGGGTCGGCGCGAGCACCAGTGCACGCACGGTCTTCGGCATCGGGCGTTTGCCATAGGCGATGATCCGGGTCAGCATCGGCAGGCCGAAGGCCGCGGTCTTGCCGGTGCCGGTTTGCGCCAGGCCGAGCAGGTCACGGCCCTTGACGACATGGGGGATAGCCTGAGCCTGAATCGGCGTCGGCTTGATCAGGCCGAGGCCTTCGAGGTTGCGCAGAAGGATCGGCGCGATGCCGAGATTGTCGAAGTTTTCCAAGTGTTTGTCTTTCGGGTGGCGCGAGGGGAGGTCGCGCGGAAACGGGTCTGGCTCGGGCGGCGGCAGGGCCGGGCCGGAGCGGGGGCGGGCGGGTGCGGGCACTGCCCGCTGGCCCCCCGCGTGACTTTGGGACCGATGGGTTGTCCGCATCTCGCGCCCGGCGGGACCTGACCTTTTGGCGGCCCTGCGGCGCGGCTGCTCACGCGGCAGCCGATGGCGGATGGCGCCCAGATGGGGCCTTTTGCCGCGAAAGTCAAGGAAATTGGGCGCTCAGGCTCGGCTCACGCGCGGTCGGCGGTATCCATCCAGATCGTGACGGGGCCGTCGTTGAGCAGGCTGACCGCCATGTCGGCGCCGAATTCGCCGTTTTCGACGGGCAGGCCGAGGGCCCGCAGCGCGCCCGAGAAATACTGGTAGAGCTGGTTGCCGAGCTCAGGCGGGGCGGCGGTGGAAAAACCCGGACGGTTGCCGCGCGAGGTATCGGCGGCAAGGGTGAACTGGCTCACCACCAGACAGGCGCCGCCGATATCGGTGACCGAGCGGTTCATCTTGCCCGCCTCGTCCTTGAAGATGCGCAGTTTCGCGATGCGCGCCGCGAGCTTGTCGGCCTCGGCCTCGGTATCGCCGCCCATCGCGCAGATCAGGATCAGCAAACCGGGGCCGATCGCGCCGGTCTGGCGCCCCTCGACCATGACATCGGCGCGGCTCACCCGCTGAATCAAAGCTCTCATTCCAGGTCCTTCGCCCAGGGCGGATCGGCGCCCGCGCGCCCGACCGTCACCGCCGCCGCCCGGTTTCCCAGATCGAGGGCGGCACGGATCAGTTCGGGTGCGGCCGCGGCCACCGCCGTTTTCGAGAGCGCGCCGGCCCGCGTCAAGGCCGCCAGCACGCCCGCGTTGAACGTATCGCCCGCGCCGACCGTGTCCACGACCGGAACCGACCGGGCGGGGACGAATTCCGCCCCTCGCGCCGAAAATCCATGCGCGCCGCGCGCGCCTTCGGTGACGAAGACGAGCCGCGGACCCTGCGCGCGCAGCGCCGCCGCGAGCGCCCCGATCTCGCCCGGCCCCATCAGCCAGCGCAGATCCTCCTCCGAGAGCTTCACGATATCGGCCGCGGCGATCATCCGCCCGAGGCGCGCGCGACAGGCGCTCTCGTTGCGGATGAAACCGGGGCGGATATTGGGATCGAGCATCGTCACCCGGGTCGCGGCCTCGCGGTGCATCAGCGCCTCATAGGCGGTGCCGCAGGGCTCGGCCACGAGCGAGATGCCGCCGAAGATCATCGCCTGAACCGCATCGGGGATCGCGGGCAGATCGGCGGGGGTGATCATCCGCCCCGCCGTGTTCTCGTCATAGAAGGCATAGCGCGCCTGATCGCCTTCGAAGGTGACGAAGGCGAGCGTGGTGGGCCGCTCGGAGCGGATCGCGAGATCGCTTGTCACGCCGGCGGCATCGAGCGCCGCGACGAGGCGCGCGCCGAAGAGATCGGTCGAGATCCCGGACAGCAACCCGCAGCGCATCCCGAGCCGGCCGAGCGCGATGGCGGTGTTGAAGATGGAACCGCCCGGATGCGTGGCGAAGGTCGCTTCATCCGGCGCGCGGGGACTGGGCAGCATGTCGATCAGGGCTTCGCCCGCACACAGGATCATCGCTTCCCTCCCGATGTCGCGATCGTCCTTTTTCATCGGGCGCCCGCCCCCACAGGCCCCAATTCGTTAACGCTAACATCGCGTCTCGGCGTCGTCATCCGGGAAAATTCGCCCCTGTCCTGAGGTCAATAGCCCTGCTGGCCATAGACCTCGTTGAGATAGACCCCGGCAGCCACGAGCGCCAGAACGGCGATCACCGCAAGGGCGATCTTCCAGGCCGACCACGGCCGGTCGCCGCGCACCTGCCCGGTCTGGGCGTTGACCACGAAGCGATAGCTGCGGCCGCGGTATTTATAGGCCGCGGTCCAGACCGGCAGCAGGATATGCTTGAAGGTCTCGGCCGAGAACTGGGGGGCGAGGTGGTCGATGCGCTGCTCGTTGCCACCGATGTCGCGGCGCACGTCGGATTGGATCACGCGCAGCATTTCGGCCTGGGCGAGGTGGTGACCCTCGTGCAGCTCGACCGTATAGCCTTCGGCCGAGAAACCGGCGAGGTAATCGGGCCGGTATCCGGTCAGTCCGGACAGATCCCAGGGCTGCAACGCCTGAACATAGGCCGGCGGCAGCGAGCGTGCGGCATAGATCAGCACGTCGTCGAAGGCCCGCGCCACGCGCCCCGAGACCCGCGTCCAGCGGATCCGCAGCACCTGTTCGTTGCGCAACTCGGTGCGGCCGTTCACGTTCACACGGACCTGCCGCGTCTCATAGTAGTGATCGCCGCGCTGGCCCGAATATTCGGTCTGGCTGGCGGCGTCGAAGGTCCAGAACGGCGCATAGACCCCGGTCATCCGGCGCCCCTTGCGGGCATATTGCGAGAGGCCAGAGGGCGCGAACCACAAGCCGCCGAGCCAACGCCCGAGCGCCGCGCGCGCCTCTTTCTCGGTCAGGGTGAAGGGCACGAGGCCCTGCGGCTTGATCAGCCGCCGCGTGCCGGTATCGACGACCACGGGGGTGGCGCAGAACGGGCATTCGGTGGCGTGCTCGGGCCCGTCGATTTCGATCGAGGCGCCGCAGTTCGGGCAGGAGAGCGTACGGTGCTCCTCGATCTCGAGATCGGGGAGCGAGGCGTTCAGCACCGCCGCGAGCGGTAATTCGCGCAAGCCCGAGGTGCCGCGGCCGGTCGCGCGCGGGATGTCCTGCACATGGCCGCAATAGTCGCAGACGAGTCGTTCCTGACCCGGCGCGAAGCGCAGATCGGCGCCGCAGGATTCGCACGGATAATGGTGCTCGGCGCTGCCTTTCGACGCAGCCGCGGCCGGGATCGGGGTGAACATGGCGCGGGCTCGGGTCTCAGGCGGCGGGCGGCGGGGGCGGCGGCAGGATGGTGAAGAGCTGGGCGAGATCGGTGATCTCCTCGGCGCGTTTCCAGCCGTCCTGCCCCGGCGACCAGACGAGGCTGTCGCGGGTGAAGCTGCCCTCGCTGACCATCCGGCCCAGATGACCGCGGCCATAGGGGCCCTGCGTCTGTCCGTTCACCGCGAGGTGCCAGACCTTCTCGACCGGCGGCGGGGCGGGCGGGGTCGCGGCACTGGCCTGAGCGGTGCTCTGGGCGGCGGCGGCCGTGCCCCAGGGGCCCGCCATCTGACCACCGGCCATCATGTTGCCCATCGCCATGCCCATGCCCGCACCCATCGCGGCGCCCATGCCGGAGGCGGCGGCGCCGCCGGGCTGGCCCATCGCCTCGGCCGCGTTGAACTGCATGTATCGGTTCAGATCGCCCACGATCCCCATCGAGGTGCGCTTGTCGAGCGCGGCCTCGACCGCCTCGGGCAGACTCACGTTCTCGATGTAGAATTCCGGGATCGTCAGGCCATAGCCCGAGATCGTCGGCTCGATCGCCTTGGCGACAAGCTTGCCCAGATCGGCGGTATTGCCCGCCATATCGAGCACCGGGATCCCCGCGCTCGCGATCACGCGGGAAAATTCCTGCACGATCACGTTGCGGATCTGGAAGCTGATCTCGTCGGCGGTGAATTCGCCATCGGTGCCGACGATCTCGGTCATGAATTTCGCGGGATCCCCGATCCGCATCGAATAGGTGCCATAGGCCCGCAGGCGCACCGGCCCGAATTCCGGATCGCGCGCGATGATCGGGTTCTTGGTGCCCCATTTCAGATCGTTGAAGCGGGTCGTGTTGAGGAAATAGATTTCCGATTTGAACGGGCTCTTGAAGCCGTGATCCCAGTGCTGCAGCGTGGTCAGGATCGGCATGTTGTTGGTTTCGAGCATGTAGAGCCCGGGGCCGAAGACATCGGCGATCTGGCCTTCGTGGACGAAGACCGCGGCCTGTCCCTCGCGCACGGTCAGCTTGGCGCCGTATTTGATCGCATGGCCCTCGCGCTCGAAGCGCCAGACCATCGTGTCGCGCGTGTCGTCGACCCAGTGGATGACGTCGATGAACTCGCCGCTCAGAAAATCGAAAATACCCATCTTAACCTCCAGACAATGGCGGGCCGGCCTCGGAGCTCAGGCGTCCGGCCCCATGATTTCGGTGACGATCTGCTCGACGATCGGGCGCGCTTCGGCCTCGGTCATGCCCGGGCGTAGGCGACGATCGTAAAGGATCTGCAACAAGAGTTCGTCGTGGCGGGTGAGCAGTGCGAATTCCTCGTCATCGTTGAAGATCGAGGGCCGCGCGCGCGGATAATCGTTGGCAAGGCCGAGCCCCTGAGAGAGTTCCTCATGGATGCAGCTCTTGCGCAGCGCGTCGGGATGTTCGCCCCGGATCACCGCCACCGCGCGGCTATAGTTCGGCGCGGCGCCCTCGGAGAAGGCGAAGACCACGCAGAAGGTCGTCGGCTGCAGGTTCACGATGGCATCGAGCGAGGCATCGTCGATCCCCGGCACCAACTCGCGCAGCCGCGGCCCGATCGCGCGGCGTTCGTCTTCGTTCAGGACGAGCACGTTGAAATTGGCGTTCGCGGTATTGCCGGTCACGGCGACGGGGTGACGCGCGGCCCGTGCGAGTTGACCGGCGTAGGCCGTGATCTGGGCGCGGTCGTGCCGGCGTTCGGCGAGCGGGATCGAGGGGCCGAATTCGACCGACATCCGTACCGGCACATCCCAGCGGCGCAGCCGGCTCGCCGTCTGGCGCGCGACGAAGGTGCCGCCGCGGTTGGCATATTCGTCATAGAGGGCGACATGGATGAAATCGTCGACGAGCTGGCGGGCGCCGAATTGCGCGTCGCGCGGCGCCACGTCCTGACGCAGCAGTCCCTGCCCGAGCAGCGTCGCCTCGACCTGGCGGTAATAGGCGGCCATCGCCTGGCTTTCGGCCGAGGGGGCGGTGACCCCCTGACCGAGGCCGGAGGGTGCCGAGAGCGGCCGCGGCCCGGTCTTGGGGGCCTGAGCGGTGGGGGCGTAGGGGCTCGGCTCGCAGGCGGCGAGCAGGGCCAGAAGACCGAGCGCCCCCGCCGCCCGGCCGAAGACGGCGCCGCGGCGCCGCCCGGAAACCACCCGGTCGGTTGCCACGATCAGTCCGCGCCTTGCGGCGCACGCGCCGCCGCCAGAGTGTCGCGCAATTTGCTCTCCATCGACTTGAGGTCCTCTTCGGCCGCGGCCCGGGCGCGCTTGCCCTCGTCGGCGATCCGCAGGCTGTCCTCGATCGTCGCGATCAACTCGGCATTGGCCGTCTTGACCGCCTCGATGTCGAAGATCCCGCGCTCCATCTCGGTGCGCACCGCCTGATTGGCCGTGCGCAGGTTCTTGGCATTGGCGGTCAGCAGATCGTTGGTCAGATCGCTGGCCTGCTTGACCGCCTTTGCGGCCTCGGCCGAGCGCTGGATCGTCACCGCCTGCGCGAGCTGCGTCTCCCAGAGCGGCACGGTATTGACCAGCGTCGAATTGATCTTGGTCACGAGGCTCTTGTCGTTTTCCTGCACCAGCCGGATCGACGGCAGCGATTGCATCGTCACCTGACGGGTGAGTTTGAGATCATGCACCCGGCGTTCCAGATCGTCGCGCGCGGCGCGCAGATCGCGCAGCTCCTGCGCCTTGAGGATCTTGTCGTTCTCGGCGGCGGCGGCCACCTCGGCCTCCTTGGCAGGAACCTCGGTCGCGTCGATCTCGGCGAGCTTGGCCTCGCCCGCGGCGATATAGAGCGCGAGCTCGTCATAGAAGCCGAGCGTCTTGTCATAGAGCATGTCGAGCGATTTTATGTCCTTCAGGAGCTTGTGCTCGTGGCTCAGGAGAGTGTCGGTGATCTTGTCGATCTGGCCCTGAACCTGTTCGAATCGCGCGAGGAAATTGGCGAAGGGGGCGGCGCGGCCGATCAGTTTCTCCCACCATTTCCGCTCGCGGCGCACGTCGAGCTCGCTCACCGAGAAGCCGCGCAGGGTGGTCACGATGTCGCGCAGGCTGTCACCCGCGGGGCCCACGTCCTTGTTCTTGACGTCGGCGAGCATCGCCTGGCTGATCGATTGCAGCTCGTTTTGCGCGCGCGCGCCGAAATGCACGATCGAGCCCGAGTCGCTCAGGTCGATCTCGGCCATCCGGGTGCGAATCGCCTCGGCCATCGGCGGCTCGGCCGCGCTCAGCGGGATCACGGCTTGGCCCGGTTCGGGCAGAACGAGCGCTGCGACGCTCTCGATTTCGGCCAGATTGGCGGCGGCCTGCTGGCGGGTGGTCTCGGTCATCATCATCCCCTTTACCGGGCGACGCGCCTAGACCCTCCGCGCCGGTTCGCCGCCCAAGAAACCCAGTTCGGGCTGGGCGGCATGGCTGGCCATGCTGCGCAGTCCGGCAAGGCAACTCGCCGCCTCGCCGGTCATCTGGACGAGGGCGAAGCGGAAACTGCCCGCGGCATCTTCCTCCGCCTCGGCGCCGAGGACAACCGAAAGTTTCTCGGCCGCCTTCTCGAGCGCCTCGAGCTCGCCCTCGAGGTGCTGGCGCGCCATCGAGAGACCTTCGGGGTGAGCGACGAGTTGCCGCAACAGGCGGTTCAGCATCGCCTCGTAGGTGGCAATCTCGGGCAGCATTTCGGGATGCGCCCGTTTCAGCCGCGCCCTGAGGCGGGTCATCCGTTTCTTGGCGCGGGCGCTCATGCGCCGCAACTCGGGGCTGACGCGGGCCGCCTCGCGCAGCGGGTCCGCCTCGTCGGCGCTCGGCCCCGGGCGCAGGAACCGTGCGAGCCAGACCAGGAGGAGCGCCCCGAAGACCGCAAGGCCGGGCAGCGTCAGGCGCAGCGCCGCATCCTGAAGCGCGCCGCCGCTCTCGGTCTGGCCGAGGGCATCGCCGGCCAGCGCGATGGCGGGAACCGACAGGGTGGCGATCAGAAGACCGCCGACGGCGGTGGGGCTGCGAAGGGACATGGCGGGCCAGGGCGTGAAGGGCGGTTGGGCCCTTCCTGAGCGCGGCGGGTGGCGGAATTGTGGCGCCTCGGAGGTATTCCGGCGCCTGGTTTCCGGGGTGTTAACGCTGTGTTTCTGGATCGTCTGCGGCGGCTGAGGCGGGCGTCGCCGGAGGGGCGATTCCCTCGCGCGCAAGGCGCTCGCGCAGCACCTCGATCTCGATCTCGAGCCCCTCGCGGCCGTTCTCGATCAGGCTTTTGGTGCGGGCGGTGAAATTTGCCTCGAGATCGTCGAGCAGCGCCTCGTAATCGCTGCGCGCCTGCGGGTCGCGGCTCTGGCTCCAGAGATCGGCGAATTTCACAGTCGCGTCGCGCGCGCCCTCCAGATAGACGGTCATATAGCGCCGCGCGGCCGCCAGATCGCCGGGATCCTCCTCGACCGCGCGAAAAAGCGCGCGGGCGCGGTCTGTGAAAAGCGCGACACGGGTCTCGAGCCGCGGCTCGCCGGCCCGCACGATCGCCTCGCGCATCGCGCTCAGGTGCGTCTCGCCCTCTTCGACGACGCGGGCGACGCGGTCCTGCTGAAAGCGGTCGACGCCCTCCATGCCCTTGTCCGTCATCGGATCGAGGCCGAAGCCCGCCAGCATCAGCCCGAAGCCGATCAGCCCCACCATGCCTGCGCCGGGCAGGCCCATCTCGGGGCTGGTGGTGCCAAGGCCAAGGCCAATCCCGAAGAGCACGGCCGCCAGCATCTTGCGCGGTAGGGCAGGGCGGCGCGCGACGCGGCGCGCGCCATAGGCAGCCTCGGCCTTGAGCCCCTCGCGCAGCAGGGCCGCGGCCCCGGCGACAAGGGCGAAGGCCCCGAGATGGCGCGCAAGCAGCACCGGCCCGCCGCCGAAAGCGCCTATCAGGAGCGGCAACGCGGCCACAGCGATCCAGGCCGGGCGCCCGGCCAGCGGGTGGCGCAGCCCGGGCAGGCGCTCGGGCGGGATGCCTTGCAGATCGGTGCCGGAGCCGGAGGGGGCGCCGGGGGTCGCACCCGGGCGCGGGCTGTATTTGCCACCAAACCGTTGGGCCATGCTCACACCCCCCCGGTCAGGCCGACCGAGAGGGTCAGCGCGAGGATCAGGAAAAAGGCGATGGTCTGCAGGGTCTTGCCGGACATCTCGGGGCACTCTTGAACGGGTTCGCAGACAGCATAGGCGTTGGGGCGCCGCGCCGCCAGAGCCTGAGGCCCCGAAATGCCGCGGGGCCGGGCGATTGCGCGCCCGGCCCCTTTGGTCGGTCAGGTGTCGCGGCGGCCCGGGAGTGCCACCGAGTTACGCGTTGCGCGCCTTACTCGGAGCGCGGCTTGCGCGGGGCGCGGGTGAAGCTGCCCGGGGGCTTGCCGGCGTGGCTCTTAGACCCCTCGGCGCGGGGCTTGGCCCCCGGCTTGCCACCGTGGCTCTTGAAGCCCTGGCTCTTGAACCCGCCCGGTTTGCCGTCGCGGCTGCCCTCACGCGGGGTATAGGGTTTGCCCCCGTCGCGGTTGCCGTAGGGCTTGTCGCCCCGCGGCGCATAGGGTCTGTCGCCATCGCGACGGGCGAAGGGTTTGTCGCCATCGCGGTTGCTGTAGGGTTTATCACCGCGCGGGGCATAGGGTTTGTCACCGTCCCGGCGCGCGTAAGGCTTGTCGCCCCGCGCCGCATAGGGTTTCTTGTCGCCGAAGCTGCCCTCGCCCCGCGGCGCGCGCGGCTTGTCGCCAAAGGGTTTGTCGCCGCGCGGAGCAAAAGGCCGGTCGCCCCGTTCGCCGCCCCGTTCGCCGTCAAAACGCTTGCCGCCGAAGCTCTTGCCACCCTTGAAATCGCCCCGCGGCCGGTCTTCACGCGGCCGGTCCTCCCGGGGACGATCCCCGCGGAAGCCTTCGCCGCGCGGCTTGCCCCCAAAGGGTTTCCCGCCGAAGCCGCCCTCGCGGCCGCCTTCCCGCGGCGGACGGTCGCCGAAGCTGCGGCGCTCGCCGCGCTCGCCCCCGCGCTCACCACCACGCTCGTCGTCACGATGCGATTTGAACCCGGCCGCGCGCGGCTTGCCGCCGAAGGGCTTGCCGCCGAAACCCGGTTTGCCACCGCGCTCACCGTCCTCACGGCGCGGGCGGAACGGGCGGTCGCCATCCTCACGCCGGGGGCGGAACTCGCCGCGTTCACCGTCTTCGCGTTTCGGACGGAAGGGGCGATCGCCGTCCTCGCGCCGCGGTTTGAAGTCGCCGTCTTCGCGGCGCGGCTTGAAGGGACGCTCGCCCTCGGCCCGGCCGAAATCGCGCTGCCTGCCGAAGCCCTTGCTGTCTCCATCCCGGGCACCATCCCGGCCGCCGCGCTCAGGGCGGCCCCCATCGCGGCGGGCATCGGCCTTGGCGAAGCGTTCGGCGCGGGCGGCGCGGCCCGCCTCTTCGCGCTCGGTGCGCGACTTGCGGCCATCCTCGACGCCGAGCAGAAGCCGGTCGCCCATCTGCTCGCGCAGCACCTTGCGCTTCACCTCGACCACATCGCCGGGCTTCATGTCATTGAGGCGGAACGGCCCGTAGCTGAGCCGGATCAGCCGGTTCACGGTCAGCCCGATCTCCGACATGGCGCGGCGGATCTCGCGGTTCTTGCCCTCGCGGATGCCCACGGTCAGCCAGGCATTCGCGCCCTGCTGACGGTCGAGCGAAATCTCCATCGGCTGGAATTCCTCGCCCTCGATGGTGATGCCCTTGCGCAGCGGCTCGAAGGTGTCGGCCATCGGCCGGCCGTTCACCCGCACCCGGTATTTGCGTAGCCAGCCGGTTTCCGGCAGCTCGAGGCGGCGCTTGAGGCCCCCGTCGTTGGTCAGCAGCAGCAGCCCCTCGGAATTGAGGTCGAGCCGGCCCACGTTCAGCACCCGCGGCATGCCCTCGGGCATCTCGTCGAAGATCGTGCGGCGGCCCTGCTCGTCCTTCTCGCTGGTGACGAGGCCGAGCGGCTTGTAATAGAGCCAGACGCGGGTTTCCTGCGGCGCGTCGATCGGCTGGCCGTCGATGGTCACGCGGTCCTTGGGGGTGACGTCGAGCGCGGGGCTGTCGATCTTCTTGCCGTTCACCGCGACGCGGCCGGCGATGATCATCTTCTCGGCATCGCGGCGCGAGGCGACGCCGGAACGCGCGATCACTTTCGCCACGCGCTCGGGCGCGGCGGGGGCGTTCGTCGGAACGGAATTCGGGCTGTCGGGGGTGTCGGTCATATCCTGGTCCTTCTGGGGGATGGGGCGCGCGTTCATCGCGGGCGAAGGCCGCTACCTACACCTTTCGTGGGCGCTTGGAAAGCGGCTTGATGGGGCGCGAAATGCAGGCGATGAAGGGCCATGACATTCACGAGCTACATGGATCAGGCGCTCGACGAGGCCCGCGCGGCGGGCGCACGCGGCGAGGTGCCGGTGGGCGCGGTGATCGTGGCGCCCGGCGGGCGCGTGGTGGCGCGCGCCGGCAACCGCACGCGCGAGCTCAACGACCCGACCGCCCATGCCGAGGTGCTCGCCCTGCGGATGGCCTGCGCCGCGGCGGGGTCCGAGCGGTTGGTGGGCCATGACCTCTATGTCACGCTCGAACCCTGCCCGATGTGCGCGGCGGCACTTTCGAACGCCCGGATCGCTCGGCTCTATTATGGCGCCGCCGATCCGAAATCGGGCGGCGTGGCGCAGGGGCCGCGGGTGTTTTCGCATCCGCAATGCCACCATGTCCCCGAGGTTTATGACGGGATCGCGGCGGGGGAGGCCGAGCGTCTCCTGAAGGATTTCTTCGCTGCGCGGCGGTGACGAAACTCGCATCGACGAAAATAGATATTTAATTTCTTGATTTTCCGCACGGCCCGGCGGACCCTGCTCCCCTGATGTGAAAGGGAGGTTCACATGAAAGTTCTGGGAGGAGGGGCGGCGCTCGCGCTGGCCCTGATGATGGCTGTGCCGGCACTTGCCGAAACGGCCAAGGTGGCGATCCATGTCGACGAGGATACCGTCTCGACGATGAACATGGCGCTCAACAATGCCGCCAATATCGAGAAATATTATGCCGACAAGGGCGAGGATGTGGTGATCGAGATCGTCACCTATGGCCCGGGTCTCAACATGCTGCGCGACGATGTCTCGCCGGTGAAGGGGCGGATCGCGGAGATGGCCCTGATGTATGACAATCTGACCTTCTCGGCCTGTCTCAACACGGTCGAGGCGGTCAAGCAGAAGACCCAGAAGGATGTGCCGCTTCTCGATGAGGCGAGCGTCGTGCCCTCGGGCGCGGTGCGGCTGATGGAGCTGCAGCAACAGGGGTATTCCTACCTGCGGCCGTGACCCTTGGCGGGCCGGGCAGGGGGGCTGTCAGCCCCCCTCTTGGCCTTGCGGCCAATTCACCCCCCGAGGATATTTTTGCACAGATGATGAGAGAAGGCGCGATGCCGGGGGGGGCTCATTGTCGCGCCTTCCCATCATCTGTGTTCAAATATCCCGGGGGGCGCGGCGTGAGCCGCGTGGGGGCAGGGCCCCCTGATCGGTCTCAGATCGCGACCGGCTGCATCACCTCGGGTTCGATGACATTGACCCCCGGCAGGCCCTCGACCAGCGCCGCGGCGGATTGCTCGAGGAGCGGGAAGGTCCGGTAGTGGCAGGGGACCACCGTCTTGAAGTCGAAGTAAGTCTTCGCGGCCCAGCCGGCCGCCTTCATGTCCATGGTGAAATGCCCCCCCGCGCTGAGGATGCCGATATCGGGTTGAAAATAGGCGCCGATCCAGTCCATTTCCGAGGTGATCGAGGTGTCGCCCGAGACATAGATCACATGGCCCTCGCCGGTGATCACATAGCCCGATTCGGTGCCCGTATAGATCGGCCCGTTCGGCCCGCCCATCGACGAGGAATGGCAGGCGGGAACCATCGTCACCTTGGCGCCACCGAGATCGACCGTGCCGCCCTTGTTGAAGCCCACCGTCTCGATGCCCTCGGTGGCCTCCCAATGGCTCATCAGATCGTAGATGCCGACGACCGGGATGCCGAGCTCCTTGGCGATCGTCAGCGTGTCGCCCGAATGATCGCCATGGCCATGGGTCAGCAGGATATGCGTGGCCCCGGCGAGCGCCTCGGCGCGGCGCTCGGCCGGGAACATCGGGTTGCCGGTCAGCCAGGGGTCGAGCAGGATCACCGCCCCCTCGATTTCAAGACGAAAGCCGGAATGGCCGAGCCAGGTCAGTTTCATGGATGCCTCCTTGGTTTGAACCCAGAGTAGCGCGCGCGGGTAACAGGGCAACGGCATTGGCCCGCGGCCCGCCCGAATGCCCGCGCCCGAATGCTTGAAAGCCCCGCCCCCGCGCGCTACACCCGGGCCAAGACAACGGAGATCCCCATGTCCATCGACATCGACACCGCCCGCAAGGTGGCGCATCTGGCGCGTATCGCCGTGCCCGAGACCGAGCTGCCGAAGCTCGCCGAGCAGCTTTCGGGCATCCTGACCTTCATGGAACAGCTCAACGAGGTCGACGTGGAGGGCATCGAGCCGATGACCTCGGTCACCCCGATGCGCCTCAAGCGCCGTGCGGATGTGGTCACCGATGGCGGCTACCAAGACAAGATCCTGAAAAACGCCCCCGATGCGCGCGAGGGCTTCTTTGCCGTGCCGAAGGTGGTCGAATGAGCCTGAACGAACTGACGATCGCCGCTGCGCGCGATGCGCTGACCAAGGGCGAGGTGACTTCGGTCGAGATCACCGAGGCGTGCCTCACGGCGATCGAGGGCGCGGGTGCGCTCAATGCCTTCTGTGCGAAAACCCCCGAGATCGCGCTGGCGCAGGCCGGGGCGGCGGATGCACGGATCAAGGCGGGCGATGCGCCCGCGATGTGCGGCATCCCCTTGGGGATCAAGGATCTTTTCTGCACCAAGGGGGTGGCGAGCCAGGCGGCAAGCCGGATCCTCGAAGGCTTCAAGCCGGAATATGAATCGACCGTGACCCAGAACCTCTGGGACGCGGGCGCGGTCATGCTGGGCAAGCTCAGCATGGACGAATTCGCGATGGGGTCCAGCAACGAGACCGCCTGCTATGGCCCGGTGGTGAACCCCTGGCGCCGCGGCAATGACGAAACGCCGCTGACCCCGGGCGGGTCCTCGGGCGGCTCGGCCTCGGCCGTGGCGGCCGATCTCTGCCTTGGCGCGACCGGCACCGATACCGGCGGCTCGATCCGGCAACCGGCCGCCTTCACCGGCATCGTGGGCATCAAGCCGACCTATGGCCGCGTCAGCCGCTGGGGCGTGATCGCCTTTGCCTCGAGCCTCGATCAGGCCGGGCCGATGACCAAGACCGTGCGCGATGCGGCGATCATGCTGGGCGCCATGGCCTCGGTCGACGCCAAGGATTCGACCAGCGCCGATATCCCGGTGCCGGATTTCGAGGCGGCGCTGACCGGCGATATTCGCGGCAAGAAAATCGGCATTCCGCGCGAATACCGCATGGACGGGATGCCCGCCGAGATCGAGAAGCTCTGGGCCGAGGGCACGGCGATGCTCAAGGATGCCGGGGCCGAGATCGTCGACATCAGCCTGCCGCATACGAAATACGCGCTGCCCGCTTATTACGTGATCGCGCCCGCCGAGGCGTCGAGCAACCTCGCGCGCTATGACGGGGTGCGCTATGGCCACCGCGCGAAACTGGGCGCGGGCGACGGTATCGTCGAGATGTATGAGAAGACCCGCGCCGAGGGCTTCGGTGCGGAGGTGCAGCGCCGGATTATGGTCGGCACCTATGTGCTGTCGGCGGGCTTCTACGATGCCTATTACAACCGGGCGCGGCGTGTGCGCGCGCTGATCAAGCGCGATTTCGATCTGGCCTTCGAGGCCGGGATCGACGCGATCCTGACGCCGGCGACGCCCTCCTCGGCCTTTGGTCTCGGAGAGATGCAGGATGCCGATCCGGTCGAAATGTATCTCAACGACGTCTTCACCGTGACGGTGAACCTTGCCGGCCTGCCGGGGATCTCGGTTCCGGTCGGGCTCGATGCCAAGGGCCTGCCGATGGGGCTGCAGCTCATTGGCCGCCCCTGGGCCGAGGGCGATCTCCTGAACCATGCCTATGTGCTTGAAAAGGCGGCGGGGTTTGCCGCGAAACCCGGGCGCTGGTGGTAAGTTCGACACGGGAACATCCAACACGGAGAGAGCGATGCGCAAGAGCTTCCTGATCCTGCCGGTTCTGGCGCTGGCCGCCTGTGAACCCGCCGTGCCCAATTCGGGCGCCGGTGTCGGCTTCGGCGATTATCAGGAGTATCTCGCGCAGCGCGAGGCGCAGTTGCAGGGGCAGAAGGCGCCGCCGCTGCTCGCCTCGGGCTCGGGCTATGGCCAGAGTACGGCGGCCCCCTCTTCGGCGACGACAGCCTCCCCCGCGACGACGGGCCCGGCCTATGGGGCCGCGGGCTATGGCGCGCCGCTCAATGCGACCACGCTGTCGACCACCGCGACGGTCCCGGCGGCTGCCACGGCTTCGGGCGACGGTTCGATCGGCTCGGATGCGATGGCGGCCCTGCGCGCCACGGCGCCCGCCGGAAGTGCGACCGCGGCGCCGGTCTCGGCCACGCCCACCGCCGCCATGGTGGCGACGGCCGCCCCAGTGGTCAGTGGCGCGGCGGGGCCGAACCTTGCGGCTTATGCGCTCTCGGCCACCAACGCGCTGGGCCAGTCGGTCTGGTCGCGCGGCGGGCTCAAGCTCACCAATACCACCAAGGCCTGCGCGAAATACGTCTCGCCCGATCTGGCGCAGATCGCCTTCCTCGAGCGGGGCGGTCCGCAGAAGGACCCGGGCAACCTCGATCCCGATGGCGACGGCTTCGCCTGCGGTTGGGATCCGCGCCCGTTCCAGGCCGCGCGGCAGTGACGGCTTTCCCCTCGCCCAATTGCGGCGAGCGGCGGGGCGGGGCCGTTCCCGAATTGATCGTGATCCACTACACCGCCATGCCGGACGCCCCCGCGGCACGCGCGCGGCTCTGCGATCCCGCGGCCGAGGTCTCGGCGCATTGGCTGATCGACGAGCGCGGCCACACCGAACAACTGGTCGACGAGGCCGCGCGCGCCTGGCACGCCGGGGCGGGCGAGTGGGGCGGCCTGGGCGACGTCAATTCCCGCTCGATCGGGATCGAACTGGCCAATCCCGGCGACGCGCCCTTCCCCGAGCCGCAGATGGCCGCGCTCGAGACCCTTCTGCGCGGGATCATGACGCGCTGGGGGATCGGGCCGGAGGGGGTGATCGGCCATTCCGACATGGCGCCGGGGCGCAAGATCGACCCGGGTCCGCGCTTCGACTGGCGCAGGCTGGTGCTTCAGGGGCTCGCGCTCTGGCCCGAAGGGGGGGAGGCACCGGCGCCGGATCCGCTGGTCTTCACCGCGCTCGCCCGCGCCTTCGGTTATCCCGAGGTGGAGTTCGACACGCTGCTCGCCGCCTTCCGACTGCGCTTCCGGCCGCGCCACGCGGGGCCGCTCGATGCGACCGACATGGCGCAAGTGGCCGATCTCGCCGCCCGCTTTGGCACCGATGGCGATCAGTGGCGCGGGGCGTAAGGGGGCGCTGCCCCCTCGGCCTCCGGCCTCACCCCCGGGATATTTCCGTCAGGTTGAAACCATGACCTTATCCCCTCAACTGTGCAAAAATATCCCGGGGGAGTCTTCGCAGAAGACGGGGGCAGCGCCCCCTCGCGGCCGACCGCCCCGCGCCCCATTGACCGCGCCGCCCCGCCCGGCGTAGAGAGGCCGCGCGCGGAGGGCTGGATGGCCGCGGGCGCCCATAGCTCCGTTTCCGCGGATAGCTGGGGGTCCGAGGAAAGTCCGGACTCCATGAAGCGACGGTGCCGGGTAACGCCCGGGCGGGGCAACCCGACGGAAAGCGCCACAGAGAAGAGACCGCCCCCGCTTGCGGGGGTAAGGGTGAAACGGTGGGGTAAGAGCCCACCGCGGGACGGGCAACCGGACCGGCATGGCAAGCCCCACCGGGAGCAACGCCGAATAGGGACAGCGCGCCGCGCCCGGAAACGGGCCGGCAGGGGAGCTTCGCCCCGAGCGGTCCGGGTTGGCAGCTTGATCCTGCAGGCAACTGCAGGGCCAGAGGAATGGTCATCCAGGGGGCGCGAGCCCCCGGACAGAATCCGGCTTACAGGCCCTCCGCGCAAATTTTCGATCTGCCTCTCCCCGACTTGACCCGGCGTGCGTGCTTCCCACCTTAGGGATATGTCATACGGAGGACCTGTCATGAGCTACACGATCGACCGCATCCTGAGCGGAGCCACGATGGAGGACGCCGAGGCGCGCACCCGAGCGGCGCTGGCCGCCCAGGGCTTCGGCGTGCTGACCGAGATCGACGTCGCGGCGACGATGCAGAAGAAACTCGGCCGCGAGATGGCCGCCTATCGCATCCTCGGCGCCTGTCAGCCGGGCTTTGCCTGGGAAGCGGTCGAGCACGAGCCCAAGATCGGCGCGATGCTGCCCTGCAACGTGATCCTGCGCGCCGTCGAAGGTGGCGTCGAGGTCTCCGCCGTCGATCCGATTGCCTCGATGCAGGCGGTGGACAATCCGGGGCTGGGCAAGGTGGCGCAAGAGGTGCGCGGTTTGCTCTCCAAGGTGATTGCCGATCTCTGAACCCTGCCGCCCTGCGGGGCTGGCCGAAAAAACGTTGGCCAGTCGTTACAATCGGCGCAGTATGATCGCGTCACAGAAAGTTGTCTCAACCATCCGGGGAGAAAGTCATGAGTTTCGTGAAGACACTGGCCACGCTGGCCGTCGGGTTTGCCGCCGCGCGCGGGGTCGACAAGTTCCGCAAGATGGGCGGGATGGACGGCATGAAGGAGGCGATGCGCGGCGCCGGCGCCCCCGGTGGCATGGCCGACCAGATGGGAGATATGGCCGAGAAGATGGGGATGCCCGGCGGCAAGGCCGCTGTGCGCGACATGTTCGCGAAATTCGGCACCCAGGCGGCGGATGCGACCGAGGCGACCGAAGCGGGCCTCGGCAGTCTGATGACCGCGATGACCGGGGCGGCCAGCGCCGGGGCCAAGGGGCTTGGCGACATGCTCGGTGCGGTCACGGCCGGCACTCCGGTCAATGCGATGATGGAAGAGAATGCCAAGCTGATGATCCGCGCGATGATCCAGGCCGCCAAGGCCGATGGCGAGATCGACGCCGAGGAACGCGCCAAGATCATGGACCACCTCGCGGATGCCTCCGAGGAGGAGATCGCCTTTGTCGAGGCCGAGCTCAATGCGCCGATTGACGTGGCGGCGCTTGCCGCCTCGGCGGGCGAGAGCGCCAAGGCGCAGGTCTATTCGGCCGCGCTGATGGCGATCACCGTGGATACTGATGCTGAGAAGCAGTATCTGGCCAATCTCGCCGCCGCGCTCGGGCTCGAGGCGCCGAAAGTGGCCGAGATCCATGCCGCGATGGGCAAGCCGCTGGTCTGAGCCGATTGGCCTGCATCGGAAAACATCGGACAGGGCCCCCGCGTGGGGCCCTTCGCTTCCTGCGGGGTCAGGGCGCGGGCCAGCCGGGCGCGTCCTCGATCGCCGGGGCCGCGGCTTCGGCCACGCCTGCCGCTGCGAGCCGGTTGAGCGTCGCCTTTAGCATCACCGTATCGGGCAGGATCAAGAGCCGCTCCATCCGCCCCCACGCGATTTGGGCGACGTGGACCCCGGTGGCATGCGTGCGCACCCCATCGGTACCCGAATTCGTCTCGGCCCATTCGACGGTGGCGAGCGTGGCCCAAGGTGGCCCCGAAACATCGATTCGATGGATCGCGAAGGCGATGTCGGGCAGCAGACGATAGAGCCGCCCATACCAGGCGCGCGTCGCTTCGAGGGACCTGCGCCGCCCGCCGAGCGCGTGATGGCCCAGCATCACATGTTCGAAGCGGGGCGCGAAGCCGCGCAGCACCGGCTCGGCATCGCCGCGGTTGATCGCCTCGAACAGGGTTTCGATCTTGCGCCGAACGATGGCATGATACATGACGCGCGTCCCGACCACCGATCCGGCCCGATGCCGAACCCACCTGCGGCCACTCTCGCATGAAATGCGCGAGAATCTCCGCCTTTTCGATTGACTCGGGCCGATTGCTCAGTAAAAGGCGGGCTTCAAGGAATTCGTGGGCGGTTTCTCTACCGGATCGCCCGACTCTAGGAGAGAGAAAATGGCGAAGCCGACGACGATCAAGATCCGTCTGAACTCGACGGCGGGCACCGGGCACTTCTATGTGACCAAGAAGAATGCCCGCACCATGACCGAAAAGATGACCGTGAACAAATACGATCCGGTTGTCCGCAAGCACGT
>QKJR01000049.1 GCA_003249215.1 Rhodobacterales bacterium
GATGTTCTTGCCATCCGGCTTCGGCCAGGTCTTGCCGACGCGGATCTTGGAATTCTTGGGCAGGCTGAACTGAACCATGGGATATCCCTTTCAGTTGGCTAGAGAATAAAACGGCCGCGTCGGGAACTGGCCGGATCGGTTATAGACACAGCGGTTGTACCGCTCGGAGGGGTCGCCGCTCATCATCGTCGTGGCCTGCACGGTCATGTCGATGTCGTAGACGGCACCATCCTGATTGACGCCGATCTTGGCCTCGCCATAGGCGGGGCGCAGCATCTCGGCACATTGCGCCTCGGCGCGGTCGACCGTCATCTGACCGCAAGCGGCAAGGCCAAGCCCCGCCGCCGCGATGAGATATGCCGGCCGGTGCCGCATCAGAACGTCCGGGCCTTCGGCGCGATGGTGGCGAGCGAGATGCCGCCCTCGGCCTCGGTGGTCAGCGGATCGACGATCACCGGGCGATAGCTCAGATCGACCTGATTGCCGTGAACGCGCATCACCGAGTGCTTGCGCCAGTTGGCATCGTCGCGCGTCGCGTGGTCTTCCGAGGCATGGGCGCCGCGGCTTTCCTTGCGCGCCTCGGCGCCGACGATGGTGGCGAGCGCGTTCGGCATCAGGTTGGTGAGCTCGAGCGTCTCCATCAGATCCGAGTTCCAGATCAGCGAGCGGTCGGTGACCTTGAGATCGCCGAGTTTCGCCGCGATGCCGGTCATCTTCTCGACGCCTTCGGCGAGCGTTGCATCGGTGCGGAAGACGGCCGCGTCGGCCTGCATGGTCTTCTGCATCTCGAGGCGCAGCTCGGCCGTGGCGATGCCGCCCTTGGCGTTGCGCAGACCGTCGAAGCGATCGAAGGCCGCATCGACCGAAGCCTGGTTGAGGACCGGGTTCGATTTCGAGCGATCGACCACCTGACCGGCGCGGATCGCGGCGGCGCGGCCGAAGACCACGAGGTCAATCAGCGAGTTCGAGCCGAGGCGGTTCGCGCCATGGACCGAGGCGCAACCCGCCTCGCCCACGGCCATCAGGCCCGGGACGACCGCGGTCGGGTTCTCGGCCGTCGGGTTCAGCACCTCGCCCCAGTAGTTCGTGGGGATGCCGCCCATGTTGTAGTGAACCGTCGGCAGAACCGGGATCGGCTCTTTGGTCACATCGACACCGGCGAAAATCTTGGCCGATTCCGAGATGCCCGGCAGACGTTCGGCCAGCGCCTCTTTCGGCAGGTGGCTGAGGTTCAGGTGGATGTGATCCTTGCCCTCGCCCACGCCGCGGCCTTCGCGGATTTCCATGGTCATGCAGCGCGAAACATAGTCACGCGGCGCGAGATCCTTGTAGTGGGGCGCGTAACGCTCCATGAAGCGCTCGCCTTCGGAGTTGGTCAGATATCCCCCCTCGCCGCGCGCGCCCTCGGTGATCAGGCAGCCCGAGCCATAGATGCCGGTCGGGTGGAACTGCACAAATTCCATGTCTTGCAGCGCGAGGCCCGCGCGGGCCACCATGCCGCCGCCATCGCCGGTGCAGGTATGCGCCGAAGTCGCCGAGAAATAGGCGCGGCCATACCCCCCGGTGGCGAGAACCACCATCTTGGCGTTGAAGACATGCATCGTGCCGTCATCGAGCTTCCAGCAGACGACGCCCTGACAGACGCCATCTTCGGACATGATCAGGTCGATCGCGAAATATTCGATGTAGAATTCCGCGTTGTGCTTGAGCGACTGACCGTAGAGCGTGTGCAGGATCGCGTGACCGGTGCGGTCGGCCGCGGCGCAGGTGCGCTGCACCGGCGGGCCTTCGCCGAATTCGGTGGTGTGGCCGCCGAACGGGCGCTGATAGATCTTGCCCTCTTCGGTGCGCGAGAAGGGAACGCCGTAATGCTCGAGCTCATAGACCGCGGCGGGGGCGGAGCGGGCGAGATATTCCATCGCGTCGGTATCGCCGAGCCAGTCGGAGCCCTTGACGGTGTCATACATGTGCCACTGCCAGCTGTCGGGGCCCATGTTGCCAAGCGAGGCCGCGATGCCGCCCTGAGCGGCAACGGTGTGCGAGCGGGTCGGGAAGACCTTGGTCACGCAGGCCGTGCGCAGGCCCTGTTCGGCCATGCCGAGGGTCGCGCGCAGACCCGCACCACCCGCGCCGACGACCACGACGTCATATTCATGCGTCTCGTAAGTGTAAGCTGCCATTTGTCTGGTCCCGTCTCAGTGCGCCATGGCTTCGAAGAGGAAGCCGATCAGGGTGAGCTTCGCGAGAGCGTAGAGCGCCACCGCGATCACGGTGTAGGAAATCGAATAGGCGAGGATCACGAGACCCTTGCGCAGCGAACCCTGGGTATAATCCTCGATCATCATCTGCGCGCCCTTGGCGAAGTGGCGCATCCCCACGATGACCACGAGCGCGGTCAGGATCGCCGGGAAGGGGCGCGAAAACGTCGCGATGACGCCTTCGAGCGGCTGGCCGAGGGCGCGGCCGAAGACATAGATGAAGGTCGGCACGAGGAAGGCGAGCGCCACCGAAGAGGCGGTCATATACCAGTGGTGATCGGTCCCGGTGTGGGACGCACCCTTGCCTTCGGCGCGTTTGCGGGCGGTCAGGTAACGCATGGATGCCTCCTCAGACCAGAATGATGGTGATGAGGGTCAGCACGACCGACCCGATGACGCAGGCCCAGCCGAGCTTCTCGGCGGTCTCGATATCCATGCCGCGGCCGGTGTCCCACAGCAGGTGACGCAGGCCCGCGAGATAGTGATACCAGACCGCCCAGAGCGAGCCGGTGAACACGAGATCGCCGAACCACGAGGTCGCCACAGCGTTGGCCACGTTGAAATAGGCCGGGCTCGTCGCCGCGGCGAGCAGCCACCACACCGCAAGGATCACGCCGACGATGAGCGCGTTGCCGGTGATCCGCGTCAGGATCGAGCTGACGGAGGTCATTTGCGGGCGGTAGATCTGCAGATGGGGGGAAAGGGGCCGTTCAACCCGTTTCACTTCAGCCATTTTGGGTCCCTCTGTCGCTGGGCCCCGGAGCGCGTCATATCGTCCGGATCGGGCGGGCGCGGGCGGGGCTGGCCGGAATTGCACATTCTCAATAGGCGCATCTTTCGGGCAAGTCACGCCCAACTCGCAGCCGTTTTTGTCATTTCGTCACAAGCGCGGACGAAAAAACCACTTTGTGATCACAAAAATTCGAGGTGTGATCACGTGTTACCGCTGTCACGGGCAGCACAATGCGGTCGCGGCGCCCTGCCCTGCCCCGGGGTGAGTCTTGGCCCCGGAGCGGGCCTTTGGCAGGCGATCACATCGGCATCAAGGCCCAGTAATCGAGATCGAGCAGCACTTCTGGGGCGTATTTCCCCTCCGCGCCCTTCAGCGCGAATTCGCCCGCGCCCTGCTTGACCGCCACCAGCCGCAGCCGGATCGCGCCGACGCCGGGCGCCTCGGTCTCGGCCTTGTCGAGCACCTCGGACCAGGCCTTGACGGTATCGCCGGCAAAGCACGGGTTGGCATGGGCGCCGCCGTTCAGCGCGACGATCATCTGCGCGTTGGCGAGGCCATTGAAGCTCAGCGCGCGGGCCATCGAGATGACATGGCCGCCATAGATCAGCCGCTTGCCGTCCTCGCGGAAGGTCGCATCGAAATGCACCTTGGCGGTGTTCTGCCACAGGCGCGTGGCGATCATGTGCTCGGCCTCTTCGATGGTCACGCCATCGACGTGGTCGATCTTCTCGCCGATCTCGTAATCGCCCCAGCGGTGCGGCTCACCGGCCAGTGCGAAATCGTAATCGCTGAAATCGAGCCCCTCGGGGATGATCAGATCCTCGGCCGGCACGACCTTTTGCAACTCGGGCAGCACGGTTTCGGGCGCCGGGCTCGCCGCGTCACGTTTGCGCACCATCACCCAGCGGACATATTCGAGGACGACCTCATCCATCTGGTTGAGGCCACGGGTCCGGACATAGACGACACCCGATTTGCCGTTCGAGTTTTCCTTGAGACCGATCACCTCGGACTCGGAGCGCAGGGTATCGCCCGGGAAGACCGGCTTGATCCAGCGCCCTTCGGCATAGCCGAGGTTCGCCACCGCATTGAGCGACACATCCGGCACCGTCTTGCCGAAGACCACATGGAAGGCGATCAGATCGTCGACCGGCGAGCCGTCGAGCCCGCATTGCGCGGCAAACTCGTCGCTCGAATAGAGCGCATGGCGCGCCGGGTAGAGCGCGTGATAGAGCGCGCGCTCACCCTCGGCCACGGTGCGCGGCACGGCGTGGACGATCACCTGACCGACCTTGTAATCCTCGAAGAAGCGGCCCGGATTGGTCTTCATCAGTACTCTCCCAGTTTCATCTCGGGGTGATAGGTCTGGCCCGGCACCTCTTTGGTGACGGCCTGCGCGCAGCGCATCACGCCCTTGGCGGCGTCGAAGGCATAGGAGGGCGAGCCGTGCAGCTCCCACCCCTTGGAGAGCGCGAGGCTCACCTTGTGGCAGAAGGCAGAGGTGTCATCCTCGGTCAGCAGACGATAGAGTTTCATGGATCACCTCATCCGAAAGTCGGGTAGCCGAGCATGTAATGGACGCCGACGATCGCGCCATAGACGACGAGCGTGCCGACCAGCGCCATCGCCTCGAATTTCGCGGGCTTCGCGGCCGGCGGGGTCCAGCGCGGCACGGCGCGGTTGATCACCACGATCTCAGTGAGCGCCCAGAGCCCCATGCCGCCAAAGAGCACGAAGCTCGGCGTGTCGCCGTTCACCAGCAGGTGCGCCACCGACCAGAGCAGAACCCCGCTCAGCATCGGATGACGCATCTTCCGCGCGAGCGCGGTTTTCATGCCGGAGGCCGCGAAGAGATAGACCGAGAGCAGCATCAACAGGTTGTTGATGCCGACAAGCGCCGGGTTGCGGCCCCAGAAGAAGGTGCCGTCCGCCGCGCGATAGCCGATCACCATCAGCACCAGCGCCACCACCAGAAGGCCGGTGACCATCGGCCGTTCGGAGCCCTTGAGCGAGCGGTGAAAGCCGGGCACCAGCCGTTTGGCCAGATGCGCGAAGGCCCAGAGGATCAGGCCGAGGATCAGAAAAGTCATAGCGGGTCGCCCTTAGCTGCCAAGCGCGGCGATCGCCTCCGCCTTGCCGAGGATCTGCCGCGCGGTCACGATATGCAGATTCTCGACGATCTTGCCATCCACGACCGCGACACCGAGACCCTGTGCCTCAGCCTCCTCGAAGGCCGCGATCTGACGGCGGGCGAGGTCGATCTCGGCCTCGGACGGCGCGAAGGCGGCGTTCGCGATCGCGAGCTGCGCAGGGTGGATCAGCGTCTTGCCGTCAAACCCCATGTCGCGGCCCTGATCGCATTCGACCTTGAGCCCCTCGTCATCCTTGAAGGCGTTATAGACGCCGTCGACGATCACTTTCCCGTAGGCCTTGGCCGCGAGCAGGCAGAGCCCCAGCCCCGTCTGCATCGGCAGACGGTCCGCGCGGAAGCGGCATTGCAGTTCCTTGGCGAGGTCGTTGGTGCCCATCACCATGCCGGCGAGCCGCGGATGCGCGGCGATCTCGGCGGCGTTGAGCATGCCGAGCGCGGTCTCCATCATCGCCCAGAGCGGCACGGAAGCGATCAGATCCGAGACCGCATCGAGATCGGCCGCCTTAGAGACCTTGGGGATCAGGATCGCATCGACCTTGGCGCCCTCGCGGATCGCGGCGGCCATGGCGAGGATATCGTCGCGGCCCCATTCGGTGTCGAGCCCGTTCACCCGCACGATGCGCGCGCGCGCGCCATAATCGGTGGTCTTGAGCGTCTCGCCGAGGATGGCGCGGGCGTTGACCTTCTCCTCCATCGCGACCGCATCCTCGAGATCGAAGATGATCGCGTCGCAGACGAGCGTCGCCGCCTTCTCGAGCGCACGCTCCTTCGAGCCGGGAATATACAGAACCGAGCGATAGGGACGGGCAGCGGTCATGATTCTCTCCTCGCAATTTTGTTTCGCCAGATGCCACGATCTGGACAGAATCGGCAAGTCCGATTGCGCCGCGACGCAGAAGACGATGTCTTTTGGGCCACAGAGGCCCGCAGAAATGCCCCCAAAACGCGGGGGACGGCGAAAAACTTACGTAGCGTTAACCCTCTTGGCGCCCGATCGCGTCATGCTCCGCAGATATTTGATCGCATATCGAACGGAGATTTTAATGCCCCGTGACCTCATTCTTTTCGGACTTGGTTGCCTCACCCTCGCCCTTGCGGCGGAACTCGGGCAGCCACGCCCGGCCTCGGAAACGGAACTGGGTCTTGCCGATCCTGTGCGGGATCGTCCGCCCAGCACACTGATGGCGCCCCTGCTGCCCGGTCTCGGACAGCTGCGCCCCACCCATTAAGCTCCGGCCCCGCCCCCGAACCAGATTTCCGGGGACGGGGCGCCCTGTTAACCATTTTCTTATCTCCGGCGCGCAGGCTTTTCGCAGTCATCTCCTTGCCCGTCATCCCCTGCCCGGAGGCCCCGCAATGCACCGCGAATTCCTTGCTCTCTCCTTCGGTTTTGCCACGCTGATCCTCGCCGCGCAGCAAGGCCATGCCGGCAGCCCGGCCTGCGGTGCGCGCAATGTGATCGTCGAACAGCTCGGCGCGCGCTATCACGAGTCGCGCCGCGCCATCGGCCTCGCGGCGGACAATTCGGTGCTCGAAATCTTTGCCTCCAAGGACAGCGGCAGCTTCACGATCCTCGTCACCCTGCCCGACGGCCGGACCTGTCTGCTCGCCTCGGGCGAGAATTTCGAGACACTCGCCGACCCGCTGCCCGCCGCGGGCAAGGGGATCTGAGCGCGCGCCCACACCCTAGCGGACGGCGTCCCAGATCAGCTTGAGCGAGATCAGCAGGAGCGCCCAGGTCACGATCTTGTAGAACATCGCATGCGGGATCACCCGCACCAGCCAGACCCCGCCGAAAACGGCCGCGACCGCCGGCACCGCGAGGACCGCCGCGGTCTCGAGACTGTCGAGATTGAGCTGACCGAGCGCCGCATAGGGGATCAGCTTGATCGCATTGACCCAGGCAAAGAGGATCGTCGAGGTGCCCGCGAAGACCTTGCGCGGCAGATCGAGGGGAATCACATAGGCCTGATAGGGCGGCGCGCCGGAATGGCTCACGAAACTGGTGAAGCCCGTGATCGTGCCCCAGAAGAGGCCCGGCCCCAGCCGTGCCGCGCGCGCCGCCCCGAGCCGCGGCCGCAGCAGGGCGTTGAGCGCGAAGACCGCACCGATCAGACCGACAAGACCGGTCACCACCGCCTCGGGCACCCTTGAGGCCGTCGCCCAGCCCAGAGCGACGCCGATCGCGGTGGCCGGCACGAGGATCTTGAGCACGCGCGCATCGAAATCCCGGCGATAGGCGATGAGCCCGAACATGTCGGAGACGATATAGACCGGCAGCAAGAGGCCCGCCGCCGCGACCGGGTTCATGACCCCGGCCAGCATCGGCACCGCGAGCGATCCGACCATCGGCAGGCCGCCCTTGGCAAGCCCCACGGAGACCGCCGCAATCACCGCCAGGACCCAGCCCGCGACCCCGAGATCCATCCGCGCCTCTCCTTCAGAATCGTGCCGACCGGCCCCGGTGCCGCGCCCGGTGACCTTATCGGGGAAAATCCGGATCGCTGCCGCAAAATTGACCGGCGGCAGCGATCCCGGCCGCCTATCGAACGAAAAAATTCGGTGCACCATGGCATACAATTGCGTCCGGACCAACGCCCGCCCTTGCCAGACAGACCGCAAAGGTCTAACCCTCCCCCCGTCAGATCAACCCATCCATCCTGAGTTATCGGAGGAATTTATGGCCCGACCCAAGATCGCCCTTATCGGCGCCGGTCAGATCGGCGGCACGCTCGCCCATCTCGCCGCGATCAAAGAACTCGGTGACGTCGTCCTGTTCGACATTTCGGAAGGCACGCCCCAAGGCAAGGCGCTCGATATCGCC
>QKJR01000012.1 GCA_003249215.1 Rhodobacterales bacterium
GCGGAATGCGTTGTTCATCAGGACGGCGACCAGAAGCATCACGCCGATGATCAGGGCCGACCAGTTGCGGTCGAGCTGGGTGAAATAGATGCCCTGGCTGACGACGGCGAAGGTGAGCGTGCCGATGAAGATGCCGAGCACCGAGCCGAAGCCCCCGGTCAGCAGCACACCGCCGACCACCACCGAGACGACGGCGTTGAAGATGTAGTTCATGCCGCCCGAGACCTGTGCCGAGTTGAACAGGATCGCGCCACACATCCCCACGAAGCTCGCCGAGGTCGAGGACAGCACGAAGAGGCCGATGGTCATCTTGTCGGTCGGGATCCCCGCATTGCGCGCGCTTTCCTTGTCGCCGCCCATCGCGAAGAGCCAGTTGCCGAGCGGGCTCTTGTGGATCACGAACCACAGCACCGCGGCGAAACCGATCCACCACAGGATGACGATCTGATAGTTGCCCGCGATCAGCGTGCCGAAGAGCGCCTTGGCCCAGTCCGGCGCCTCGAGCGGCACCGAGGCCGCCCCGGTCAGCAGCACCGAGCCAGAGAGCACCAGCCCCTGCATCGCGACCAGCGTGGCCAGCGTGATGATCAGCGAGGGCACCGAGGTCTTGACCGTCAGGAAGCCGTTGATCAGCCCGACCAGAACCCCAAGCCCGAGCGCCACGGCAATGCCGACGACGATGGGCGCGCCGTAATAGCCCGAGACGATCGCGATGCTCATCGAGCCCGCCGGGATCATCGCGCCGATCGAGATATCGAGCTCACCCGCGATCATCAGAAGGCCCACGGGCAGTGCGACGATCCCGAGGTTGGCGGCGAAGTTCACCCAGCTCGCGGCGCCCGCGAACTTGCCCAGGTTGGCGCCTCCGAAGATCACGAAGAACAAGGCGACGGCGATCAGGCTCAGCACGGCACCCGCTTCGGGCTTGCGCAGGAAGGATCCGAGAGAAAGAGACATGGTTTTGGTCCTCATTTCTTCTTCTTGGAGTAGCTCAGCGCCATCTGGCGGAAAGTGTCGTTCATCAGAACCGCAACAAGGAGCAGCGCGCCGATGATGACCGAGCCGAGATTGGGGTCGAAGCCGGTGAAATAGATGCCCTGGTTCACCATCGAGAAGGTGATCGTGCCGAGTACGATGCCCATCACCGAGCCGAACCCCCCGGTCAGCAGCACCCCGCCGATGACCACGCACATGATCGAGTTGAAGATGAAGCTCTGCCCGCCGGAGACCTGCGCGCTTTGATAGACCATCGCCTGACCGACGCCGACGAAGGCCGCGGAAAAGCCCGAGAGCATGAAGAGCCCGATGGTCAGTTTCTCGGTCGGGATGCCGGCGTTGCGTGCCGAGGTCCGATCCCCGCCAAGCGCATAGATCCAGTTGCCGATCGGCAGGAAATGCAGCGCGAAACCGATGATCGCGACGAAGCCGATCCACCAGAAGATCGTCACCTGAAACATGCCGCCGACGAAGCCGCCGAGGATTGCCTTGAAAAACGGTGACGGCACGATCGAGGTCGAGGTCGAACCGGTGAGCAGCACGGCAAGCCCGAGCGTGAGCCCCATCACCGCGAACATCGTGCCGATCGTCACGATCAGCGAGGGCATGGCCGTGCGGTTGACCGCAAAGCCGTTCACGAACCCCACCGCCGTACCCATCGCAAGGGCCGCAAGGATGCCGACGATCTCGGGCAGGCCGTAATAGCCCGAGACGATCGCCACGGTCAGCGAGGCGGCCGGGATGACCGAGCCGATCGACAGATCGAGCTCGCCCGCGATCATGAGAAGACCGATCGGCAGCGCGACGATGCCGATCTCGGCCGCGACGTTGAGCCAGCTCGCCGTGCCCGCGGCCGAGGCGAAGATGCCGCCGGCCGAGATCACGAAGAAGGCGAAGACCGCGATCAGGCCCAGAAACGAGCCCGCTTCGGGGCGTCGCATCGCGCGGCCCAGCGTGGCGCCGATCCCTCCCGAGGAGGAGACGGCCGCTGATTTATGTGTATCGGTGGCGGCGGATGCCATTGTGGATCTCCCTGGTCGTCCGAAGGCCGTGACCGACCCGTTTCGCGTGGCGCGAACCGGGGGGCGGCGTGGGGACCACCCGGCATCGCGCCGGATGGATCAGTGTCAGGATCGGAAGAGGGGCCTCAGCGGGTGCCCGCCTTGACGCCGGCGGCGGTCGCATCGACGTTGGTCGCGTCGACGATCCCCGGGCCGGTCAGGATTTCGCGGGTCGGGATCTGCAGGCCATAGTTCACATAGCCATTGAGCATCGCGACGGCGAGATAGCCCTGCATGTAGCCCTGCTGGTCGATCGCGCAGGCCTGCTTGTCGGCCTTGATGTTGTCGAGGATCGCTTCGTTGAAGTTGATCCCGCAGACCGCAACCTGCCCGGTCTTGCCCGCTTGCTGGATACCCGAGATCGCGGCATTCGCATCGACGTCGCTGACGGTGAAGACGGCGTTGATTTCGGGGTGCTGCAGCAGGTGCGCCCGCACCGCCTGAGCCACCGCCGTTTGCGAACCGAACGAGGTCGCCGGCAGGGGCAGAACGTCGCCGCTGCCACCAGCCGAGGTGATCCCCTCGACAAAGCCACCGCAGAAGGCTTCGACGTTGGCGGCGCCCGGCAGCGTGTTCACGCACAGACCGTTGTTGTTGCCCTTGCCCGCCAGATAGGTGCCTGCGGCCTTGCCGGCCTCATGGTCATCCGAACCGACATAGTTCATGGCATCCAGACGGTCGGCCGCTTCGAGACCGCCAGCGTTGTAGATGATCAGCGGAATGCCCGCCGCGCGCACCGCCTGGAAAGCCGGGTCCATCGCCTCGGGCACCCAGTCGGGGCCGACGATGGCATCCGCGCCTTGGTCGATGGCCTGGCGGATAAGCTCGGCGGCGTCGACGCCGAGGTTGTCGTAGTTCTGCGGTCCGAGCCAGGTGACCGAGCCACCCTGTTCCTTGACCACGATGCCGGCATCCTCGGCGCCGCGCTTCACGATCGACCAGAACGGATCGTCGGGCTTGCCGCCAACCACGAAGATATCGGCAGCCATGACGGCGGTCGCGGTGCAACCGGCAATGATGGCAGTCGAAGCTGTTGCCGCAAAACGGCTGAATTTGGTCATGTCGATTTCCTCCCTTTCCCATCTGCTGACGGGAACTCCTCGTGACAAATTTCCTAGATGAAGCTTGAAAACTATGAAATGAATAAAGTTGATCGTATCAATGAATGTATCATAAAATCTCATTCATGATGATACAAAACCGGAGGGGAGGAGCAGCATGAGCAGGCCGACAATCGCCGACCTGGCAGAAGAGGCGGGCGTGTCCATTTCGACCGTCAACCGCATCATCGCGGGCTCCGCCTCCGTTAAAGGTGCTACGATGCAGCGCGTGCAAGCCGCTGCCGAGAAGATCGGGTTCTACGGGATCGCGACGATCGAGGATCGGGTGCGGAAATCTGCGCCGCATTACCGGCTGGGCTTTCTGCTGCAACAGTCGAGTCGCGAGATATATCAAGTCTTTGGCCGCAAGGTCGTGGCCGCCTGCCACGAGCGCCGCGACGAGGTGATCCATCCCACGGTGGACTTCGTCGACCTGCTGACCCCAGAGAATATCGCGGCACGTCTCAAGGCGCTCGCCGCCAATAATGACGCGGTTGCCCTGATCGCCGCCGACCACCCGCTGATCGCCCAGGCGATCCGGGAATTGCGCGAGGCCGGCAAGCCGGTCGTGGCCTATATCTCGGACCAGTCCGCGCCCGAACGAGCCGCCTATGTCGGCGCCGACAACTGGAAGCTGGGGCGCACCGCGGCCTATCTGATCGCGCAAATGACGTCGACGCCGGGACGAATCGCGGTCTTCATCGGGAATCACCGCTATCAATGTCAGGATGTGGCCGATGCTGCGCTGCGCTCTTACATGCGCGAGCACGCGCCGCATCTGAGCGTGGACGATTGCCGCCCCACCCATGAGGAGGCCGCCGAGGCCTATGCGATGGTCAAGGAATTGCTCGCCTCAAGCGAGGATCTCGTCGGGATCATGCTGAATGGCGGGGGCATTTCCGGGGTGCTGCGCGCCCTGCGCGAGGTGCCCGCAGAGCGCCGCCGCGGCATCCGCCTGATCTGCCGCGACATCGGCCCCGAAATTCGCAAGGGATTGTCGGAGGGGCTGATCACCGCGGCCTTGTGCCACCCGCTGGAACAGATCTCGGCGGCGCTGGTGCAAACGATGATCGAAGCGACCGCACAGGGTGACAACTCGATTACCGTTCAGCGCACGATCCCCTTTGAGATCATTACGCCGGCGAACATATAGCGACCACATTGATCGCCCGCATCGCGCCGGGACCGGACAACACCCGGCCTTACCGACGCAAAGAGACGCTGGCTGCCCGGATCGCCTGCCACCGCTCTGATGGCCTGACGATGGCCCATACGACAAGCCCACGGGCTCATCGCGCCATGCAGGCATTTCGCAAACCCGTAAGAGCGGCGCCATTAGGGGGCTCAACTGTGGGTGTCAGTCGTGGGCCTGTCGTTCGCAATTGACCAGCTTTCGTGCTGCGAATGGAGTGAGCGACTGGTTTGGCAGAACCGAACTTCCGCGCCTGCGGCACGATGAGCGTCTGCACTGGGCCGGTTCTGAGCGTCATTGGCAATGAAACCATCAGCGAAAGTCACCTGTGCCCGGCGTCCATGGGTGGGGGCCGGAAGACAAGACCGCCCCCCCGGCCGGCGATTCAAACAGATACAAGAAAGCCTCGGGGCGATGACCCGAGGCTGCTTGTTCGCTTCATTCGGAAAAATGAGCTTTTGAGACATTGAGGTCATGCCATGTGGCGCGGCACAAATACCAACGCCCCGCCCGCCTCAGCCGCATTTCGAATGGCCGCAATCGGCGCAGGTCATGCAGCCTTCGACCTTGCGCATCGCATAGGATCCGCAGCTCGGGCAGGCCTGACCGCGCGGGGCCTCGCCCACCGCCATCACCTCGGCCTTGGGATCGGATTTGAGGCCCATCCCCTCGCCGGCGATGAAGCCGATCGAGACCAGATGCCGCTCGATCACGCCGCCGATCGCCGCGAGGATCGAGGGAATGTATTGCCCCTGAATCCAGGCCCCGCCGCGCGGATCGAAGACCGCCTTCAGCTCTTCGACAACGAAACTCACATCGCCGCCGCGCCGGAACACCGCCGAGACCATCCGCGTCAGCGCCACCGTCCAGGCATAATGCTCCATGTTCTTCGAGTTGATGAAGACCTCGAACGGGCGGCGGTGGCCGGCCTGCACGATGTCGTTCACCGTGATATAGATCGCATGTTCCGACCCCGGCCACTTGAGCTTGTAGGTCGCCCCTTCGAGCGCGGCGGGCCGGTCGAGCGGCTCGGTCAGATAGACTACCTCCGCACCCTGATCGGCCTCGGGGGCCTTCTCGGATTTCTCCGACACGGTCAGCACCGAGCCGGTCACATCGTTCGGGCGATAGGTGGTGCAGCCCTTGCAGCCCTGATCCCAGGCCGCCATGTAGACATCCTTGAACGCGTCGAAGGAAATATCCTCGGGGCAGTTGATCGTCTTCGAGATGCTCGAGTCGATCCATTTCTGCGCTGCGGCCTGCATCTTGACATGCGCGAGCGGCGGCAGGGTCTGGGCGTTGACGAAATAGCCGGGCAGTTCCTTGTCGCCGAACTTGTCGCGCCACATCTGCACCGCGTAATCGACCACCTCTTCCTCGGTGCGCGAGCCGTCCTTCTGCAGAACCTTGCGGGTATAGGCATAGGCGAAGACCGGCTCGATCCCCGAGCTGACATTGCCGGCATAGAGGCTGATGGTGCCGGTCGGCGCGATCGAGGTCAGCAGAGCGTTACGGATGCCATGGGTGCGGATCGCTTCGCGCACATCGTCATCCATCTGCATCATATTGCCCGAGGCCAGATATTTCTCGGCGTCGAAGAGCGGGAAGGCGCCCTTTTCGCGGGCCAGATCGACCGAGGCGAGGTAGCTCGCCCGCGCGATCGCCTTCATCCAGATCTCGGTCTGTGCGGCGGCTTCGTCGGTGCCATATTCGAGCCCGAGCATCAGGAGCGCATCGGCAAGGCCGGTCACGCCAAGCCCGATCCGGCGCTTGTTCGCGGCTTCCTCGGCCTGCTGCGGCAGCGGGAAGCGCGAGGCATCGACCACGTTGTCCATCATCCGCACCGCGGTGCGCACCAGCGTATCGAGCTTGTCGATGTTCATCATCGCCTGCGGCTCGAAGGGCCGCTCCACCAACCGCGCGAGGTTGACCGAGCCCAGCAGGCAGGCGCCATAGGGCGGCAGCGGCTGCTCGCCACAGGGGTTCGTCGCCGCGATCTCTTCGACGTAATTCAGATTGTTCATCTGATTGATGCGGTCGATGAAGATCACGCCCGGCTCGGCGAAATCATAGGTCGCGCGCATGATCTTGTTCCACAGATCGCGCGCCTGCACCGTGTGATAGACCCGGCCCTCGAAGGTCAGATCCCAGGGGCCGTCGGCCTTGACCGCTTCCATGAAGGGGTCGGTGACCAGAACCGACAGGTTGAACATCCGCAGCCGCGCGCTGTCCTGCTTGGCGGTGATGAACTGCTCGATATCGGGGTGATCGCAGCGCATCGTCGCCATCATCGCGCCGCGGCGACTGCCCGCCGACATGATCGTGCGGCACATCGCATCCCAGACATCCATGAAGCTGAGCGGCCCCGAGGCATCGGCGGCGACGCCCTTCACCTCGGCGCCGCGCGGGCGGATCGTCGAGAAATCATAGCCGATCCCGCCGCCCTGCTGCATGGTCAGCGCGGCTTCCTTGAGCATGTCGAAGATACCCGACATCGAATCGGGGATCGTGCCCATGACGAAGCAGTTGAACAAGGTCACGGCCCGGCCGGTGCCCGCACCCGCGATGATCCGCCCGGCGGGCAGATATTTGAAATCCTCGAGCGCGGCATAGAAGCGCTCTTCCCATTGCGCCGGGTCTTTCTCGACGCTCGCCAGCGCCCGCGCGATCCGGCGCCATGTGTCCTCGACGCTCAGGTCGACCGGCGTGCCATCGGCCTCTTTCAGACGGTATTTCATGTCCCAGATCTGTTCGGCGATATTGGCAGCGAAACGGGTCATCGGGCTCCTCGAGGGTTGATGCAGGCAAGCGCAAGGCGTGGAAAACGGCAAAGTCCGCGGCACATCTCGTACGCGACGAACAGAAATCCACAATACATAAGGGGGCCGGCGAGGACCAGATCGAAATGCCGCTTTCTCCCCGGCTTTCCGCGCCCCTTGTGTCGGCCGGGCTCGAGGCCTAGATTTCATCGCTCAGCGAGGCTTGCGATGATAAACTTGATCAAACTCTGTGTCGGCGCCGAGAAGGTCGAGGACCTGATCGCGTGGCAAGCGGCGCGCTATGGCAAGGGCCCGGCGATGCATGTCACCCGGATGGCGCCGAAACGCGGCCCCGAGGTGCTGGATGGCGGCTCGCTTTACTGGGTGTTCAAGGGCGTGGTGCTGGCGCGTCAACGGATCGTTGCGCTCGACGAGGTGATGGGCGCCGACGGCATCCCGCGCTGCGCGATCGTGCTCGACCGCAAGGTGGTGCGCACCGAGGCTCTGCCCCGCCGCCCATTCCAGGGCTGGCGCTATTTCAAGCCCGAAGATGCGCCCGCCGACCTCCCCCCCGGCCGCGAACGCGAAGAGCCGTTGCCGCGCGAACTGCTCGCAGCGCTCTCGGAAATCGGCTTGCGGTGAGGGGGCGCTGCCCCCGTCCTTCGGACTCCCCCGGGATATTTGGATCAGGTTGAAAGCACATGATTTCCCCTTCAACCTGACCGAAATATCCCGGGGGTGAGGACGCAGTCCGAGGGGGCAGCGCCCCCTGCACCCTCTCCGCCCGCGCCTAGCGCAGGATCGGCGGCTTCGACGGGTCCATCCCCGGCGCAGTGGGCTTGAGCTCCTGCACCTCGTCCTCGACCGGTTCGGGCAGATGCAGCACCAGCGCCTTTTCCAACAGCACCGCGGCGCCCGGATCCTCGGGCGCAAGGAAGGTCACATCGAGCTCGCCCGCCTCGAGACCCGAGAAGGCCAGCGCCTCGGCCATGGCCTTGGCGATGCCGGGCCGCGCGGCCTCGGTCGTGCCGAGGAAGGCCAGCACATGGCCGCGCCGCCCGTCGTCATAGGTGACCCCGCCGAGCAGCGCCGCCGAGGCGAGGCCCGCGAGCTGATCGAATTTCGCCTCGAAGGCCGGCAGCAGGAGGCCCAGCACCGCGGGCGGCAGCGCGGGGGCGTCGAAGGCCACCGGCCGCCCTTCGGAGGCCTCGGGCGCATGGGTCAGCGCGTGCGCCAGCCAGTCCATCGCCTCGGGCGGCAGCAAAAGCGCGCTCTCGGCCACGCCGAGATTGATCCCGAGCCCGATGCCTTCGCCCGCGAGATGTTGGGCGATCACCCGGCCCGGCAGCGCGGCATAGGGCGCGGGCGCGCCGGTGAATTCGGCCAGACGTTCCTCGAGGTCGAAGGCGAGGACGAACTCGCCCTCTTCGGTCTCGAAGATCTGCGGCGTGATGTCCTCATCCTCGGGCTCGGCCTCGAGCAGCAGGAACAGCTCGGCATCGGCCAGCCGGTCATAGACGGCCAGCCGCAGCGCCTCATTGCCGGGATCGGCCTCCATCGCGGCATGGGCGCGGTCATAGGCGGTCGTCGTCATCGCAATACCTCCTTCACCCGGGCGCGCAGGGCGGGCAGCAGATCGGCCTCGAACCACGGGTTGCGTTTCAGCCATCCGGTATTCCGCCAGGACGGATGAGGCAAGGGAAAGACGCGCGGCGCATGATCGCGCCAGCCCGCCACCGTTTCGGTCACGTTGCGGGTGCCAAGGTGCCAGCGCTGCGCCGCGCCGCCCACCAGCAGGGTCAGATCGACGGGCCCGAGCGCCGCCAGCACCCGATCCCGCCAGGTCGCGGCACAGAGCGGCGGCGGCGGCAGATCGGCGCCCTTCGCGTCATAGCCCGGAAAGCAAAAGGCCATCGGCACGATCGCGATCCGGTCGAGATCGTAGAAGCTGGCCTCGTCCACCCCCATCCAGCCGCGCAGCCGGTCGCCCGAGGGATCGGTGAAGGGCCGCCCCGAGGCATGGACCCGCGCGCCCGGCGCCTGTCCCACGATCAAGAGCCGCGGGCCGCGCGCGCTGTGCGGCCGGAACCAGACCACCGGGCGCGGCAAATGGCCCGTGGCGGTCGCCGCGAAACGCCCCGTGCAGAGGCGGCAGGCACGGATCTCGCCCACCAGATCACCGCCCGCAAGCGGCTCCGGATTTTCCCCCTGCACGGTCTTTTCCCCTCCGGTTATGGTTTCCCGATCAGCAACAAACACCGGTGGATCGTTTCCATTGGCGGCAATCGGACATATTATTGCCCGAATACACCTGTAGGTGAATTGTTAACCCGGCCGCGGGATGGTGAATACGCGGCACAAGAGGCAGATCCGCAGGCGATGCTCGAGTTCGAAAATGTCAGCAAGTCCTTCTGGACCGGCAAGCAGCGCAAGGTGATCCTTGACCGCGCCAGCTTTCGCGTGGAGCTCGGCAACAGCCTCGGCATCCTCGCGCCGAACGGCACCGGCAAGACCACGATCATCAACATGATGGCCGGGCTCGAGAAACCCGACGAGGGCGAGATCCGCAAGACCTGCCGCGTCTCCTTCCCGCTCGGCTTCATGGGCGGGGTCGTGGGCAAGCATACCGCGCGCGAGAATGCGCGCTTCATCGCCCGGCTCTACGGGCTCGACCCGGATTACGTCGAGGCCTTCTGCCGCTGGCTCTGCGGGATCGAGGAATATTTCGACATGCCGATCGGCACCTACAGCCAGGGGATGCGCGCGCGCTTCACCTTCTCGCTGTTGCTGGCGCTCGAATTCGATATCTATCTGATCGACGAGGGGATGCCCTCGACCACCGATGTCGAGTTCAACCGCAAGGCCGGGTCGATCCTCAAGGACCGGCTGCGCGAGGCAACCGTGATCGTCGTCTCGCATCAGGCCTCGACGCTCGAGAAATTCTGCCGCTCGGCCGCGGTGCTGAAAAACGGCCAGCTCTACATGTTCGACACCCTCGAAGAAGCGAAGCGGATGTATGACTACAATGCCTAAAGCCACGAAATACCGGATCCGCCGCGTGACCTCGCCCGCGGGTGTCGCCGCCGCGACCGGCACCGCTGGCGCCGCCGCCGCGCCGGTTCCACTCGCCGAAGAGCTGCGACAGAGCCGGCTGGCCGCCGTCGAGGGCGGGGCGGTCGATGCGGCCGCGGCCGCCGCAACGGAGGCCGCGGCTGCCCCCGCGTCTGCGCCGCAGGTCGAGGATCCGGCCGCGCTCTTCGAGCCGCAGGACGACGGGTTCGGCGAGGCGATCTTCCCGACCGCGGGGCGCGCGCGCGCCGCGGCGACCGCGAAGGCCAGCGCGGCAAAGGCGCCGCAGGGCGGCCACAGCCTCGCCCCCGAGGGCGCCACGGTGCTCGGGCCCTCCGAAATGACCGCCGAGGAGGAGATCGCGCGGATCCGGGCCGAAGGCCTGACGGGTCGACAATTGCGTCTGGCGCGGCGGATGGCGCAGAAACACGGGATCGAGGCGACCTCGGATTTCGACGCGGTGCGGCTCTTGCGCCGGCGCGGGATCGACCCGTTCGACCGCTCGAACATCCTGCAGATGGTGCGCCCGACGGCGGAGGGCAGAGCCGAGGCGGCGGGCGAAGGGGCCGAGGCGGGCGATGCCACGACCCGGGCGCTGGCGCGGATCGACGGGGCCGGAGCCGATACCCGGGTGCAGCTTCCGCAGACCGTGAAACCCGGGCAGGTGCCCGCGACCGAGGTGATGAACGAGGATCACCGCGCCCGCGAGATCATCCGCATCCAGCGCGACATCGCACGGCGCCGCCGGCGCAAGCTCGTGCTGCTCGCGGCGCGGCTGGCCTTCTTCGTCTTCCTGCCGACGCTGATCGCGGGTTATTATTACTACGTCGTCGCCACGCCACTCTATGCGACGAAATCCGAATTCGTGATCCAGAAGGCCGATGGTCTGACCACCGGCGGCAGCGGGATGTCGGGGCTTCTGGCGGGGACGCAATTCGCGACCAACCAGGATGCGATCACCGTGCAGAGCTATCTGAGTTCGCGCGATGCGATGTTGCGGCTCGATCAGGATCTGCACTTCAAGGAGCATTTTTCGACCCCCGAGCTCGACCCGATCCAGGGTCTCGAACCCGGCGCCACGAATGAACGCGCCTACAAGATCTACAAGCGCAACGTGAAGATCGGCTACGACCCCTCGGAAGGCATCATCAAGATGGAGGTGATCGCGCCGAAGCCGGAACTGTCGCGGCAATTCTCGGAACTGCTGATCTCCTATGCCGAGGAGCAGGTCGACCGGCTGACCGCGCGGCTGCGCGAGGATCAGATGAAGGGCGCGCGCGAGAGCTATGACGATGCCGAGGCCAAGGTCTTCGCGGCGCAGGCGCGGGTGCTCGAGCTGCAGGAGAAGGTCGGGATCATGGATCCGGTCTCGGAAACCTCGCTGGTGATGGGCCAGGTTTCGGGGTTCCAGACGCAGCTGCAGCAAAAGCGGCTCGAGCTCGGGCAGCTCCTCTCGAACCCGCGCCCGAGTGCGGCGCGCGTCGACGGGGTCAAGGGCGACATCGCGCGGCTCGAGAACCTGATCGCCGAGCTGCGCGCGCAACTGACCGTGAACACCGGCGCCACCGAGTCGCTCGCCGCGGTGACCGGGCAGTTGCGCATCGCCGAGGCCGAGCTCGAGACCCGTCAGGGCCTGCTCGCGGCGGCCGCGCAATTGATGGAAACCGCCCGGATCGAGGCCAACAAGCAGGTGCGCTATCTCGAGATGGGCGTGCGCCCGGTGGCCCCCGACGAGCCGACCTATCCGCGCGCCTTCGAGAACACGCTGCTGGCCTTCCTGATCTTTTCGGGTATCTACCTGATGTTGTCGCTCACCGCCTCGATCCTGCGCGAGCAGGTCTCGAGCTAGGGCGATCCGTCAGAGCGGAGGACAAGATGAAGGATGTGAAGATCGGCGGGCTGACCGTCGGCAACGATCGGCCGCTCACGCTGATCGCGGGGCCGTGCCAGCTCGAAAGCCTCGATCATGCGCTGATGATCGCCGAGCCGCTGGCCGCGGCGGCCGCCGCCGAGGGGGCGCAGTTCATCTTCAAGGCGAGCTACGACAAGGCCAACCGCACGAGCCTCAAGGGCAGGCGCGGGCTCGGGATCGAGGCGGGGCTCGCGATTCTCGAGGCGGTGCGCGCGCGCCTCGGCTGTCCGGTGCTGACCGATATCCACGACCCCGAGCAGGCGCGGATCGCGGGCGCGGTAGTCGACGTAATCCAGATCCCGGCGTTTCTGTGCCGGCAGACCGACCTGCTGATCGCCGCCGGAGAGACCGGCTGCGTGGTCAACGTCAAGAAGGGTCAGTTCCTCGCGCCCTGGGACATGGCCAACGTGGCCGACAAGGTCGCCTCGACCGGCAACGACAAGATCCTGCTGACCGAGCGCGGCACCTCCTTTGGCTATAACGCGCTGGTGGCCGACATGCGCGGTCTGCCCACGATGATGAAGACCGGCTATCCGGTGATCATGGACGCGACCCATTCGGTGCAGCAGCCGGGGGGCCTCGGCGGGTCCTCGGGCGGGCAACGCGAGATGGCGCCGGTGATGGCGCGCGCGGCCGTCAGCCTCGGCATCGCCGGGGTGTTCATCGAGACCCACGAAGATCCCGACAACGCGCCCTCGGACGGGCCGAACATGATCCATCTCGACCAGATGCCGAAGCTGATCGCGAGCCTGATGGCCTTCGACCGGCTCGCCAAGGCCGATCCGATCCGCCTGTGATCGCGCAGGAGGGGGGCTCTGCCCCCCGCGCTTACGCGCTCCCCCCGGGATATTTTTGTCAGGTTGAAGATGAGGTCGGGGTGCGAAAGCGTTCCAACCGCTCAGGATATGGGGACCGCCGGCCGCCGCTTGCCCAGCTCCCGCTTTCGTCGTGCCGGTGACTCCGAGGTCCCAGGTCGCGCCGCGGCCGCGTTCAGACGACCTGCCCCGCAGCCCAGGCCGAGGCCCAGGCCCATTGGAAATTGTAGCCGCCGAGCCAACCGGTGACATCCACGACCTCACCGATGAAGAAGAGGCCCGGCACCGCGCGCGCCTCCATCGTCCTGGCGTCGAGCCCATCGGTGGCCACGCCCCCGAGCGTCACCTCGGCAGTGCGGTAGCCCTCGGATCCGACCGGGCGCAGCACCCAGTGCCCGATCTGCCCGCCGAGCGCGTCGAGCACCCGGTTCGACTGATCGGCGAGGCGCCCGCCGAGGCCCGCCTCGGCCACCATCAGCGCCGCGAGTTTCTCGGGCAGGAGCCGGCCGAGCGCATTGTGCAGCGCGCCGCGCCCTGCCTGCTGGCGCATCGCGGCAAGTTCGGCGCCGATGTCGCGCCCCGGGGCGAGATCGACGGCGATCGCCTCGCCCTCGCGCCAGTAGTTCGAGATCTGCAGCACCGCGGGGCCCGAGAGCCCGCGATGGGTGAAGAGCAGATCCTCGTCGAAGCGGGTGCGGCCATGGCCGATCCGCACGGGCAGCGCGAGGCCCGCAAGCGGGGCGATCCGGCCGAGATCCTGTTCGGCGAAGGTGAGCGGCACGAGGCCCGGCCGCGTCTCGGTGAGCCGCAGGCCAAAGGCTTCGGCGATCCGGTAGCCGAGCCCGCTCGCGCCCATTTTCGGGATCGACTTGCCGCCCGTGGCGACGACGAGGCGGTCGGTCCGGATCGTGCCGCTGTCGGTGACGACCTCGAAGCCCCCCGCGGTGGCCGAGACGGTCTCGACCGTGGTGCCGAGGCGCAGCTCGCCGCCCTGCCGCAGGGGCGCGAGCAGCATCTCGACCACCTGCCCGGCCTTGCCATCGCAGAAAAGCTGGCCGCGGTGTTTCTCGTGCCAGGCGATGCCCGCCGTCTCGATCCGGGCGATGAAATCGGCCGGGGTGAAGCGGGAGAGCGCCGAGAGGGCGAAGCGCGGGTTTTCCGAGAGGAACCGCTCGGCCGCGTTCTGGCGGGTCAGCTCGCGATTGGTGAAATTGCACCGCCCGCCGCCCGAGATGCGAATCTTCTCGCCCGGACGCGCGGCGTGATCGAGCACCAGGACACGGCGGCCGCGGCGCACCGCCTCGCCCGCACAAAAGAGCCCCGCCGCCCCCGCCCCCAGCACCAGAACATCATAGTTTTCCATGGCCAAAGCCTTATCCGCAGGCCGATGACAGTTACAGTGGAATTTCCGCGTTTTTTCTCTTGAAGCCCGTGCGCAGCTTGTCTAGATAGCGTCGCATGTTGGGATGTAGCTCAATTGGTAGAGCACCGGTTTTTGGTACCGTAGGTTGTAGGTTCGAGTCCTACCGTCCCAGCCACTTTTCCTTTTGAACGCACAGGCTTAAGCCGCGGATCAGGGGCTTTTCCACTGCGGTGAAATCGCCCCGAAGGATGCCGCAATCCGGCGTCTTCGGGGGATCGCGGCGGCGTTCGCGGGGTCCGGCGGAACGCCAGTTCGCGACGCTGCGCAATCGACCCCGTCGCCGGAAAGCTCACGCTCGCACCGAAGAGTGTCTCCTCGAAGCCCCAACCCAAGGGGATCTGGGCAGGCGCGGCGCCCGTCGTTGCACCGATGCCCCCACCCCACGCAAAGGCGCGAGAGCCCGGGTTTACGCCGGCCCCTCATCCGTTCGCCGCCGCTGCGATGTCCCATGATGGCACCGGCGGACGGCGACGGGAGCGGCGTGGATCAAAGTCGGGGCGCGAACGCGCGCGTGGGGATCAGATCGTCACCACCACCGAGCCGCGTTTGTGCCCGCTTTCGGCAAGGGCATGTGCGGTCTCGATGCTCTCGAACGGGATGGTCGCACCGACAACGGGCCGCAGCGCGCCCCGCGAATGCAGATCGAGCACTCTGCGCATCGCCGCGGGCCCGTCCGCCGAGGTCGTCCCGCTGATCCGGCGCTGCCCCTTGCGGTTCGCGCGCAGCATGGCACCGATCATGGCGCCGAGGGATGCGGTCACCGGCAACAGCGTCCCGCCGGGCGCCAGCAGGGCCTCGGCCTGTTTCCAGGGCAGGGTTCCCGCGATATCCATCACCAGATCCCATTGCCCCTTCGGCGCGCCGTCACGGTAGTCGTGGGCATGATGGGCGCCAAGATCGCGGACAAGATCGTGGTTCTCGGCGCGGCAAACCGCGGTGATTTCAGCGCCGTGAAACCGCGCGATCTGGAGGGCGGCGCAGCCGACTTCCCCCGACGCGCCATTGATCAGCAGCCTTGCACCCGGTCCGATCCCAGCCTTGTCGATCAGAAAATCGGCAGCGGTCAATCCTCCGAAGAACAGGGCCGCGGCGTCCACGTCGCAAAGGCTGTCCGGTATCGGCAGGATGCGCCCGGGGTCGACCGTGAGCTCTTCGGCATGTGCCCCCATCGCCATGCCGGTATTGCCGAAGACGCGCGCGCCCGCCGGCAGGCCCGCAGCCGCCTCGGCCAGTCGGCCGCTGAAGACCATTCCCAAGATCGGTTGTCTCGGGCGTCGCAGGCCGAAGGCAAGGCGCAAACCCGCAGAAAGCCCCGCCGGGGCCTCGGCGGCCCTGATCCGGGCGTCGCCCCGCGTCACCGCCGCCGCGACGACGGAGATGCCGACCCGTCCATTGCGCGGAACCGGCGCGGGCAGCGTTTCGATCCTGACGACGTCGGGACCGCCATAGGCGCGGACGACAGCGGCTTTCATTTTCTCTCCGACGGTCGATCCGCCAATAGCGACAGGCCTTATGTTTGAGCGTTTCTCGCGTGCTGCGCCACAGATATTTGTGCCCCCCTCCGAAGATCGGCCTTGCCGGAGTGCGGGACGTCGAGCGCGGTGCAGGCTGCGATTGCACCCGCCCACCTAAGCCGCGCCTGTCGCGCCAGGCCCGGACGCGGCAGGCCCAATTCGCGGCCGCTAACCGGCCGTGGACAGCGCAGCCAGCAGCGTCTCGGGGTCGGCATTGCCGCCCGAGACGACCGCGATCACCGGGCCGTCGCCAAGCGCCTCGCCCCGGAACAGCGCCGCCGCAAGCGCCACCGCGCCCCCCGGCTCGGGCGTGATCTTGAGGCGCAGCATGGCATGACGCATTGCCGCCAGCGCCTCGGCATCGCTGACCGCAAGCCCTGGACCACACAGGCTTTTCAGGATCGGAAAGGTCAGCACCCCGGGCATTGGCGTGACGATCGCATCGCAGATCGAGCGCGCCTCGGGTGCATTCCCCAGACGCGTGCCCGCGGCGAGCGAGCGGGCGGTGTCGTCGAAGCCCTCGGGCTCGCAGGGGCGCACGCGCAGCTCCGGCGCACGGGCGGCGAGCGCGGTCGCGATCCCCGCGGTCATCCCGCCCCCGCCACAGGGCACCAGCACCTCGGCCCCGGTCAGGCCAAGCGCGGCCGCCTCGGCCGCGATCTCGAGCCCGATCGTCCCCTGCCCGGCGATCACCTGTGGATCGTCATAGGGTTTGACCAGCACCAGCCCGCGCGCGGCTGCAATCGCATCCCCGATCTCCTCGCGGCTCTCGGCATGGCGATCGTAAAGAACGACCTCGGCCCCGAAGGCACGGGTGTTCGCGATCTTGAGCGCGGGCGCATCCGAGGGCATGACGATCACCGCCGCAAGGCCCAGCATCTTCGCCGCCAGCGCCACGCCCTGCGCATGGTTGCCCGAGGAATAGGCGATCACCCCCGCGGTGCCGGGCGGCAGCGCGGAAAGCGCCGACCACGCGCCGCGAAACTTGAAGCTGCCGGTGTGCTGCAGGCATTCGGGTTTGACGAAGACCGGCCGCCCCGCGATCTCGTCCAGAAACGGCGAGCGCAGGAGTGGCGTCGGGCGCAGATGCCCCGCGAGCCGCCCCGCCGCGGCCTCGATCATCTCGATAGTCATCTGCCCTGCCTCTCTGATTGTCACGCGCCGGTCCTGCGGCCGCGGTCACGATAGCAGCGTGCCGCGCGACATCAACGGCGCAGTGCCGCGTCGGGGCCGCGAAGATTGACAACCCCGCCCGCGGCCGTTTACCTGACCGCGATGGTTCCCAATGCCATGGGATGAAAAGGGAACACGGTGAGGATTACCCATCAGGGGCCAAATCCGTGACTGCCCCCGCAACTGTGAGCGGCGAGTCCCCGGTCAGATGCCACTGGCTGTTCCGATCCACCGGAACATCAGCCGGGAAGGCGACCGGGCGCAACGACCCGCAAGTCAGGAGACCTGCCATCGCTCTTGCGCTGCAAGCCGTCCGGGGCGGGGTGTCCCTGGGTCATTCGATAGCAGCGCGTCCGATGTGGAAGGATAAGACATGCACATCATGGAGGGCTTTCTGCCCGCGTCCCATGCTTTGGGATGGACCGCCGTTTCGGCCCCGTTCGTGATCGCGGGGGCCCTGCGCATCCGCACGATCATCCGCGACACGCCCGAGGCGCGGATGACCCTCGCGGCCTCGGGGGCCTTCGCCTTCGTCCTCTCGGCGCTCAAGATCCCCTCGGTCACCGGCTCGTGCTCGCATCCGACCGGGACCGGACTCGGCGCCATCGTCTTCGGGCCGTCGGTGATGGCGCTGATGGGGGTGATCGTTCTGCTGTTCCAGGCGCTCTTGCTGGCCCATGGCGGGCTGACGACGCTTGGCGCCAATACCTTCTCGATGGCGGTGGTCGGGCCCTGGGTGGCCTGGGGGGTGTGGAAACTGGCCGGGCGTCTGGGCCTCTCGTTCGCGGTCTCGGTCTTCCTCGCCGCCGCGCTCGGCGATCTGGCGACCTATGTGACGACCTCGGTGCAACTGGCGCTGGCCTATCCCGACCCGGCCTCGGGCATTGCGGGGGCTGCGCTGAAATTCGGCTCGATCTTCGCCGTGACACAGGTGCCGCTCGCCATCGCCGAGGGGCTGCTGACTGTCGTCGTGATCGAGGCACTCTCGGGCAAGACCCGCGACAAGGACCGTATCGCACTGCTCGCCGGAGGGGAAAAATGATGTCGAAACGCTCGTATTGGATGCTGCTCGGTGTGGTGCTGATCGTTCTGATCCCGCTGATCCGGGGCGGTGAATTCGGCGGCGCCGATGGTCAGGCGGCCGATCTGGTCGAGGCGCGCGAGGGGTTCGCCCCGATCTTCGAGCCGATCTGGGAGCCGCCGAGCGGCGAGATCGAGAGCCTGTTCTTCTCGCTTCAGGCCGCCCTTGGCGCGCTGATCGTGGGCTATGCCATCGGCCGCGCCCGGGGTCGCCGTCAGGCGCTGGACGAGGCCGCTCGCCGGCCCTCGGCCTGAGATGGCGATCGGAACGCTCGACCGGGCCGCCAGTGTGAACCGCTGGCGGCACCGGGCCCTGACCGAGAAGGCGCTGATCGGGCTCGGGTTTCTCGCGCTCGCACTGGCGCTGCCGCCCTGGCCGGGGGCGGCGCTGGTGGGCGCGGCGGTGCTCGGCTTCACCTTCCTCGGCGCGCGGGTGCCGCTCAGGCTCTGGGCGGCGGCGGTTGCCGCACCGCTCGGCTTTCTGGCGATCGGGGTCGCGACGCTGATGGTGCAGATCGACGGCGCGGGGATCGCGCTGGCGCCGGACGGGGCCGAGCGCGCCGCGGGCCTTGGCCTGCGGGCGATGGCGGCGACGCTGTGCCTGATGTTTCTGGCCTTCACCACGCCCGCGGCCGAGCTGATCGGCGGGCTGCGCGCGCTGCGTGTTCCCGCCGAGATCGTCGAGCTGGCGCTGCTCACCTATCGCTTCGTCTTCCTGCTCGCGGACAGCGCGGTCGCCATGACCACGGCGCAGCGCGCCCGTCTGGGCCATTCGAGCCGCGCGCGCTGGCTGCGCTCGACGGGCATGGTGATCGCGAACCTTCTGCCCCGCGCGATGGACCGCGCCCGGCGGACGGAAATTGGCCTTGCCGCCCGCGGCTGGCAGGGGCAGATGCCGGTCCTGCACACCCGCCCGCCGGTCTGCGCGCGGCGCATCGCGCTGGTGCTGGCGGTGCAGGCGGGGGTTCTGGCGCTGGGGGTTTGGGCATGAGCGCGATCCTCGAGGCGCGGGACCTGCACTATGCCTATCCCGGCGGGATCGCGGCGCTCAGGCACCTGAACCTGAGTGTCACCGCCGGGCGCAAGCTCGCGATCCTCGGGCCGAACGGTGCGGGCAAATCGACGCTGCTCTTGCATCTGAACGGCTCGATCCGCCCCGATCGCGGCCGGGTTCTGATGGCCGGTCAGCCGGGGGATTACTCGCGCCGCGGCCTGATCGGCTGGCGCAGCCGGGTGGCACTGGTGCTGCAAGATGCCGACGATCAGATCTTCGCCGCGACCGTGGCCGAGGATGTCTCCTTCGGGCCCCTCAATCAGGGCCTGCCCGCGACCGAGGCCGCGGCGCGGGTGCAGATGGCGCTTGCCGCGCTCGGGATCGAAGATCTGGCAGACCGGCCCACCCACATGCTTTCGGGCGGGCAGAAGAAGCGGGTCGCGATTGCGGGCGCGGTGGCGATGCGCCCCGAGATCCTGCTGCTCGATGAGCCCACGGCGGGGCTCGACCGGGCGGGGGCGGATCAGCTCATCGCGCTTCTGGAACGGCTCGGACAGCGGGGGATGACGCTCGTCTTCTCGACCCATGACATCGAGCTTGCCGCGACGCTCGCCGATGAGGTGGCTTTGTTCGACGGCGGCACGGTGATCGCGCAAGACACAGCCGAAACCGTGCTGGGCGATGCCGATCTGCTGGCGCGCGCCGGGCTGCGCCCGCCGATGCTGATCGAGCTGTGGCTCGGCGCACAGGCGCGGGGTCTGATCGCCCCGGACGCGCCCCCGCCGCGCTCGGCCGGGGCGCTTCTGACGCTGCTGTCGCCGGGCGTGCCGCGCCGCGCGGCGGGTTAGAACTCGACGCCCGGCTGGCCCTTGATGCCCGAGCGGAACGGATGCTTGACCAGCGTCATCTCGGTCACCAGATCGGCCGCCTCGATCAGCGCCTCCTTGGCGTTGCGGCCGGTCAGGCAGACATGGGTCAGTTCGGGCTTTTCATCGCGCAGGAAGTCGAGCACCTCCTCGAGGTCGAGATAGTCGTAGCGCAGCGCGATGTTGATCTCGTCGAGCAGGACGAAGCGGATCGCCGGATCGCGGATCAGCTCCTTGGCCTTTTCCCATCCGGCACGGGCGGCGGCGATGTCGCGGGCCTTGTCCTGTGTCTCCCAGGTGAAGCCCTCGCCCATGGCGTGAAACTGGCAGAGCTCCGCGAAGTTTTCCTCGATCAGGCGGCGCTCGCCGGTGTCCCAGGCGCCCTTGATGAACTGCACGACCGCGCAGGGCATCCCATGCGCGATGCAGCGCAGGATCATCCCGAACCCGGACGAGGATTTGCCCTTGCCCGCCCCGGTATGGACGATGATCAGCCCCTTCTCGCCCGATTTCCCGGCCATGATCTTGTCGCGCGCGACCTTCTTCTTGGCCATCTTGGCGGCGTGGCGCGCGAGGTCGTCGGTCTCGGTCGTCTCGGTCATCGGGCGGCTCCTTGGTCCTTGACAGTGCCCGCGCCCTGCTTGATGACAGGGGCATAGGCGCTGGTGCCTGTCTTAGGGCAGGCCAAAAGGGAATGCGACAGGATTTGGCCCAAGGCCCGGTCCAAGCGCAGCCGCCCCCGCGACCGTGACCGGAAAGGTCTGTCCAATGTCACTGGCCGCAAGGTTCGGGAAGACGGGCAGAGCGCCGGGGCCAACCGCCCCGATATCCGCAAGCCGGGAGACCTGCCAGAGCCCGAACTGAAACGCGCGGACGGGGTGTGCCGTGACCTTCGGATATCGGGTCACGCGCACCCGTGCCGCAGGCTTATCCCGTTCGCCAAACCCGGGAGAGGCCATGACCGCCGTTCTGCATGTCTGCACCACCTGCCGCGCCGGGCGCCGTCTGCATGACGCGCTTCTCGCCGCGGGCGCGCCCGAGGGCGTCACCATCCGCGCCGCCGAATGCCTCTCGGCCTGCGATCACGGTTGCAACGTGGCGCTCACCCGGCCCGGCGCCTGGTCCTATGTCTATGGCCGCCTGAGCATGGACGACATCCCCGAGATCCTGCGCGGCGCGGGCCTCTATGCCGCGACCGCCGACGGCATCGTGCCCTGGCGCGAGCGCCCCGTGATTTTCCGCAAGCAAAGCCTTGCCCGCATCCCCCCGATGGAGCCCTGAGATGACCGACCTGACCAAGATCCCCGTCACCGTGATCACCGGCTTTCTGGGCGCGGGCAAGACCACGCTGATCCGCCACCTGATGCAGAACCCGCAGGGCAAGCGCCTCGCCGTTCTGGTCAATGAATTCGGCACCGTGGGGGTGGATGGCGAGATCCTGAAATCCTGCGCCGATGCGAATTGCCCGGCCGAGAATATCGTGGAACTGGCGAACGGCTGCATCTGCTGCACCGTGGCCGATGATTTCATCCCGACGATCGAGGCGCTGATGGCCCTGCCCGAACGCCCCGAGCATATCCTGATCGAGACCTCGGGGCTTGCTCTGCCGAAGCCGCTCCTCAAGGCCTTCGACTGGCCCGCGATCCGCTCGCGCATCACGGTCGACGGGGTCGTCGCGCTGGCCGATGCCGAGGCGGTGGCGGCGGGTCGGTTTGCGCCCGATGTGGCCGCCGTCGATGCGCAGCGCGCGGCCGATGACAGCCTCGATCACGAAACGCCTTTGTCCGAGGTGTTCGAGGATCAGATCGCCTGCGCCGATATCATCTTGCTGACCAAGGCCGATCTGGCCGGTGAGGCGGGCCTTGCCGCCGCCCGCGCCGTGATCGAGGCCGAGGCGCCGCGCAAGCTGCCGATCCTGCCGGTGACCGAGGGCACGATCGACCCGCAGGTGATCCTCGGGCTCAATGCCGCGGCGGAGGATGATCTGGCCGCCCGCCCGAGCCACCATGACGGCCATGACGACCACGAGCATGACGATTTCGAAAGCGTGGTGATCGAGCTGCCCGAGATCGCCGATCCGGCCGATCTGACCGCCCGGATCGAGCGCCTCGCGCGCGAGCTGAACATCCTGCGCGTCAAGGGCCATGTCGCGGTTGCGGGCAAGCCGATGCGCCTTCTGGTGCAGGCGGTGGGCGCGCGGGTGCGCCAGCAGTTCGACCGCCCCTGGGGCGCCGGGCCGCGGCTCTCGCGCCTCGTGGTCATCGCCGAGCATGACGACATCGACGAGGCCGCGATCCGCGCCGTTCTGGGGGTCTGAGGCGCGCCATGCACGTCGTCTTCCGCGACAGCCGGGGTCTCGAGGCGGCCGATGCGCCCTTCGATGCGGGTCAGGATCCGGCGGATCTGATCGTGCTGTCGTTTTCCGACAGCGACCTTGGCGCCTTCGCGGCGGGCTGGCACCGGGCGGGCGGTGCGCTGCCCTCGGTGCGGTTGCAAAACCTCGTGGCGCTGCGCCACCCCGTTTCGGTCGATACCTATCTCGAGCGCACCTTGTCGGGCGCGCGCGCGATCCTGATCCGGCTGATCGGGGGCGAGGCCTATTGGCCCTATGGCCTGGCCTCGGTGCAGGATCTGGCGCGGCGGCGGGGGATCGCGCTGGCCGTTCTGCCCGCGGACGGACGGCCCGATCCCGCGCTCGATGCCGCCTCGACGGTGCCGGTCTCGGTGCTGCGGCGGTTGCAGGATCTGTGCGATGCGGGCGGCGCGGTCGCGGCGCAGGCGGCGCTCGCGCAGCTTGCCTTGGCCGCGGGGATCTATGCCGGGCCGGCGCCGGGCGACAAGCGCGTGCCCGACATGGGCTTTTACGACCCCGACCGGGGCGTGCTCGCCGCTCCGCCCGAGGGGCGCGCGATCTGGGTCAGCTTCTATCGCAGCTATCTGAGTGCCGCCGATACCGCCCCCGTCGATGCGCTGATCCGCGCCTTCCGGGCCGAAGGGTTCGCGGCGGCCGGGGTCTTCGCGCCCTCGCTCAAGGCGCCGGGTTTTGCCGACTGGCTGCGCCCGACGCTGACCGCGACACCGCCGCGCGCCGTGGTCAATGCCACCGCCTTTTCCGCGCGCGGTGACGATGGCACGACGCCCTTCGACGGGGTGGATTGCCCGGTGTTTCAGGTCGCTCTGTCCACCGCGCGGCGCCGCGACTGGGTGGCCGAGGATCGCGGCCTTTCGCCCGCCGATCTCGCCATGCATGTGGTCCTGCCCGAGGTGGACGGGCGGCTGTTCGCGGGGCTGATCTCGTTCAAATCGCCGGGCAAGCGCGACCCGGATCTGCAATATGCCCGCTTCGCCCATCGCCCCGATGCCGAGCGGGTGGCGGCAGTTGTGGCACGGGTCAAGGCTTGGCTTCGGCTGGCCGAGGCGCCCACACCCGCGCGGCGGATCGCGGTGGTGCTCTCCACCTATCCCGGCCGCGCCTGGCAGATCGCCCATGCCGTCGGCCTCGATGCGCTGGCCTCGGCCGAAGCGGTGCTGGAGGATCTCGGCGCCAAGGGTTCGGGCCTTGGGCAGGCGCTGCAACGCGAAACGCTCGACTGGCCGCTGACCGAATATCGCGCGGCGCTCGCCCACCTGCCCGAGACCCTGCAACAGGCGCTGCACGCGGCCTGGGGGGCGGCCGAGGATGACCCCGCCTGCACGGGCGGTGCTTTCCGTTTCGCTGCGGCGCAGCATGGCGCGGCGCTGGTCGCGCTGCAGCCCGAGCGGGGCGAGGTGGAGCAGCGCGATGACGACTATCACGACCTCGCCCGCGTGCCGCGGCACGGCTATGTCGCCTTCTACCTGTGGCTGCGGTCGCAGGGGCTGCACGCGCTCGTCCACATGGGCGCGCATGGCACGCTCGAATGGCTGCCGGGGAAATCGGTCGCGCTCTCGGCGGCCTGCTGGCCCGAGGCGCTGATCGGCGATCTGCCGGTGATCTATCCCTTCATCGTCAACGACCCCGGCGAGGCGGCGCAGGCGAAGCGACGGATCGGCGCGCTCACGCTCGGCCATCTGCCGCCGCCGCTGACCGCCGCCCGCCTGCCCGAGGGGATGGCCCGGCTCGAGCGGCTGCTCGACGAATATGCGACCGCCGACGGGCTCGACCCCGCGCGGCGCGACCGGCTGATCGCCGACATCCGCGCCGAGGCGCAGGCCGCGGGCGTCGAGGAGGATCTGGGCATTCCGCCGGGCGCAGGCGCCGCCGAGGCGATCACCCGGATCGACCGCTTCGTCTGCGACATCAAGGAAAGCCAGTATGGCGAGGGGCTGCATGTCTTCGGCCAGGGCGCCTGCGGGGCAGAGGAACGTGACGGCCTGCGCCGCGCTCTGGCGGGTCTGCGCGTCGCCCCCGGCCCTTCGGGCAGTCCGGCGCGGGGGCGTTCGGATGTGCTGCCCACCGGGCGCAACCTGTTTGCCGTCGATCCCCGCGCCGTGCCGAGCCGCGCGGCCCATGCGCAGGGCGTGAAACTGGCCGAGGAGCTGCTGCGCAAGCACCTTCAGGATCAGGGCGACTGGCCGCGGGGCCTCGTCGTCGATCTGTGGGGCAGCGCGACGATGCGCACCGCGGGCGAGGAATTCGCGATGGCGCTGCATCTGGCGGGCCTCGCGCCGGTCTGGGATGCCGGATCGGGGCGGGTCTCGGGCGTCGAGGTGGTGCCGCTCGCGCTGCTCGGGCGGCCGCGGATCGACGTGACGCTGCGGATCTCGGGGCTCTTTCGCGACGTGTTCCCGGGGCTTGCCACGCTCTTCGAGACCGGGGCCGAGATGCTGGCCGCGCGCGACGAGGCCCCCGAGGACAACCCCTATGCCCGCCGCGCCGCGCGGGTCTATGGGCCGCGGCCGGGGCAATACGGGCTTGGGATGGGCGTGGCGATGGACGCTTTCACCCCCGAGGCGCGGGCCGCCGCGGGCGAGGCCTGGATCGCCGCCTCGAGCTGGGCGATCGGGGCGGATGGCGCCTCGCGCGATGACCGTGCGGGGCTCGAGGCGCGGCTGCGGGGCGCGGATACATTCGTCCATGCGCAGGACCTGCCGGAGAGCGACCTGCTGCTGGCCGCCGATTACGCCGCGCATGAGGCGGGCTTTGCCGCCGCGATGGCGCGTCTGGGGACCGCGAAACCCGCGCTCTATCACCTCGACGCGACGCAACCGGACCGCCCCCGCGCCCGCAGCCTAGCCGAGGAAATCGCCCGCGTGGTGCGCGCCCGCGCCGCCGATCCGCACTGGGCCGAGGGGATGATGCGCCACGGCTTTCGCGGCGCGGCCGAGATCGCGGCGACCGCCGATCACATGGCGGCCTTTGCGCATCTCGCGGGCGTCGTGCCGCCGCATCTGTTCGACCTTTACCACGAGGCGACGCTGGGCCGCGCCGATCTGGTCGATTTCATGGCGCGCGACAACCCAGGCGCGCTCGAGGCGCTGCGCGATCTCTTCCGCCGTCTGGCCGAGGCCGGATTGTGGGTGACGCGCCGCAACTCGATCGCCGCGGCCCTGGAGGGGGGCGCATGAGCGGGGCGTTTCAGGTGCAGGGCTGGTGCCCCGGGGCGCTGCGGCCGATGGCTTCGGGCGACGGGCTGGTGGTGCGGGTGCGCGCGCCGGGCGGGCGGCTCTCGCCTGCGCAGGCGGCTGGCATCGCGGTGGCGGCGCGGGCGCATGGCAACGGGCTGATCGACCTCTCGGCGCGGGGGAACCTGCAACTGCGCGGGGTGAGCGAGGCCAGCCACGCGCCGCTGATCGACGATCTGCGCGCGCTCGGGCTGATCGACGCGGATGCAGGTCAGGAGGCGCGGCGCAATCTCCTGATCACCCCCTTCGCCGATGCCGAAACCGACGCGCTGGCGGCGGCGATCGTGGCCGCGCTGCCCGCGATGCCGGATCTGCCGGGCAAGTTCGGGATCGTGGTCGACACCGGTCCCGCGCCGGTTCTGGACGGGAGCGCGGGGGACATCCGGCTCGAACGCGAAACCGGCGGCGGGCTGATCCTGCGCTGCGAGGGCGCGGCGCTTGGCGCCCCGGTCGCGCCCGAGGAGGCTCCCTCGGCGGTGATCGCGCTGGCGCGGTGGTTCGTCGAGGCGGGCGGCGTGACCGACGGGCGGGGCCGGATGGCCGCGCTGATCGCGCGCGGGCTCACGCCCGGGGGCGCGCTCGCGCCGCGTGTGGCCCCAGCGCCCGCGCTGGACGCACCCGAACCGGCGCTGGTGGCGCAGGGCACGCTGGTCGGATTTGCCTTCGGCCAGATGGAGGCCGGGACGCTGGCGGCGCTCGCCACGCGCGGCGCGATGCGCCTCACGCCGTGGCGGATGCTGCTGATCGAGGGGCTGTCGCAAATGCCCGACCTGCCCGGCCTGATCACGCAACCCGACGATCCCTTGCGCCGGGTCGAGGCCTGCACCGGCGCGCCCGGCTGCCTTCAGGCGCGGGCCCCGGTGCGCGCCCTCGCCACCCGGCTCGCGCCGCAGGTGCCCCCGGGGCGGCGGCTGCATGTCAGCGGCTGCGCCAAGGGCTGCGCCCATCCCGGGCGGGCCGATCTTACCCTTGTGGCCACCGATGCGGGGTTCGATCTGATCCGCGACGGCCGCGCACAAGACACACCCGAACGGCGCGGGCTCGCCGCCGATGACATCGACCTTCAAGGGGATTTCTGATGCCGCATGTCTATGAAACCGATGGCGCGGCGATCTACGTCCAGTCCTTCGCGACGATCCGCGCCGAGGCCGATCTGGCGCGTTTCACCCCCGAGGAGGAGGTGGTCGCCGTGCGGATGATCCACGCCGCCGGGATGGTGGGCCTGGAACGCCATATCCGCTTCACCCCCGGCATGGCGATTGCCGCGCGCGCCGCACTCGAGGCCGGCGCGCCGATCCTGTGCGATGCGCGCATGGTCAGCGAGGGGATCACCCGCCCCCGCCTGCCCGCGAATAACGCCGTGATCTGCACCCTGCACGAGGCCTCGGTGCCCGCGCTGGCGGCCGAACTGGGCACCACCCGCTCGGCCGCCGCCGTCGAGCTGTGGCGCCCGCATCTCGAGGGCGCCATCGTCGCCATCGGCAATGCGCCGACCGCGCTCTTCCATCTGCTCAACATGCTCGAGGCCCCCTCCTGCCCGCTCCCCGCGGCCATCATCGGCTGCCCGGTGGGCTTCATCGGCGCGGCGGAATCGAAGGCCGCGCTCATGGCCGATCCCCCCTGCCCCGCCGTGATCGTCGAGGGGCGCCTCGGCGGCTCGGCCATCACAGTCGCCGCGATCAACGCGCTTGCCAGCCGGAAGGAATGACCATGACCGGAAAGATCATCTGCGTGGGGCTCGGGCCCGGCGATCCCGATCTGATCTCGGTGCGGGCCGACCGGCTGATCCGGGGCGCGCGCGACGTGGCCTTCTTCCGCAAGGCCGGGCGGCAGGGGCAGGCGCGGCGCATCGTCGAGGGGATGCTGGCGCCCGGCACCGCCGAACATGCGATGGAATATCCGGTCACGACCGAGCTGCCCTTCGACAGCCCCGCCTATATCGCGCAGCTCTCGGCCTTCTACGACGACTGGACCGCGCGGCTGCGCGCGATGGCCGAGGCGGGGCGCGAGGTGATCGTGCTCTGCGAGGGCGACCCCTTCTTCTACGGCTCGTTCATGCATCTTTATGTCCGGCTGCGCGATCTGGTGCCGGTCGAGGTGGTGCCCGGCATTCCCGGCATGGTCGGCTGCTGGAACGCGGTCGGGCAGCCGATCACCTGGGGCGACGATGTCTTGACCGTGCTGATGGGCACCCTGCCCGAGGCCGATCTGATCCGCCACATGCGCGGGGCCGAGGCGCTGGTGATCATGAAGACCGGGCGCAACCTGCCGCGGGTGCGGCGCGCACTGGCGACGGCCGGGCGGCTCGATCAGGCCTGGCTCGTCGAGCGCGGCACGATGCCGGGGCAGCGCATGGTGCCGCTGGCCGAGGTGGGCGACGACGACTGCCCCTATTTCGCGATCGTGCTGGTCCATGGCCACGGCCGCCGCCCCGTCGCCGAGGCCGCAGAATGAGTGCGGGCTGGATCGCCGTTGCGGGCCTCGGCCCCGGCGACGAGGCGTTGGTGACACCCGAGGTCACCGCGGCTTTGGCCGAGGCCACCGATGTCGTGGGCTACATCCCCTATGTCGCCCGCGTCGCCCCGCGCGAGGGCCTGACACTGCACCCCTCCGACAACCGCGTCGAGCTGGACCGGGCGGGCTTCGCGCTCGATCTGGCCGCAAAGGGGCGGCGGGTGGTCATCGTCTCCTCGGGCGATCCCGGGGTCTTCGCCATGGCCTCGGCGCTTTTCGAGGCGCTCGAGGCGCGGCCCGACCGTCAGCAGACCGACATCCGCATCCTGCCCGGGATCACCGCGATGCTCGCGGCCGCCGCGCGGGCCGGTGCGCCGCTGGGGCATGACTTCTGCGCGATCAACCTCTCGGACAATCTCAAACCCTTCGCCGAGGTCGAGCGCCGCTTGCGCCATGCCGCGCGCGGGGGCTTTGCGATGGCCTTCTATAATCCCCGCTCGAAGGCGCGCCCGCATCAGTTTGCCCGCGTGCTCGAGATCCTGCGCGCGGAATGCGAGGGGGCGCGGCTGATCCTCTTTGCCCGCGCCGTCTCGACCCCGGACGAGACGATCCGCTGCGTCACGCTGGCCGAGGCCACGCCCGAGATGGCCGACATGCGCACCGTCGTCATCGTCGGCAACGAGGCCACCCGCCGTGTCGGGCGCTGGGTCTATACGCCGCGTTCGGTGCCGGTATGAGCGAGCCAGCCGAGCACCTCCTCGACGGAGCCCACCACCCTGCGCGGCGGCAGCGCGGGCCGGTCGATCAGGACCACGGGCAGGCCAAGCGCGCGCGCCGCGTGCATCTTGGCCTCGGCCCCCGCCCCGCCCGCGTTCTTGGCGACGATATGGGTGATGCCATGGGCGCGCATCAGATCGGCATCGGCCCCGGCCTCGAACGGCCCGCGCGCGATCACGACGCTGGTCTGCGGCAGGGGCAGCGGGGCTTCGGGCGGATCGACGAGGCGCAAAAGGTAATGGTGTTGCGGCTTGGCGGCGAAGGGCTCGAGCCCCTGCTTGCCGGTGGCGAGGAACACCCGCGCGGGCGTCCCGGGCAGCGCGGCGACCGCGGCCTCGACATCGGGCACGACGCGCCAGTCGTCGCCCTGCCCCGCCACCCATGCCTGGCGTTCGAGCGCGATCAGCGGAACGCCGGTTTCGGCACAGGCGGCAATCGTGTTGCGGCTCATCTGCGCGGCGAAGGGATGGGTCGCGTCGATCAGATGCGTGATCCGCTCGCGGCGCAGATAGTCGATGAGCCCCGCGACCCCGCCAAAGCCGCCGATCCGCATCGGCAGGGGCTGCGCGACCGGCGCCCCGGTCCGCCCGGCATAGGAAAAGATCGCGTCGCTGCCCGACTCGGCCAGCGCGCGCGCAAGGCGGCTGGCTTCGGTCGTGCCGCCCAGCAGGAGGATGCGCGTCATGTCTGATCCCTGGCTCGCCATCATCGGTCTGGGCGAAGATGGACCGGAGGGGCTGTCCTCGGCAAGCCGTGCCGCGCTGGCGGGCGCCGAGGTGGTCTTCGGCGCGCCGCGGCATCTTGCGCTGGTCGATCCGGGCGCGCGGGGGCGGGACTGGCCGGTGCCCTTCGACCTTGCGCCGCTGCTGGCGCTGCGCGGGCGGCGGGTGGCGATGCTGGTCTCGGGCGATCCGTTCTGGTTTGGTGCGGGGGGATCGGTTGCGGCGCATCTGGCGCCGGGTGAGTGGCGCGCCTTTCCGGTGGCGGGGGTCTTTTCGCTGGTGGCCTCGCGGCTCGGCTGGCGGCTTGAGGAGTGTCTTTGCCTTGGCCTGCACGCAGCCCCCTTTGCCCGTTTGCGCCCGGTTCTGGCGCGCGGGGTGCGGGCGATCTGCACGCTGCGCGATGCGGCGGCGGTCGCGGGGCTCACGGGCTGGCTTGCCGAGAATGGCTTCGGTGCCGCGCGTCTGACGGTCTGCGAGGCGATGGGCGGCCCGCGCGAGCGGCTGCGTGCAGGGACCGACTGGCCCGACATTGCGGCGCCGGTGGCGGTGGCGATCGACGGCACGGACCTGCCGCGCGACGCCGGTCTGCCGCGCGGCTTCGGCCTGCCCGACGCGCTGTTTGAGAGCGACGGGCAGATCACCAAGGCCCCGGTGCGGGCGATGACCCTAGCCGCGCTTGGCCCCCGACCGGGCGAGGTGCTGTGGGATATCGGCGGCGGCTCGGGGTCGGTTTCGGTCGAATGGTGTCTGGCGGGTGGCCGCGCGCATTGCCTCGAGCAGCGGGCCGATCGCGTGACCAATATCCGCGCCAATGCCGATGGCTTCGGCCTCGCGCACCGGCTGACGGTTCGCCATGGCGCGGCGCGCGACCTGATCGGCGATCTGCCCGCGCCCGATGCGGTCTTCGTCGGTGGCGGGGGCGAGGCCGCGCTTTATGAAATGCTCTGGCCGCTCCTGCCCGCGGGGGCGCGGATCGTGGCCAATGGCGTCACGCTCGAGACCGAGGGCGTGCTCGCCGATCTGCAGGCGCGCCACGGCGGCACGCTGATGCGGCTCGAGCTGTCCCAGGCCGCGACGCTCGGGCGCTTCCGCGACTGGCGCGCCGCGCGGCCGGTGGTGCAATGGCGGGCGGTCAGATGAGGGTGGCGGGGTTTGGATGCCGCGCGGGGGTCACGCACGAGGCGCTGGCTGCGCTCCTCGGTGCGGCCGAGGCCGAGGCGGGCCCCGTCGCGGCGCTGGCCTGTCCGCCGCATCGGGCGGAGGAGCCGGGCCTTCGTGCCCTCGCCGCCGCGCGCCGCCTGCCCCTGAAGGCCGTGCCCGTCGCGGGCGTCGAAACCCCCACCCGCTCGGCCCGGATCGCCGAGTGCTATGGCACCGGATCGGTCGCCGAGGCGGCGGCGCTGGTCGCCGCAGGCCCCGGCGCAAGAATCACGCGGACGCGGATCGTCGCGCCCGATGGCATGGCCACCTGCGCCATCGCCGAAACGAAGGACACCCCAGAATGACCGTTCACTTCATCGGCGCCGGGCCTGGCGCGGCCGACCTGATCACGCTGCGCGGACGCGATCTGATCGCCGCCTGCCCGGTCTGCCTCTATGCCGGCAGCCTCGTGCCCGAGGCGCTTCTGGCGCATTGCCCGCCCGGCGCGCGGATCGTGAATACCGCGCCGCTCAGCCTCGATCAGATCATCGCCGAGATCGTCGCCGCCGATGCCGCGGGTCAGGACGTGGCGCGGCTGCATTCGGGGGATCTCTCGGTCTGGTCGGCGATGGGCGAGCAACTGCGCCGGTTGCGCGTGCTCGGCATTCCCTATGACGTGACGCCCGGCGTGCCCTCCTTTGCCGCCGCCGCCGCGGTGCTCGGGGCCGAACTGACCCTGCCCGGCGTCGCGCAATCGGTCGTGCTGACCCGCACCTCGGGGCGGGCAAGCGCGATGCCCGAGGGCGAGACGCTGGAAAATTTCGCGCGCACCGGGGCGACGCTTGCGATCCATCTCTCGGTTCATGTGCTGGCCGATGTGGTCGCGCGCCTGACGCCCTCCTACGGTGCCGATTGCCCGGTCGCGGTGGTCTTCCGCGCGAGCTGGCCCGATCAGAAGGTGGTGCGCGCGACGCTCGGCACGATCGAGAGCGCGATCGGCGCGGGCGAGCGCACGGCGCTGATCCTTGTCGGGCGCGCGCTCGGTGCCGAGGAGTTCGACGAGAGCCGGCTTTACGCGGGCGACTACGACCGCCGCTATCGCCCGGTCGGCACCGCGCCCCGGTTCCCCGAATGATGCCCCCCGGCCTGCTGATCTCGGCGCCCGCCTCGGGGACGGGCAAGACCACGGTCACGCTCGGGCTGATCGCGGCGCTGCGGGCGCGGGGGCTGGTGGTGCAGCCCTTCAAATGCGGGCCCGATTACATCGACCCGGCGTTTCACGCGGCGGCGGCGGGGCGGGCTTCGGTCAACCTCGACAGCTGGGCGATGGCGCCGGGGCGGATCGCGGCGCTCGCCGGCGCGGCGGCGGGGGCCGATCTGGTGATCGCCGAGGGCTCGATGGGGCTCTTCGATGGGGTTGCCCGCGCGGGTGAGACCGGGACCGGCGCCAGCGCCGATATCGCCGCGCGGATGGGCTGGCCGGTGATCGCGGTGCTCGATGTCTCGGGTCAGGCGCAGACGGCGGCGGCGGTGGCGGCGGGGCTTGCCGCGTTTCGTCCGGGGTTGCGGGTTGCGGGGGTGATCCTGAACAAGGTCGCCTCGCCCCGGCACGAGGCGCTGGTGCGGCTCGGGATGCAGGCTGCGGGCCTGCCGGTCTTCGGCGTTCTGCCGCGCCGGGCCGCGGTCGCCCTGCCCGAGCGGCATCTGGGTCTGGTGCAGGCCGAAGAGCTGCCACGGCTGAGCGCGATCCTGTCCGAGGCGGCCGCCTTCGTGGCCGAACATTGTGATCTCGAGGCGATCCGGGCGGCGGCCGGGGCTGCGCCCGTCGCGACGCCTTCGGCCGCCCCGGTCCCGGCCCCCGGCGCGCGGATCGCGCTCGCCCGGGATGCCGCCTTCTCCTTCGTCTATCCGCATCTGCTGTCCGACTGGCACGCGCAGGGGGCGACGATCCTGCCCTTCTCGCCCCTCGCCGATCAGGCGCCCGACCCCTCGGCCACGGTCTGCTGGCTGCCGGGCGGCTACCCCGAGTTGCACGCGGGCCGCCTTGCCGCGGCCGAGCGCTTCCGCGCCGGGCTGACGGAGTTCGCCCGGACCCGGCCCGTCCATGGCGAATGCGGGGGCTATATGGCGCTTGGCGCGGGGCTGGTTGCGGCCGATGGCACGCGGCATCGGATGGCGGGGCTGCTCGGGCTGGAGACGAGCTTTGCCAAGCGCCGGATGCATCTGGGCTATCGGCTGGCGCGGCCGCTGCACCCGCTGCCCGGGCCGCTCGCAACGCAGCCGCTGCGCGGGCATGAATTCCACTACGCCACGATCCTCGCACAGCCCGACGCCCCGCTCGCCCGCGTCGAGGATGCCAATGGCGCGCCGGTGGCCGAGACCGGCTCGATCCGCCAGGCATCGGGCGGCGGGCAGGTCAGCGGCACCTTCTTCCACCTGATCGCCCCGGCCTCCGGCGCAGGAGTTGAGCAATGATAGACCTGACCCTGATCGGGATCGGAACCGGCAACCCCGATCACGTGACGCGCGAGGGCGCGCGCGCGATGAACGCGGCCGATCTGATCCTCATTCCGCTCAAGGGCGAGGACAAGGCCGATCTGGCGGGTCTGCGAATGGAGATCTGCCGCAGTTGCGTGACCAATCCCGCGACCCGGATCGAGGGGTTCGACCTGCCGGTGCGCGACCCGGGGACGCCCGATTACCTTCGGCGGGTGAGCGACTGGCACGACCGGATCGCCGAGGTCTGGCACGACGCGATCGCGCGGCATCTGGCGGCGGGGGGCGGGCCAAGGGTGGCCTTCCTCGTCTGGGGGGACCCCTCGCTTTACGACAGCACGCTCAGGATCGCCGAGCGGCTGGGGCGGCGGATCACCCTGACGCTGCGGGTCATTCCGGGGATCACGGCGATCCAGACGCTGTGCGCGGCCCATGCCATTCCGCTCAACGATCTGGCCGCGCCCGTGACCATCACCACCGGGCGGCGCCTGCGCGAAGCGGGCTGGCCCGCGGGGGTGGATACCGTGGTGGTGATGCTCGACAGCGGCGGTGCCTTCGAGGCGGTCGCGCCCGAGGGCGTGACGATCTGGTGGGGCGCCTATGTCGGCATGGCGCGGCAGATGCTGATCGCCGGGCCGCTGAGCGACGTGGCCGGGCGGATCCTCGAGGCCCGCGCCAAGGCCCGCGCCGAGCATGGCTGGATCATGGATATCTATCTGATGCGCCGCGCGGCCGAGCCCCGCCCCTAGGGCAGGTGATGCAGCACGAGCGGCCGCTCGCCATGGGTCGCGACCGCGATCTCGGTCTCGTAGAGCGCCGAGAGCGCGGGGGCGGTCAGAACCTCGTGCGGCGTGCCCTCGGCCACCACGGCGCCCCCCTTCATCGCCACGACATGATCAGCCCAACCGGCGGCGAAGTTCAGATCGTGCAGCACGATCAGCACCGAGCGCCCGCCGTCGCGCAGCCGCGCGAGATAGGCCATCAGCGCACGGGCATGCGCCAGATCGAGGTTGTTGAGCGGCTCGTCCAGGATCAGCCAGGGCGTCTCCTGCGCCGCCGCCATCGCCAGATGCGCGCGCTGCGCCTGACCGCCCGAGAGCGTGTCGAGGAAGCGTTTGGCCAGCGGCTCCAGCTCGAAATCCTGCAACGCCTGCGCCACCGCCGCGCGGTCCGCGGCACCCGGCCGACCGTGGCAATGCGGCCAGCGCCCGAAGGCCACCAGTTCGCCCACCCGCAGCCGTGAGGCAAGCCCGGTGTGCTGCCCCATGAAAGCCAGTTCCCGCGCCAACCGCCCGCCGTGGGTCGTGGCCACGTCGAGCCCGTTGACCCGCACCGTCCCCGCAGGCGGCGCCTCGATCCGCGCGATCAGCCGCGAGAGCGTGGATTTCCCCGCCCCGTTCGGCCCGATCAGCGCGGTGATCTGACCCGCGGGCAGCGTCAGCGTGGTCGGCGCGAGGATCTGCGTGCCGCGAATGGAATGGCTCAGCCCGGAAATCTCGATCATCGGATCTTCCCCCGCATCAGAAGCGTCAGAAACAGCACTCCGCCCGCAAACTCGATCACGAGGCTGAGGGTCGCCTTGAGGCCCAGCACCCGCTCGAAGGCCCATTGCCCGCCGATCAGGCCCACCGCCGCCAGACCCGCCGCGAGCAAAAGCAGGCTGCGATGCCGCGCGCCGGGTGCGAGGCTGTGGGCGAGGCCCGCGACGATCAGCCCGAAAAAGGCGACCGGGCCGACGAGCGCGGTCGCGCTCGCGGTCAGGACGGCGACGATCCCGAGCGTGACCAGCACCATCGCCCGGTGTGGAAGGCCAAGCGAGACCGCCCGTTCCCGCCCGAGCACCAGCACGTCGAGCCGCGGCCCGAGGGTCAGCGCCAGCGCCATAGCGGGCAGGGCAAGGCAGGCCGCCCAGAGCGTGGTTTCGACCGAGGGGCGCGAGAAATTCGCAAAGCTCACCGCCTGCACTACCGCATTGGCATTGGGGTCCAGAAGGCGCATCACCAAGGTCGCGCCAGAGCGGAAGAGCACGCCAAGGATCACCCCGCTCAGGATCGTGCGGCCGATGTCGCGCCCGCCCGCGCGGCCCAGAAGCGCACCGAAGAGTGCGACGGCGAGCCCCGCCATCAGCGCCGTCTCGATCAGGAACTTCGGCCCGGCGGGCAGGCCGACGAAGCCGGAAATGCCGAGGCTCGCGAGCGCGAGGCTCTGCACCAGCAGGTAAAGCGCGTCGAAGCCCATGATCGAGGGCGTCAGGATGCGGTTTTGCGCCACGGTCTGGAAAAGCACCGTCGCCATGCCGACCGAGGCCGCGACGAGCACGAGCGCCGCGAGCTTGCCCAGACGCAGCGAGAGCACGAAACCCACGTTGCCCGAGAGCCCCTGAAAGAGCCAAAGCGCCACGACGCCCGCGCAGAGCACGCCAAGCGCGACCCATCCCCTAGCCCGCATCGCGATCCCCCCGCCACAAGAGCCACAGGAAGGCGAGCGCGCCCAGAACGCCGACGATGGTGCCCGCCGGGATTTCGTAGGGGTGGATCAGCACCCGCCCGAGGATGTCGCAGCCAAGGACAAAGATCGCGCCGCCGAGCGCCACGACGGGCAGCGCGGCGCGCAGGTTGTCGCCCATCACCCGCGTCACCAGATTGGGCAGGATCAGCCCGACGAAGGGGAACATGCCGACGCTGACCACCACCATCGCGGTCACGAGCGCGACGACCCCGAGCCCGAGCCGCAGCACCGCCCGCGGGTTCAGGCCAAGCGCGGTCGCGGCCTCCGGCCCGAGGCCAAGGATCGCGAAACGGTCGGCGGCGAACCACGCAAGTGCGGCCGCCGCCCCGGCGATCCAGAGGAGTTCATAGCGCCCCGCGATCACGCCCGAAAACTCGCCCGACATCAGCCAGACCGAGACATATTGCAGAAGGTCGGTTTCCCAGGCGACGAAGGTCACGCCCGCGCCGATCACCCCCGCAAGGATCAGCCCGGCCAGCGGCACGAGGAAGACCTCGCGCGCGGGCAGGCGTCGGATCAGCGCGGCGAAGAGCACCGCGCCGCCCAGCGCGGCAAGCGCCGCCACCGCCATCTTGACCCAGATCGGCGCCCCCGGCGCGATCAGCGTGACGGCAAGGAGACCCGCCGCCGCCGCCTCGGGGGTGCCCGCGGTCGCGGGCTCGACGAAGCGGTTGCGCACGATCTGCTGCATCACCACGCCCGAGACGGCGAGCGCCGCGCCGGTCAGGATCGCCGCCGCCGTGCGCGGCACCCGCGAGACCCAGAGCAGCGTTTCCGCCGAGGTCTGGCCGCTCTCGAAACTGGCGGCGCCGATCATCAGGCTTGCGATCGCAAGCAGACCGAGCACCGCCGCCGCGAGCGGCCAGAGAAGGCGGGTCGGCACCGGGTCAGCCCTCGAACGCCGTGGCCAGCTCGGACAGGTTTTCCATCAGCGCCTGATAGCCGCCGCCCGCGATATAGAGGTTGGCAGCATTCAGCATCACGATATGACCCGCCTGCCCCGCCTTGGTGCCATTGACCAGTGGATTGTCGAGCGTCTCGCGCGCCGAGGCCCCCTGCGCCCCGGTCGCGGCGCCGCGGTCGACCACGATCAGCCAGTCGGGGTTCACCTCGGCGATGAATTCGAAGGAAATCGCATCGCCATGCACCTCGGGTTTCAACTCGGGGTAAGCCTCGGGCAGGCCGACGGTGTCATGCAGCCAGCCGAAGCGCGAGCCGCGGCCATAGGCCGAGATCTTGGGCCCGTTCGTCAGCACGATCAGCGCCGTGCCCTTGCCCCTGGCCACCGCCTGCACCTCGGCGATGCGGGCATCGAGCGCGGCGCTGAGTTCGGCGGCCTTGTCCTCTTTGCCAAAGAGCGTGCCATAGGCGGCCAGCCGCGCCTTGGCGTCGCCCACGACGTCGGGCGAGATCGTCATGTCGATCGTCGGGGCGACCTGCGCCACCGCGTCGAACTTGGGCGCCGAGCGGCCGCCAAGCACGATCAGATCGGGGGCGAGACCCGAGAGCGCCTCGAGATCGGGCTCGAAGAGCGTGCCGATCCGGGTGGCTTTTTCCGCGTCGAGATAATCGACATAGAGCTTCTCGGGCAGGCCGGTCGGCGTCACGCCCAGCGCCTCGAGCGTATCGGCCGCGGCCACGTCGAAGACCGCCACCGACTGCGGCGCAGGCTCGAGCGCGACCGGCCCGCGGGCGGTGGCGATCTCGACCGGATCGGCAAACACGGGAAGGGCGGCAAGGCACAGCGCCGCCGCAAGGCCAAGGCGTTTCATCGGGTTTCTCCTGATCTGGCGTGGCTGTGATTGGCTTCGCGCGGGGTCAGATAGCCCCTTGTCCCGGGCTTGGCCAGTGGATAGCTTATAAAAAAACTAAGGAAATGCCATGTTTGTGACCACTGCCCGGCTCGTGACCCCGAATGCCGCAAAATACATCGCCCAACTCTGCAAGCATTTCGCGCACAAGGTGCCCGTCGAATGGGACGAGAGCCGGGGCCGGGCCGAGCTGCCCTCGGGGCTGGCGGAGATGACGGCCGAGGCCGATGCGCTCACCGTGCGGATCACGGCGGCGGATGCCAAGGCGATGATCTCGGCGCGGTTCGCGATTGACTCTCATCTGGTGACCTTTGCCTATCGCGAGGATTTCACGGGATTTTCCTGGGAGATCATCGCGCGCTGACAGCCTCTAGCGCCACAGGAACGCCACGGCCGCCGCGAGGAAGGGCGTGGCCGAGGCGCCGTGGCTGAGGCCCGGAAACTCGATCAGCGGCACCGCGAGATCCCGCGACATCCGCGCGATGCGCCCGGCCATGTCACGCTCGGCCAGACGCTTGACGCGCGCGGGATCGGTGCCTGCCGCGGCCGCCGCCTCCGGGCGTTCGAGGCCGCCCATCGTGATCAGAACCTGCGGCCGCGCGGTGCCCTCGGGCGGTGCGACAAGCCCCTCGGGATCGGTCCAGAGCGAGGGACTGCCCGCGCCGACATGGCTGAAGAGATCGGGCCGCGCGAACCCCGCCCGCAGCGCGAAAGCCCCACCGAAGGAATGGCCAAGCACCATCCGATGCGCGGGATCGACCGGCAACGCGGCCTCGACGCGCGGTACGATCGTCTCGGTCAGAACCGCGAGCGTCGCCTGCGCCCCTTCGGGCTCGGCGAGATCCGGGCCGCGCCGGGCGAGGTCGATCATCCCCGGCCCGGGCCAGCCGATGCCCACCAGAACGGTCGGGCGCACCGGTCCCGCCGCCTGCGCCGAGCCCTGCAACATCAGCGCATCGCCGAGCGTGCCGAGCGTCCATCCCGCATCGAGGGCGTAGATGATGCCATAGCCCGCGGGCGGGGGCGGCGCGGCGGGCCAGGTGACCTGCACCACGAGCGGCCCCTGCGCGCCCGGCACCTCGAAGCGCGCGGTGCGCTCAAGCGTGACCGGGGCCCCGAGCGTTTCGGGGGCCATCACAGGCCCGGCGGATTGCGCCAACGCCTCCCCACCCGTCAGGGTGGAGAGGGCCAGACCCAGAGCGGCAGCCATCGTGATCGGCGCCCGCATCAGAACTTCTGCGTGAAGGCCACGCTCAGCGTCCGCGGCTCGCCCCGGAAGTTGAACACGGAGGTGCCGCCGACCCGGGTGTAATACTCCTTGTCGAAGGCGTTGGAGAGCGAGAGGCGCAGCAGCCCCCCCTGCCCGATTTCCCGCGCGGCGCTCAGATCGACGACGCCATAGCCCGGCGCTTTGATCGTCGTGCCGCCCGAGACCGAGGAGAAGCCGGTCATCGCGCGCAACTGCCCGCCGAAGCTCCAGCCCTCGAGCGCGCCCTTGGTCACCGCATATTCGGCCGAGAGCTTGAACAGATGCTCGGGCGTATAGGTCGAGAAGGTCGCCCCCGCGCTCGGCCCGTTCAGATATTCGGTATCGGTGAAGGTGTAGCCCGCGGCGAGATGCAGGTTCTCGCCGATCTCGCCCGCCGCTTCAAGCTCGAGGCCCTGAACGCGGACCGCGCCCTCGGCCTCGTAATAGCTCTCGCCGGTGACGGCCAGCGCGCGGTTGACCTGCTCCATGCGGAAGAGCGCGGCCGAGATGTCGAGCCCGTTGGCCAGACCCGCCTTCACGCCGATCTCGTATTGCTGCCCCTCCATCGGGTCGAGCACGTCGCCGTTCACATCCACCACGCTCTGCGGCTGGAAGATCTCGGTATAGCTCGCGTAGAGCGTGGCCGCCGGCGAGAGGTCGTAGGTCAGACCGATATAGGGGGTGATCTTGCCGTTCTCGGTCATGCTGGTGACGGTTTTCGCCCCGGTGGTCAGCGTGGTCGAGGTCACCTCGCTCTCATACCAAGAGAGCCGCGCGCCGCCGATCAGGGTCAGCGCCTGCAAGGGCTTCACCCGGAGCTGCGCATAAAGGCCGCGCTGGTCGATCTCGGTCTGGGTGCGGCTGGTGTAGCTGTCGATATTTGCCGGCTCGGCGAAGTTCGACACATCCCAGTTGTCGAGATCCCAGCTGCCGTTGACCGCGCCCGAAACCGCATAAAGATCGCCGCTGTAGCTTTGCAGGTCCGCACCGACGATCGCCATCCCCTCCATCGCGCCGATCGCGAAGGGCAATTCGCCATGCACGTCGAGCGCGAGGTTTTCCATGTCGAAGTTGCGGTGCAGCCAGGACATCCGCGAGACGGTATTGTCCGCCGCCGCCGCCGAGCCGGTATAGGCATAGGCGAAATCGCCCTTCTGCCAGCTCTGCCGCACGCTCGCCTTGACGCGGGCGCCATTGTCGAAATGGTGCTCGATCGCGGCGACGACATCGGTCACCTCGTTCTCGAACGTATTCCAATCGGCCGCGGTCGTGGCCGAAGGGTCGAGCCAGAGGAGCGTGCCGTCGGCATAGCTCGGCAGGCCGTTGAAGGGGGCGATGTCGCGCTCCATCCGGCTGACCGAGAAGGTGGCGGTGGTGTCGGGCGTGATGTCCCAGGCCAGCGTGCCATAGACCTGTTTGACGCCGTTTTCCTGCTTGTCGACCGCGCCGTCACCATCCGCCCAGGCCACGACCGCGCGCCCGCGCAGGGTTCCCTCGGCATTGAGCGCCGAACCATAGTCGAGCTCGGTGCGCAGGTGGCCGTTCTCGTCGGCGGTGACGGTCGCATAGCCGCCCGGATCGGTGCGGTTGGCCTGTTTCAGGCGCATGTTGACCGAGCCCGCGGGGGAGCCGGTGCCCATGAACAACCCCGAGGGCCCTTTCAGCACCTCGACATGGTCCATGATCGACAGGTCCGGCTGCGTGCCATAGATCGAGCTGACCGGCGCGGGCAGGCCGTCGTAATAGAGATAGTCGAATTCGAACCCGCGCGAGAAGATCGAGGACCGCCCGGTGTCGTTGCTCAGGATCATGATGCCGGGCGCCGCATCGAGCGCGGTTTCGAGCGCGGTGAAGCCGCCGTCCTCGATCTGCTTGCGGGTGATCACCGTGGTCGATTGCGGCACCTCGCGCGGCGTCATCGCCGCCTTCTCGCCCACCGAGATCAGCCCGCTCTTGTAGCTGTCGGTGCCCTCGGTCTCATAGCTCGCGCCCTCGACATTGATCGCGTCGAGCTCGATCGTTTCCTGCGCGGTGGCCATGCCCGCAAGCATCGGCGCGACGAGGGCGGTGCAGAGCGCGAGGCCCCGGCGGATCGACTTGGTCTGCATTTCGGTTGGGCGTCCTTCATATCCGATAATTTTTGTAGTATATAAGTCCGGCCGGTTCCGCCCCGCCATGGCCGAACCTTGTGAAACCGATCAACCTGCTTGCGAAAACCGTCAGATTGGGGCTGCCATGACCCGGACCATCCTGCTGCGCGACATTGCCGCGACGGCGCATCTGTCGGGGCTCGACTTCGGCGCCTCGATTCGCCCCGAGCGGGTCGCGCTGCGCGGCCGGCGCGAGGTGGACAGCCTGCCCTCGGGGCTGCGGCTGCATACGCTCGACGCCGCCGCCGAGACGGATTTCGAGACCCGGATCCAGCGCGCGCCGAGCGTGGTGCTGCATGTCGTGCTCGAAGGCGCGGCCGAGGCCTCGATCGGGCCGCATCCGCTGCGGCTTGCCCGTCTCGGGGATGCGCCGGTGCGGATGGCCTTCTACGCGCTGCGCGATCCGGCGCCCTTCGTGCGGCGCGCGAAGGCGGGGGCGCATATGCGCAAGGTCACGATCGACATCGACTGGGACTGGCTCGCCGCGCGCGGGATCGGGCGCGATCTGGTGCTCGGCGGGGCCGATTTCCGGCACGAAGACTGGCCCGCGAGCACCGCCGAGACGGCGATGGCGACCGAGCTTCTGGCGCTCGACCAGGCAACGCCGACTGGCGCGGCTGCAGTGCTGGCGCGCGAGGCGCTGGTCTTCGGCCTCGTCTCGGGGCTGATCGCGCGGCTCGCGGCGGGGGCGCATCCGCTGCGCCCGGCCGAGATGGAACGCCTGCAGCGGCTCGAGGACCGCGCGCTGCGCCCGGGTCCGGTGCCCGATCTGGCGCAGATCGCGTCGGAGGCGGGGCTGAGCCTGTCCTCGCTGCAACGGCTCTTTCATCGCGCCTATGGCACCTCCGCCAAGGACCGCATCCGCAGCCAGCGCATGGCCCGCGCCGAGGCCGCGCTGCGTGCCGGCGCGAGCGTCGCCGAGGCGGCCCATGTCGCGGGCTTCGTCTCGGTCGAGAGTTTTTCGACCGCGTTCAAGCGGCATTCGGGCCTTTCGCCCTCGGCGCTGCTCGGCCGGGAATGAGGTCGGGTGCGCGCCGATCTTAAGTTGACAAAAACAGTAAATTCAGCCCAAGCATACCCGATGAAAAGACTCAAGGGTGTGGCCGCGCCGCCCCGCCCCCGTGACAGGAGCCCGCCATGCCCCCCGCCGATGATGCCCTGATCCTGTTTCTCGACCGGCTCGGCCTGTCGGGTCTGGCCGAGGCGATGCGCGCCGCCGCGGGGTCCGAGGCGCTGACGCCGCTGGCGATGTTCGTGCATGCCGATGTGGTGGTGAAGGTGGTGATGCTCGGGCTGCTGGCGGCCTCGGTGCTGGCCTGGGCGATCTGGGCGGCGAAACTGCTGCAGCTCGCGCGCGCCCGGCGCAGTCTGACGCAGGGCTATCGCGCGCTGGCCGCGCAGGGGCGGCTCGACGCGCCGCGGACCGGGCGCGGCCCGATCGCGCGGATGCGCGCCGCCGCCGTGGCCGAGATCGCGGCCTCGGAGGGGCTGCCCGATGCGGGCGTCAAGGAGCGGGTCGCGATCGAGCTTGCCCGGATCGAGGCGGGCGCCGCGCGGGCGATGCAATCGGGAGTGACGGCGATCGGCTCGGTCGGCTCGACCGCGCCTTTCGTCGGGCTCTTCGGCACGGTCTGGGGGATCATGAACGCCTTCGTCGGCATCGCGCAGAGCGGCTCGACGAGCCTTGCGGTCGTCGCTCCGGGCATTGCCGAGGCGCTGATGGCGACCGCCATCGGTCTCGTCGCGGCGATCCCGGCGGTGCTGCTCTACAACCATCTGACGCGCGCGATCGGCGGCTATCGCGCGATGCTGGGCGATGCGGCGGCGCTGGTCGAGCGCACGCTCTCGCGCGATCTCGACCGCGCGCGGCACGCGCCTTCGGCCGAGAGCCCCCTGCATCTGGTGGCCGAGTGATGGCGGCGCGGCTGTCCGACGGCAACGATCTCGCCCCCGAATCCGCGATCAACATCACGCCCTTCATCGACGTGATGCTGGTTCTGCTGATCATCTTCATGGTGGCCGCGCCGCTCTCGACGGTCGATGTGCCGGTCGATCTGCCGGTGGCGGGCGCCAGGCCCACGCAGCGCCCGGCCGATCCCGTCGTGCTCAGCCTGCAGGCCGATGGCGCGCTCCTGCTCGGACGCGAGCCGGTCAGCCCGACCGATCTGCCCGCGCGGCTTGCCGCCCTGACCCATGGCGATCTTGAAACGCGGATCTTCGTTTCCGCAGACAAGTCCGTGGCTTACGGCGAGATGATGGGCCTCTTGAATCAGCTTCGCGCGGGGGGCTATCTCAAGGTCGGCCTCGTCGGGCTGGAAGAGGCCGCGCCGTGAGCCTTGCCTTCGAGGCGCGCGGCACAGGGCCCGGCGGGCTCGTGCTCTGGGGGCTCGTGGTCTCGGTCGCGCTGCATGGCGCGGCGGTCGCGGTTTTCTCGCGCACCGAGGCGATGCCCGCCGCGCTGAGCGCCGCGGGCGACGGGGGCGAGGCGTTGGAAAGCATCGAGGCGATCGCCGCGACCTTCGTCGATCTCGCGCCCGAGATCACCCTGCCGCCGCCCGAAATGGTGCTGCCGCTGACCGCGCCCAAGATCGAGATCCCGCAGGTCGTGCTGCCCGATCCGGTGCTGCTGCCGCCCGAACCGCCGAAGATCGTTGTCGAAACGCCGCCGGAGCGAAAGCCCGAACCGAAACCGGTGCCCAAGCCCGTCCCCAAACGCGCGGATCCGCCGCCGCAGGCGAAACCCGCGCCGAAAGAGAGCGCGGGCCGCGCGGCCGAGCGCGCCGCAGGGTCCGGCGGCTCCGCGCAGGCGGGCAGCGGCGGCAAGGATGCGCAGGCCACCGTCTCGGCGGGCAGGACAAAGAGCCTGATCGGCAAATGGGGCGCGACGATCCGCGCGCGGATCGAGCGGCGCAAGAGCTATCCGGCGGCGGCGGGGCGGGCCGAGGGCGCGGTCGGGCTCGCGCTGACGGTCGCGCGCTCGGGGCAGTTGATGGCCTCGTCGGTGGCGAGATCCTCGGGCAATGCCGCGCTCGATGCCGCGGCGCTGGCGGCACTGCGCAAGGCGGGAAAATTCCCGGCCGCGCCCGCGGGGCTCGACCAGCCGAGCTATTCCTTCACCGTCACGGTGACCTTCTCGCGCTGAGCCTGATCAGGGCGCGCGCCAGGGCAAGGTGCCCGCGGGCAACGCGCGTCCGAACCGGTCGATGCCGATCACGATCAGCCCCACCAGCCCCAGCGCCAGAACCGAGATCGCGGCGGCGGCGGTCGAATTGCCCTCGTATTGCATCGAGAAGATCTGCACGCCGATCGTCTCGTGCCCCGCCGACCAGAGCAGCGCCGAGACGGTCAGCTCGTTCAGCGCGGTCATGAAGATCAGCAAGCCCCCCGCCACGGCGGCGGGCGCGAGCGCGGGCGCGGCGATCCGGGTGATGCGCCGCGCAACCCCCACCCCGGCGATCCGCGCCGCCTCGTCGAGCGAGGGATCGGCGCTGGCGATCTCGGCCTCGACGGGGCGCAGCACGAGCGGCAGGAAGCGCCCCAGATAGGCCAGCAGCAGGATCGCCGCCGTGCCATAGAGCGAGACCCCGAGGAGCGGCAGCGGGCGCAGATAGGTCAGGATCATCGCGAGGCCGAGCACCGTTCCGGGCACCACAAAGCCCGCATCCGCGATCCAGCCGAGCGCCCGGGCAAGGCGGCTGCGCGCGACGCCCCCGGCCCAGCCGAGCAGGATCGCTACGAGCGCGCTGATCGTGGCCGCGGCCGCCGAGAGCGCGAGCGAATTGGCAAAGCCCCGGCGCACGGCGGGGTTGCCCAGAACCGCTTCGAAATTCGCGAGCGTGGCGGTGCTCCAATTCAGGGGCACGCCGAGCGCGGGCACCAGCGCCGTGGCCAGCAGCGCCAGAAGCGGTGCGACCGACAGCACGAGCAACGCCCCCCAGAGCAGCAGCGCGAGCGGCAGCGCCGCGCGCCCCGGTGTAAAGCCGGCAAAGCCCCGCCCCGCCGGCAGCGGCACAGACCAGCGGCGGTGCAGCACATGGCGCAGCACGAGCGCGGCCAGCGCCAGCGCCAACAGCACCGCCGCAATCGCCGCGACCTTGCCGATCATCGCGGGACCAAAGCCGTTCAGCCGCTGATAGATCAGCGTGGTCAGCACCGGGAACCGCCCCGGAATGCCCAGAAGCGCGGGCACCCCGAAATTCCCCACCGCCGCGGCAAAGGAGAGCATCGCCCCCGCCGCCACCGCAGGCCCGGTCAGCGGCAAGAGCACGCGCGCCACGATCCGCCCGGTGCCCGCGCCCGCGATCCGCGCCGCCTCGACCAGATCGGCGGGCACTGCGGTCAGCGCCGCGCGCACCGCGATGAATACCATCGGCATATGCTCGATCCCCATCAGCCAGACGACGCCGCCGCCGGAATAGAGCGGATTGGGCCGCCCCGGCGCGGGCACGAGGCCAAGCGGCCCGAGGATCGGCGAGCCCGGCCCCATCAGCTCGATCCAGCCGAGCGCCATGATCTGGGACGGGATCAGCACCGGCGAGAGCGCGAGGAAGGCGGCGAGTGCCCGCCCCGGCAGCCGCATCACCCCGGTCATCAGCGCGAGCCCGAGCCCGAGCGCGACCGATACGACGACCGAGCCCGCCGAGGACCAGAGCGTGTTCCAGAGCGCGCGACGGAAGGCCATGCTCGCGAGCGTCTCGCGCAGCAGGCCAAGCGGTGCGCCGGTCTCGTCCGGGCCGAGCGCCAGCGCGAAGAGCCGCGCCAGCGGATAGAGCGCCGTGACCGTCAGATAGAGCGCAAGAAGGGCGGCGATCCAGAGAACGCCGCCCAGACGCAGACGCGGACGCAGACGCGCGAGGGGCAGATCAGCCACCGAAGAGATCCGCGAACGCCTCCTTGTTGGCCTGATCCTCGGCCCTCAGCTTGGCCGCATCGAGCGGCAGGATGTGCAGGTTCGCCAGATCGGGATAGCCGGCGGGCGCGGCCACGCCCTCGATGATCGGGAAATAGCCCTGCGCGACCGATTGCTCTTGCGCGGTCTTCGAGAGCTGCCAGTCGACGAAGGCCTTGGCAGCCTCTTCGTTGTCGGTGCCCTTGACGATCGCGACCGGCTGGGTGATCGCGCTCACGCCCTGCTCGGGCCAGACGAAATCGACCGGCGAACCCTTGGCCCTGGCGTTCATCGCCATGTATTCGATGATGATGCCATAGGCCTTCTCGCCGCGCGCGACGGCCTCGATCACGGTGCCGTTGCCCTGACCGGCCACCGCGCCGTTCCGGGCCAGCTCCTCGTAATAGGCCCAGCCGAAATCGGGCTGCTGGGTCATCGTGCCGACATGGATCACCGCGGCGCCGGAATAGAGCGGGCTCGGCATGATCGTCCGGGCGGCCACTTCCGGGGCGCGCAGATCGTCCCAGCCCTTGGGCGCCACCTTCACCAGATCGGTGTTGTAGACGATGCCCGTGGTGATCAGCTTGGTGCCGAAGAAGGTGCGGTCGGGGTCGACCACATCGGCCGGAATGCCGGCGAGCGGCGCCTCTGCATAGGCCAGCAGACGGCCGTCGTTCTTGAGCCCGGTCATCGCCACCGCATCGGCGATCAGCAGGATATCGGCCGGGGTCGAACCGGCGGCGAATTCCGCCTGCAGCTTGGTCATCAGCTCGGTCGTGCCGGTGCGGAAGATCTCGACCTTCACATCGGGATAGTCCGCGTTGAAGGCCTCGACGACCTTGGCCATCTGGTCTTGCGGCTGCGAGGTGTAGACGGTGATCTCGCCCGAGGGGCCGGCGATCGCGGGACCCGCGAGGGCCATGAGCGCGAGTGCGGCTGTGCGAAAACGGGAGAGGGGAAGACGGGACATGGGTGGCTCCTGTTGCGTGGGTTCGCGGCGTCTTATCCGGCGGGTTTGAAAGCTGCGTGACAGTCCCAGCCCGCGGGTGCGGACCGGTGCCGATCAGGGCGTGGATGTCGCGGTCGGTGCCGGACTGGGCGACGATCAGCGTGGGCGTGTTGCGGTCGATCCCGGCGCAGGCGGCGCGGATGCGCGCGCTGGGGGCCGCGGGCGATGCCCCTCGTGGCAGCCTGTCATCGCGGCGCAGGTGCGCCCGAGACCCGCGGACGGGATCGCAGACCCGCGCCCGGCGTCGGGGCCGAGACCGAGGCCGAAATCGGCCAGGATCCGCGGGCGCCCGGCTTCCCGCAGGAAACAGGCCGGACCCGTGGCGTCGAAACCACCAAAGACGGTCAGGCGGCTCCGGCCGGAACGACCTGCGTCACGGGGGCCGCGGTCACACCCTGCCCCGCCTCCGCCGTGCGCGGCAGCACCCAGCCACCGCGCAGCGCGATCCGCATCCGCTCGCCCGGCCGTGCCGGATGATCGAGCCGCAGGGCCATCGGATCGGCGTGGGGCAGATCGTCGAAGAGCAGATGCGCGATGTGATAACCGTCCTCGAACCGGGTCTCGACCACGCTCGCGGCCAGCCCGCCCTCGGGCGTCGGCCGCAGATCGCAGGGATGCAGGCAAAGCCAGCCGGGCCCCGGCGGGGCGGTGCCGGGCAGCCGGATCGTGCCGGAGCCGAGCGCGATCCGGCAGTCCCCGCCCTCGCGGGCCAGAACCTGCACCGGCAGGGTCCGCCCCTGACCGACGAAGCGCGCGACCATCGGACTGGCCGGGCGTTCGAACAGGGTCTGGGGGGACCCGAGCTGTTCGAGCCGCCCGCGATCCATCACCCCGATCAGATCGGCGACGGCCATTGCCTCGTTCTGATCATGGGTGACGAAAATCATGGTGCAGCCGGTCTCGGAATGGATCCGGCGAAACTCGGCCAGCATGGTGCGGCGCAGATGCGCGTCGAGATTGGCCAGCGGCTCGTCGAGGAGCAGCACGCGCGGGCGCGCGGCGAGGCTGCGCGCGAGCGCCACGCGCTGCCGCTGCCCGCCCGAAAGCTCATGCGGGCGCCGGGCGGCCATCTCGCTCAGGCCGACCTTGCGCAGCGCCTCCCCGACCCGCGCGGCACGCTCGTCCCGCCCCAGCCGGTCGAGCCCGAAGGCCACATTGCCCGCCACCGTCATATGCGGCCAGAGCGCGTAGGACTGGAACACCATGCCAAGCCCGCGCCGTTCGGGGCCGACGAAGCGCCCGGGCCCGGCCACCACCTCGGCGCCGATCCGCAGCACGCCCGCATCGGGCCGCTCGAGCCCGGCGATCAGGCGCAGAAGCGTGGTCTTGCCGCAGCCGGACGGCCCGAGAAGCGCGAGGAACTTGCCCGCGGGGACCTCGGCGCTGACCGCATCGACGGCACGGGTCCGGCCGAAACGGCGGGTCAGGTCCTGGAGGGTCAGCGAAGCCATGCGGCCCTGATAGGGCCGATCTGCAACGGTTTCGTGACGGCGCGCCCGCAATCCTGGCGGCGTCCCGGCGGCGTCCTCGCGGCGCGGCTCTAGTCGGGCAAGGCGCCGCAGAAGCCGCCTGCCGCCGCAAGCCCCGAGCCGAAGGCAAAGGCCGGCGGCGCGCGGTAGGGATTGGGGGGCGATGCGGCAAGGTCGAAGGCCAGAAGCCCCGCAACCCCGAGAGCCATCAGCGTGGCGGTGGAGCGGCGCGTCATGTCCGGGCCTCCAGTCCCACGAGCGGACGGATACGGATGCCGACGAAGGCCCCCGCGAAAGCCGCCGCGAACCAGACCCAGCCGTGCAGGCTGCCGGTCGAGATCCCCGAGAAGAAGGCGCCGACGTTGCAGCCGAAGGCAAGCCGCGAGGAATAGCCCAGCAGCAGCCCCGCGACGATCGTCGCCACCCAGGCCCGCGCCGGATAGCGCGGCAGTTTCTGCGACAGGCCCCCGCTGCGCCAGGCGGCGACACCGAAGGCCCCGGCGATCAGCCCCAGATCGGTGAGCGAGGTATAGTCGGTCAGAAGCGAGCTGGTGACCCGCTCCATCGAGCCGGGCGCCGCCCAGAAGGCCGAGCCGCCCAGATCGGCGCCCATCGCTACCGCGCCCTTGGCGACCCACAGGCCGAGGCCATAGACCACGCCCCAGGGCTGACCCGCCACCAGCAGGTTCGCGATGCCCAGCGCCGCAAGCAGCACCGCCGCCACGACATAGCGCGCGGGCAGACGCCGCGAGCCCGGCTTGCCGAGCGCCCAGAACAGCCCCGCGACCAGCGCCAGCGCCCCGAGCGTCACGCCAAGGCCGAAGCCCCCGCGCAGCGTCAGCACCGGCAGCGCGCCGAGCCCGGTCCACCAGATCAGCCCATAGGCCCCCGCGAAGCTGCCGATGGCGAAGAAGGGCAGCGCCACAAGCCCGATCGGATTGCCCGAACCCGCATTCACCAGCGTCCCCGAGCCACAGCCCAGAACCACCTGCATCGCCGCGCCAAAGACGAAGGCGCCGCCGATCATCGCCCAGCCGATCGGCGCCTGCGCCCCGCTCAGCTCGCCCGCATGCGAGCTCAGGAGCGGGATCGCCACCACCGAGACGAGGCCGATCGCCAGCAGTTGCGCGAGAATCCCCGCAGGCTCGCGGCGCAGGATCATCGCCCGCCACGGCCCCGCAAAGCCAAAGCGCAGCCCCTCGAGCGTGATGCCGAAGCCAAGCCCGATCGCCAGCATCAGCCCGTAGCGTGCGCCCACGAAGAGCGCGACCGCCGCGACCGCCGCCAGCGCGCCCAGCAGCAGGGCCGCGCGCCGCGTCCCCTGCCCTGCGGGCCGCGCCTCGATCCCCTCCGCGAGCGCCATCAGTTGCCGCCCTTGAGCTGGTTCAGCAGATTGGTGAAGAGCCCCGGCTGGTTCGCCATTTTGCCGTCAGTATGGGAATATTCGACCATCGAGGCGGGATAGAGTTTGACGTTCTCGATCCCCGCGACCTCGGACAGCGCGAACCAGTCGGTCGCCGCCCAATGCCCGGTGTTGCAGAACGAGACCACCTCATCATCGGCCTCGATCCCGAGACGCGCCTTGAGCGCGCTCGCGTCGCCGGTGGGGTCGATGGCGGTCGCCCCGGCACGGAAGAACTCGGTATAGGGCAGGTTCTGCGCGCCGGGCAGCGTGCCGGGACGGGCCGCGGCGGGGGCCGCTTTCTTGCCTTCGAAGAAGGCCGGGGGACGCGCGTCGACGAGGATCGCCTTGCTGGTGCCCGCAACCACATCGCTCACCGCGGCAGTGTCGGCGGTCCAGGTGTCGTTCCAGGCGATGTTCAGATCGGTCGGCATCAGCGTGACCGTCTCGGTCGAGATCGGCAGGCCCGCGTTGACCCAGGCCGTCGCGCCGCCGTTCAGCACCGACAGATCGGTGAAGCCCGTGCTTTTTAGCGTCCAGTAGACCCGCGCGGCGGCGCCGAAATCGGTGTCGGTATCGCCTTGCGAGACGATCACCACCGGGCGTGCCGGATCGAGGCCGAGCGTTTCATAGGTCGCTTCGAGCTTTTCGACCGGGGGCACGGCGCCGGGGTTGTCCTCGGGGCCACGGAAGAGACCATAGGGGGCCGAGACAGCTCCCTCGATATGGCCCTCGGCATAGCCCTTGGTGCGGATATCGAGCACGATCGGCGCCTCGGTCGTCGCGGCAAGCTCGGCCGGGGTCACAAGCGGGCCGAGGTCACCCGCGAAAGCAGTGCTTGCAAGCAGGGTAGCCAGACCGGAGAGCGGAAGAAGGGCGAGACGGGGCATCGAGGTATCCTTGGCAGATGGGATGTTTTGTCCGCATTTGAGCAGTTTTGCGCGACAATCAAGGAACGGATGCCGGTCATGCGGCTGCGGACAAGGAACAGATTTCCGCTTTCCGGGGATACGCGCAACCCCGCGCATGTCGCGGGCGTGTGGGGCGGGATGCCCGTGCCACGCCGGGGGCGGGACCGGAAACGGGGTCCTTTTTCGCGGTCCTTGCCTCAGCCCTCTCCCGGCGGGAAGAGGATGCGGAATCGGGTTCCTGCCGGGGCAGGCATGGTGCGGATCCCGGCCCGGTGCGCCGCAAGCAGGTTGCGCACCACGGCGAGGCCCATGCCCGTGCCCCCGGCCTCGCGGCGCGTGGTGAAGAAGGGTTCGAAGATCCGTTCGGCATTGCCCGGCGAAATTCCCGGCCCGTCGTCCGCAATATCGAGGATCGCCCGCCCGGCCTCGGATTGCGCGCGCAGTGTGACCGCCCCCGCGCCACTCTCGGCCGCATTGCGCAGAAGCTGGCCGAGCACGATTGCGAGCCCGGGCGCGGCGAGCGGCAGCGGCGCCTCCGCGCCCTCGGCCTGCACCGTCAGCCCGGGCCAGTCCGCGCGCAATTCAGGCAGAAGTTCGGCCAGCGTGGTCGCGCCGAGATAGCGCGTCTCGCGGGCGCGGGCGGCCTCGCGCAATGCGCTCAGTTGCGCCTCGATCTGCGCGCGGGCGCCGTCGATCTGCGCCACGATCGGCGCGTCGGCGGGGTCGAGCGTGCCGCCATCCTCGAGCAGCTCGCAGGCCGCGCGGATCGCCGAAACCGGGGTCTTGATCTCGTGGGTCACGTGATCGGTGAAGCTGCGCACGGTCGCCTCTCGGTCGCGCAGGGCCTCGGCCATGGCGATCACGCGGCGCGCGGTGGCATGCAGCTCGCGGGTGCCGAAATGCGCGGGCGGCGGCGGCTCGGCGCCGCTCTCCTGGGCGCGGGCATAGGCCTCGAGCGCGTGGATCGGGCGCAGCAGCAGCCGCACCAGCAGCCAGCCGAGCGCCGCCGTCGCCAGCGCGATCGCCCCCCCGAGCGCGAGCGCCGCGGTGCGAAACCCGATCGCCGGCCCCAGATAGCGCAGCGCCACCAGCCCCGCGAACGACAGCGCCAGCGTGCCCGCGAGCGCGCCCCCCAGCACGAAGCCGAGCGAGGGCCGCCAGCGACGGCTCATCGACAGGCCCCCATCCGCATCCCCTGACCGTGGACCGTCTCGATCGCATCGGCGCAGCCGGTCTCGGCCAGCTTGCGGCGCAGGTTGCGCAGGTGGCTGTCGAGCGTGCGATCCGAGACGGCACTGCGCCCCCCCAGAGCCCGGCCACCAGTTCGGTGCGCGGGGTCAGCCGCGCGGGGTCCTGCATCAGCCGCAGCAGCAGGCCGAATTCGGTGGCGGTCAGCGCGACCTCGAGCGCATCCACGCGGCAGATCCGGGCGTGGGGATCGAGCGAGAGCCGCCCGTGATCGAGCCGCGCCACGGGCGCCGGACCCGCCGTGCGCTTGAGGATCGCGCGCACCCGCGCGATCAGCTCGCGCGGGCTGAAGGGTTTGGTGACGTAATCGTCGGCGCCGAGTTCGAGCCCGAGGATGCGGTCGATCTCGTCGTCGCGGGCGGTCAGGAACAGGATCGGCACCTTGGAGCGCGCACGGATCCGGCGGCAGGTCTCGAACCCGTCCATCTCGGGCAGGCCGACGTCGAGCACGATCAGATCGGGCGCCTCGCGCGCGGCATGGACCAGCGCCTGCGCGCCATCGGCGGCGGTGATCACGGCATGACCCGCCCGTTCGAGCGCGAGCCGCACCAGATCGCGCAGCCGGGGATCGGCGGCCCCTCGGGGCGCTGCAGCCAGACGAGCGCCAGCACGAGCCCGCCGATCAGGAAGAGGAGCGACAGCGCCTGCAGGTAATCGACCACCGGCAGCGCCGCCAGCACGAACAGCGCCACTGGCCGGTGCCAGGCGCGGGCCCCGCTCAGCCGCACCGCCGCGATCAGGATCGCGCCCGCGAAAACCGCGAGCGACAGGCCCGGCGCGTGGTGCCAGAAGAGCAGATCCGCGAGCGCCACGAGACACAGGATCGCCCCCGCACGCCCCCTGCCTCGTGCGCCTGCGGTCTGCGACGGGCCCTGCCCGCCGCCGTCCCCGCCTCCGGTCCCGCCCCCCCCCGGCGGCAGCGGCGGCGGCGCATCCAGCCACCAGCCATCGCGCGCAAGCGATTGCGGCAGGCCGCGAATGATCAGGGTCTTGTCCATGTCCCACACTCCGTTCGTTGAAGACTGGGGCGAGACTGCGCCGCGGGGCGTGCAGATCCCCGGGGCGAGACGTGCAGATTTCGTGCAGATCGCCAACGATCGCCCTGTCGAGCTGCGCGCGAGGCCCATGAGCATGCGCCGGCCCGAGCGGCGGGAGGCGAGCCTGAGCCTTCGCGTTGCGGCCTTCTGCGTTCTGCCGCCCTGCGACAGCCGGTGCTGGGGCTGTCACAAGGCGCGCGGCTGGCTTTCGCGCCGCAGCTTTCCGGGCCGCCCCCTGCCAGACCGGGATGTCACGGGCGCGGCACGCGCTTCCGAAACGCGAACGGGCCGCCCCGGGGGCGGCCCGCTGTCGTTTTGCGAGGGGCGTGGAGATCAGGCCGTTGTCTTGCGGCGGCGGAACAGCAGATCCATCAGCACGAAAAAGAGCGGCACGAAGAAGATCGCAAGCGCCGTCCCCGAGAGCGTGCCGAAGAAGGTCGCATAGCCGATCGCCTCTCGCGCCCCGGCGCCCGCCCCGGTCGACAGGATCAGCGGCACGACGCCGAGACAGAAGGCCATCGAGGTCATCAGGATCGGCCGGAACCGCAGCCGCGCTGCCGCGATCACCGCCTCGACCGCATTTTCGCCCATGTGCCGCATCCGGTCGCGGGCGAATTCGACGATCATGATCCCGTTCTTGCCGGTCAGGCCCACAACGGTCAGCAGACCGACCTGGAAATAGACCCCGTTCGCCTGCCCGCCGAGCCAGGCGCCAACCAGCGTGCCGAGGATCCCGACCGGCATCGCGAGGATCACCGAGATCGGGATCACCCAGCTCTCGTAAAGCGCCGCGAGGCACAGGAACACCGCCGCGAGCGAGAGCGCATAAAGCACCATCGCGCCGTTGCCGGCCTGCTTTTCCTCAAGCGAGAGGCCCGACCATTGCAGCGAGAAGCCGGGCGGCAGTTGTGCGGCCAGACGCTCCATTTCCGCCAGCGCCTCACCCGAGGAGACGCCGGGGCGCGGCGAGCCCTGGATCTCCATCGCGGGAAGCGCGTCATAGCGCACCACCTGCTGCGGACCATAGACCCATTCCTCGGTCGCGAAGGTCGAGAGCGCGACGAAATCGCCGTTCTCGTTGGGCACCCGCCAGAGCGCGAAATCCGCAGGCGTCGCACGCGCCCAGGGCTCGCCCTGAACATAGACGCGCTTGACCCGGCCCTCATAGAGGAAGTCGTTGACGTAGGTCGAGGACCAGACGGTGTTGAGGAACGCCCCGACATCGGCCGCGGTCAGCCCCACGGCGCCTGCCTTGGGCCAGTCGATGTTGAGCTTGAACTGGGCCGCATCCTCGACCCCGTTCGGACGCACCGCCATCAGCTTGTCACTTTGCCCCGCCATGCCCAGCAGCATGTTGCGCGCGGCCAGAAGCTCATCGTGGCTTTGTCCGGTGCGGGCCTGCAGGAAGGCGGTGAAGCCGTTCGAGTTGCCGAGTTCCAGAACCGGCGGCGGCACGATCGGGATCACGACCGCTTCCTTGATGCCGCCCATCAGCGGCCCGAAGGCGCGCGCGGCGATCGCCTGGGCGCTGTTCTGGGCGCCTTCGCGTTCGTCCCAGTCCTTCAGCTTGACGAACATCATCCCCATGTTTTGACCCTGCCCGGCAAAGGAGAAGCCCACGACCGAGAACACCGAGGCGACGTTGTCCTTCTCGGCGTTGAGGTAGTATTGCTCGACCTTTTCGACGACGTTCTTGGTCTGCTCCGTGGTGGTGCCTGCGGGGGCCTGGATGATGGTCATCAGAACGCCCTGATCCTCGTTCGGCAGGAACGAGGTCGGCGTGCGCATGTAGAGCCCGGCCATCGCCGCGACGAGGACGGCATAGACGAGAACCCCTTTGATCGGGTTACGCACGACCCATTTCACCAGCCCGCCATAGCCCCCGGTGATCCGGGTGAAGCGGCGCTCGAACCCGTTCGAGAACCACGAGGCAAAGCCCGGTTTCGCACCGCCATGCGGCTTGAGCATCGTGGCGCAGAGCGCGGGCGTGAAGACGATGGCGACGATCACCGAAAGCGTCATCGCCGAGACGATGGTGACCGAGAACTGCTTGTAAATCTCGCCCGTCGAGCCGCCGAAAAAGGCCATCGGCACGAAGACCGCCGAGAGCACCATCGCGATGCCCACCAGCGCGCCGGTGATCTCGCCCATGGATTTCTTGGTGGCCTCCTTGGGCGAAAGATGCTCCTCGGCCATGATCCGCTCGACGTTCTCGACGACGACGATCGCGTCATCGACCAGAAGCCCGATCGCCAGCACCATGGCGAGCATGGTCAGCGTGTTGATCGAAAACCCGAAGGCCGCCATCACCCCGAAGGTGCCCAGAAGCACGACCGGAACCGCCATCGTCGGGATCAGCGTCGCGCGGATGTTGTGCAGGAACAGAAGCATCACGAGGAAGACGAGCCCGATCGCCTCGAGGAGCGTATGCACCACGGCCTCGATCGAAATCGTGACGAAGGGCGTGGTGTCATAGGGGATCACATAGCTCATGCCCTCGGGGAAGAAGGGGGCGACCTCGGCCAGGCGCGCCTTGACCAGCTTGGCGGTATCGAGCGCGTTGGCGCCCGAGGCGAGCTGGATCGCCATCCCCGACGAGGGGGCGCCATCGTAGAAGGCCGAGATCTCGTAGTTTTCGGCGCCAAGCTCGACCCGCGCCACGTCGCGCAGCAGCACCATGCCGCCGTCGGTATCGGCACGCAGCACGATGCGCTCGAAATCCTGCGGGGTTTTCAGCAGCGATTGCGCGGTGATCGTGGCGTTCAGGAGCTGCCCCTCGGGGGCAGGTTGCGCGCCGAAGGAACCCGCCGAGATCTGCGCGTTCTGGCCCTGCACTGCGGCGATCACCGTCGCGGGCGCCATGTCATAGGATTTGAGCTTCTGCGGATCGAGCCAGATCCGCATCGCATATTCCGAGCCGAAGACCTGAACCGAGCCCACACCCGGCAGCCGCGAGAAGTTCTCGACCATCGAGGAGTTCATGTAATCGGCCAGCTCGACATGATTGCGCGAGCCATCGGGCGAGATCAGCGAGACGACCATCAGGAAGCCGGTGGTCGACTTCTTGACCGTCACCCCCTGCCGCGTCACCGATTCCGGCAGCGCGGCCTCGGCCTGACTGAGCTTGTTCTGCACCTGCACCTGCGCGATGTCCGGGTCGGTGCCCAGCTCGAAGCTGAGCGTGATCGTCGCGCGGCCCGTCGAGGTGGTGTCGGATTTGATGTAGCGCAGCCCGTCAAGGCCGGTCATCTGCTTCTCGATCACCTGCACGACGGTATCGGCGACGGTTTCCGCCGAGGCGCCCGGATAGGTCGCCGAAATGACCACAGAAGGCGAGGCGATCGAGGGATATTGCGAGACCGGGAGCCGCAGGATCGAGAGCGCCCCGAGCCCCATGATCACGATCGCGATCACCCATGCGAAGATGGGTCTGTCGATGAAGAAACGCGCCATCTCAGTTGCCCTCGCCCTGCGCGGCGAGGGTGCCTTCGGCAGGAACGATCTCGACCGGGGCGCCGACCGCAGTCTTCTGGAAGCCCGAGCTGATCACCTGATCGCCGTCTTTCAGGCCCTTGGTCACGATCCAGTCCGACCCCGACGATGTGGCGATCTGCACCGGGCGCTGCGCCACGGTGCCGCCCTCCACGACCCAGACATAGGCATTGCCCGAACGGTCGCGCATCACCGTGTTCTGCGGCAGCGCGAAAGCGGCGCGCGCCAGCGCCTGCGGCAGGTCGACCTCGACATACATCCCCGGCAAGAGCAGGTGATCGGGGTTCTGGAAAGTCATCCGCAGCGTGATCATGCCGGTCGTGGGCTCCACGTTCGGCTCGGCTGCGGCGAGGTGCCCGGTCTCGTGATAGATCGAACCATCGGCGAGGATCAGGCTCGCGTCGCCGGTTGCGCGCATCTCGCGGCCCTCGGCGGTCGAGGTCAGCCGCAGGATGTCGGTCGCCGATTGGGTCACATCGACATAGACCGTATCGAGCGCGCGGATGGTCGCGAGCGCGGTCGTCTGTTGCGCGGCGACGAGGGCGCCGGTCGTGGTTTGCGACAGGCCGATCTCGCCCGCGATCGGCGCGCGGATCGTCGTGCGGTCGAGGTCGATCTCGGCACTCATCAGTTGCGCCTCGGCGGCCTGCAGCGCGGCTTCGGCGCCCTGCCGGCCGGCCACGGCGGCATCGCGGTTCTGCGCCGAGCCCGCGTTGTTTCCATAGAGCCGGATCGCGCGCTCTTCCTCGGTCACCGCCAGATCGCGGTTGGCGCGGGCCTGCGCCACCGAGGCCTTGGCCGCCGCCACCGCCGCACGATAGCTGTCGTCCTCGATCTTGTAGAGGGGCGCGTCCTTGGCGACCGAGGCGCCCTCGTCGAACAGCCGTTCGCGGATGATGCCCGAGACCTGCGGGCGCACCTCGGCCACGGTCGAGGCCTTGACCCGGCCAGGCAGGCGCGAGGTCAGCGGATGATCCGCGGCCTTGGCGGTGATCACGGTGACACGGGAGGGACCCTGCGCCTGTTGCGCGGCAAGCGGCGTGGCGAGGCCCAGCAGCAGGAGGGGCAGAACCCTGAGCGGTTTGGACAGAAACATGAGCGACCTTCGGATTGGGAGAGGAGGAGGGAGGAGATCAGCGGGTGCCGCCGGCGGCTGCGGCGCTGAGGGTGATGAAATCGGCCGCGCGCTGCCACTCGGCGGCGGCGAGGCCCTGCTGGGCGGAGAGGTAGCTCCGTTCGGCGTCGAGAACAGTGGTAAAGTCGCCTTCGCCATAACCGAAATTGGTGCGCGACAGCTCGACTGCCTCGGCACTGGTCGTCACGAGGCGTGTTTGCGCAGAAATCAGGCGCCCGTCGCGGTTGTAGGCCGCCAGCGCGCTCTCGATTTCCTCGATCGCGCCCAGAACGGCGGCCTCCCAAGCGAGCTTGGCCTGAACCGCGCGGGCCTCGGCCCCCTTCAGGTTCGCGGTATTGGCGCCCCCCGAGAAGATCGGCAGGTCGATCGCGGGGCCCAGCGCCCAATAGGTGATCGAACCGGCCTTGCGGATGTCGGTGGGCGTGATCGAGCCCGACAGCGCGATCGCGGGATAGAAGGCGGCCTTGGCCACCCCGATATCGTAGACCGCCGCGGCATAGGCGCGTTCGGCGGCCCGAACGTCGGGGCGCGCGGCCAGCACCTGCGCGGGCACGCCGACGCTCGCCTTGAACCGGGGCCGGGGTTGTGGGGCGCCGCGTTGCAGGCGCGGCCGCAGGCTCGCGCCCGGTTGCGCGGTCAGGTTGGCGATCTGCGCCAGCGCCTGATCGAAGGCGGTCTCGAAGCCCGGCAGTTGCGCCTCGCCTTCGGCCACCAGTTGTTCGGCCTGGATCTGATCGAGCCGCGAGGCATCGCCCGCCTCGACCTGCGAGCGGGTGATCTCGAGGCTGCGCTTGCGGCTCTCGATCGAGCGTTTGGTGAGCGCGATGCTCTCCTGATTGTAGCGCAGCGCGACATAGGCCTGGGCGATCGCGCTTTCCATCACGAGCCGCGCGACATCGGCCGAGAGATAGGCGGCGTCGAGGCGGGCCGCGGCGGCCTTGCGGCGGTTGCGGGTCGCGTCGAAGAGATCGAGCGCCCAGCCGACGGAGAGACCGGCCGAGCTCGTTTCCCCGGTTCCGGTGCCCTGGGTATCGCCGCGCGTGGCCGCGGCCGAGCCCGAAACCTGCGGCAGATCCGCGGCCCCGGCCGCCATGGCCCCGGCGCGGGCCTCCTCGATCGCGGCAACGGCCTGCCGGACGTCGAGGTTGCGCGCCTGCCCCGCCGCGATCAGCGCATCGAGTTCCGAATCGTAGAACGAGGTCCACCAGGCGCGCGCCGCCGGATCGCCGCTGCGCGCGGGCGCGTCGCCGTCGAAGCGATCCGTGACCGGCGTCACCGGCGGCTCATAGGCGACCTGCGTGCATCCCGCGAGCGCAAGCGCCGAGGCCGCGCCTCCAAGGAAGGCGCGACGCGACGGCGCCGGAACCGGGGCCAGCACCGGCCCCCGGGTCGCGATCAGTTTCCAGACCATATATCTTTCCTGTTTCCGGGCCGCCCCGCCCTTTCCCGGCTGTGACGGCGTCCTGCTGCTCGATCTGGCGATTTACATACATTCACGCATGGATGTAAATGAGCTATTCTTGCACAAAGCCCGCTTGACCTGAATGCCGCAAAAAGAGAGGAACGCCTGTGTCCTGTGGAACAGAACCAGTCCGCGCCCCGGTCCCGGGGCTGCACTGCCGGACCCGCAGACACCAGGGGGGAGCATGAGACGCAGCAAGGCCGACGCCGAACAGACCCGGCAGAAGATCCTCGAGGCCGCCGAGCGTCTGTTCAGCGAACAGGGGATCGCGCGCAGCACGCTCGAACAGATCGCGCGCGCAGCGGGCGTGACGCGGGGCGCGTTCTACTGGCATTTCCGCGACAAGACCGCGGTGCTGAGCGCGCTCTACGAGCGCACCGCGGCCCCGCAGCTCGCGCTGATCCGGGCCGCCTCGGAACAGGAAAACCTCGACGATCCGCTCGCCTTTCTCGAAACCACGGGCCGGGATTTTCTCGCGCTCTTCGCCGCCGACAAAAGCCAGCAGCGCATGCATCTGATCATGACGAATGCCGCACTCTCCGAGGAGACGGGTGCCTGGCTGGCCGAGCTGAACGCGGAACTGTGGCGCGTCTTCCTGCGCCTCGTCGGCCGTGCAGGCGAGGCGGGTCTGCTCACCGACGCGCTGAGCGTCGAAGAGGTGGCCGTCTCGCTCATGGTGATGTTCAACGGCCTGCTGAACGAATGGCTGCGCAGCGACAAGGGGTTCGATCTCGCCGGTCTCGGTGCGAAACTGCTGCACCACCATATCGCTTCGCTGCGCCGGGTCCCGGGGGGCTGAGGCCCCGATGAGAGGGCGGCATCCGAACCGGTCACCGCCCCCGAGGATCAGCCCGAAGATCAGAACATCATCTGCATCGCCAGACAGAGCGTCCGCCCCGGCTCGTTCACGCGCGAGACGGTCGCGTCGATCCGATCCTGACCGGTGGCCCAGTTCACCCGCGCCCCCGCGCTCCACAGCGCCTCGATCCAGGTCGCGCTCAGGCGCGTGAGGATCAGGGTGGTCATGAGGTATCCTCTGAACAGGTCTTGCAGGCGCGCCGGAGCGCGCAGCCCATCGCCGGGGCCGGCCGTATCGGGCCGCACCGCTCGGTCGGATCGTTCGATTCAGAGAAAGCCGGGCGGTCCGCGGATCGCGCGGCTGTCGTCATGCGCGCGATCCGCAGCGTGGGGTAGCGGTCGCGCCTATCGGCTGGCGGTGTCGACCGGATAGGCGGTGGTGAACTTGATCCGTTCGAGCGCCATATGCGAGGTGAACTTGCGGATCGGCACCGCTTCGGTGAGCCGCGTATAAAGCCGGTCGAAACAGGCCATGTCGGGCACCGCGATCCGCAGCAGGTAATCGAGCTGCCCCGCCACGCGCCAGACCTCCATCACCTCGGGCATCGCCTCGATCGCGGCACAGAAGCGCGCGCGCCAGTCGGCGCCATGATCGGGCGCCTCGAGCAAGACGAAGACCGAGAGCCCGACCCCGAGCGCCGCCGGATCGGCCAGCGCCACGCGCCGCTCGATCACGCCCGCAGCCTCGAGCTTCTGGATGCGTTTCCAGCAGGGCGTCTGCGACAGACCCACCCGCTCGGCGATCTGCGCCACCGGCAGCGTGGCGTCGCGCATCAGCTCCGCCATGATCTTGCGGTCGATCTGATCGAGGCCGGACATCGCTCTCTCCCTCTCGCTCGTGGTGTCGGGGGCAGCCTGCCACGATTCTTACAAATGTCCATCGCTATTGTCGTGATTTATCGGTCTCGACCGCAATCTCGACCAGATCGACGTTGATTTGTGCATTCCCCCTCCGTAATGCTGGGCCATGATCACGCAGAAGATGAAATATGCGCTCAAGGCGCTGCTGGTTCTGGCCGACGAGGCCGGGCTCGAAGCGCCGAAACCGCTGACGATCGAAGAGATCGCCACGCGTTCGGATACGCCGAAGCGGTTTCTCGAACATATCCTGCTCGACCTGCGCAAGGCCGGCGTGGTCAGCTCGGTGCGCGGGCGCTCGGGGGGCTACAGCCTGCTCAAGCCCCCGCGCGAGGTCTCGATCTCGGATCTGCTGCGCCGGATCGACGGGCCGATCGCCCCCCTGCCCTGTCTGTCGCGCAGCGCCTATCAACGCTGCGAGGATTGCGACAACGAGGAGACCTGCCGCATCCGCAAGGTCTTCGCCGAGGTGTTCTGGTCCTATCTGGTGCTGATCGACTCACTCACGCTCGAGGATATGCTGCGCGCGGGCGGCATCGGCGCGCGGATGCTGGACGTCTGAAAACAACAAAAAATCAATGTATTGAACCCCGCTTCGGCGGGGTTTTCGTTGATGGCCCGTCGCCGGGGCGGAGAATGAATTTCCAAAATCACGACAAAGAAAGCCGAGATTATTCCCTTGATAATCACGACTGATTCGATGGAGATTTAGACATCGAAACCGTCATTGCCAGGGAGGAGATGCCCATGATGCCGCCCGTCACCCCGCCCGCCCTGCAGGCCGTGCCGCAGATCACCGGTCCCGCTCTTGCCCGTCTCGGGCGGCCCGCGCCCAAGGCGATGACCTGCGCACCGCGCCCGTTCGGGCACCGCGTCCCGCGCCGTTTTCCGGGGGTGCTCTGATGGCCGCGCCCCTGCATGCCGTGTCGCTGATCAATGCCCGCACCGGCCGCCCGCATCGGGTCGGCGGTGCGGTGCTGATCCTCTTCACCCGCAACCCGGTCGAGGCGGCGCAGGATCTGATGCGCAACCGCGACCCCGACGACTGGCGTGTCGAGGCGCGCGCCTTCTCGCTCCGAACTCCGATTTGAAAGGACCAGCCGATGCTGACCACGATCCGACTCTCGAACCATATCTCGGCGCAGGGGCACCTGACCCGAACCCATGCCGACGGCCGCGTCACCATCTCCGACGGCGCGCAACGCCTGACCGGCTGGCCGATCGCGCGGCTGGTGCGCACGACGGCGCTCGCGCTGGCGCTCGGGCTTGCCGCACTCGGCGGTGGTGCGCCACAGGCCCGGGCCGAAACGCTGCTCAATGTGAGCTACGACCCCACGCGCGAGCTCTATCGTGAGGTGAACGCGGCCTTTGCGGGTTGGTGGACGGCGCAGGGCCATCCGCCCGCGCAGATCGAGACCTCGCATAGCGGCTCGGGCGCGCAGGCCCGCTCGGTGATCGAGGGCCTCAATGCGCAGGTGGTGACGCTCGCGCTCGCCTCGGACATCGACAAGATCGCCACGGCCGGCAAGCTGCCCGCCGACTGGCAGTCGAAGCTGCCGCACAATGCCTCGCCCTATACGTCGACGATCGTCTTCCTCGTGCGCGCGGGCAACCCCAAGGGCATCGCCGACTGGGGCGATCTGGTGGGGGACGGGGTCGAGGTGATCACCCCGAACCCCAAGACGAGCGGCGGGGCGCGCTGGAACTATCTGGCCGCCTGGGCCTGGGCCGAGAAGAACGGTCAGGACCCCAAGGCCTTCCTGCACGATCTCTTTGCGCATGTGCCGGTGCTCGACACCGGGGCGCGCGGCGCGACCACGACCTTTGCGCAACGTGGGATCGGCGACGTGCTCCTCGCCTGGGAGAACGAGGCCTATCTGGCGCTGGCCGAGCTGGGCGAAGATCAGTTCGACATCGTCGTGCCCTCGGTCTCGATGCTGGCCGAGCCGCCCGTCGCACTGGTCGAGGGCAACATCGGCTCGGAGGATCAACGCGCGCTGGCCGAGGCCTATCTGAACTTCCTTTACACGCCCGAGGCGCAGGCGCTGGCCTTCAAGCATTACTACCGCGCCTGGGATGCCTCGGCGGCCGATCCCGCCGATGTGGCGCGGTTCCCGAAACTCGATCTGGTGGACATCGCCCATTTCGGCGGTTGGGCCAAGGCGCAGCCCGAGCATTTCGGCGACGGCGGCCTCTTCGATCAGATTTACACGGCGAAGTGAGGGAATGATGGCGCGGCCGCTGATCCAATCCTCGCCGATGCCGGGGCTCGGGCTGAGCTTCGGGATCACCCTCGCAATGCTCTCGGTCATCGTGCTCGCGCCGATCGGCGCGCTGGTGGCGCAAGGCGCCACGCTCGGGCCCGAGGGGCTCTGGGCGGCGATCGACCGCCCGCGCGTCTGGGCGGCGCTCTGGCTCTCGTTCCGGCTTGCGGCGCTGGCGGCGGGGTGCAACCTCGTGCTCGGCACGGCGCTGGCCTGGGTGCTGGCGCGTTACGATTTCCCGGGGCGGCGGCTGGTCGATGCGGCGGTCGATCTGCCCTTCGCACTGCCGACCGCGGTCGCGGGGATCGCGCTCACCGCGCTTTATGCGCCGAACGGCGTGCTGGGCGGCCTTGCGCGCGAGATCGGCTGGAAGATCGCCTATACCGAATGGGGGATCTTCCTCGCGCTGCTGTTCGTCGGCCTGCCCTTCGTCGCGCGCTCGGTCCAGCCGGTGATCCACGAGATCGACCGCGAGGTCGAAGAGGCCTCCGCCACCCTCGGCGCGACCCGTCTGACCACACTGACCCGGGTGATCTGGCCGATGCTGATGCCCGCCGCGCTGACCGGCTTTGCGCTCGCTCTGGCGCGGGCGGTGGGCGAATACGGTTCGGTGATCTTCATCGCCGGGAACATCCCGATGCGCACCGAGATCGCCCCCCTGCTGATCGTGATCGAGCTCGAGGAGTTCGACTACGACGGCGCGGCGGCGATCGGACTGGCGATGCTGACGATCAGCTTCGCGCTGCTCTTCGCCATCAACCTTCTGCAAATCTGGAGCCGCCTGAGGATCGGTCATGTCTGACACCGCCCTGAATATCCGCCCCCATGCCGCCACGACCGAGGCGCCGCTCGCGCGCGCGCTCCTGATCGCACTGGCGATCGGCACGCTCGGGCTCTTCGTGCTCGCCCCCCTCGCCGTGGTCTTCGCCGAGGCGCTGTCCAAGGGCCTTGGCGCCGCGCTGCGCAGCCTCGCCGCCCCCGAGGCCCGCTCGGCGATCCGTCTCACCCTGCTCACCGCGGGCATCGCCGTGCCGCTCAACGCGGCCTTCGGGATCGCCGCGGCCTGGGCCATCACCAAGTTCGACTTTCGCGGCAAGGCGCTGCTGATCACGCTCATCGACCTGCCCTTCTCGGTCTCGCCGGTGGTGGCGGGGCTGTGCCTCGTGCTCCTGTTCGGGGCGAATTCGACGCTGGGCGGCTGGCTCGTGGCACAGGGGATGCCGGTGATCTTCGCCCTGCCCGGCATCGTTCTGGCCACGCTTTTCGTCACCTTCCCCTTCGTCGCGCGCGAGCTCATTCCGGTGATGATCGAGCAGGGCCGCACCGAGGAAGAGGCCGCGCTGACGCTTGGCGCAGGCGGCTGGCGCACGTTCCTGAGCGTGACGCTGCCCAATATCCGCTGGGCGCTGCTCTATGGCGTGCTGCTCGCCAATGCCCGCGCGATGGGCGAGTTCGGCGCCGTCGCGGTCGTCTCGGGCAAGATCCGCGGCCAGACCGCCACCATGCCGATCACCATCGAGATGCTCTACAACGAATATCTCTCGGTTGCGGCCTTCTCGCTCGCCGCCCTCCTCAGTGCGCTGGCCCTCGTCACCCTGATCCTCAAGACCCTGCTCGAGCGCGCCCATTCCGGGGCGCTCGCGGCCGGTCATCGTTCCTGAACACCGCTCCTGAAAGGTCCACCCATGCATATCGACATCGACGAAATCGCGAAGACGTTCGGCACGACCACCGCGCTGCATCCGGTCACGCTCGCCATTCCCTCGGGGGCGCTGGTGGCGCTGCTCGGCCCCTCGGGCTCGGGCAAGACGACGCTGCTGCGCATCCTCGGCGGGCTCGAATTTCCGACCTCGGGGCGCGTGCTCTTCGACGCAGAGGACACGACCGGCCTGCGCGTGCAGGAGCGGCGCGCGGGCTTCGTCTTTCAAAGCTACGCGCTCTTCCGGCATATGACGGTCTTCGACAATATCGCCTATGGGCTGCGCGCCCGGCCGCGCGCAACCCGCCCGCCCAAGGCCGAGATCGCGCGCCGCGTCACCCATCTGCTCGAGCTGATCCAACTGCCCGAGATCGGCGCGCGCTTCCCCTCGCAGCTCTCGGGCGGGCAGCGCCAGCGCGTGGCGCTCGCGCGCGCACTGGCGATCGAGCCGCGGATGCTGCTGCTCGACGAGCCCTTCGGCGCGCTTGACGCCAAGGTCCGGCGCGAGCTGCGGCAGGGGTTGCGCGACATCCATGACGAGACCGGCCTGACCACGGTCTTTGTCACCCACGATCAGGACGAGGCGATGGAACTGGCCGATCTGGTGGTGGTGATGTCGATGGGCCGCATCGAACAGGTCGGCCGCCCGCAGGACATCCGCACCCGCCCCGCAACCGCCTTCGTGCGCGACTTCCTCTCGGCCTGAAGCGTGGCGGCCTGACGCGGAACCGGGCGCGCCGCAGGCCACGCCCAAGGTCGAAATGGACAGACAGTCCAAATTCGGCTAGGAACAAACCCTTGTCGCTCATGTCTTTCTGGGAGGAGAAAGCCACATGTGTCACGTCTTTGCAGCCCAAGATCCCGAGCGCTACGCCAGCCAGACACGGCGGCTGCGTCTCAACGGTCAAAGCACCAGCATCCGGCTCGAAAACGCGTTCTGGGACATTCTCGACCAGATCGCCGCCCGCGACGGGGTCTCGACCCCCACCTTCATCTCGACGCTGCATGCCGAGGTGCTGGAGTTGCGCGGCGAGCCCACGAATTTCACCTCGCTCCTGCGCTGTGCCTGTCTGAAGTTCATGGAAACCGCGCCCGAGCGGGTCGAGCTGTCGCTCGCCGCCGAGTGATCCGGACCCGCGCCTCGGGAAAAACCCGGTTCGGTAGTATGGACTTACTACCCGGCGCCTTCGGGCGCCCGGCTAAGCTTCCCCGTGAGAGACAATCGCACGACGGGAGCAAGCATTGGCAAAAATCATCCATTCGATGATCCGCGTCCTCGACGAGGCGCGTTCGGTGGCCTTCTACAAGACGGCCTTCGGACTGGACGTCGCGGACCGGCTCGATTTTCCGGAGTTCACGCTCGTCTATCTGAGCAATCCGGAAGCCAGCCATGAATTCGAACTGACGATCAACAAGGGCCGGACCGAGCCCTATGACCTCGGCGATGGCTATGGCCATCTGGCGGTGCTCGTCGAGGATCTCGACGCCGAACACGCCCGTTTCGAGGCTGCGGGGCTCGCGCCGCGCAAACTGGTGGAATTCGCGCCCGCTGGGGAGGTGGTGGCGCGGTTCTTCTTCGTGGCGGATCCCGATGGCTATCAGATCGAGGTGCTGGAGCGCAGCGGCCGCTTCAAATGACGTAATTCCAGGGAAAGTAAGGGAGGACTAGACCATGGATACCAGGGAGGGCCCGAAGGGGTTGACCCGACGCCAGCTTCTGTCGCGGGCAACCGCGGCGGGCGCCAGCTTCGTGATCGGCTCGGGCTTCATGGCGGCGCGCGATGCCGCCTGGGCGACGGAACTGACCGCGCTCAAATCGACGACCTTCGCGACGCTGGTGCAGATGGCGCGTGATATCTATCCGCATGACCGGATCGGCGATCAGTTCTACGTGCTGGCCGTGAAGGCCTATGACACCGCCGAGGCGGCGCCCGTGATCGAGGCCGGCATCGCCGCGCTCGATCAGGCGGCGCGCGGGCGCGGCTTTGCCAATTACCTCGAGACCGGATGGGAGCGCGACCGCGTGGATATCCTGCGCGACATGGAGCGCAGCGACTTCTTCCAGATGATCCGCTCGAACCTCGTCACCGGTCTCTACAACCAGAAAGCGGTCTGGCCCGTCTTCGGCTACGAAGGCGAATCCTATTCGAAGGGCGGCTATATCCACCGCGGTTTCGACGACATCGACTGGTTGTGAGGAGGACGACATGGTTGCGAAATTCGAACTGAGCGACGACAGCGTTGTCGTCATCATCGGCACCGGCTCGGGCGGCGGCGTGCTCGCCAATGAGCTCGCGCAAAAGGGCATCAAGGTCGTAGCGCTGGAGGCGGGTGGCCGCTATCTGCCCGACGATTACATCAACGACGAATGGGACAGCTTCGGCCAGCTCGCCTGGACCGATCCGCGCACGACCTCAGGCGACTGGCGCGTGGCGCGCGATTTCAAAAACCTGCCGGCCTGGATCGTCAAGGCGGTGGGCGGCACCTCGATCCACTGGGCGGGGGCGAGCCTGCGCTTTCAGGAGCATGAATGGAAGGCCGCGACCCATTACGGGCACGTGGCGGGGGCGAACCTTCTGGACTGGCCGATCGACCCGGTCGAGATGGAGCCCTATTACGTCAAGGCCGAAGCCAAGCTCGGCGTGACGCGCACCGAGAACCGCCCGGGCCTGCCCGGCAACAACAACTACAAGGTGCTGGAAAAGGGCGCGCTGGCGCTTGGCTACAAAGAGGTCTCGACCGGGCATATGGCGATCAACTCGATCGACTATGACGGGCGGATGTCGTGCCAGCAGACGGGGTTTTGTTTCCAGGGCTGCAAATGGGGCGCGAAATGGTCGGCGGCCTATACCGACATTCCGCGCGGCGAGGCGACCGGCAACCTCGAGGTGCGTGATCATTGCCACGTCGCGCGGATCCTGCACGACGACAAGGGGCTGGCCTCGGGCGTCGAATATTTCGACAAGGACGGCAATCTGCAGATGCAGAAGGCCAAGATCGTTTGCCTCGCGGGCAATTCGATCGAGAGCCCGCGGCTTCTGCTGAACTCGGCCTCGGCGATGTTCCCCGACGGGCTCGCCAACTCCTCGGGGCAGGTCGGGCGCAACTACATGCGTCACACCACGGGCTCGGTCTATGGCGTCTTCGACAAGCCGGTGCGGATGTGGCGCGGCACGACGATGGCGGGGATCGTGCGCGACGAGGCGCGCCATGACCCCTCGCGCGGGTTCGTGGGCGGTTACGAGCTGGAGACGCTCAGCCTCGGCCTGCCGTTCATGGCGGCCTTCCTCGATCCGGGCGGCTGGGGACGCGAATTCACCACCGCGCTCGACAGCTATGAGAACATGGCCGGGATGTGGATCGTGGGCGAGGACATGCCGCAGGAGACCAACCGCATCACGCTGAGCCCCACGCTCAAGGACGCCCACGGGCTGCCGGTGGCGGATGTGCATTACGACGATCACCCCAACGACATCGCGATGCGCAACCATGCCTATGCCCGGGGGGCTGCGATCTATGACGCGGTCGGCGCGACCCGGGTCCTGCCGACGCCGCCCTACCCTTCGACGCATAACCTCGGCTCGAACCGGATGTCGGAGAAGCCGCGCGACGGGGTGGTGAACCGCAACGGCCAGACGCATGACGTGGCGAACCTGTTCATCTCGGACGGCTCGCAATTCACCACCGGCGCGGCCGAGAACCCGACGCTCACCATCGTCGCGCTGGCGATCCGTCAGGCCGAGTTCATCGCCGGAGAACTCTCGAAGGGCAACATGTGATCTTGATCCGGCCCGGGCGCCCCGCCCGGGCCGGACTTGCGCGCAGGGCTCCGCCACCTGCCCGCTGGCGTCACTGCGCCTGAAAGAACAGCAGACGCTCCGTGCCCGTCAGCGGCACCGCTGCATAGTCGAGCTGAAGATCGCCCGTCCACGCGGTCTCGAAAGCCGTCATCAGCCGCGCGCGGGTCAGATCGCGCCCCGCTTCCTTGAGAATTTCGCCGAGGACCGCGCCCGCAATCTGCGCATGACGCGTCCTCAAGGCCCGCTCCGGGGCCTCGACGAGGGCCGGCGCGTCGATCACCACGATCAGCGGGCGATCGGAGGGCAGAGGGCCCTCGGGCACATGGCGCCAATCGATCCAGAGCCGGGCCCGGGGCGCGGCTGCGATCGCCGCGCCAAGATCCGCCGCATCGAAAACCACCAACTCCGCCGTCTCCTCGCCCGCACGCGGCGCGACCTCCCGCCCTGCGAGTTTCATCGCCAGAGCGAAGGCGTCGTTTCTCTCCCCCTCCGGCCACGCCGCGACAGGCCCCTGCGCCGCTTCGGCCAGATGCCGCGCGAGGCTGTGCCGCACGTCTGCCGCCGAGGGCAGGAAATCGCGCACCAGCCCCGGATCCTCGGCCCCGCTTAACTGGCCGAGCGGAAACAGCACCGGCATCCCCGCCGCGGTGACGGAGGCGACCTGCGACACCGGCGGCGCGACGATCGCCAGCAGATCGGTCTCGCCCGCGGCCATCGGCACCAGCTCGACCGTCCGGCCATGCACCTGCGTCCCGCCGAGCCGCGCCTGAAGCGCCGCGCGCAAGGCGTCGAGATAGCCCTCCGCGCGCGTTGCGACACCGATACGCAGGCGCTCCGGCCAGACGCCCCGGCGCTGCTCGGCGGGCAGGCGCCCGAGATAGTCGAAAAGTGCGCGCCCCTCGTCCGGGCTCAGCGCATAGCGCGGCATGAGCTGGCTCAACGCCCGCCCGCCCGCGCCCTGCCCGGTGGCGAGGGCGCGCGTCAGGCTCTCGGCATCATAGGCGGGGCGCTCCGGGGTCGCGCGGATCAGTGCCGGTCCGTCGATCGGCGGCGCGCGCCCTTCGCGCGTGCCCAGACCGTCGCGGCCATGACAGGACAGACAGGGCAGCCGCGCCAGCCGCGCCGCGGTGGCGGGTGTCCGCGTCCCCTCCAGCTGCCCCTCGAAAATCGCGCGCCCGGGATCGGCCCCCTGCCCCCGCGCCTCGGCGCCGAGCAACATGGCCACGCAAAGGATCCCCCGGATCTCAGCCCGCCATCGCATCGACAATCTTCTTCAGATCGGCGGCCTCGGGCATCGAGAGCGAGCGATAGAACCGGCCATCTTCGACCCGCCCGACGAGGAACATCGGATCGTGCAGCACGATATTGGCGTAATCCGCGTCGAAGGCGCTCAGGAGCCGCCCGATCTCGGCCGGAGGCCCGGTCAGCCAGTGCCAGCGATCGCTCGCGCCGAACTCCTCGGCCGCGGCGCGCATCCGGTCGGGGGTGTCGTTCGCCGGGTCGATGGTGATCGACATCAGCACGACCCCCTGCCCCGCGGGCAAGAGCGCATCGAGATCGGCCATCACCACATTGCCAAGCGGGCACAGCGTGTCGCAGGTGGTGTAGTTGAAATTGATCACCAGCACCTGCCCTTCGGTCAGCGCGCCCTTGAAGCGGTGGGTCCGCGCCTCCTGGTCGATCAACTCGACATCGGGCAGCGCCAGCCGCTCGGAGCGGAAGCTTTCCGCGGGCAGGCCGGGGACCGCCCCGCCGTGCGGCCTCAGCGCAACCGCCCCCACCGCCAGAAGCATCGCGCCCCCCAGAGCAAGCCACCCGCGTTTCATCTGCCCCCCTCCTCGACCGCCGTCACGATCGTCGCCGAACTGAGCGCATAGGGCGCGGGCAGGTCGAGCGGCTGGAATGCGAAGGGCCCCGCATGGGGCAGCACCACGCGCGCCCGCAGCCGCCCGTCGCCCGTGCCCTGCGCTGTGACCCGCGTCGACCAGCCGCTGATCATGCTCGGCACCAGAAAGGTCAGCCGCTCGATCGGCACGGCCACGCCCCTGGCATCGACGACGCTCAGCACCAGATCATGCGCCCGCCCCGGCATCGGCGCCGCCCCGGGCGCGGTCTCGATCCGCACGGCGGAGAGCTGCGCGCGCTCCACCTGACCCCGGACATGGAACGGCAGGCAGGTCGACAGATCGCCGATGTCGGTGGTCAGCACCAGCTCCCAGTCGCCGGGGGCAAAGGCCCAGGCCGCCTCGAACACGCCCGGCGCGACCTCGGCGAAGCTGCGATCGACGGCGAAGACCCGCGCCGGGATCCCGCCGCGCAGCCGCACCGAATCCATCGGCGGCATCTCGACGCTCGAGGCCATTTCCGTGATGAGCCAGCCGGTCTGGCTCTCGGGCGAGACGGCCATGACCTGCGGCGCGGGCAGCATCGGCACCAGAAGCCGGTCATCCACCGGCGGCGGCGCGGTGGAAAGGCCGAGGTTCACCCGCCGCAGCACCGCCACCCGCCCGAGCGCCACCGTCGCCAGATCGAGCGCGCCGACGAAGCCGCCGTCATGGCTCAGCAGATAGGCGGCATTGTCGGTGAAGCTCACATCCGAGACCGTGGCGCCGTCGAGCGAGACCTGCTGCACCACCCGCCCGAGCGCGAGGTCGACCAGCGCCACGAGCGCATCGCCCGGCGTCCAGGCGAGCGCGATCCGCCCCGCGGGATCGGTCGCGATCCGGGCAAAGGGCGCGCCCAGATCGACGGCGACGGGATGGTCGGGCGCGTCGGCATAGCGGATCTCGGCGCGCGGATCCCCGGCATGCAGCGCGATCATCCCCGTCCCACCGATCGGCGCGAGCGCGCTCAGCGGCGCGGGAAAGTCGGTCTCGATCAGCCGCCGCCCGCTCGCCGCCTCGATCATCAGCGCCCGGCCCGCAGGCGTCGAGGCCAGAACGACGCCGCTCTCCGGGTCCTCGGGCTGGAGCAGCGTGACCGGCCCGCCCAGATCGGCGCGCTCGAGCACCCGCCCCCCGGGGTCGAGCGCGATCAGCGCCCCCGCGCCGGTTCCGGCCCAGATCCGCCCGTTCGCCGCCACGGCAAGCGCGCCAAGCGGCCCAAGGTTCTCGGCGAGCACCGCGCGCCCCGGCCCCGCCAGATCGGCCGCCTCGATCCGCCCCTCCGGCGTGGCGATCAAGAGCCGCATCATGCGCCGGTCCACCGCCACCGCCGCAGGCATCGCGCCCAGCACATGCGCCGCGATCATGTTCGAGCTGTAGAGGTTGAGCTTGGGGTCGATCACGCTGACCGAGGCATCGCGGTTCAGCGTCGCCATCAGGATCCCGTTCAGATCGACCGACCCCATCGGCGTGCGCCGCGTCGCGCGAAAGTTCTGCGCGGCGCGCGCGCAACTCGGGTTGTCCTCGGCCACCGGCCGCGCCCAGGCCCGCAGATAGAGCCCCCGCGGCGGCGCCCCGGTCGCAGGCTCGCTCAGCCGCACGCGCAGCCGCAGCTTCTCGCCGCCATCCGCGCGCACCGGCCGCTCGCTCAGCGGATCGAGCAGCGCGAGCTCTGCGCTCAGGCTCGCCTGAGCGGCAAGCGGCCCCGCCCCGGCGATCAGCACCAGCGCCGCCACCGCAAGCCCCCGCCCGAGCATTACCGCCCCCCGCGCTGGCACCGGCTCGCCGCGCTGTCCTCGAGCGCGCGCCCGTTCAGATCGGCCTGCGACACCACGTCGATCAGCCCCCAGACCCCGCCCGCGCGGATCTGCGTCGGCCCGTCGAAGAACAGGTAGCACCCCGCCTCGAGCGGTTTGGTGATCGAGGCGGTCGTCGCCTTGCCCGGCGCGAGCAGCGCCCCGCGCGGGAAGCCGAAGCCCGGGAACAAGTCGTCGTAATCCTGCGCGATGGCGACGAAGGCGCGTTGCCGCGCCCGGCCGCCCGGGTGGACGACATGGACCACCAGTTCCTCGCCCGCGACGGCGCGCACCACCGGCAGCGGCGCCTTGGGCCAGGCGGGCAGTTCGTTCGCCGCGAGCCGGAAGAACGAGGCCGAAGTGTCGCCCGGATCGGTGACCGCGCCGTATTCATAGGCGTTGAAGTCATAATGCCGCTCGATCCCTGTGGGGTTGCCCTGCCAGCCGCGCAGCCGGACATCGAAGGGCTCGGCGCGGAAGCTCACGCCCTTCTCGCCGAAATCGTAGCTGTCGTCGCAGATCTTGCAATCGGCCACGATCTTCTCGGCACTGCGGTCGCCCACCGGCACCGCCACCAGATCGCCGAGATCCAGCCGCTCGAGCACCTCGGGCGGCAGCGTGAATTCCATCTGCCGGCCCGGCAGGGTCGCGATCCGCCCGACCGCATCGCCCAGCGTCGGATTGCCCCGCAGCAGCGCCTCGGGCAGTGCGGGTCCGTCGCGCGGCACCACCTGCGCCAGCGGCAGCCCCGCAAGCTCGGGCCGCTCGCGCACGAGCACCTGAAGCTCATCCAGCGTCAGCCGCCCGGTGAACCGCAGCGGCGGCTTCCAGCTATTGGCGCTGCGGGCATCGCGGTGGTTCAGCCCGTCCTGCCAGAACAGCGTGACCTGACGGATCCGGTGCCTGGCGCCGAAGGGATCGGACACGCTCAGCGTGGTCGCGCCGATCGACACCGGCTTGCGCGCGCCATCGTCGCGGCTGCGCGGCACCATCACGAAGCTGCGGCACAGCGGCGGCCGCGCCGCAAGCCCGAGCTGCGGCAACTGCGGCGTGATCCCGCCCCGCGGCAGGCCGAGCAACCGCTCGAGCGTGCGCTCGCGCAGCACCGGCAGGTTGTCGCGGCCGATCAGGAGCCGGTTGCAGGCCGGATCGTCGAAGCCCAGACGGCGCACCCGTTCCTCGGACAGGCTGGCGCTTTGCGGCGCGACGGTGACCGCGCCGATCAGCCCGTGGGTCGGATGGCCGATCAGATCGCCGAAGGATTTGATCGGCAGCGCACCGAAGGCATAGGGTTTGTAATCGACACTGAGCGTGCTCAGCGCCTTGACCGCGGTGGCCAGCCGCTCCTCCTGACGTTGCAGGGCCTCGCGCCGCGGCGCGAGTGCGCCCAGTTCGGCGCTCAGCCGCTCGCTCGTGATCCCGCCCGCGCCCAGCACCGCCTCGATCCGGGAGCGCAACGCCGGCTCGGCCCCGAGGGTCACCTCGAGCCCGTCGAGCACCGGCGCCACCTGCCGCAACTGATCGGCGCGCCGCACCATCTCGGGCAGCGCGATCCGCTCGCGCAGCGCCGCGCCGGGGGTTGTCGGACGCGGCTGCGGCCGCAGGGCGGACCCCGTGGGCAGCGTCAGCCCGGGCCGTTCCAGCGGCCGGATGATCGTGCCCGGCGCAGGCGTCACCGGCTCGGCCGAGATCCTCTCGACCCGCGCCGCGAGATCCTGCGCGATCCCGACCCGCTCGGTGCGCACCGCCTCGACCACATCGCCCAGGGTTTGCGCCGCACCCACCGTCACCGGCAGGTTCAGCACCGCGGGCGGCAGCGCGCTCAGCACCAGATCGGGCGCGACGGCCGCGCCCGGACGCCGCCCCCAGGCGAGCCCGGCATAGAACTCGAACTGTTCGATCTGTGCCATCTGGTCGGGCGCCACCGGGTTGCGGATCTCCAGCAGCGGATCGGCATCCGCGCCGCGCACCCCGTCGAGCGCCAGCACCGGGTTCTGCCCGAAGGGCCGCCCGATCGCAGATTGCGGCGTCACCACCGGCAGCGGCAGCGTAACCGCAAGCCGCGCCGAGGGCCGCACCTCGGACCCATCCCGGATCTGGCGCACATCGACCGGGATATTGTGCCCGGGCTTGGTCGTGGTGTTGCCGCTCCAGTTCGGATCGACGTTGATCGAGGTGATCCCCGGCATCTCGGCATCGCCGGGCCGGTCGCGCATGTCCTGCCGCGCGGGATCGGCCGCCTTGCCCTCGAAGGACAGGGCATTGAGCAGCGTGACGTTGACGCAATCCCCGGCCTTGACGTTGAGCACCAGCGGCTCGGGCCGGTCATAGCTCGCTTGAATCGCCTTGATGATGCGCGAGCGCGGAATGCCGACCCAGCTCGCCGGCTCGTTCAGATCCTCCTCGGTCACCGCGCCGGGCGCGTCGGGCCGGATCAGCCCCCGCGGATCGAGCAGCGCCAGGAACAGCCCGTCGTGATCGCGCAACTCGTCCGAATAGGGCGTGCCAAGGATCCCGCCGGGGAAGACCGTCTCGCTCTCGATCGCGGCGACGGCGGCATAGACGCGCGGCGCCCGCTCGTCGCAATCGGCAACGCGGGTATAGTCCTCGGGCGTCTCGGACGGCCGCGGGCGCAGGATTCCAGGCAGATCGACCCCGGGCCGCAGCCGGTCGAGCAGCCGCAGCGCCTGCATGCCCACCGGCTGCGATCCGGTATAGGCCGCCAGCGGCAGCAGCGCGGCGCTTTGCTGGATCTCGTCGCGCGGCAGCGGCGTGCCCGTCCCCGCGGGCAGCGGCAGCGTGGGCGCCGATCCGACCGGCGCGGGCAGCGCGACGGGCGTCGTCACGGCCAGCCCCGGCATGGGACGATCGAGCAGATCGTCGATCTCGGGCAAAGTCAGATCGCTCAGCCGCTGCGCCGTCTCGGGGCCGAGCATCCCGCGCGGCGTCAGCCCGCGTCCGGCGCGCAGATCGGCGATCAGCGCCTCGACCTCGGCAATCAGCGCGTTCAGCCGGGCAAGCCTCTCGGCCGGCTGGCGCACCCGCACCAGACCCCAGGCGCCGTTCCACTGCGCATCCTGCGTGCCGAAGTGATAGGGCGTGTCGCGCGGCGCCAGCACGTCATGCGCCTGCAACTGCCCGAGCAGCGCCTCGAGCTCGGCCAGCGCCCGGTCCCGCGTGAGCGGCGGCGCCGCACGCAGATTGCGCATCATGATCTTTTGCACGCCGGCGATGTTGCTGTCGTAGAGGAAGGCCGACTTGAATTCGAAATGTTCCGAAATCCCGATCTCCTGCGCGGCGATCCGGCCATCCATGTTGAAGCAATCGGCGATCTGGGCATCGAAATCGCTCCAGAACTTGTGCGCATCGCTGCCCACCGGAAAGTCCTTGCTGCCCTTCTCCGCCCAGCGGTCGTATTCCTCGGGCCGCCCCGCCCGCGCGATGCGCAGCGCCGATTGCACGCCCGCGCCCTCGTAGCAGGCGCGCACCAGCGTCGTGGGCGGAGTGATGTCCTCCAGCTCGCGCATCATCGAGGGGAAGCGCTGGTCGATGTTGCGCGGCCAGGTGTAGCCCTCGACGTTGAAGGTATGCTGTACCTCCTGCGCGCCCTGGATCAGGCGGAACTGAAGCGTGTCGCCGTCGAAGCTGTTGAGGATCGGCACCACCGGATCGCCGTGCATCCCCGAGACGAGGACATTGGCCATGTCGCCCGCGGTATCGGTCTTCTGCCGGCTGATCTCGCAGTCGACGCTGACGCCGCTGCCGAGTTGGGCGACCCAGAAGGCCAGCGGCTGCAAGGCGCAATCGGCGCTTTGCGAGCTGTTGGTGCCGACCCGGATCGGGAAGGGCTCGCCGCGATAGTTCACCAGATAGGGATCGTGGTGATCGACCGAGATGCTCTCGGGGCGCGGCGGCGGCGAGACGGGCCGCGCCAGCCGCGCGCCCGCGACCGTAGCATCCGCGAACCCGGCCGCCCGCGCGCGATAGGTCTTGAGATAGTCCTCGAGGAAGGCCGCGGGCGTCAGGTCGGCACCCTCGTGCGGCACCGTGATCCCCGCGCTGAAAAGCTGCGGCTCCAGCCCCGTCTGATGCCCCGTCAGATCACCGGGCCGCCCCTCGGCGAGCCAGGCGGGCGGCACGTCTTCGGGGTGCGCCCACCAGATCGAGGTGCCGTGGTCGTCCACATCGCTGCCACAGATATCGCGCAGCGCCTGCGGATCGCCCGCATGACGCGCCTCGCACAGCAGCGTCGCCATCCCCTTCTTCTCACCCGGCCCGGCCATCGTGCGCTCGAAGGCCGCCGGCGTCACCCCGGCGCGCGGATCGTAGAGCGTGGCGAAATCCGCGATCGACACCGCGAATTCGCGCAAGGCCTCGGCCGTGTTCACGCCCGGCTCGGTCGCCTTGAGCGGGAAGAGATCCACGATCACCTTGCGCGCGCCGACATCGGCCGCGCTGGCCTCCACCAGCGCCCGATCGTCGCGCGGGGCGGTGCAGTCGGTGTTCGTCTCGCTGCAGATCATCGCGGTCTGCGGCTCGATCACCAGCGCGGTATAAAAACCGTGCTGCTGGATTGACGAGGGTCCGAAATGGTCATGGCTGAAGACCGTGCGCAAGGTGCGGTCGGCCCGTCCCTGCGCGGGATCGCCCGCGCGCAGCTCGGACAGAACCGGGTCCGCGAACCAGCGCTGCGTCGTGGTCTGGAACAGCGCGCGATTTTCCCCCAGCGTGCGCTTCCAGACCGAATGATCGAAGGCCTCGGCCACATGCCAGTGCCCGTCATCGAGTTTGCAGAGCCCCGGGAACTCGCGGATCTTCAGCGCCGCGGGATCGCGCGCCTCCACGACATCCCCCGCACTTGCAGGCGCGTTCTTGGCGGCGCAGATCCGCGCCGCGATCTCGTCGGGGGCGAGCGTGCCATCCTCGTAGTTGAACCCGTTCCCCGAGCCGTCCGACGAGGTCACGTCGAATTTCACCAGATGGATATGCTGGCCGATCGTGTCGGTCGGCGTGCGCACCTGAAAATCGTCCAGCTCCAGATCCTTGGGCAATTCGTTGGTGTGGCGGAACTCGATGCATTCCCCCGACAGTGCGCGGAAGAAGAACGGCTCCTCGCTCGCCGTGATCTTGGGCGAGATCCGCCCGCTGCCGGTCTTGTAGCCGTCCGAGACCTCGCTCAGCACGTTGATGCGCGCCTGCGGATCGTGCCAGCCCGCGCGGTTCGTCACCATGTCCACCTGCACCGCCGAAGCCTCGTAGCGGCGGTATCCGACCACCGCCGGATCGCTGGCGAAGCGCGTATCGCCAAAGCCCTGCTGCACGCTCGCGCCCGGGGCGGCCGTGACGAAGGGGTCCGCCTCGCGGATCAGCGCATCGCGGTCGATCACAACCGATCCGCCGGCCCCGTCGGTGACGTAGAAATCCGGCTTGCCGCCTGCATCGCGTTCGTAATGCACCCAGTTCGACACCTCGGCATCGCCCGCGGGCTGGCTCAGGCCCGCATCGAGGAAGACCGGTTGCTCGCCCGTGCCATCCTTCCAGAGATACTCCGACGCCCCCACCCGCCACAGCGAGGCGAGCCCCGCGGGCGCCCCGCAGGGATCGGCGAAGGGCGCACCCGGTTTCGGGGCCGAGGAATTCACCGCGAAGATGCTGCCACCGACGCTCGTGTAACCGCCCTCGGCGGGGTCGTATTCGCTCTGAGTGCCATCGGCCCGGTGCAGGCTCAGCGCAACGCCATCCGCCTCGCCCCGGTGGTGAAAGCCCATCGCGCTGCGCTCGAGCGCGGTGCCGTCATAGGGCTTGAGCTCGATCGTCGCGCTCTCGAGTTTCATCGTCAGATCGCCAAGCGCCAGCGCCGCGGCGATCACCTGCGACTGCAGGACCTCGCGGGCGCGCAGGCCCGCATCGCCCTGTGCCTGCGCCAGTGTGGTGGGCGCGGGATCGGCGGCCAGAGCATCGGCCACGGTCGCGGGCAGATCGAAGGGCAGCTTGCGGGCGCTGTCATCGAGCATCACATGCCGCGGCAAGCCGCCGTCGAGATAGTCGTTCGTCACCTGCCCCGCCGCCGTCAGCTCGCGCGCAATATCCATCGGCGCTTGAGGCGGACGGTGCCCCGGCTTGCCCGCAACATAGAACGGATAGCCCGGGAAGGTTTCGAGCGCGACCGGCGTGTCGCTTGGCGCGGGCGCGGCCGGCCCGCCGCTGATCCCGCCCGTCTCGTCGAGGCTCGCCACCGTCTCGGGATAGCTCGGCAGCACCGGCCAGGCCTGACCGGGCAGCGGCACGAGCGCGGGCACCGGCGTGCCGAGCTGGCGCCGCATGAGCCGCTCGACGCGGTTCCCGCCCGCATCCCGCACCTTCTCGACCAGCGCCGCCCCCGGCTCGATCCAGGCGCCGGTCGTGTCCGCAACCGACCCGGGCCGCTTGAGCGCCCGCACCGCCGCGCTCATCTCGGCCAGCGACAGGACCGGCTCCCATTGCCCGTCGGGCAGCTTGCGCGTGCCGTCCTCGAGCACGTCATGCACGCGCCACAGCTCCCACATGCCCTGGGCGAAATGCGGATAGAGGTGACAGTGAAAGATCGAATCCCCCACCGTGCGGTTGCGATTGCCCGATCCCAGCGTCTCGAACCAGCCGGGCAGGTCGCCCTCGCCCTTGTGATAGACCTCCATCCCGCCTTGATAGATGTCATAGCTGAAGCCCTGCTGCGGGCCGACCGTCTGGCTGTCGAGATAGGACCCCCGCCCGCCGTCATTGCCCGCAAACCACTGATGCGCATGCAGGTGGAAGACATGCGTCTCCTTGGGGCCGGCGTGGAAATTGCGGAACACCACCCGGTCGTTCAGATAGGAATGATGCACATTCGAGGGATCGTCGCTGAATTGCTCGAGCAGTGCCGGATCGCCATTCGCCCAGGAGGTCAGGAAGAACTCCTCATAGAGGCATTCCGCGCAATTCGCCGCCGGGCCGATCCCCTTGCGGTTCGCGAGCAGCATGTCGCCCATGCCGCTCGCGCCATAGTTGATCGCGAAGCCGTCGCGCACCCCTGCGAGCTGCCCCCCGCCGAAGGCGCCCAGCTCCTCGAAATTGCGCGCATAGAAGCTCTTCAACTCGTCATGGAAGAAGACCGAGAATTCGCGGAAACTCTCGTCCGGGGCATCCTTGCGATAGATGATCGCGTTGAGATCGGCATGCACCAGCTCCTGCGCGCCCGGCGCCACCTCGCGCAGCATGTCGAGCACCGGCACCTTGCCCGGGCTCAGATCGTCGGCCCCCGCCGCGCGCGTCGCCTCATAGGGTTTCATGTCCTCGAACGCCTCGGGGGCGCGGGCATGGCGCACCGTGCCCCCCACCTGCGGCGGAAAGGCCGCGTCGAAGCCTGCCCGGGTCAACTGGCTGCGATACCAGCGGCTGTCCGCACGCTCGGCCACGACGGCCCCGAAGAGCCCATGCGTGATCGAGCCGCCATCGCCCTCGCCCCCGGCAGGCGCCCCGGTCGAGGCCATGAAGAACGGCCCCTCGCGCTCGACCATGTAGAAGCAATCGACCGATGCCCCCGGCCCGATCGCACCCAGCCCCTTGCAGGCATCCGGCGCCTCGGCGATCCGCCCGTCGGCGATGACGAAGGCGGTCAGCCCCTGGATCGCCATGTTCGCGCCCCGGCTATAGGGCCAGTCGGGCGCGCGTTCGGTCGCACCCGGCTCGGCCGCATCGACATGGCCGGGCAAGCCACAGGTCACCTCGCCATGATCCTTCTGGCCCGGATCACCCCACGAGACCCAGTCGCGCAACAGGTGGAACAGGTTGCCCCGGTTCGGCGGCGGCGCCTTGGCATCGCAGAAATCGCGCGACAGGTCGGGCGCTGCATCGGGCCGCGCCGCGCCCTCTTCGAGCGGGCGCAACAGGTTGGTGAGCCGCACATGCAGCACATCCCCCACATTCGCCCGCAGCGTCAGCGGCCGCGGCCGCTTGCAATCCTTGAGCCGCACCGCCCCCGGCGCGAGGCCCTTGCCGAAGCCCTCAGTCCCGTCGAGCGTATCGCAATCATCCGCGCTCAGATGCGTGACCGGGCGGTCGACACCGACCACGTCGCGGCGCAGCGCATAGATCATCCCGAAGGGGTTGAAGCTGCCGAACCGGTTGTAGACCAGCATCTGATCCATCGCGACCACATCGGCACAGACCGTGCGCCCGAACTGTCGCTGCGCCTCGGGCAGCAGCCCGTTCAATGTCTCGTGGATCGCGGTGCACCGGATCGGCGCGTCCGGGATCGGCGCATCTGCGCGAGCGCTCGTTGCGGCAAGGGTGAAAAACGGCAGCAGAAAACAGGCTCGAAGAAAGCGCATTTGGCCCCCCGATCAATACAACTTATTGGTGTGGTTTCTTCCAGCCTAGCAAACTTTTCATACGATGTCTGCGCACAAATTTACGCTACGTAATGCCCTGAGCCGATTACAGGAATCCGATCGTTTTTTCGCAACGGAGCGATTCGGATCACGGCGGCAACGCGCGGACGCCTTGGCGCTTACATTCGCCAGGCCGGCATGGCGCCGTCGAGCCCTGCGTTGCGGGGCGGCCCGCTCCGGGTCTTGTATATCGGGGGCGGTCCGCTCTGAGCTCCTCCCCGGCATTCGGACCGGTACGGAAGCTACGATCTGACGCTGCGGGTCACCCCGAACGCGGGGACCGGAGCATGTCGAAACGCAGGCCCCACGACGCGGACGTCAAGGCTCGCGTCGCGCTGGAAGTCCTTGCAGGGCGAGCGTACCGTGTCAGAACTCGCCTCGGACTGCGGCGTTCATCCGACCATGATCCGGCAGTGGTGCGAGCCGCATTGAAGCGAGCCATTGGTTCGAGCGGCCATGCAACGTCAGGGTTCGCAGCTCACGTCCTTTGCCTGCACCGACCAGCAGAAACGGATCGGCGCCCGGATCTCCCTCTCGGCGATTGCTTGCAATCGCCTGCGGGCAACGGATGGCTGGCTGGGGGCGCCGCCTCGACAACATCTTCACCGAACGCCGCTGGCGGTCCCTGAAACATGAGGCGTCTACCTGCCCGCCTGAGAGACCGGCTCGCAGACGAAGGTGGGCGTTCTTCTGCAACCGCCAGCGGCCCCGAGCCGCCCATGGCGAACAGCCGCCCGCCGAGACCTCTTTCAACCAGATCGAAACCGACCAGCAGGAGAAGGCAGTGGCTTCAATTCCGCCAGATCCTGTCCAAGAGATGGCGAGAAGTTCACCAAGCCTCAGGATATGCGACCGAAACACCCTGATCTGTCGCGAATGGACCAGACGGCAGCATGAGCGGGGTCTGATTTGCACCGCCCCACCTGCAAACCCCGGCGCGCGACTTCACCCATCGGCGCCCGATCTGGCCATCCTGTCGAAAACCCTGTTTTCCAAGCGGGCCGACAGGGATTATGCTGGGGGTAGACGTGGCAAAGGCTTGCAAGTTTCGCGCGCTCTGTATACAACGGCATACCGAAACGTCCGCACGCCGGCCGCCCGCTTCGCCATCATGTCAGTCAGCCATTGGGAACGCAGATGAGTCTCTATGCCCGCTACCTCGAAGAGATCGAAACCCGCAAAGCACAGGGCCTCAGCCCCAAGCCGATCGACGACGGCGCGCTGACGGCCGAGATCGTCGCGCAGATCCGTGATGCCGCGCATCCGCACCGCGCCGATTCGCTGCAGTATTTCATCTACAACACCCTGCCCGGCACCACCGCCGCCGCGGGTGTGAAGGCCGAGTTCCTGAAAGAGATCGTGCTGGGTCAGACGGTGGTTCCGGAAATCACCCCGGCCTTCGCGCTGGAACTGCTGTCGCACATGAAGGGCGGGCCCTCGGTGCGCGTGCTGCTTGACGTGGCGCTCGGCGACGACAAGGCGATCGCCGAACAGGCCGCCGAGGTCCTCAAGACCCAGGTCTTCCTTTACGATGCCGACACCGACCGCCTCAAAGCCGCGCATGAGGCGGGCAATGCGATCGCGACCGACATCCTGCAAAGCTATGCCAAGGCCGAGTTCTTCACCAGCCTGCCCGATGTCGAGGACGAGATCGAAATCGTCACCCTCATCGCGGCCGAGGGCGACATCTCGACCGACCTCCTCTCGCCCGGCAACCAGGCGCACTCGCGCGCCGACCGCGAGCTGCACGGGCTTTGCATGTGCGACGAGGCCGCGCAGCAGACGATCCGTGATCTGAAGATCCAGCACCCCGGCAAGCGCATCATGATGATCGCTGAAAAGGGCACGATGGGCGTGGGCTCGAGCCGGATGTCGGGCGTAAACAACGTAGCACTCTGGACCGGCAAGCAGGCCTCGCCCTATGTGCCCTTCGTCAACATCGCCCCGGTCGTGGCCGGCACCAATGGCATCTCGCCGATCTTCGCGACCACGGTCGACGTGACCGGCGGGATCGGGGTCAACCTCAAGAACTGGGTCAAGAAGACCGACGAGAACGGCAAGGCGATCCTGAACAACGACGGCAACCCGATCCTCGAGCAGAAATTCTCGGTGACCACCGGCACCGTGCTCAAAATCGACACCAAGAAGAAGAAACTGCTCAGCGAGGACGGCGAAGAGCTGGCCGATCTGTCCAGCTCCTTCACGCCCCAGAAGGTCGAGTTCATGAAGGCCGGCGGCTCCTACGCCATCGTCTTCGGCAAGAAACTGCAGACCGTCGCGGCCGAGATCCTCGGCGTCGAGGCGCCCAAGGTCTTCGCCCCCTCGAAAGAGATCAGCGTCCCGGGTCAGGGCCTGACCGCGGTCGAGAAGATCTTCAACGCCAATGCCCGCGGCGTCGCGCCCGGCAAGGTGCTGCACGCCGGTTCGGACGTGCGCGTGCGCGTGAACATCGTCGGCTCGCAGGACACCACCGGCCCGATGACTGCGCAGGAACTCGAGGCGATGGCCGCCACCGTGATCTCGCCGCTGGTTGACGGTGCCTATCAGTCGGGCTGCCACACCGCTTCGGTCTGGGACAAGAAGGCGCAGGACAACATTCCGAAGCTGATGTCCTTCATGAACAGCTTCGGCCTTGTGACCGCGCGCGACCCCAAGGGCGAATATCACGCGATGACCGACGTGATCCACAAGGTGCTCAACGACATCACCGTGGATGACTGGGCGATCATCATCGGCGGCGACAGCCACACCCGGATGTCCAAAGGCGTGG
>QKJR01000023.1 GCA_003249215.1 Rhodobacterales bacterium
CATCGAGAAGGCGAGGATGTTCTTGATCCCCGAGGCCAGCGCGTTCTTCGAGCGCGAGGCGCCCATTTCATAGGCCAGAAAGCCCGCATGGATGAGGATCATCAGCGGGATCGTCAGAAAATAAAACGTCTCGGAGAAGGTGGTACCGGTCCCGCCGGCCTTCTCCTTCAGTTCGGCGACCGCAGCCGCCAGCGTTGCAAGGTCCGTTTCCACGTTCAAACTCCCTGTTGAGTGGAAGGGGCGATTTTGCCCCGTTTTCTTGCCTCCCTGCCGGCCGGAGCCGACACTGGCGGGTCTCCCGGCCCGCCACGCCGGCCCCCTCAGGAGCGCGGACGTTCCTTTTTCGGATCGTAATGCGGGAAGGGGCTCACCCTTGCCGCGATCCGCTTGATATGTCCGTCGAGACGGCCGACCTCGACCGCCGTTCCCGGCGCGGCATGGGCCACGTCGAGCCGCGCGAGCGCGATCCATTGACCCGTGCGGGGCGAGCGCATGGCCGAGCAGATCTCGCCCACCTGCGCGCGCCCGATCCGCACGCAATCGCCGTGCCCGACCGGGTCTTGGCCCTCGATCTCGAGGCCCACGAATTTGCGCGCGGGCGTTTCCTTGCGGCGGATCAGCGCCTCGCGCCCGACGAAATCGGCGGTCTTCGATTTCAGCGGCACGGTGAAGCCGATGCCGGCCTCGAACGGGTCGGTCTGATCCGAGAAATCATAGCCCGCGAAGACGAGCCCGGCCTCGATCCGGCACAGGTCAAGCCCCGCAAGGCCCATCGGCTTGATCCCCAGCGGCTGACCCGCCGCCCAGACCGCCTTGAAGACCGCATCGCCATCCTTGGGGTGGCAGAAGATCTCATAGCCGAGTTCCCCGGTGTAGCCGGTGCGCGACAGAACGACCGGCGCACCGGTCGGGCCGCCGAGGCGCCCGACGGTGAAGCGGAACCAGTCGATGGCGTCCGCCGCGGGCTGATGCGGCGGGGTCCAGATGATCTGCGACACCAGTTCCCGCGATTTCGGCCCCTGCACGGCGAGGTTGTGCATCTGATCGGTCGAGCCGCGGATGCTGACGTTGAGGCCGAGCCGGTCGGCCTCTTCGCGCATCCATACGCCGCCCTCATCCGCGCCGCCGATCCAGCGGAAATTCTGGTCGCCAAGGCGGAAGAGGGTGCCGTCGTCGATCATGCCCCCATGCGGATAGCACATCGCCGAATAGACGATCTGGCCATGGCCGAGCTTCGAGACATCGCGCGTCAGCACCCAGTTCATCAGCGCCTCGGCATCGGGGCCGGTCACCTCGAACTTGCGCAGCGCGGAAAGGTCCATCACCACCACGCCCTCGCGCGCGGCCCAGTAGCTTTCCACCGGGTCGCATTGCGGGAAGGAATTCGGCAGCCAGAAGCCCTTGTATTCGATGATATCGGCCGTGAGGGCCGCGAAATTGTCGTGGTAGGCGCTTTGGCGCGTCATGATCGGCTCCGCGTCGGGGGTGGGGCGCCAGGCCGAGGCGCGTTGGAAACGCTCGGTCGCGGCATAACTGCGCACATGGATATCGGTCGGATCCCAGCCATTGGCGGCCGAGGTATCGTCGGGGCAGGCGGAGGAGACGCAGACGAGATCCGTCAGCGCGCGCAAAAGCACGTAATCCCCCGGCCGCGACCAGGGTTCGTCGGCATAGACGACGCCATGATCGTCAATCCCGGTGTTGAAGAAGAAGTTGGCCGCCATCCAGCCCGCGCGGGCCTCGATCCCGTAAGCGTCGAGCGCGCCGTTGAAATTGTCGGTGCAGTTGATGTGCCCCGGATAGCCGATGTCATCGTAATATTTCGCGGCACAGGCCAGGCCCAAGGTGTCGTGCCGCCCGCAGGTGTCCTGCACCACCTCGACCAGCGCGGTCATGTCGTGGTCGTAGTATTTCGCGTGCAGCCCGGGCATCGGATAGTTGTGGCCCATCAGCGTTCGGGTGGTGGTCGCATCAAGCGGCCGCACCTGACCCCGGTCGAGCTTGCGCGCGTCGAAGCACTGGAAATCGGTGCATTGGCGGCCATCGACGTCGAGGATCTGGATGAACTCGCCGGCCTTGATCACATAGGCCTCGGCGGTCGAGGATTTCACGCGAATATCCTGCAGCGGATCGGCCAGCGGGTCGGGCAGATCGAATTTGCCCCGCGCACGGGCCTCGGCGCGGGTGAGCTTGAGCGTGAGCGGCGTCGCCGTATCCTGTGCTTCGAAATCCATCGGCCCGCCGGGGGCTGCGAGGATCGCCCAGCCGGGGCCCTGGGCGGCAAAGCTCACCGCCTCGCCCGGGCGCGAGCCGGCGCCGAAAAGGCCGATCGCGCGCGCCGCCGCAAGGTCGATCCCCCGCAGCGCCAGCGCCAGACGCAGCCGCGCCAGAGAGGGCTCGCCCCGCAGGAGCGCGGCCTTGAGCCCCTCGGGCGTGGTGTCGCCTTGCCAGCCCAGAAGGCCGCAATCGACGCGGCCATCGGGATGCGTGGCAATGAGTTCGGCGCGCTGGCCGCCCTCGTCGTTGATCACCTCGAGCCGGTCGCCCACGCGCAGCTCGACGACGATCGCCCCGCCGCCGGGAACGGAATACCGCTCCTCGGTCGGGCCAAGGCCGAAAGCCGCGGCACGGCGCGCGCGGCTCGGCCGGGGCGGGCCGGGACGGAACAGGGGCGGGGGCGCGAGATGCATCCGTTGTCCTTCGGAAGAGAGAAAAAACCGGGGGGGTGACGACATTTCCCCCCCGAGTTGGGGACCGTGGTCAGTTGGCCATGTAGGCTTCCATCGAGTCGTCCAGCGCGTCCTTCCAGGGCGTGTGGTGGACGGGCGCCATCGTGCCGGTGATCACCGACTTGTAGGCGTTGTTGCGGAAGGTCATGATGTCGACCGCCTTGTGCTTCTTCCACTCGTAGAAGGCCGCGCAGGCGCCATCGACGTCGAAGCTCGGATAATCGGTATCCGCGATCAGCTCCTTGACGTAATCGCCCTGATATTTGATCGCATATTTCACCTCATCCGAGGCCTCTTCGCGGGTCTCGCGTTCGGACACATCGGCCATCAGAACCTGCTTGTCGGCGGGCACTTCGATCCGGCCGAGGATGATGTCGCGGACATACCAGGCCTGAGCGTCGAACATGTTGAAGGTGAACCACTGGTCCTGCATGCCGAGGTAGAACATCTTCGGATTGTGGACATAGACGACGCCCTTGTAGAGGTCGGCGGTCGCCAGCCGGTTCTTGGTCTTCAGCCGCAGCTCGTCGGGCAGGAAGTTGAAATAGTGCCGGTAGCCGGTGCACAGGATGATCGAATCGATATGCTTCGAGCTGCCGTCCTTGAAGAAGGCGGTCTTGCCCTCGACCCGCACGAGGCCCTGTTTCTCTTCCCAGTTGTCGGGCCATTTGAAGCCCATCGGTGCCGAGCGATAGCACGAGGTCACCGTTTTCGCGCCGTATTTCCAGCATTGCGAGCCGATGTCCTCGGCCGAATAGGACGAGCCGACCACGAGCACATCCTGCCCCTCGAATTCGCGCGCGTCGCGGAAGTCATGGGCATGGACGATACGGCCGTAATATTGGTCGAAGCCCGGATATTCCGGCACGTTCGGCGTCGAGAAATGGCCCGAGGCGACGATGACGTTATCGAAGCGCTCCTTGTAGACGTGGTCTTTCTCGGCGTCATAGACGGTGATCGTGAAATCATCTGCGTCCTGATCGTATTCGACCCAGCGGATGACCGAGTTGAACCGGATCCAGTCGCGCACGCCGGCCTTGTTCACGCGGCCCTCGATGTAATCGACCATCACGGCGCGCGGCGGATAGGAGGCGATCTGTTTGCCGAAATGTTCCTCGAAGGAATAATCGGCGAATTCGAGGCCCTCTTTCGGACCGTTGGTCCACAGATAGCGATACATCGAGCAATGCACCGGCTCGCCATTCTCATCGACGCCCGTGCGCCAAGTGTAGTTCCACAGGCCCCCCCAGTTCGACTGCTTCTCGAAGCAGACGACTTCGGGGATCTCGGCGCCCTTCTGGGCGGCGGATTGGAAGGCGCGCAGCTGCGCAAGGCCCGACGGGCCGGCGCCGATAACGGCAACACGTTTGGTCATTTTTGGCTCCCTGCTTTCCGGTCTGAACCAATATATTCAACTGGTCCCTTCGGCATGAACCAATCACGCCGCGAATCTCAACTTTGGGTCAAATAATTTTCCTCACCGGAATATGTCGATTCCGCGTTTTTGGGCATTTCGCCTCGGTGAAAAGGGGGTAATGTTGAAATTATGAGCAGTTCGTCATTCGCGCAGCGCCTCGCGGTAACTGGTTCCCTGCCTCGGCTTGGGGCTACGAATCGCGCACCGGTTCGAATCGGATTTCTGACGCCACTCTCCGGCCCCGAGGAGTATTGGGGCCGGCCCGGGCTCGATGGCTGCCGAATCTGGTCTGATTGGATCAATGCAGCAGGCGGGCTGATGGTCGCGGGCAAGCGCCAGCGCGTCGAGATCGTGGCCCATGACAGCGCGCTGAGCCCCGAGGCGACGCAGGAGGCCGCACGCGACATGGTCGAGAACCTGCGCGTGAAGCTGATCCTGACGCTGGGCGGCGACAGTTTTGCCCCCGCGCTGCCCTATCTGATGGAGCGCCGGGCGCTGGTCGCGACGCTGCTGCCCTCCGACCTTTCGCCCGACACTCCCTATCTGATCGCCCCGGCCGAGGTGCATCCCTTGTTCAACGTGACCGGGGTCGAATGGCTGGCCCGCAACCGCCCCGCGGCGCGGCGCGTAGCCCTGTGCAGCCAGACCGACAGCCTCGGCCTGCCCTCGCTCGCGGTCTATCGCGCGGCCTTCGAGGCGACGGGGCATCAGATGGTGAGGGAAATCCGCTATACGCCCGACACGCTCGATGCGGCGGGGATCGTGGCGGCGATGCTGGCCGATGCGCCCGATGTGCTCTGTTGGTGTTCATCCGCGCCGCCAATGATGCATGCGCTGACCGAGGCGGCTCATGCGCAGGGTTTCGAGGGCGAGATCCTCGCCTGCACCGCCGACGACTATCCCCGCATGATCGCCCGCACGAACGCCGAATTCATGGCGCGCTACACCTATCAATTCCCCGATTTCGACGATCCGAAACTGGCCGATACGGCGTTTTTCTTCCGCCGTCCCAAGGCCTTCTTCGAGGCCTATAACGAACGCTTCCCGGGCGAATGGAGCGCGGTGAGCTGGGAATATGCCTCGATCCTCGATCTGTGGCACAACGCGGTCGAGATCGCGGATACTACCGAACCGGTCTCGGTGCTGGCCGCCATGAAACGCGGGCAGGAGATGCCGCATGCTTTTGGTCCCGCGCGGTGGTGGGGCGAGGAAATCTACGGCATCGACAATGCGCTGGTGGGCGACTGGCCGGTGGTGCGGGTGGTCGAGGGCCGCGCGCGGATCGCCGAATTCGGCTCGGTGCTGGGCTGGCTCGAGCGTAATGGCGCGCGGCTGGCGCATCACCTCGAGGAGCTTGGGCAGGGCTGGCAGCAGCGGCTGGTGGCGCGCCCGGCTCTTGGTCGTTCTGGGGTCAGTCGCCCTGCATCAACAGCTTCTGATCCTCGATCAGCGTGAGCTTCATGAACTCCGTCGCCTCCTCGATGTCGCGCGCGGCGATCGCGTTGAAGAGCGCGTTGTAGCCGCGCTGATAGGCGGCGATGCGATTAGGCGTCAGGTGCCGGCGATACATCGCGGCCCGAAAGCTTTGCCGGCGCGCGTCGATCACGAGGTTGTAGCAGGCCACGAGCAGCGGATTGCCGGTGCCATTGGCGATCTGGCGGTGGAATTCCTCCTCCAGCCGGACGAAATCGCCCGCATCGGTCTGCACCGCCTCCATCTGCGAGAGCGTCTCGCCCAGCGCCTCGATCTGGCGCGGCGGCATGTTGATGATCGCAAGGCGCACCATCTCGGGCTCGAGAATCCCGCGCACCACCTGCAATTGCAGCGGCCCGGTCTCGGCGGCGACCGGGGCCAGCGACTCGCTCGCGCCCTTCGGATCATAGGTGACGAACGAGCCCGAACCCGCCCGCCGCCGGATCATGCCGCGCCCTTCGAGCAGGTCGAGCGCCTCGCGCACCGTATTGCGCGCAACGCCCAGATCCTGCGACATCTGCCGCTCGGAGGGCAGGCGCTCGTCATGGCCATATTCGCCCGAGACGATCCGCATGGTCAGCGTGTCGATGACATATTGCACGGTCGCGCCGACGACGGGCTCACCGGGGGCGGGCAATGAACGACCGGAAGAGGGCGGCACGGAAAAATCCTTTGATCGACCCTGGATCGGGCGGTCAAAGAATAGACCGGGCGGGTGGGGGAAATCCAGAGGGCGCACAGGTGGTGGCCGGGCAGGGGGCGCTCGCGTCCCCTCTGGCCTTTGGCCATTCACCCCCTGAGGATATTTTTGCACAGTTGATGACAGGGCCGGGTTAGCGTCACGGCGTCCGGTGTTCCGGAGGGGCGGCGGTGGATCTGACGAACCTCATCTTCAACCTGATCCAAATATCCCGGGGGGAGGCGAAGCCGGGGGGGCAGCGCCCCCCTGCGACGGTGACACATGAAAAAGGCCGGGACGATGCCCCGGCCTTTGGTTCCTGACGACCTTTGCGCGCCTCAGCCCATGCGTTCCGAGGCATAAGCGCCGGGCGAGGCCGGGAAGACCACCGTCTTGTTGCCATTGAGGAAGGCGCGGCGGTGGGCATGGGCGTGGATGGCGCGAGCCAGCACCTGGCTTTCCACGTCGCGGCCAAGGCTCACGTAGTCATCGGCCGATTGCGCATGGGTGATGCGCACCGTGTCCTGTTCGATGATCGGGCCCTCGTCGAGGTCGGCGGTCACATAGTGGCTGGTCGCGCCGATCAGCTTCACGCCGCGCTCATAGGCCTGTTTGTAGGGGTTGGCGCCTTTGAACGAGGGCAGGAACGAATGGTGGATGTTGATGATCCGGCCCGACATCTTCTGGCACATCTCATCGCTGAGGATCTGCATGTAGCGCGCCAGCACGATCAGTTCCGCGCCCGCATCCTCGACCACGCGCATGATCGCGGCCTCGGCGGTGGGCTTGTTCTCTTTCGTGACCTTGATGCAGTGGAAGGGGATGTCGTGGTTCACGACGACCTTCTGGTAATCCATGTGGTTCGAGATCACCGCGACGATCTCGATCGGGAGCGCACCGATACGCACACGATAGAGCAGATCGTTCAGGCAGTGGCCAAAGCGCGAGACCATGATGACGACCTTCATCTTCTCGGTCTCGTCATGGAATTTCGCCTGCATCTCGAAGGTCTTGGCGGTTGCGCCGAAGCCCTTTTCGAGCGCCTCGAGCGCCGCGCCGGTTTCCGGCACGAAGCTCACGCGCATGAAGAAGCGCCCGGTCACCGGGTCGTCGTATTGCGAGCTGTCGGTGATGTTGCAGCCCTGATCGGCCAGATAATTGGCGATGGCGGCGACGATGCCCCGTTTCGACGGGCATGTCACGGTCAGGCAGTATTTGGTCATTCTTGTCTCCCAAGGGTCTGATGCTCCGGCCGGGCCGGTCGGGCGCCTTTCCCCAAAGGCGCGTCTGGTCGCGTCGTCGTTTTCGAGTGAGGCCCCCCGGGCCCGGCCCTCTTGGCGGGGCGATGGGCGGTCGGGGGGCGAAATTCGTGCCTCAGGCGGTGAGCCCTTCGGGCGTTTCCTTACGCGGTGAGCCCTTCGGGCTCGGGCAGGCCGTTGGCGCGGCAACAGGCGGTGAGCGTATTGGCCAGAAGGCAGGCGATGGTCATCGGGCCAACGCCGCCCGGCACCGGCGTGATCGCGCCCGCGACCTGCGCGGCGCTC
>QKJR01000054.1 GCA_003249215.1 Rhodobacterales bacterium
CCCTTGCGCAGATCGTTGATCGCGGCATTGAGCTTCTGCGCCGTCACCGCGCCCGCATCCAGCGCGTCCTTGGCCTTGGTATTGACCATGGCTAGCGCCATCAGAATCCGCTCGACCGGCACGAAGCTGTCGCCCGCCTTCTTGGCCAGCTTCTCGGCCTCATCGAGCACCCGCACAAGGTTCTGCTCGACATAGACCTGACCGTCGCCGCCAGAAACCTTGGGCAGTTTCGAGACCGCCAGATCGACGGCCTCGGTCACCCGCGCAGGCTCGCCGCCCGCACGCCGGATCAGGTTGGCCGCAAGCCCCTGATCGTCATCCATCAGTGCTTTCAGAAGATGCTCGGGCACCACGCGCTGGTGCTCTTCGCGCATCGCAATGGTCTGGGCGGCCTGAATGAAGCCGCGCGACCGCTCCGTGAACTTCTCCATGTTCATCGGCAATCTCCTTTGCTGAAGCCCCCGAGCTCTTGGGCGCCCGCCTCTGCGGCACGCCTCCTCCCGGGTCTTGAGACAAAATTGGAGGCAGGCCCCGCGCGGTTCAAGACCCTGCGGCGGATTGTGCCTAAATTTCCACCCCTGTCCGCGGCGCCCGGCGGTTTTCCTTGACCGCCGCGCGCCCGAGGCGCAAAAGGCAGCCGTTTGCCCGATCCCCAGCCCCGAGGTGCCCCATGACCGATCTTCTGCCTGCCGACGACCGCCTGATCGTCGCGCTCGATGTTCCGAACGCTTTGGAGGGCCTGAAACTGGCCGAAACGCTCGGCGAGAGCGTCAGCTTCTACAAGATCGGGCTCGGGATGCTGACCGGCGGCGGGCTCGCGCTCGCCAACGAACTCAAGCTCGAGCATGGCAAGAAGATCTTCCTCGACATGAAGCTCTTCGACATCGGCGCCACGGTCGAGGCGGCGGTGCGCGGCCTTGCGCGATTCGATCTCGATTTCCTGACCGTCCACGGCGATCCCCATGTCGTGCGCGCCGCCAAGGAGGGCGCGGCCGGCAAGGATCTCAAGATCCTCGCGGTCACCATCCTGACCTCGCTTGACCGTGCCGACCTCGATGCCGCGCTGATCCGCGAGGGGGAGATCGCCGATCTGGTGGCGGAGCGCGCCGCGCGCGCCTTCGAGGCCGGGGCCGATGGCGTCATCGCAAGCCCGCGGGAGGCGGCGATGATCCGGGCGCTTCCGCAGGCGGCGGGCAAGCTGATCGTGACCCCGGGCGTGCGCCCGGCGGGGTCTGCGCTCGGCGATCAGAAGCGGGTCGAGACGCCCGCGACCGCGCTTGCCGCCGGGGCCGATCATCTGGTCGTCGGCCGTCCGGTCTGGTCCGCGCCCGATCCGCTGGCGGCCGCGCAGGCGATCCTGCGCGAGATCGCGGAGGTCTGAACCCGAAATGCAAAGGAGCCCGCATTGCGGGCTCCGTTCCATCCGGGTCTTGCGATCGGATCAGTGATTTTTGACGATATGGACGGTCGTCGTGCTGCTCGCGTCGCCCGCCATCGGGTTCGCGATGAAGAGGAAGGCGACCAGACCGACCAGCGCGATGCCGACCGATTTCATGACGAATTTGAAGCCGGCGGCTTCGTTGGGGAAGTCCTGATACATGCGCGTCTCCTGTTTGCGGCTGCAGCATGACTAGGCAAGGCGGGGCCGGAAATCCAGCCCCGCAGGCCGCCCCGGGGCGTCAATTCTCGTTGATGTCGCGATCCCAGATCTTGGTCTGACCGGCGCGCACGCCCATGAGGCGCCGCGCGATCAGCCAGGCGATGACGGCCACGACCGCACAGGTGAACAGCATCACCGTGAGATTGGTCCCGAGCACGCCCGCCCAGATCAGCAGGCCGACGCAGACCGCGCCGACCGCAAAGCCGAAGAGCACGAAACCGGGCGCCAGCATCTCGAGCGCGCCGAGAGCGATGCCGCCCGCGATCCAGACCCAGGGTTGTTGCCAGAGCATCAGAGTTTCCCTTTCAGGAGCCCGAAGGCATTGCTGAACGCATCGAGCGCGGCGGCCGGCAGGATCACCGTCTGCTTGCCTTCGCCCTTGCCGACATCGGAGAGCGCCTCGACCTGCTTCAGCGCGATCTGGAATTGCGCGGCCTCGAGGCCGTTCTTGGCGATGGCTTCGGCGATGACGCTGGTGGCAAACGCCTCGGCCTCGGCGGTCACGCGGCGCGCCTTGGCCTGTTGCTCGGCGGCGTAAAGCTCGGCATCCGCCGACAGCTCGACCGCGCGCTTGCGGCCCTCGGCCTCGGTCACCTGGGCGCGCCGCGCGCGCTCGGCGTTGAGCTGCTGAAGCATCGCGGCGCGGGTCGCCTCGTCGAGATTGACGTCAAGGATCTCGGCGCGGGTGACCTCGATCCCCCAGTCATCCACCACGTTCGCCACGTTGTCGCGGATATGGGTGATGAGGCCGGAGCGGTTCGATTGCACGGTGTCGAGCTCCATCTGCCCGATCTGCGAGCGCACGATGCCGGCGACCGTGGTGGCGATGGCGCCGTCGATGTCACGGATCCGGTAGACGGTCTTTTCCGGCTCGATCACGCGGTAAAAGACCGAGGTATCGACCTGCACCAGAACGTTGTCGGCGGTGATCGCGTCTTGCCGCGTCGTGGGCAGCTGGCGTTCGAGCACCGAGACCTTGTGCGCCACGCGGTCGAGGAAGGGCACGATGAAGTTGATGCCGGGGCCGAGCACCGCGCGCAGCCGGCCGAAGCGCTCGACCACGTGTTTTTCCGATTGCGGCACGATGCGCACGCCGAGGAAGACGGCCAGCGCGATGAAGGCCGCAAGGGCGAGGAAAATGGCGTTGCCGCCGGACAGCTCACTCGGGATCATGGTCACTCCGAAAGGGATTTGGGTCTATCATCCCGCGGTTAGCGGGGAATTTCGTCATTTCGAGGGCAGCAGCTTGACGCCCACGAGCGCCGCGGCGGCCAGAACCGCCCAGCCGCCCGGGCGCGAGATCAGCCAGAGCGCGATCGAGACCGCGAAGAGGGCGATCCGGGTCGAGGCAAGGCCGATCAGGCCGAGGAAGGGGGGCATCATTTCGCTCCGTATTGGCGCCAGAGCCACAAAAGCAGCATCGCACCGAGCACTGCACCGACGAAGCCCGCCATCCATCCGGTGACGGTGAGCAGGAAGCGCAGCACGAGCCCGCCGATCAATGCGCCGATGACGCCCACGGCAATGGTGGTGATCAGATCCGCCTCGATCCGCATCGCCCGCGTGGCGATCAGGCCCGCGGCGGCGCCGATGATGAACAGCAGGACGATGGACATGCCGGGCCTCCGGATACTCGTGGCCAATATGGCGGTCGTGGTGCGGTTTGGGAAGGGCCGGGGTCAGTCGAGACGTGCGGGCAGGCTCAGCCCGCGCAGGATTTCCGTGGCGGGCATCGGCCGCTTGCCCTCGCGCTGCGCCTCGATCACCTCGAGCGCGCCAGCGCCGCAGGCGATGATGAAACCGCCGAGCACCGTGCCGGGCGCGGCCGAGCCGTCTGCGGGGGCGGCACGCAAGAGCTTAACCCGCTCGCCCGCAATCTCGCACCAGGCGCCGGGGAAGGGCGAAAGGCCGTTGATCTGCCGGATCAGCTCGGTCGCCGGGCGGGTCCAGTCGATCCGCGCCTCGGCCTTGTCGATCTTGGCGGCATAGGTCACGCCCTCTTCGGGCTGCACCGCGGGGGTCAGGTTGTCGAGGGCGGCCAGCGCCTCGAGGATCATTTCCGCGCCCATCGCGCTCAGCCGGTCATGCAGCGCGCCGGTGGTCTCCGTCGCCCCGATCGGGGTCGCCCGGCGCAGCAGAACCGGGCCGGTATCGAGCCCCGCCTCCATCTGCATGATGCAGATCCCGGTTTCCGCATCGCCCGCCATGATCGCCCGGTGGATCGGCGCCGCCCCGCGCCAGCGCGGCAGAAGAGAGGCGTGGATATTGAGGCAACCGCGCTTCGGCGCATCGAGCACCGCCTGCGGCAGGATCAGCCCATAGGCCACGACCACGGCGACATCGGCCTCAAACGCTGCAAACTCGGCCCGCGCCTCCTCGGTCTTGAAATTCAGCGGGTGGCGCACCGGCAGCCCGAGCGCCTCGGCCCGCGCCTGCACCGGCGAGGGGCGCAGTGCCTTGCCGCGGCCCGCCGGGCGCGGCGGTTGGGAATAGACGGCGACCACGTCATGCGCCTGCGCAAGCGCCTCGAGCACTGGCACGGAGAACTCGGGCGTGCCCATGAAGATGACCCGCATCAGGCCCTCGCCAGTTTCTTCGATTTCTGGATCAGCATCTTGCGGCGCAGTGGCGAGAGATGATCGAGATAGGTCTTCCCGTTCAGATGGTCGATCTGATGCTGCACAGACGTGGCCCAGAGACCGACGAAATCGCGGTCCTCGATCTCGCCATCGGCATTGAGGAACCGCACCGTCACCGCGCGAGGCCGCTCGATCCGGCCATAGACGCCGGGCAGGTTCGGGCTCGCCTCCTCATGGGCGCGCATCTGCACCGAGGCATGCAGGATCTCGGGGTTCGCCATCCGCACCGCTTGCCCGCGCTTGTCGGAGGCATCGACGACGGCAAGGCGCATCATGATGCCGATCTGCGGCGCGGCGAGGCCCACGCCCGGCATCGCGTCCATCGTTTCGATCATGTCGTCCCAGATCATCCGCACCGTCTCGGTCACCGCGGCGACCGGATCGGCGGGGGTGTGCAGGCGGCGATCCTCGAAGGGAATGAAGGCGCGCACCGCCATCAGAACAGATCTTCCCGCGGCACCCGCGCCCGCTCGCGTTTGAGCTTTTCCATCTTGCGGGTGATCATCGAGCGCTTCATCGCGCCCAGATAATCAATGAACAGCTTGCCGTTCAGATGGTCGTTCTCGTGCTGCGCGCAGGTCGCCCAGAGCCCGTCGAACTGCTCTTCGTGGCTGCGCCCGTCGAGGCTCGTCCAGCGCATCCGCACCTGGGCCGGGCGCGTGACCTCGGCATATTGGTCGGGGATCGAGAGGCAGCCCTCTTCATAGACATTCGTCTCGTCCGAGGACCAGGTGACCTCGGGGTTGATCATCACCATCGGCTCGGGCGCCGCATCCTTGTCCTTGACGCAATCCATGACGAAGAGGCGCTTCATGATGCCGACCTGTGGCGCGGCGAGGCCGATGCCGGGGGCGTCATACATCGTCGCGAGCATGTCGTCGGCGAGCTTGCGCAGCTCGTCGTCGATCTCGGTGACGGGGTCGCAAAGCTTCTTGAGCCTCGGGTCGGGATGGATCAGGATCGGGCGAATGGTCATGGCCGAGATTTAGGCGATGGGCGGCGGTTTCGCAATGGTGCCGCTGATCAGGTATGATGTTCTGGATTTTTTAATGAAATAGGAAAACTTTCCCAATCTTGAAATCTTCACTGGAACGCTGTGCCGGATTATTACTCCTATAAAGAACAGGATCGCAACAGGAGCGCGCCGCGATGACCAAAGCCCCCAATTTCGACGAGATGATCGACCGTATCGGCCACCATTCGATGAAATGGGACGGGATGCAGGCGCTTTACGGTGTCGATCCGCGCGAGGGGATCGCGATGTGGGTGGCCGATATGGATTTCCACCCGCCGGCCTCGGTGCAGCGCGCTCTCGAGGACATGATCGCCCATGGCGTCTATGGCTATTGGGGCGATGATCGGGCCTATCACGCGGCGATCCAGTGGTGGATGGCGAACCGGCACGGCTGGCAGGTCGAGCCCGAGTGGATCTTCACCACCCATGGCCTGGTGAACGGCACCGCGCTTTGCATCGAGGCCTTCACTCAGCCCGGCGATGGCGTCGTGCTGATGACGCCGGTCTATCACGCCTTCGCCCGGGTCGTGCGCGCGTCGGGGCGCAAGGTCGTCGAATGCCCGCTGGTGATCCGCGACGGCAAATATGCGATGGATTTCGACGCCTGGGAGGCGCAGATGGATGGCAGCGCCAAGATGCTGATCCTGTGCTCGCCGCATAACCCGGGTGGCCGCGTCTGGAGCGCCGAGGAGCTGCGCGCCACCGCGGATTTCGCCAAGAAGCATGGCCTCGTTCTGGTCTCGGACGAAATCCACCACGATTTGGTGATGCCCGGGCACACGCACATCCCGATGGCCCTTGCCAGCCCGGATCTGCCGGTGGTGATGATGTCCTCGACCACCAAGACCTTCAACATCGCGGGCAGCCATTCGGGCAACGTGATCATCTCCGACCCCGATCTGCGGGCGCGGTTCGCCGCCAAGATGATGGCCTTCGGCATTTCGGCCAACAGCTTCGGCCTCGCCATGGCCACGGCGGCCTATAGCCCCGAGGGGGCCGGCTGGCTCACGGCGCTGCTCGACTACGTCGAGGAGAATCGCCGGATCTTCGATGCGGGCGTGAATGCGATCCCGGGCCTTGCCTCGATGCCGCTCGAGGCCACGTATCTCGCTTGGGTCGATTTCTCGGGCACCGGCATGGCGGCCGAGGAATTCATCGGCCGGGTCGAACGCGAGGCCAGGATTGCCGCAAACCACGGCGCGACCTTCGGCTCGGGCGGCGAGAGCTTCCTGCGCTTCAACCTCGCCACGCCGCGGGAGCGCGTCGAAGAGGCCGTCGCCCGACTGCAGGCGGCCTTCGCCGATCTGCAGTGACATGCGGCGCGCGGCGGGGCTCTTCTCGGCGCTGAGTTTGCTCGCGATTGCGCTCGCCGTGCTTGTCCTTGTGGCGGTGCGCCCGCCTGTCCCGGTCGTGCCGCTGGTCGGGCCGGTCAGCCGCATTTTGGTCGAAAAGGCGGCGCGGCGGATGACCGTCTATGTCGGCGATCAGGTGGCGCGGGTCTATGCCGTGCGGCTCGGCTTCGCGCCTGCAGGCGACAAGCGCGTGCAAGGGGATGGGCGCACGCCCGAGGGGCACTTCCAGATCGACCGGCGCAACGAGGCCAGCGCCTATCACCTCTCGCTCGGGCTGAACTATCCCCGCCCCGAGGATCGCGCCCGCGCTGCGGCCGAGGGGGTCGATCCGGGAGGGGACATCTTCCTGCATGGCCAGCCGAATATCCTGCCAGCGGGCATGACCCTCGGGCATGACTGGACCGCGGGCTGTGTCGCCCTGTCGGATGCCGAAATCGAAGAGCTGTTTGCCGCCACCCCGTTGGGAGCCGAGGTCGAGATACGCCCCTGAACCCGCGGGCGCGGACTGTCGCAGGCAGACCTGAGCGGCCGGGTGGCGAGCCCAGCGTCAGACTGGCGGCAGATAGCCTGCGGGCGTACCGTCGGGGCGCACGAAATCCAGCGCCGCGCGATCCGAAACCGGGGTTTCGCGCTTGATCGTGCAGATCAGCTCACCGCCCTCGACCTCGGAGGCGACGATGAGTGCGGTCGCGATGTGACGCCCGCCTTCATAAAGATCGACATGGCCACGAAGGCTCTCGATCCGGTTTGCATCGAGCGCGAAACCGCCCCGCCAGCGCCGCAGCACCGGCCAGCTCGTCTCGCCCGATTGCACGCGCAAACGCGTGCGCTTGCCGCGCTCGCGGCGGCCTGCTGCGGTCATCGCCGCGATCAGCTCCTTGGGCAGGATTTCCATCTTCCCCTCCGACGGAATCACCTTTCCTCAAGGCTAGGATATTGTTTGTAAATTTCAAGTTAACCATGGCCTGACTTCGAAAAAAGGTCCGGTTCGGATCAAACGCGTGGCCCGGGCGCAACGGCCACGCTGTTGCCTGAGGGCGGGGCATGGCATAGCGTCGCGCCGTGTCAGTTCGGAGGTCCCATGCGTTACCCGGTCTTGTCCCTGCTCTTGGCTCTCACGCTGCCGACCGGCGCCGCGGCGCAATGCGGCGGCGATTTCGGCGCTTTCCTGCGGGACCTGCGCGCCGAGATCGTGGCCTCGGGGCTGAGCCCCGCGCAGGCCGATGCCTTCCTCAAGGACGTGCGTCAGGATGCCCGCGTGCTCAAGGCCGACCGCGCGCAAGGCGTTTTCCGGAAGGATTTCAATGAGTTTTCCGCGGCCGTTATCAGCCAGAACCGGATGGTGAACGGGGCGAAGATGTCGACGAAATACGACGCTGTCTTCGACCGGATCACGCGCGATTACGGCGTGCCGCGCGGGATCCTGCTCGCCTTCTGGGCGCTCGAGACCGATTACGGCGCGGTGCAGGGCGATTTCAACACCCGCGATGCGCTCGTCACACTTGCGCATGATTGCCGCCGCCCCGATCTCTTCCGCCCACAGGTTCTCGCCGCGGCCGAGCTTTACCGGCGCGGCGATTTCGATCCGGCGCGCAATCTCGGGGCCTGGGCGGGCGAGATCGGTCAGGTGCAGATGCTGCCCGCCGATATTCTTGTGAACGGGGTCGATGGCGATGGCGACGGGCATGTGAACCTCAAGGGCTCGGCCCCCGATGCGCTGATGTCGGGGGGCAAGATGATCGCGGGCATGGGCTGGCGGCGCGGTGAGCCCTGGATGCAGGAAATCACCGTGCCCGACGGGCTCGACTGGTCGAAGACCGGGCTCGATACCACGCTCTCCACCGCCGAATGGGCGCGAATGGGGGTGCGGGCGCGCGAGGGGCAACTCGCGGGCGGCGCGGGCTCGGTCCTGCTGCCGATGGGGCGCAAGGGGCCGGCCTTCATGGTCTATCCGAATTTCCGCCTGCTCTTCGAGTGGAACAAGAGCTTCGTCTATGTCACCACGGCGGCCTATTTCGCGACCCGGCTCGAGGGCGCACCGCGCTTCACGCTGGGCAGCCCCGAGGCGGGCCTATCGGTCGAGCAGATGAAGGCGCTACAGACGAAACTTGCCGCGCGCGGTCATGACGTCGGGCCCATCGACGGCATCCTCGGGGCCAAGACGCGCGCCGCCGTGCAACGCGAACAGGCCCGTCTGGGCCTGCCCGCCGATGCCTGGCCGACCGCGGCGCTGCTCAAGCGGCTCTGATCGCGGCCTCAGCTCTCGCGGAAGGCGCGGTTGAAGTAATCGGCGAAGGGCTTGATCAGATAGGCCATCGGGCTGCGATCGCCGGTGCGGATGAAGACCTCGACCGGCATCCCGGGCACCAGCGTCAGCTCGCCGAGCTTCGCGAGCTCGCCCTCGTTCAGCATCACCTCGGCGCGGTAATATTGCGCCCGCGTCGCGTCGTCGGTGAAAGCATCGGCCGAGATCTTGGTGACCTGACCGAAGAGCTCGGGCGTGGTGCGGCTCGCGAAAGCCGAGAAGCGCAGCGTCACCGGCTGACCGATCGAGATCTCGTCGATGTTGATCGTGGCGATCTTGGCCGCGATCACCAGAGGGCGATCCTGCGGGATCAGGTAGAGCACCGGATCGGCGGCGCGGATCACCGCGCGCGGCGTGGTGACCGACATCGCATAGACGATGCCCGAGACCGGGGCGCGCAGTTCGAGCCGTTCGATCTGCCCCGAGAGCGAGCGCCGCCGCTCGGCCAGGTTCAGCTCCTGATAGCCGATGTCGCGCAACTCGGTTTCCGCATCCTCGCGGCGCTGCGAGGTCATCCGCAGATTCTCGAGTTCGAGCTCGGTGAGCCGCCCCTCGGCCTGGGCGCGCTCGGCCACCAGCTCGCCCGATTGCCCGGCCAGATCGGCCGCCTCGCGTTCGAGCGCGAGCACGCGCGAGGCCTGCGCGAGGCCCTTGGCAAAGAGGCCGCGCTGATCCTCAAGCTCCTTCGCGATCAGCTCGCTCTGACGCGCGAGCGCGTCGAGCTGGGCGTCGATCCCGGAAATCTGCGCCTTGGTCTGCGAGCGGCGCTCGTCGATCTGACCAAGCGATTTCTGCAGGGTCTCGCGCCGCACCGCGAAGAGATCGCGCTGACCGGTCACCATCTTGGCGACCTCGGGGTCACGCGCGGCAACCTCGGTGAGTTCGTCGCCGAAGGTGATGTCGGGTTCATCGGCGCGTTCGGCCTCGAGCCGGCCGCGGCGGGCCTGCAATTCGAAGAACTGCCCTTCGACGATGGCGAGTTCCGAGCGCAGCAATTCGCCGTCGAGCCGGATCAGCGGTTCACCCGCGGCGACCCGGTCGCCGTCATGCACCAGAATCTCGGCCACGACGCCGCCATCGGGGTGCTGCACCACTTGCCGGTTCTGATCGACCTCGATCTGACCGCTCGAGACCACCGCGCCCGCAATCGAGGTGAGATTGGCCCAGGCGCCAAACCCCCCGAGCAGCAACACGAGCGCCAACATCCCGAGCAGCAAGGGCGTGCGCGCGGTGATCGGCTGCGGCGTCAGATCGAGTGGCGGGGCGACCGGTTGCGCAGGCGGGGGGCGTCGGGCGCTGCCCGCCGAACCTTCCGGCGCCGGGGCCGGACCGGGGCCTGGAATTGTGGCCGCGGGGGCTTCGGTCGCTTGCGCGGCGGTGCCGGCACCGGCCTCTGCCTTGGCCTCAGTTCCCGCGTCAGTCCCGGTTTCGGCGGTGCGGGCGGCGGCGAAAGCCTCGGCCGCGGCGCGTTCTTCTTCCAGAGCGCGCCGGATCGCCGCGGCGCTGCCGTCTTTCGGGGTCTCGCTCATGCCACACCTCCGGGGCTCGCGGCCCGCGCAATGTCACCTGCATTCTGAACCATGGCCTTGAGCACCTCGTCGCGCGGCCCGAAGGCGCGGCGGACCCCGCCGTCGAGCACCATCAGCGTATCGCATTCGGCGATCGCCGCGGGCCGGTGCGCCATGATCAGCACCGAACCGCCGGCCGCCTTCATCGTGCGGATCGCGGTGTTGAGCGCCTGGCTCCCCTCGTTGTCGAGGTTGGCGTTCGGCTCGTCGAGCACCAGCAGGACGGGCTCGTCATAGAGCGCGCGCGCGAGCCCGATCCGCTGGATCTGGCCGCCCGAGAGCCGCCCGCCGGATTGGCTGACGCGCGTGTCGTAACCGTCTGGCAGATCGAGAATCATCTGATGGGCGGCGGCGCGCTTGGCGGCCTCGACCACCTTGGCCGGATCGGGGCGCGGGATCAGCCGTGCGATATTCTCGGCGATCGTGCCGTCGAAGAGCGTGACGCGCTGCGGCAGATAGCCGATGAGCCCACCCAGAACGTCCGGGTCATATTGGTCGAGCGTCGCGCCATCGAGCCGGATCGAGCCGCCCGAGGGCCGCCAGACGCCGCAAAGCGCCCGCGCAAGAGTGGATTTGCCCGCCCCCGAGGGCCCGATCACGCCCATCGCCTGACCGGGATCGAGCTTGAACGAGACCATCCGCAGCGTCGCGATGGTCTGGCCGGGGGGGGCAACGGTGAGCTGGATCGCCTCGAGCCGCGCGGCCGGGCGCGGCAGCGGTGTGCGTGGCGCTTCGGGCGGGACCGAGCTGAGCAGGACCGAGAGCCGCTCCCAACCGTCGCGCGCGCGCGCCACGATCGCCCAGCCGCCCACCGCCTGCTCGACCGGCGAGAGCGCGCGGCCCATCAGGATCGAGCCTGCGATCATCGCGCCCGGCGTCATCTCGCCGCGCAAGACGACGAAGGCGCCGAGCGCGAGCATCGCCGATTGCAGGAAAAGCCGGAAGGTGCGGGTGAAGGTGGCGAACCCGCCGCCCAGATCCGAGGCCGAGATCGCCGCGCCCATCGCCCGGTCGCGCGCCGAGCGCCAGCGCAGGAAGCTCGCGCCGCGCATCCCGAGCGACTGGATCAGCTCGGCCTCTTCGCGCAACTGATCCGAGAGCCGCTCCGAGGCGATCTGGGCGTTGTTGGCGAGCGTGAGCGGTTGCGCCGTCAGCCGCTGATTGAGCAGCGTCACCGCGATCAGCACCGCGCCGCCCGCGAGCGAGAGCCAGCCGAGCAGCGGGTGGAAGATGAAGATCGCGGCGAAGAAAATCGGCGACCAGGGCACGTCAAAGAGCGCGAGGAAGACCGGCGCGGCCAGCAGCTTGTTGACCGCGTCGAGGTCGCGCAGGCCGGTCGCGGCGACCGGATCGCCGGGCAGAACCGCATTGCGGCGCAGCACCGCGCTGAAGACCCGGGCCTCGAGCGCGGCCTGAAAGCGTGCGCCGACGCGCGCCATCACCCGGGCGCGGGCGTAATCCAGAAGTCCCATCATCAGGAACAGGAAGACCACGAGGATGAAGAGCGCGGTCAGCGTCTCGACCGCACGTGCCCCGAGCACCCGGTCATAGACCTGCAGCATGAAAAGCGGGCCGGTCAGCATCAGCAGGTTCACGAAGGCCGAGAACAGTCCGACCGACCAGATCAGCCGACGGCTTTGCGCCCGCGCCCCCCGCAGTTCCGCGAGTCCCTTGGCGTTATCCAGTCGTCTCATTGCGTCTGCCCCTGTTGACCTGACACTTTGCACCGCGTCTGTCTTCGCATGGCAAGATTAAATTTCCACGACCCGGTCACAAGACGGGTTCCTGTGGCCCGGTTGCGGCGGCTTTGCTTCACAGAGCCGCGAGGTGGCCGCTGAGGGCACGGGAATCGGGGGGCAAGACTTGTATCGCGGGCCGCTGCTCCCTATTCCTTGAACGAATGTGACCCGAACGCGCCCGCGGCGCCGCGAGAGAATGATGCGAGTGGATCTGAAAGCGAAGCACCCGTTGCTGGCGGGCGCTCTTGCCGCGCTGCTGCTGACCGGCTGCGCGGGCACGGCGCGCGCGCCCTCCGAGATCAACGATCCCTACGAGGCGCAGAACCGGGCGATCCATGCGGTCAATCTCTCGGTCGACGAGGCGCTCTTCAAGGGGCGCAAGGCCAATGGCCCGGCCGCGCGCTATGCCTCGAACATCGCGCATAACCTCGGCCTGCCGGGCAAGATCGTCAATTCGGTGCTGCAGGGACGCCCCGAGCCCGCGGCCAACAACCTGTTCCGTTTCCTGATCAACTCGACGCTGGGCCTCGGCGGTGTCTTCGATCCGGCGGGCAACGATTTCGGCCTGCCCGAAGCTCCGACCGATTTCGGCGAGACGCTCTATGTCTGGGGCTGGGGCGAGGGCGCCTATGTCGAACTGCCGCTGATCGGCCCTTCGACCGAGCGCGACACGGTGGGGCGGATCGTCGATGCCGTGCTCGACCCGGTTGGTGCGGTGGCGAGCGGCACGCAGACCGCCGCGGTCACGAGCTTCCGCCTCGGGGGGCGGATCAGCGACCGTCTGCGCTACGGCGAGACGGTCGATTCCATCCTTTATGACAGCGCCGACAGCTATGCCCAGTCGCGGCTGATCTATCTGCAAAACCGGCGCCATCAGCTCGGCGGCTCTGCCATGGACGATGCCGCCGCCTTCGACCCGTACGAGGATCCCTATGACCAGTGAGATGATTGCCTTTCCGCGCCGCGCGGCACTCGGCCTCGGGCTCGGCGCCACCGCGCTCGCGCTGATGCCCGGTGCGGCCCTCGCGCTGACCGACACGCAGGCGCGCGCGCTCATCGAGCGTGCCGTGGCCGATGTGAACACCGCGATCGCCTCGGGCAAGACCGGCCCGGCGCTCTATGCCGATTTCGAACGGCTGTTCTCGCGCTATGCCGATGTGCCGGTGATCGCGCGCTCGGCGCTGGGCCCGGCGGCCCGCACCGCCAGCGGGGCGCAGATGACGGCGTTTACCCGCGCCTTTCAGGGGTATCTGTCGCGCAAATACGGCAAGCGCTTTCGCGAGTTCGTCGGCGCCCGCTTCGAGGTCGTCGGCGCGCGCCCGGTCAAGAGCTTCTTCGAGGTGAAATCCACCGCCATCTTCAAGGGGCAGGCGCCCTTCGAGGTGCTCTGGCAGGTGTCGGACAAATCCGGCAAGGATCTGTTCTTCAACCTGATCATCGAGGGCGTGAACATGCTCGCCACCGAGCGCACCGAGATCGGCGCGATGCTCGACCGCCGGCGCGGCAATATTGATGCGATGATTGCGGACCTGCAGACGGCGGGCTGAACGCGCCCGCAGACGCCTGTCAAAAAGTGCAAGGCGCGGCCTCTGGGACCGCGCCTTTTGCGTTCAGTAGAGCGAGCGCAGAAGCCCCTCGATCGCCGCGCCAAGGCCACCGCGTTCCTTTTCCTGCGGTTGCGGGCGCACCAGCTCGCCATTGACGACCGGCACGCCGCCCTCGGGGATCGCCCCGCCCGCGGTCCAGTCCTCGCCAGCATAGACGTTCCCCGGCTGCGCCTGACCGCGCCACTCGCTCGGATCGGCCATCGGCAGGGGCGTCGCCGCCTCGGGCGCCTCGACCCGGACCATCACCTCGTGCCAGATCTCGGCCGGCAGCCCGCCGCCCGTCACCCCCGACAGTGGCCGGTTGTCGTCATAGCCCATCCAGACGCCCGCGACGTAATCGGCGGTAAAGCCGATGAACCAGGCATCGCGCGCGGCCTGAGTCGTGCCGGTCTTGCCCGCGACCTGATGGCCCTCGAGCTTGGCGCGCTGGCCGGTGCCGCGTTCCACGCCCTGATGCATCATCCACATCAGTTCACGCGCGGCCTTTTCCGAGATCACCCGCTCGCCGATGCCGCCGCCCTGCCCGAAGAGCGGCTCGGCATCGCCTTTCAGCCGCAGCTCGGTCAGACCGTAGGGCTTGACCGACGACCCGCCGTTCAGGATGCCCGCAAAGGCCCCGGTCATCTCGATCAGTGTGGATTCCGACACGCCGAGCGCCACCGCCGGCCCCTGCGCCAGCTCGGAGGCGAAGCCGAAATCACTCGCGACCTTGCGCACCGCGTCGAGGCCGACCGCCTGACTGACCCGCACCGTCGAGGTGTTGATCGATTCCGCCAGCGCCCGCCAGAGCGGGATCGGCCCGAGATATTTGTTGGTGTAGTTCTTGGGCGACCAGGGCCCCGAGCCCTTGACGTTGATCGTCAGCGGCGCGTCCTCGACCACCGTATCGGGCGTGTAGCCCATGTCGAGCGCCGCGGCATAGACGAAGGGCTTGAAGGTCGAGCCGGTCTGGCGCTTGGCCTGGGTCGCGCGGTTGAACGCGCCCGAGACCTTGCTCGCGCGGCCGCCCACCATCGCCCGCACCGCCCCGTCCGACGACATCACGACGATCGCCGCCTCCGCCTCGGAGCCTTCCTTCACCTTGGTGTCGAAGACCGATTTCAGCGCCTCTTCGGCCGCGGTCTGGATCCGCTGGTCGAGCGTCGTCTGGATCACCACATCCTCGGTCGTCTGGGTCGAGAGGAAATCGGGTGTCGCATCCATCACCCAATCGGCGAAATAGCCGCCCGCGCGGGCCTGCGCGGCCTCTGACAGGGTTGCGGGATGCGCCCAGGCCGCGTCACGCTCGGCCGCGGTCAGATAACCCTGCTCCTCCATCAGCTTGATGACGGTATCGGCGCGGTCCTGCGCGCGCTTGAGGTTGTTCGTGGGCGCATAGCGCGAGGGGGCCTTCAGCAGACCCGCGAGCATCGCCGCCTGCGCGGGCGTCACATTCGCCGCCGACACCCCGAAATAGCGCTGCGCCGCCGCCTCGAAGCCGCGCGCGCCTGCACCCAGATAGGCGCGGTTGAGATAGATCGTCAGGATCTCCGCCTTGGAATATTTGGCCTCCATGGCCATCGCATAGGGGATTTCCTTGATCTTGCGCACAACGCCGCCGCCCCGGCAATCGTCCTCATAGGCGGCCTCGGTCTTCCATTGCTTGGGATCATAGGGCACGCCGAGGCAGAGCAGTTTCGCGACCTGCTGTGTCAGGGTCGAGCCGCCGTTGCCCTCGAGCGGCCCGCGCCCCTCGGACATGTTGATCCGGATCGCCGAGGCGATGCCGCGGGGCGAGACCCCGAAATGGCGGTAGAAGCGGCGATCCTCGGTGGCTACGATCGCGTTGCGCAGATTGGGCGAGACATTTTCCGAGGTGATCTGGCCGCCGAAGGTCTCGCCGCGCCAGGCAAAGACCTGGCTGTTGCGGTCGAGCATCGTGACCGAGCCGCGGGCGCGGCCGTCAAGCAGCGCCGAGACCTCGGGCAGCCCGGAATAGAAATAGAAGGTAGCAAGACCGAGAATCAGGCCGAGCGCCGCGCCCACGCGCCAGCCGATGCCCCAGACCACGCGCCAGATCAGATGGACGAACCACAGGATCGCGCCCAGGATCGGCCCGTTTGACCGCGGTTTGCGGGGTTTCCGTGCCTTGCGCCGCGGCTTCTCCGTCGCCTTCTTTGGCGCGGGTTTTGCCGCCTGCGTATAGCGCTTGTCCGCCACCAGCGGCCCGTGCCGCCCGCCTGTTCCTGCCATTTGACTGCCTGTGCCTGTCGTTTTTGGCAATCTACACCGACCCGCCGGTCTTGTGGAGCGTCTAGACCTCACGATTCGGTTTTCTGGCAGTCTAAAATTTATGCGACTTGCATAATTTGTAGAATTATTGTGCAGATTGCGCTCGGGCGGAGCGGGCATGATGCTGCCCAAAACTTGTGCTGCGCCCGCGAAACAGGCTTCGTATCTGCCAAGGTGCTCTTCGGGGGCATCACGGCTGCTGACATTTAGGAAGGGATGAACAGTGAAACTCATCATTGCAGCAATCAAGCCGTTCAAGCTGGAGGAGGTGCGCGAGGCGCTCACCGCCATCGGCGTGCGCGGCATGATGGTGACTGAAATCAAGGGCTTCGGCGCTCAATCGGGCCACACCGAGATCTATCGCGGTGCCGAATATGCGGTGAATTTCGTGCCGAAGGTGAAGCTCGAGATCGTGGTGAACGACACGCTCGCCGATGAGGTGGTCGATACCATCCTGAAAGCGGCCAAGACCGACAAGATCGGCGACGGCAAGATCTTCGTGCTCGATGTGAATCAGGCGGTTCGCGTGCGCACCGGCGAAACCAACGACGACGCGCTATAAGACGCGGACAAGGGGAAGTGGAACCAATGAAAAACCTGCTGAAACTTTCGGCTCTTGCCGCGGCGACCGCCGCGCTCGCCGCCGTTCCCGCGCTCGCGCAGGATGCGACCGCCGAGGCCGCCGCCGAGATCATGGACAAGGGCGACGTGTCCTGGATGATGACCTCGACCGTCCTCGTTCTGTTCATGACCGTCCCGGGCCTCGCGCTGTTCTACGGTGGCCTCGTGCGCACCAAGAACATGCTCTCGGTCCTGATGCAGACCACCGCCATCGCCTGCATGATGATGGTGATCTGGGTCATCTATGGCTATTCCTTCGCCTTCGGCGGCAGCACCTCGGCCTTCTTCGGCGGCTTCGGCAAGCTGTTCCTGTCGGGCGTCACCGTTGATTCGACCTCGGCGACCTTCTCGGATGGCATCGTCATCCCGGAATACCTGTTCATCGCCTTCCAGATGACCTTCGCGGCGATCACGCCCGCGCTGATCATCGGCGCATTCGCCGAGCGTATCAAATTCTCGGCCGTGCTGCTGTTCTCGGCGCTCTGGGGCACCTTCGTCTACTTCCCGGTGGCCCACATGGTCTGGGACGGCGCTGGCCTGCTGTTCAACTGGGGTGCGATCGACTTCGCCGGTGGTACCGTTGTGCACATCAACGCCGGTGTTGCCGCTCTGGTCGGCGCGATCGTCATCGGTCCGCGCATCGGTCTGGGCAAAGACATGATGGCCCCGCACTCGATGACGCTGACGCTCGTCGGCGCTGGCATGCTCTGGGTCGGCTGGTTCGGCTTCAACGTGGGTTCGAACCTCGAAGCCACCGCCGGCGCGACGCTCGCGATGATCAACACCTTCCTCGCCACCGCTGCGGCCGCTCTGGCCTGGGCTGCGATCGAAGCGATGACCCGCGGCAAGGCCTCGATGCTGGGCGTCGCCTCGGGTATCGTTGCCGGCCTCGTCGCCATCACCCCGGCTTGCGGCACCATCGGTCCGATGGGCGCGCTGTTCCTGGGCGTCCTGGCTTCGCTGCTGTGCTACTTCTTCGTCGCCGTCGTGAAAACCAAGTTCGGCTATGACGACAGCCTCGACGTCTTCGGCGTCCACGGCATCGGCGGCATCGTCGGCGCCATCTGCGTCGGCTTCCTCTCGGATCCGTCGATGGGCGGCACGGGCCTCTTCGTCGAGTCGGGCTCGATCATGGATCAGGTCTTCGTTCAGATCAAAGCGGTCTGCGTGACCGTCGTCTGGACCGGCGTGGTCTCGTTCATCCTGTTCAAGCTCGTCGACATGATCGTCGGTCTGCGCGTCTCGGCTGACGACGAGCGTCAGGGTCTCGACCAGACCTCGCACGGCGAAAGCGCCTACCACTACTGAGATCCCGCGGGATCAAAAGGAAAGGCCCGGGGTTTCCCCGGGCCTTTTCATTTGTCGCACCTTTTCATGTGCCGCGATGCGGGCTCAGTCCATATGGGCGGCCGGCGCGGCGCCGGGCGGTTGCGCCTCGGGTTTGCGCAGGAAGGCCGCGAGCGGGATCGCCGCCAGCGTCACCCACATCATCGCCTTGAAATCGTCGACATAGGAAATCATTAGCGCCTGCACCGTCACGAGTTGATCGAGCACATACCAGACAGCGCTCTCGCCATATTGCGCGAGGCTCGAACCGCCCGAGGCCAGCCCCGCGATCCGCTCGCGCGTCAGGCTCGAGGCCAGTTCCGAATGGTTCACCGCCACGTTATGGGTGAGCAGCACCGTGACCAGAGAGATCCCGATCGACGAGCCGATATTGCGCACCAGACTGAAGAGCGCGGTCGCGTCGCCGCGAAAGCGCGGCTCGATCGTGGCGAAGGCCACCGTCGAGAGCGGCACGAAGACGAGCCCGAGGCCCAACCCCTGCACCAACCCCGAGAGGATGATCGGCGTGGCGTTCATCTGCGGCGTGAAGCCGGTCATCATCCAGAGCGAGAGCGAGGTCAGCCCGAGCCCCGTCACCACGAGCTTGCGCGGATCGACGACCCGCACGAGCTTGCCCGCGACGATCATCGAGAACATCGTGCCCACCCCGCGCGGCGCCATCACCATGCCGGTGGTCATCACCGGATAACCGAAGATCACGCTGAGCATCGGCGGCAGCAGCGCGAGCGAGGCCAGCAGCACGATCCCCACGACGAAGATGAAGACGAGGCCGGTCGCGAAATTGCGGTCTAGGAACATCTTGGGGTCGAGGAACGGATGTTCGGTGCCGTTGATCCAGACCACGAAGACCCAGAACCCGGTCAGCGCCAGCGCAAATTCGATCCAGATCTCGATCGAGGCGAACCAGTCGACCTCGGCGCCGCGGTCGAGCATGAGCTGCAGCGCGCCGACCCCGAGCCCGAGCATCGCAAAGCCCATGAAGTCGAAGCGCCGGATCCGGCGTTCCATATGCGGCAGATAGGCGATGCAGCCCGCCAGCGCGATCGCGCCCAGCGGCACGTTGATATAGAAGACCCAGCGCCAGTTCATCGTCTCGGTCAGATAGCCGCCCAAGGTCGGCCCGATGATCGGCCCGACCATGATCCCCGCGCCCCACATCGCCATCGCCGAGCCGTGCTTCTCGCGCGGGTTGATGTCGAGAAGGAAGGTCTGGCTGAGCGGCACGATCGCCGCGCCGAAGACGCCCTGCGCCATGCGGAAGATGACCATCGTCTCGAGCGACCACGCGATGCCACAGAGCATCGAGGTGAGCACGAAACCCGCCACCGAAACGACGAAGATCTCCTTGCGGCCATAGCGCTCGGACATCCAGCCCGAGAGCGGCGTGACGATGGCGGCGGCCACGATATAGGAGGTCAGCACCCAGTTGATCGTGTCCGAGCTCGCGCCGAGGTCAGCCCGCATCGAGGGCAGGGCGACGTTGGCGATCGTCGTGTCGAGCACCTGCATGATCGTCGCCAGCATCAGCGACAGCGTGATCAGCCCGTGGTGCTTGATCTCACCCGGGGGGGTCGGTTGCGGCGTGGCCATGGTTTAGCGCCCCGTGATCGTGCCCGCATGGGCCATCAGCGCATCGAGCTTGGTCTCGGCATGGGTGTCGACGGTGACATGCGCCGAAAGGCCGACGCGCAGCCCATCGGGCACGCTCGCCCCGATCAGACGCAGCCGCACCGGCACGCGTTGGGTCACCTTGACCCAGTTGCCGGTCGCGTTCTGCGCCGGGATCAGGCTGAACTCGGCCCCGGTGCCGGCGCCGACGGTTTCGACCACGGCCTCATAGTCCCGGCCCGGGAAGGTGTCGAATTTCACCTCCGCCGTCTGGCCCGGCTGGATATGGGTGAGCTGGGTTTCCTTGAAATTCGCCTCGATCCACAGATCGCCGGTCTCGACGAGGGTGAAGAGCGTGCTGCCCTCCGAGACGAATTGCCCGGGTTTGAACGAGGCCGCCTTGTAGAGCACGCCATCGGCCGGGGCCTTGACGGTGGTCAGGCTCAGGTCATAGGCGGCCTGATCGCGCGCGACGAGGGCGGCCTGAACGCTCGGGTGATCGTCGGTCTTGATCTCGGCGTCGCCGCCAAGCGCGGCGAGGGCGGCCTGCACGCCCTGGCGGGTGGCGACCAGCGTCTCGGCCGCGGCACTGGCGTCGTGGCGCGCGGCATCGAGCGCCGATCCGGTGCCCGCGCCCCGGCCGGTGATCTCTTCCTGACGCTTGAGTTCGGCGGCCAGATAATCGGCCGTATCCGCGGCGACCTTTTCCTGCGCCACGGCGAGGCGATAGGCGGCGCGGAGCTGTTCGACCCCGAGGCGCGCCTGCGAGAGCGCGGCCTCGGCCTGTGCGAGGGCGAGGTGATAGGGTTGCGGATCGACGGTGAAGAGCGGATCGCCGGCGCTCACGCGGGCATTGTCCTGCACGAAGGATTCGGTCACCCGCCCCGACAGGTCGGAGGCCACCGAGATCCGCGCCGATTGCACCGCGGCATTCTCCGTCGCCTCATAGCGCCCGGCGCCGAGCCACATATAGGCCCCGCCCGCGATCAGCGCGACGGGCAGTGCCGCCATCAGCCATTTCTTGGGTTTCTTGCGGATGATTTCGGGTTCAGCGGACATGATCGGCCTCGCAGGCAGAGGGAGCGGAAAGATTGGCGATGACCTGCCGCAGCAGGTCGAGAAGGATGTCGTGCGCGCCGGGGTCCATGCCCACGAAGGCGCGCGTATAGATGTCGTCGGCGATGCTCTTGGCCTGGGCGACGGTTTCGATCGTCTTGGGCGTCACCTCGACGATGCGGATGCGGCGGTCGTTCGGATCGGGGCAGCGGGTGACCCAGCCGGCTTCCTGCATCCGGTCGACGAGCCGCGAGACGGAGATCGGTTCAATCTCGAGCAGATCGGCGAGCCGCGCCTGCGGCATCGGCCCGTTGCGCATCAGATGCACGAGCAGGCGCCATTGCGCGCTGGTAAGGCCAAGTTCGGCCGCGCGCGCCTCGAAGCGGCGCCGGATCAGCCGGGTCGCGTCATTGAGCAGAAAGCCGAGGCTTTCCTTGGGGATTTCGCATTGCGTCATCGGGTTGGTCCCTGAGGAGATAAGCAGAGATATTATAAGCCTGCTTATGAAATCAAGAGGCTTTCCCGAAAAGATGAACGCGGCGGTTCAGAACCGCCGCGTTGCAAGGGATTTCAGGGTGTTGCCGGTCTCAGACGCCGGCGGCGACGATCGCGCGCGCCAGAAGCGGCACCGTCTTCGTGTTCAGACCTGCGATGTTGAGCCGGGAATCACCCACCATGTAGATCGCATTGTCGACGCGCATCTTCTCGACGGCCTCGGGCGTGGCGCCGAGGCGCGAGAACATGCCGCGGTGCTGGGCGATGAAGTCGAACCGGTCGGAATTGGTGAGCTGACGCAGCTCGGCGGCGAGCTGTTCGCGCAGGCCGAGCATCCCGTTGCGGACCTCCTCGAGCTCCGCCATCCATTCCGCCTTGAGCGCCGGATCGGTCAGAACCATCGTCACCAGACGCGCGCCGTGATCGGGGGCGAAGGAATAGGTCTGACGGTTGAGGAAGGCGAGATTGCTCTGCGTGGTCTCGCGGTTCGCGGCATCGCCGAGCACCAGAAGGCAACCGGTGCGCTCGCGGTAGATGCCGAAGTTCTTCGAGCACGACGCCGCGATCATCACCTCAGGCAGGCGCGAAGCAATCAGCCGGGTTCCGGCCGCATCTTCCTCAAGCCCGTCGCCGAAGCCCTGATAGGCGAGGTCGATCATCGGCATCGCGCCCTTCGCCTCGAGCAGATCGGCGACCTTGCCCCATTGCTCGAGCGTCAGATTGGCGCCCGTCGGGTTGTGGCAGCAGCCGTGCAGCAGAACCACGTCCCCGGCCTTCACGCCCGCCAGATCCGCCATCATCGCCTCGAAATCGACGGTGCGCGCGGCACTGTCGAAATAGCGATAGGGCTTCCAGGCCTGACCCATGAAATTCAGGATCGAGAGGTGGTTCGGCCAGGTCGGGTCCGAGACCCAGATCGTGGTGTCGGGGTTCGCAATGCGGGCGAGTTCGAACCCCATCCGGCAGGCGCCGGTGCCGCCCACCGTCTGCAGTGCGGCGGTGCGATCGGCGGGATAGCCGGCGCCGAGCACCAGCTCGGCCATCGCCGCATGGAAGGCGGGCTCACCCGCCAGCGCGGTATAGGTCTTCGTGGTCTCCGCGTCCCAGAGCTGCTTCTCGGCCGATTTGATCGCGCGCATCACTGGCGTCAGGCCGGTCGCATCCTTGTAGACGCCGACGCCCAGATCGACCTTCTCGGGGCGCGGGTCGGCGCGATACATCCCCATGAGCGCAAGGATCTTGTCCGGCGCGGGGGCTTTGAGCGTGTTGAACATCAGGCTTCTCCGGTTGCGATGCGAAGGTCGTTGAACATGCCCCATTCGGCCCAGGCCCCGTCATAGACGGCGTGGTCGCGGTGGCCGATGAGTTCGAGCGCGAAGGCGAGCATCGCGGCCGAAACGCCCGAGCCGCAGGTGCAGATCGCGGGTTTCACAAGATCGACGCCCGCCGCCTCGAAGAGCGCGCGCAGCGCCTCGGGCGATTTCATCGTGCCCTCGGCAGTGATCAGATCCGACCACGGCACGTTCTTCGCGCCGGGGATATGGCCCTGACGCAGGCCGGGGCGCGGCTCGGGATCGACCCCGATGAAGCGGCCATGCGGGCGCGCGTCGATGATCTCGTGATCGCCGAGTTTGCTGGCATGCGCCACCTGAGTGACGTCTTTCACGAGGTTTGCCTGACGCTGCACGGTGATGTGGCGGTCGCGCATGACCGGGGGCAGGTCCTCGGTCTCGCGGCCCTCGGCGATCCATTTCGGCAGGCCGCCGTCGAGCACGGCGATATCCATCTTGCCCATCAGGCGGAAGGTCCACCAGACCCGCGGCGCCGAGAAGACGCCGGCCTGATCGTAGACCACGACCTGATGGCCGTCGCCGATCCCCATCGCGCGCATCCGGCTGATGAACTTCTCGACCGGGGGGGCCATGTGGGGCAGGGCCGAGCGGGTGTCGGCGATCTCGTCGATGTCGAAGAACCGCGCGCCGGGGATATGGGCGGCGTCATAGCCGGCGCGCCCGTCGCGGTTCATCGTCGGCAGGAACCACGAACCGTCGAGGATCCGAAGATCGGGGTCCTTGAGATGGGCTTCGAGCCACTCGGTGGAAACCAGCGTTTTCGGATCGTCCAAGGCCATCGCGCACCCTCCGTTTCTCGCCTGTCCTTACCCGGAAGCGACCCGCCGGGCAAGGCGCGACGGGCAGGAGAACGGGCGTTCTCGCGCGCGCTCGCGCACGCGCGTATTTAGAGTGCGGGTTTTTCGGGCGGCCAGAAGAAACAGCGGGTGCCCGGGGGCACCCGCTGCCGGATCGCGCCGCCCCGGCCGGGGAGGAAGGAAAACTTGACCGGGGCCTTGCAGATCACGCCGGGGAGCGCGGAACGCAATCCCTGTCTGGCGCAAGCCGCAGACTGCGCCCTGCTGCGGCGCAGCATAAGGGGAATGCGGGGCGGTTTTTCTCAGAGGTTCTGCTTGAGCAACCGCTGCTTCTGGCGGTTCCAGTCGCGCTTGGCCTCGGTCTCGCGCTTGTCGGCGACCTTCTTGCCCTTGGCGATGCCGATCTTGATCTTCACCCGGCCACGGTCGTTAAAATACATCGCCAGCGGCACGAGCGTCATCCCCTCGCGGCCAACCGCGTTCCAAAGCCGGCTCAGCTCCTTCTTCGAGACGAGGAGCTTGCGGTGCCGCCGCTCCTCATGGCCGAAGACCCCGGCCTCCTTGTAGGCCGCGATATAGGAGTTGATCAGCCACAGCTCGCCATTCTCGACGCTGGCATAGCTCTCGGCGATGTTCGATTGTCCGGTGCGCAGGCTTTTCACCTCAGAGCCGAGCAGCATGATCCCCGCCTCGAGGTCGTCCTCGATGGCGTAGTGATAGCGCGCCTGCCGGTTCTCGGCGATCAGCTTGGAATTGGGGTCGGATTTCTTGGCCATGATCGCCCCGAGATAGGAGAGCGGGCGCCATCTGTCCAGTGCCGCTTGTTCGGGCGGTGCCGCGCGGGGCCCTGCGGCAGCAGGTCGCTTGACGCAAGGCCGGGCGTCGCGCTAGGCGGCAGGAGGGGAGAGGGGGCGGCGATGTTTCTACAGATCTTCGTGGGATCGGTGATGATGGTGCTGACCGTCATCATCGCGGGCTTAAGTGCCTGGGCGATGGAATGGGCCTTTGCGCGGTCGCATTTCTGGCTCCTGCGCGAGCCGCATCGGCCCAAGCTGATGCTCGTGGTGCTGATCACGGCGATCTGGGCGCTCGCGATGGTGACGGCGGGGGTCTGGCTCTGGGCCTTCTGCTTCCGGGCGCTCGGGATCTTCATCACCATGGAGGCCGCGGTCTATTTCGCCCTCGTGTCCTATACCACGCTCGGCTATGGCGACATCCTGCTGACCCACGAATGGCGCATCCTGGGCGGCATGGCGGCGGCGAACGGGCTTTTGAATATCGGGCTGCTGACGGCGATGCTGGTCGAGGCGCTGCGCCACGTGCGGATCGGTCAGTTGCAGGCCCATCGCGGGCAGAGCGCCGCGCGCGAGGCGGGCGCTGGTGCCCCGTCCGACGATGACGTGCACCTTTTGGGCTGAGGGCGCCGCGCGGCGCCCCCGGGCGCGTCACTCTTCGAGCATCAAGGCCTCGGCGACGATCCCGCCGAGCAGCTCCTCGACCTGATCCATCTCGCCTTCGGGGTAATCGCGGAAGCCCACGGTGATCACGCCGGGGCGGTCGGGCGTCTCATAGGCGAAGACGGTGTAGGGGCAATATTGCACATTGGCGGGATTGATCTCCATCACCGCGCGCGAGACCGTGGCCGAGCAGAAGGAATAGATATCGGCATGGGTGAAGATCACTTTGTCCGAGCCGACATCGGCGCGGGTGCGTTCGAGCATGTCGCCGGTATGGCTCGTGTGATCGACGACGAGGCCGGCGCCGATGATCGCATTCTCGAGCGCGAAAGTGACGTTCCCGAACTCGTCCTCGACCTCCCAGCTATGGGCCTCCTGCGCGAGGGCGGGGGCCGCGCCAAGAAGGGCGGCCGCAATGGCGGCGGTGATGATACGTTGCATGATGGTCCTCTGCTCCCTCCCCCGATCGGGGGTCCGGGACCGAGTGTGAGGGGATTTGACGCCCGAGGAAAGGGGGTAACAATCCCGCGATGGCTGTAACAGATGGCCGCGCGCGGTCGTATTCCCTTTATCATGCCCGCAATGGGCCCGAACAGGAGGATCAAGATGCGCCGCACCGTCCCGACCAAATCCGGCCGTGCCCCGAGCTGGGCCGACGTCACCCCCCGTGCCGATTTCCTCGGCCGCCGCGAGGTGATCGCTGGCGCGGCCGCGCTTGCCGCGCTGGGCGCGGGCCCCGCGCGCGCCAAGATCGCCGCCCAAGCCTCCGCCTTCTCGACCGACGCGACGCCAAATACCCTCGAGGAGATCACCTCCTACAACAACTTCTACGAATTCGGCTGGGACAAGTCGGATCCGATGAAGAATGCGCATCTGATGAAGGCCGACCCTTGGGCGATTGAAATCGGCGGGATGGTCGAGCGGCCCGGCACCTACGACCTTGCCGATATCCTCGCCACCGCGCCCCTCGAGGAGCGGATCTATCGCTTCCGCTGCGTCGAGGCCTGGTCGATGGTGATCCCGTGGATCGGCTTCCCGCTTGCCGCGCTGATCGACCGGGTCGGCGCCCAGCCCGGGGCGAAATACGTGGCCTTCACCACGCTTCTGCGTCCCAATGAAATGCCGGGGCAGCGCGCGCCGGGGATCGACTGGCCCTATGTCGAGGGTCTGCGGCTCGATGAGGCGATGAACCCGCTGACGATTCTGGCCTCGGGTCTCTATGGCGAAGAGATGCCGAAACAGAACGGCGCGCCGATTCGTCTGGTGGTGCCGTGGAAATACGGGTTCAAGTCGATCAAGTCGGTGGTCAAGATCACCCTGACGGATAAGGAGCCGCCGACCACCTGGAAAACCCTGCAGCCGCGGGAATACGGCTTCTATGCCAATGTGAACCCCGAGGTGGACCATCCGCGCTGGTCGCAGGCGACCGAGCGCAAGATCGGTGGCGGCATCTTCGCCGCGCGCGAGCCGACGCTAATGTTCAATGGCTATGCCGATCAGGTGGCGGGCCTTTACTCCGGCATGGATCTGCGGGCGAATTACTGATGATCGGGGTCCTGAACGGCGCCGCCCGCCGTGTGCCCGGCTGGGCGGTCTATGCGCTGGGCCTGATCCCGCTGGGCTGGATCGTCTGGCTGACCCTGAGTGGCGGGATCGGTGTCGATCCGGTGAAGGGGATCGAGCATCGCCTCGGCAAGGTGGCGCTCTGGTTCCTTGTGGGGGGCTTGGCGATCACCCCCGCGCGGCGGGTGCTGGGGCTCAACCTGATCCGGTTCCGCCGGGCGGTGGGGCTTCTGGCCTTCTTCTATGTAACCCTGCATCTGGTGGCCTGGTTCTGGCTCGACATGACGCTCCTCTGGGCGCAGGCGGCGCGCGATCTCGTCAAGCGGCCCTATCTGGTGATGGGCATCACGGCCTTCCTTCTGATGATCCCGCTGGCGCTGACCTCGAACGATGCGTCGATCCGGCGGCTGCGGGCGAACTGGCGGCGGCTGCATTGGCTCGTCTATCCGGCTGTGGCGCTCGGGGGGCTGCACTACCTCTGGCAGATGAAAGTGATCACCCCCGAGGGCTGGATCTGGGCCGCGGTGATCGTCGGGCTGCTCGCGATGCGGTTGCCGGGGGTGAATCGGGGGGTGACTCGGCGGGTGAATCGCCCCCGAACCGGCTGACGCAGGGCGAGCGCCGTGATTTCATTTCGTTTGCCCGGGTGATTTGCGACAGATTCTTTCCCGAGCTCCGAAAGGCCCGATTTGCCCCTCGGAGGGCACAAAAAGCCTCGAGCGAAAAATCCCAAGGAAAAAAGGGGTCTGAGGGGGTTCGGCGAAAAAAGTGCGATCTTTTTCAAAAAACCCTCTTGCGGACCTCAGCGCCGATCCGTAAACACCCCCTCACCGAAGCGGCACACACCGCAACGGGACGCGGAAGGAAGCGCAAGCGACTGAAAGCAAACGAAAAAACTGGAGAGAAGGTTGGCTAGCGGCGCCACGAAGTTGGGCGCACCTGGTTGATTTTGTTTCCGCGCTCTTTGACATTGATAGATATCTGAAGAGATATGCGGGCGGTTTGGTTGTCATACGACTGCGGACCGAGAGCATATCGGCGCTCTAGCTACGGCGATGATGAGCGTAGTCAGCTTCACTGTTTGGCGGCTCTGGTTTC
>QKJR01000064.1 GCA_003249215.1 Rhodobacterales bacterium
GGGCTTCGTGCCGGGCTATGTGATCTCGTGGATCCTCAAGGTCACCGGTCAGCTGCGCGTGCCCGCCGAGGCCGAGATCATGGGTCTCGACAAGGCCAAGGTTCCCGCCTCGGCCTATCCCGAAGCGCTGCATCCCACCGTCACTCCGGCTGAATAAGCCACTCACTATGAAAGGAAATCATCATGGAAGCTCCTTTTGACGCGACCAGCTGGGATGGCATCACCGGCGCGATCTACGCAGGCTTCGGCTCGGCCGAGATCTTCTGGATCATCCTGTGCTACCTCTGCGTGCTCGCCGCCGTGATCCTCGGCTGGCGCCACGAGAAACACGCCTACGACGCTGCCAAAGACGGCAAGCACTAAGGCCAAACGCCGCGGGCGGCACCCCCGCCCGCGGCCCCCACGATATTCAGGACGACAGGACAAGGAAGCGAACATGACCGCATCTTGGAGATTTTCGGCGCTGGCCGACCGGCACCGCGCACTCGGCTCGGCGCTCGAAGACTGGAGCGGCATGGGCACCGCCTGGTCCTATGACGGCGACCCGATGGAAGAATACATCGCGATCCGCACCAAGGCGGGTCTGATGGATGTCTCGGGCCTCAAGAAGGTTCACATCACCGGTCCGGGCGCGAGCCATGTGATCGACCGCGCCACCACGCGCAATGTCGAGAAGCTGATGCCCGGCCGCGCGGTCTATGCCTGCATGCTCAACGATACGGGCAAATTCGTCGACGATTGCGTGATCTACCGCACCGGCCCGAACGCCTTCATGGTCGTCCATGGCTCGGGTCAGGGCTTCGAGCAGCTGACCATGGCCGCCGAGGGGCGTGACGTGTCCGTCCGCTTCGACGACAACCTGCATGACCTTTCGCTGCAAGGGCCGCTCGCGGTCGATTTCCTTGCCAAATACGTGCCGGGCATCCGCGATCTGGCCTATTTCGGCATCATCCAGACCTCGCTTTTCGGCGTGCCCGCGATGATCTCGCGCACCGGCTATACCGGCGAGCGCGGCTATGAGCTCTTCATCCGTGGTCAGGATGCCGGGATGGTCTGGGACCGGATCCTTGCCGAGGGCAAGGACATGGGGATCATCCCCTGCCGCTTCACCACGCTCGACCTGCTGCGCACCGAGAGCTACCTGCTCTTCTTCCCCTATGACAACTCGGAAATGTATCCCTTCGCGGACGAGCCCTGCGGCGACACGCTCTGGGAGCTCGGCCTCGATTTCACCGTCTCGCCCGGCAAGACCGGCTTCCGCGGCGCCGAGGAGCATTACCGCCTGAAAGGCCGCGAGCGCTTCAAGATCTGGGGCCTCAAGCTCGAAGGCACCGCCGTGCCGGGCAATGGCGCGCCGGTCATGCGCGACGGCGTTCAGGTCGGTGTGGTCACGCAGGCGATGCATTCGCCGCTCAACGACTGGACCGTGGCAATCGCCCGCCTGCCGGTCGATTGCGCCAATGAGGGCACGAAGCTGGTGGTGAACTGTGCCGAGAACGGCCCGATTGCCGCGGTGACCGGCCAGATGCCCTTCCTCGACCCCGAGAAGAAGATCCGCACCGCCAAGGGCTGAGGCCCAATCCCAGGCAGGGGCGGCGTCAGATCGCCCCGCCTTTCCCAACAGGATGCCCCGAGGACTGCCGATGCCAAGAACCGAATTCTCCCCCTCGATCGCGACCCGCCCGGTCTATGCGGCGCTCAAGGCGCATGGCTCGGCCCCCGCCTTGATGCTCGCCGATGCCGAGGGCGCCGAGGCGCTCATCGAACTGGCCGCGGCCGATCCGGCGGTCATGGACCGTGCCCATCTGATCTATATCCCGGCGGGTGCGGCGCATGGCCCCCGTCTGCGCGAACTGGGCGCGAAGATGTATCACGAGGCGCCGAGCTTTTCGGCAGCCCTCGAGCGCTATCGCAAGGCGCTTCTTGATGCCAAGATGGGCACGCAGCTCTATCTCGCGGGCACCGAAGGCCTGATCGGTCAGGCCGCCGCCGAGGCGCTGGCCGCGGGCCTGCCCGCCGATGCGATCCAGTCCGAGCACCGCGGCTCGATCGCGCGCCGCATGCAATGCGTCCATTGCAAGGGCGTGACCGAAGATGTCACCACCGACCCCTTTGTCTGCTCGCATTGCGGGCTCACCCTCTTCGTGCGCGACCATTTCTCGCGCCGGCTGGGCGCGTTTCAGGGGGTCTGCGTCGATGCGGAAACACCCGGCATTGTCCCCGAGATGAAGGAGATCAAGGCATGAGCGCGCTTGAACTTCGCGTGGCGGCAGTCGAACCGCTCTCGCCCCTCGTCACCCGCTTCCGCTTCGAGGATCCCGCAGGCGCCACGCTGCCGCTCTTTTCCGGCGGCGCGCATATCGTGGTCGAGATGCCCGATGAGGACACCCTGCGCCGCAATGCCTATTCGCTGATTTCCGATCCGCTCGACGGCTCGGGCTATGAGATCGCCGTGCGGCGCGAGGATGCGGGCCGCGGCGGCTCGCGCTTCATGCATGCCCGGGTGAAACCGGGCGACACGATGCGCGTGACGCTGCCGATCAACCTGTTTTCCCTCGACCTGCGCGCCAAGAAGCACGTGCTGATCGGCGGCGGCATCGGCATCACGCCGTTTCTGGCACAACTGCGCCAGTTGCAGCGCCTGCAGATGCCCTTCGAGCTGCATTATGCCGCGCGCTCGCGCGCCGAGGCCGCGGGTCTCGCCTTGCTGCCCGATCTGCCGCAGATCCACGTGCATATCTCGGATGAGGGCAACCGGATGGATCTCGGCGCGATCCTCGGCAGCCAGCCCTTGGGCACGCATATCTATACCTGCGGCCCCGAAGGCCTCATCGCCGCGGTGGACGAGACCGGCGCGCGGCTCGGCTGGCCCAAGGGCGCGCTGCATTCCGAGGCCTTCCTCGCCCCCCCGCCCGGCACGCCCTTCACGGTCACGCTGAAATCCGGGCGCAAAATCGAGGTCGGCGCGCATCAGAGCCTGCTCGAGGCGCTCGAGGCGGCCGAGGTCGAGGTCGACTGGTCGTGCCGCGGCGGCGCCTGCGGGCGCTGCGAGACGGGTGTCTCCTCCTGCCACGGCCGCATCGAGCACCACGATCACTGGCTCTCGGACGAGGAAAAAGCCGCCCAGACGAAAATCATGCCCTGCGTCTCGCGCTTCACCGGCGAGTCGCTCACCCTCGACCTCTAGGAGGTGCAGATGACCTTGAATTTCAACGACGAAACCTTCCGCGGCGATTACACCTTCCGCAATTCGCCCGCGGCGATCCGGCGCTTTCCGTTCCCCTTCGACCAAGACAGCTACATGTATTCGGTCAACCTCGAGCCCCATGCCGGGGGCCGCGAGGGATCGCCGTTCCAGAACCGCTTCGACGTGGACGAGCATTACGTGGCCGAGATGAAGGACCGCGAGATCACCCTGACCGAGGATCCCCTGCGCTGCCAGTCGCTGCCGCATATGGAGCTGGCGGGCTGGGATTTCCTCGAGCTGGTGATGGTCTCGAAATCCGAGGATTACCCCGAGCTCTTCACGCTGAACCGCGATGGCGACCGCTGGCATTGGATCAATCGCCCCCTCGGGATCGAGCAGCGGTTTACCTTCCTCGATCCGACCACCCTGCCCTGCGGGCCGATGGAATATATCACCCGCCAGACCCAGGGCGATCACGCGCTTCTCGATCAGCGCGACGGGAATCTCTGGATGGATGCCGGGATGGTCACGAGCCAGGCCGACTGGTCGCTCGATTTCGACATCGGGATGAACTTCTACGAATGGCATGCGCCGGTGCCGAAGGCCAATGAGATGGGCGTCTTCCAGCGCGCGCTCAAGTTCCTTCTGAACCTGCAGCAGGGCGCGCCGGTGCGGCGTCTGAACTGGACGATGACGGTGAACCCGCGGCTCGACACCTCGCCCGAGAACTATCACAAATGGGGCCCGGAAAAGCGCACGATCACGCCCGAGAACGTGGGCGAGAAACAGCATCTGCGCGTCGAGTTGCAGACGCTCTGGCGGCTGCCGCGCTCGAACGCCATCGCCTTCCCGATCCGCTGCTACCTGATGTCGCTCGAGGATATCGTGAGCCAGCCGAAATGGGGCCGCCGCCTGCACCGGGTGCTGCGCGACCTGCCCGACGAGCTCGCGGAGTACAAGGGCTTCGCGGTGAACCGGCCGGTGATCGTCGATTATCTGTCGAAATTCGACGATGGCGCGGAAACCTCGCCGGGCATCTTCCCCGACTGAGGCACGGCCCCCGGCGCCCGCGCGGGCGCCTCCTGCAAGACCCAGTGATCGCCCTGCCGGACATAGACCTGCCGGGCGATCGCTCCGAAATCGCCCCCGGGCCCCGCCGCATGGCGCGCGATCGCAAGCCGCGCCGCGCGGCCCCGCGAGATCTCGATCAGCGCGAAATCATTCGGCTCGCCGCGCTCGCGCGTCGAAAGGGCGGTGCCCGCCTGCACCTGCAAGAGCCTTGCGCCCCCCTCGGGCGCCGCCAGCGGCGCAATCGCCCAGTGATGCAGATGCCCGCTCAGCACCAGATCGGCGCCGGCCGCGGCCAGCGCCTCGAGCGCGGTCGCCGCCCCCGTCATCAATTGCTTGTCGGTGCCCGGCGGCTGGCTGAACGGATGATGCGCGACCACGGCCACGATCTGATTGCGGGCCTTGGCCGCCCGCACCCGCGCCAGGAGCGCGAGGAACCGCGCCGGCGCGATCCGCCCCGCCTGCCAATGGCGCGGGGTCGCGGTGTTGAGCCCCAGAACGCTCAGCCCCGGCAGATCGACGACCGGCGCCAGATCCGCACCGATCGCGCGGCGATAGGCCCCGAAAGGCCGGAAAAAGCGGCGAAACGGCCGGTCGAGCGGGATGTCGTGATTGCCGGGCACAGCCATCCACGGCACCGGCAGCCGGTCGAGAAAGCCGCGCGCCGCGGCGAATTGCGCGGGTCTCGCGCGTTGCGTCAGATCGCCGGAGATCACCACGAGATCGGGCGCGAGCCCCTCCACCGCGCGCAGCATCGGCGCGATCAGCGCGGGATTGACCCGACCGAAATGCACATCCGAAAGATGCAGGAGGCGCAGGCTTGGGGCGGGCTCGGAGGTCATGCCAACGCCCCCCCGAGCATCGCGCCACCGCGGGGCGATGCCGCGTCGGGCGCGTCGTCGCGGGCCACCGCCTCGGGGCCGATCACGCAAAGCGCCCCGGGCTCGGCGCGATAGTCCAAGGGCGCGATCATGGTGTCGCGCTCGCCGTCACGCGCGGTCAGCAGGCGGCGTTTCGCGGGGGTGATGGAGAAGGCCGGCGCGAAGCGGATCGCGTAATCCACATGCCGCTCGGCCCGCCGCGCCCCGAGCCGCAGCGCCCCGCGCAGGATCGCCATCAGGCTCGTCTCCGGCGCGATCAGCAGCGCGAGTTCACCGCCGCGCAGCCGCTCGGCGCCCTTGATGCCGAGAAACTCGAGCTGATAAGGGCTGTTCATCACGAAGGCGAGCGGCGTGTGCGCGGCCCGCCGCCCCGTCGCGTCGGCAATCTCCAGATCCATGCCGCCGCGCATCGTCAGCACCGTGCGCAGCACCGACCAATGCGCCGCGATCCGCGAGCGGCCCCAGCGGTCATAGATCGCCTCGCGCTCGCGCAGGATGCGGGGGTAAAGCCCGATGCTGGCGTTATTGAGAAACACCCGGCCGTTGACGGTGCCGATCTGCACCGGCCGCGCAAAGCCGCCCGCGAGCACCGCCGCCGCCGCCTCGATCTCCTCGGGAATGCCGAGGCCGCGGGCGAAGAAATTGAACGTGCCCGCCGGGATCACGCCGAGCCGCGTGGTGCCCGCCGCCCCCTCGGACCAAAGCGTATCGGCCACGGCCGCGACCGTGCCATCGCCGCCACAGGCGACCACCGTGCCGAACCCCTCGGCCAGAGCGACGCGCGTCTGCGAGACGATCCGCTCCGCGCCGCCCGCCGCGATCGTCCAGCTTCCCGGCGCGAAATGGCGCTCCAGCGCCGCGCGCAGGCGGGCGATCCGCTCGGCCTCCTGCACGCCCGAGCCGGAATTGACGATCACGCACAGGCGCTCATCGCCGGGGGCAGTGTGCGGGAGGGGCGCGGCTTGGGTCATCAGGGGCATCACGGGCTCTTTCCGGGGCAATCGGGGCGGGGCAATCGGGGCGGGGCAATCTGAGGGCCAACGCATCGCCGCGCACATCCGTTCCCGACGCGATCCGGTGCCGCAGGGGCTTTGTTTCTTTGCATGGCGCGCGACCCTGCGCTAAGAGAGCGCCACGGGCGGCCCGATTGCCCCGCCCGACCAGACCGAGGAGCCCCAAGATGCCGCATTATCGTTCCCGCCAATCCACCCATGGCCGCAACATGGCCGGTGCCCGGGGCCTCTGGCGTGCCACCGGCATGACGGACGGCGATTTCGGCAAGCCGATCATCGCGGTCGTCAACTCCTTCACGCAATTCGTGCCGGGCCACGTCCACCTCAAGGATCTGGGCCAGATGGTCGCGCGCGAGATCGAGGCCGCGGGCGGCGTCGCCAAGGAATTCAACACGATCGCCATCGACGACGGGATCGCGATGGGCCATGACGGGATGCTCTATTCGCTGCCCTCGCGCGAGGTGATCGCCGACAGCGTGGAATACATGGTCAACGGCCATTGCGCCGATGCGATGGTCTGCATCTCGAACTGCGACAAGATCACGCCCGGCATGATGATGGCGGCGATGCGCCTCAACATCCCGGTGATCTTCGTCTCGGGCGGCCCGATGGAGGCCGGCAAGGAAGGCGCCGCGATCGTCGGCCACGATCTCGATCTGGTCGATGCGATGGTCGCCGCGGCGGATGACAAATATACCGATGAGGAAGTCCTCGCGATCGAGAAATCGGCCTGCCCGACCTGCGGCTCGTGCTCGGGGATGTTCACGGCGAACTCGATGAACTGTCTGGCCGAGGCGCTGGGTCTCGCGCTGCCGGGCAACGGCTCGATGCTGGCGACGCACGCCGACCGCAAGGCGCTGTTCCTCGAGGCCGGGCGCAAGATCGTCGAGATCACCAAGCGCCACTATGAGGGCAACGAGAAGGGCCTCCTGCCGCGCGATATCGCCACCTTCGACGCCTTCGAGAACGCGATGAGCCTCGATATCGCGATGGGCGGGTCCACGAATACCGTGCTGCACCTGCTGGCGATCGCCTATGAGGGCGAGGTGAATTTCACCATGGACGATATCGACCGCCTCTCGCGCAAGGTCCCGGTGCTCTGCAAGGTCGCCCCCGCGAAACAGGACGTGCACATGGAAGACGTGCACCGCGCGGGCGGCATCATGGGGATCCTCGGCGAGATGGGCCGCGCGGGCCTGCTGCATATGAATGCCCGCACCGTGCACAGCGCGACCATGGCCGAGGCGATCCAGAAATGGGACGTGATGACCGCAAACGACCCGGCCGTCGAGGAATTCTATCGCGCGGCGCCCGGCGGCGTGCGCACGACGCAGGCCTTCTCGACCGGGAACCGCTATCAGGAGCTCGACCGCGACCGCGCCCGCGGCGTGATCCGCTCGGCCGAACATGCGTTTTCCAAGGATGGCGGGCTTGCGGTTCTGTTCGGCAATATCGCCGAGAACGGCTGCATCGTGAAAACCGCGGGCGTCGATGACTCGATCCTGAAATTCACCGGCACCGCCAAGGTTTACGAGAGCCAGGACGATGCGGTTTCCGGCATCCTGACCGGCAAGGTCACCGAGGGCGAGGTCGTGGTGATCCGCTTCGAGGGGCCGCGCGGCGGTCCGGGGATGCAGGAAATGCTCTATCCGACCTCCTATCTGAAATCGAAAGGGCTCGGCGCGAAATGCGCGCTGCTGACCGACGGGCGCTTCTCGGGCGGCACTTCGGGCCTCTCGATTGGGCATGTCAGCCCCGAGGCCGAAGAGGGCGGGCTGATCGGCCTTGTGGCGACCGGCGACGTGATCGAGATCGACATCCCGAACCGCACGATCAACCTCGCCGTGGCCGATGACGTTCTGGCCGCGCGCCGCGCCGCCAAGGGCCCCCTGCCCTGGACGCCCGCGGCGCCGCGCCCGCGCGCCGTCTCGACCGCGCTCAAGGCCTATGCGCTTCTGGCCTCCTCGGCGGCCAAGGGCGGCGTGCGCATCCTGCCGAAATAAACGCCCTGCCATCGCAGCGCACCGAAGGCCCCCGCAAGGGGGCCTATTATTTCAGCAACCTGCCTGTCAATCGGGCGAACGTGCCCCTCGGCGGCGCGCACCACGCGGCGCGCCCGCCCCTTGGGCACGCCGGTTTGACAGCTTTCCCGACCCCGTCCCAGAGTGAACTCTCGGATCGACATCCGATCCGGAGACCCGATTGGCTTGCGCAGTTGGTGGGAGGCCCGCCGCTCAGGTCGGAACAGTTCCGCCCGCGCAAGCGTTCATCGAACAGGCGCGCGACGGGCAAGCCCGGCCGACCCCGAGGGGTCACGCCGCACTCACGACCGCAGGAGCTTTACGATGCGTATGAAATTGGGATGCCGTCTCTCGTTCAACGTCCCCGTTCCGACCCCGATGATCTTCATGCTCAACGTGCATTATTCCCGGGTGAGCGATCTGGAGCGGCCCGATTATCTGCGCACCGATCCGCCGGTCCGCACCGAGGCCTATCGCGACGGCTTTGGCAATTGGTGTACGCGGCTCGTGGCGCCGGCGGGCGGGATCACGGTCTCGACCGATGGCATTCTCGCCGATGACGGGCTCTCGGATCCGGTCGGGCTCGAGTCGGTGCAGCATCCGGTCGAGCATCTGCCGAGCGAGGTGCTCGAGTTTCTGCTGCCGAGCCGCTATTGCGAGAGCGACGTGCTCTCGGATTTCGCCTGGCAACGCTTCGGCCACGAACCGACCGGCTGGGCCAAGGTGCAGGCGGTCTGCGATTTCGTCCACAATCACGTGCGCTTCGGCTATGAACATTCGCGCCCGACCCGCACCGCGGTCGAGACGCTGAACGAGGGGGTTGGCGTGTGCCGCGACTATACCCATCTCGCGGTCGCGCTCTGTCGCAGCCTGAACATCCCGACCCGCTATTGTACCGGCTATGTGAGCGACATCGGCCAGCCGCCGCCCTATGCGCCGATGGATTTCTCGGCCTATATGGAGGTCTATCTGGGCGATCGCTGGTGGGTCTTCGATCCGCGCAACAACGATATCCGCTTCGGCCGCGTGCTGATCGCGCGGGGCCGCGACGCGGCGGATGTGCCGCTGACCCACAGCTTCGGCTTTCACGAACTCACGCAGTTCGAGGTCTGGATCGACGAGGTCGACTGAGCCCTTGCGGGCCTCAGTGCGAGATCATCCAGGGCCGTTTCGCCGGGAAACTCTTCGACCCATCAGGGCGGTAGAAGGTGCCCGAGGGTTTCTTGGAGGCGCCGCCCGAACAGCACGAACAGCCCGGGCCGTGGCTGTGCCCCGAACTTTGACCCGCACTCTGGCCCGACCGACGCGGGCTGTCGGCGCTGCGCTCGTTGGTGGCATGGGCCCGGCGACGCGCGCCATCCATATTGGCCAGAAGCGGCGCGCGCAGCAGTGCCCGCGGGCTCGTCGCGCCGCAGTCCGGGCAGGCACAGGGTTTGTCGAAATCCGCCATCGCCGCGCGCGCCTCGAACGGGCCGCAGGCGGGGCAGAGGTAATCGTAGCTCGGCATCGGAAACCTCCTGAAAAGGGACCGGGCTGAAAAGAAGCCGGGCCGAAAAGAGACCGGGACGACGGGGGCGCCCCGGCCAGTCGGGGATAAGGTGCCGCCCTCAGAGATCGGGGGCGAGCGGCACGTCGACCGAACCGTCGAGCATCTTCTTGGGCCCCTCGGCATTGGGCATCAGATCGAAATCGAAGATGTCGGTGGGCAGCCAGAGCGTGGCGCAGGCATTGGGCACGTCGACCACGCCCGAGATATGTCCCTGCACCGGCGCGGTGCCCAGGATCGCATAGCCCTGCGCCCCGGAATAACCGAATTTCTTCAGATATTCGATGGCGTTGAGGCAGGCCTGACGATAGGCGACCTGCACGTCGAGATAGTGCTGGGTGCCGCCCTCATCGACCGAGATCCCCTCGAAGATCAGGTAATCGTCGTATTTCGGCACCAAGGGCGAGGGTTTGAAGATCGGGTTCTTGATCCCGTATTTGCTGCAGCCCTCCTTGATCAGGCTGACCTTGATATGCAGCCAGCCCGCCATCTCGATCGCCCCGCAGAAGGTGATCTCGCCGTCGCCCTGGCTGAAGTGCAGATCGCCCATCGAGAGGCCCGCGCCGGGCACGTAGACCGGGAAATAGACCGTCGAGCCGCGGGTCAGGTCCTTGATGTCGCAGTTGCCGCCATGTTCGCGCGGCGGCACGGTGCGGGCACCCTCGGCCGCGGCCTTGTCGCGCGCCTCGCCCTTGAGCGCGCCCATATGCGCGGCCTTGGTGGTGGGCAGGTTGGCCAGCCCCGGCACCCGGGTCGGATCGCTGTCGAAGAGGGTCTTCTCGCGCGTGTTCCAGGTGTCGAGCATCTTGCGATCGGGCAGACAGCCGATCAGGCCGGGGTGCATGACGCCGGCATAGCGCACGCCGGGGACGTGGCGCGACTTGGTGAAGAGCCCCTCGAAATCCCAGATCGACTTCTGCGCATCGGGGAAATGATCGGTCAGGAAGCCGCCGCCATTGGTGCGCGAGAAGAAGCCGTTGAAGCCCCATTGCATCTCGTCCTTGGTGCCGATGTCGAGGATCTCGACCACCAGCAGGTCACCCGGCTCGGCGCCTTTCACCCCGATCGGCCCCGAGAGGTAATGCACCTGCTCGAGCTCGACATCGCGCACATCGGCCGCGTCGTCGTCGTTCTTGATCTGGCCGCCGGTCCAGTCATAGCACTCGATCTTGAAATCGGCGCCGGGTTCGACCCAGACCGCGATCGGAATGTCGGGGTGCCAGCGGTTGTGCACCTTCTCGTTGGTATGCGGGTTCTCGGACAAATCGACCGAGATCAGCGTGTCAGCCATGGTGGAACCTCCTTGAGCTGTCAGACGGAAAGGAATTTCGAGACCCGCGCCTCGTCGATGCCGGCGCGCGGGCTGTCGTGGACGATCTGGCCGTTCTCGATCACCAGAACCCGGTCGGCGACGTCGAGCGCAAAGCTCAGCACCTGTTCGGAGACGATGATCGTCAGGCCCCGCTCGTCGCGGATGCGCCGCAGGGTGCGGGCCATCTCGCGGATGATCGAGGGCTGGATCCCCTCGGTCGGCTCGTCGAGGAGCAGGACCTTGGGGTTCGACGCCAGCGCCCGGGCGATGGCGAGCTGTTGCTGTTGCCCGCCCGAGAGGTTGCCGCCGCGGCGGTGCTTCATTTCCAGCAGCACCGGAAAAAGCGTGTAGATATCGGCGGGCACGGTCGTTTCGCCGGTAACGGTCAGGCCGGTCTCGACATTCTCCTCGACCGTCATCGCCGAGAAGATCATCCGGCCCTGCGGCACATAGGCGATGCCGGCGGCCACGCGCTCATGCGGTTTCATCCGGCTGATCTCGGTGCCGTCGACCTCGACCGTGCCGGCCTTGGTCGCGACGATCCCCATCAGCGTCTTCATGAGCGTCGTCTTGCCCATGCCGTTGCGCCCCATGATGGCGACGATCTCGCCCTTGGCCACCGGAATATCGAGCCCGTGCAGGATCTCGCTCTCGCCGTAGGCCGCGCGCAGTTGCGATATGTTCAGCATCCCCATCCCCCTAGTGGCCCAGATAGACTTCGATGACCTTCGGATCGGCCTGCACATGCGCCATCGACCCTTCGGCCAGAAGCTTGCCCTGATGCAGCACGGTGACCCGGGTCGCGATGTCCTCGACGAATTTCATGTCGTGCTCGATCACGATGACCGAGCGGTCGGCGATGATCCGGTTGAGCAGTTCCGCGGTCTTGACCCGCTCGGCCACCGACATGCCCGCGACCGGCTCGTCGAGCATCAAGAGCTCGGGGTCCTGAATGAGCAGCATCCCGATTTCGAGCCATTGCTTCTGGCCGTGGCTCAGGAAGGCTGCCTTCTCGCCCAGAGCATCCTTGAGGAAGATGATCTCGGCGATCTCCTCGATCCGGTCGTGAACCTGCTGATCGCGGCGGAAGGCGAGCGCGCCGAAGACCGAATAGCCCTTGGGATAGGAGATCTCGAGGTTCTCGAAGACCGTCAGATCCTCATAGACCGAGGGGTTCTGGAACTTGCGCCCGACGCCCGCATGGACGATCTGATCCTCGCGCATCTTCAGCAGTTCATGGCCCTTGAAGTTGACCGAACCGCCGGTGGCCTTGGTGCGCCCGCAGATCAGGTCGAGCACGGTGGTCTTGCCCGCGCCATTCGGGCCGATGATCACCCGGCATTCGTTCGGCGCGACGTAGAAGTTGAGCCCGTCGACCGCCTTGAACCCGTCGAAGGACACGGTCAGGTCCTCGACCATCAGCACCGCATTGGGATTTTCATAGCTCATCGCAGGCCTCATTCGGCGGGAACGGTGGGGGTGGTGCGGCGCGGGAAGAGCCGCTCGATCCGGGGGTTGACATGGGTCTTCCAGAGGCCCGCGAGCCCGTCGGGGAAGATCAGCACGACCGCGATGAACAGCGCGCCGAGGCCGAGCTGCCAGAGTTCGGGGAAGGCCTCGGAAAAGAGCGTCTTGGCCCAGTTCACCAGAAGCGTGCCCCAGACCGCGCCGAGGATCGAATTGCGCCCGCCGACCGCGCAGAAGATCACCATCTCGATCGAGGGAACGATGCCCACGAAGCTCGGCGACATGAAGCCCACCTGCACGGTGAACATCGCGCCCCCGATGGCGGCGAAGGCCGCGCCGAGGCAGAAGACGAAGATCTTGAACGAGGCCACGTCATAGCCCGAGAAGCGCACCCGGTCCTCGCGGTCGCGCATCGCGATCAGGATCCGGCCGAGCTTGGAACGGCGCACGAATTGCGCCAGAGCGAGACAGGCGAAGAGCAGGCCCCCGTTGACGAAGTAGAGGATGGTCTTGGCCTCGTCGCTGCGGATGTCCCAGCCCTTCATCGTGCGCAGGTCGGTGATGCCGTTGACGCCGCCGGTGAACCCCTGCTGGCCGATGATCAGGATCGTCAGGATCGCCGCGATCGCCTGGGTGATGATCGAGAAATAGACCCCGCCCACGCGGCGGCGAAACATCGCCGTGCCGATCACGAAGGCGAAGAAGGCGGGCACCGCGATCACCGCGAGGATCGAGAAGGTCAGCGAATGGAAGGGCTGCCACCAGAAGGGCAATTCGGTGATCTGGTTCCAGTCCATGAAATCGGGGATGCCCGGCGTGGACTGGATCGCGGTGTTTTCCGGCGAGGAGGCCTCGAGTTTGAGAAACATCGCCAGCGCATAGCCGCCGAGCCCGAAGAACACCCCCTGCCCGAGCGAGAGGATCCCCCCCGCGCCCCAGCACAGCACCAGCCCCACCGCGACGAAGGCATAGGTCAGGTATTTGCCGAACAGGTTGAGGCGGAACGGGTCGAGCGCGAGCGGCAGGATCACGAAGATCAGCACCGCGAGCGCGATCGCCCCCATCGTCTCGGTGCGGTCAAGGAAGGCGCCCTGCCGCGGCGGCGCGGCTTTGGTCAGGGCGGCAGAGGTGGCCGGAGAGGTCATGGTCATCGCTTGCCTCGTCATTTGCGGAGTTTGAGCGCGAAGAGCCCCTGCGGGCGCACCATCAGGATGCCGACCACCGCAAGCAGGGTGAGCACCTTGGCCATCGAGCCGGAGAGGAAGAATTCGAGGATCGACTGCGCCTGGCTGATCGAGAAGGCCGAGGCGATGGTGCCGATCAGGCTGCCGGCGCCGCCGAAGACCACCACGAGGAAGGTGTCGACGATATAGAGCTGCCCCGCGGTCGGCCCGGTCGAGCCGATCATCGTGAAGGCCGCGCCCGCCACACCGGCCACGCCGCAGCCGATGGCAAAGGTCATCCGGTCGGTGCGCTCGGTGTTGATGCCGACGGCATCGGCCATGGTGCGGTTGGCGACCACGGCGCGCACCTGCAGACCCCAGCGCGAGCGATACATCAGGATATAGACCCCGGCCGAGATCCCGACCGCGAGCGCCATCACGAAGAGCCCGTTGATCGGCACCTCGATCATGTCCGAGAGCACGAGCGAGCCCATCATCCATTCGGGAATGGTCACCCCCACCTCGCGCGCGCCGAAGACCATGCGATAGATCTGCTGCAGGATCAGCGAGAGGCCCCAGGTCGCCAGCAGCGTATCGAGCGGGCGCTTGTAGAGCCGCCGGATCAACAGCCATTCGACCGCCATCCCGAGCCCGCCCGAGACGAAGAAGGCGAGGATCATCGCCACGAAGAAATAGGCCCCGAAGAGCCCCGGCGCCCAGGCCTCGAAGGCGCGCGAGACCAGATAGGTCACATAGGCGCCGAGGATCATGAACTCGCCATGGGCCATGTTGATCACGCCCATCTGGCCGAAGATGATCGCAAGGCCCAGCGCCATCAGGACGAAAACGGAAAACAGGATCAGGCCGGCGAAGCCCTGCATCGCAAAGATCGACAGGAGCTCGCTCCCGCTATAGTCGGCGAACATCGCGCACCTCCGGGGGTCGGGACGAAATCGGATAAAGACGTGGCGGGGGCGCGGCGGCCGACCTCGTGGTCCGGCCGCCGCGAAGGGCCGCACCGCGCCCAAGGCGCCGGCGCGGCCCGCCCGGTCTTACTGATAGCCCTCGGGGAAGGGGTTCGGCTCGACCAGATCGGCGGTCTCGAACACCACCTCGTATTGCCCGTCCGCCAGCGCCCGGCCGACGCGGGTGCGCGACCACAGGTGATGGTTCTCGTGGATCTTCACGTAGCCCTCGGGCGCGGTGGTGAGCTCGATCCCCGGGCTCGCCTCCTTGATCTTGTCGATGTCGAAGCTGCCCGCCTTCTCGACCGCCGCTTTCCAGAGCCAGGGCCCGAGATAGGCCGCCTGGGTCACGTCGCCGATCACCATGTCCTCGCCCCACATCTCCTTGAACGCCTTCACGAAGGCCTCGTTGTTGGGGTTCTTGAGCGACTGGAAGTATTTCATGCAGGCATAGGCGCCCTCGATGTTCTCGCCGCCGATGCCGCGGATCTCGTCCTCGGTCACCGAGATGGTGAGCAGGAGCGGCTTCTCCTTGGTCATGTCGATGCCCGCGGCCTTGAGCTGTTTGTAGAAGGCCACGTTCGAGCCGCCGACGACGATCGCATAGATCACGTCGGGCTTCTTGAGCTTGATCTTGTTGATCACCGAGTTGAACTGGGTATGGCCGAGCGGATAGTACTCCTCGCCCACCACTTCGAGCCCGAGCTTCTCGATATGCTTGCGCGCGATCTTGTTCGAGGTGCGCGGCCAGATGTAATCCGAGCCGAGCAGATAGAAGGTCTTGGCGCCCTTGGTCTGGGTCACCCAGTCGAGGCCCGCGATGATCTGCTGGGTCGCTTCCTGCCCGGTGTAGATCACGTTCGGGCTTTGCTCGAGGCCCTCGTAGAAGGTCGGGTAGTAGAGCATCCCGTTATATTGCTCGAAGACCGGCAGCACCGCCTTGCGCGAGGCCGAGGTCCAGCAGCCCATCACCGAGGCGACCTTGTCGTCGACGAGCAGTTTCTTGGCCTTCTCGGCGAAGGTCGGCCAGTCCGAGGCGCCATCTTCCTGCACGAACTTGATCTTGCGCCCGAGCACGCCGCCCTGGGCGTTGATCTGCTCGATCGCGAGTTTCTCGGCCTGCACCGAGCCGGTTTCCGAGATCGCCATCGTCCCGGTCACCGAATGCAGGATGCCCACGGTGACCTCGGTATCGGTCACGGCAAGGCCCGTGGTGTTCACCGCCGCGGTGGGGAAATCCTGCGCGCGCAGGCCCTTGGGGGTGAAGAGCGTGGCGCCGGCGGCGGCCGCGGCGCTGGTGGCCAGGAAATGCCGGCGGCTCAGCTTGGTGGGGGGAAGAGACGTCTTTCTGGTCATGGCAGGCTCCGTTGGATCTGGGACAGCGCGGGTCTCGCCGCGCCCTGATCCTCAGCCTGCTGGGGAATGCCGCATCGCAACATACGTCGAATGACGTATTCAATTACGCGTTTTTCCCCGTAATCTGAAACGCGTCAACGAGATGCCGCACCGCGGAAAACTGCGGGCATGGGCGCCCCCTCCCCCGGCGCCCCTTCAGGGATGGACGGAATGGACACGACCTATCAGGCCAGTCGTGAACGGCGGCTCTATAGCCGCTGGGTCGCCAATGAGACGATCGAGGATTTCGCGCTGCGCTTCACCGCGCGGCGAGCGCGGCGCTGGAGCGTGGGGCGGGTGGCCAATACCGCGCTCGGCTCGATCTCGTTTCTCGCGCTCGAGGCGATCGGCGCCACGATCACGCTGAGCTGGGGCTTCGAGACGGCGCTGATCGCGATCCTTTGGGGGGCGTTGATCCTGTTCCTGACCGGGCTGCCGATCTCCTATTACGCGGCGCGCTACGGGGTCGATATCGACCTGCTGACGCGCGGGGCGGGCTTTGGCTATTTCGGCTCGACGCTGACCTCGCTGATCTACGCGAGCTTCACTTTCATCTTCTTCGCGCTCGAGGCCGCGATCCTCGCCACCGCGCTCGAACTCTTGTTCGGCGTGCCGCTGACGATCGGATATCTGCTCGCGGCGGTGGCGGTGATCCCGCTCGTCACCCACGGCTTTTCCAAGATCTCCGCCTTCCAAAGCCTGACCCAGCCGGTTTGGATCGTGCTGCATCTGTTGCCCTTCGTGCTGCTCGCCTTCGCCGGCTACGACCTGAGCGACTGGACCCAGTTTCCCGGCCACGGGTTGCGCGATGCGACGGGCGCGCCGATCTCGGGGCTCATTGCCTTCGGCGCGGCCTCGGGGGTGGTGCTCGCACTGATCGCGCAGATCGGCGAACAGGTCGACTTCCTGCGCTTCCTGCCCGAGCCCAGGACCGCGCCCGAGCGGCGGCGCTGGTGGGCGGCGCTGATCGTGGCGGGGCCCGGCTGGGTGGTGCTCGGCGCAATCAAGATGCTCGCGGGCTCGTGGCTCGCGACGCTCGCGCTCGAGGCCGGGATCGGCCCGGGCAAGGCGATCGACCCGACCACGCTCTATCATGTCGCCTTCGATCTGGTGCTGCCCTGGCCCGCGCTCGCGATGGCGCTGACCGGGCTCTTCGTGATCCTCTCGCAGCTCAAGATCAACGTCACCAACGCCTATGCGGGCTCGATCGCCTGGTCGAATTTCTTCTCTCGGGTGACCCATGCGCATCCGGGCCGGGTCGTCTGGCTCGTGTTCAACGTCGCCATCGCGCTTCTGTTGATGGAGCTCGGCGTCTTCGGCGCGATCGAGGCGACGCTCTCGCTCTATGCCCATGTCGCGCTCGCCTGGATCGGGGCGATCTTCGCCGATCTGACGATCAACAAGCCGCTTGGTCTCTCGCCGAAGGGGATCGAGTTCCGCCGCGCGCATCTTTACGACGTGAACCCGGTCGGCACCGGCGCGATGCTTGTGGCGACGATTGCGGCGCTCGGCGCGCATATGGGGCTGCTCGGCCCGGTGCTCGCCGCGCTTTCGCCCTATGTGGCGCTGCTCACCGCGATCGTGCTCGCGCCGGTGATCGCCTTCGCCACCGGTGGGCGCTATTATCTGGCGCGGCCAGCGAGCGACGATCTGGCGATGCCGGACCCGGCCGGGGACGAGTTGCAGGCGTTCCTGCCCGGCCCTGCACAGGCCGATGCCGAGGGGCTCGTGGAATGCTGTCTGTGCGAATACCGCTATGACCGCGAGGACATGTCGGCCTGCCCGTTCTATGCCGCGCCAATCTGTTCGCTCTGCTGTTCGCTCAACGCCTCGTGCGGCGATGCCTGCAAGCCGCAGGCGCGGCTCGACCGGATGGTCGGCGGGCTGATCGACGATCACCTGCCGCCCCATGCCGCGCAGGCGCTGCGCGCGCGGCTGACGCGGTTCACGGTGGCAACCGCGCTCATCACCGGGGTGGTCGGCGGCCTGCTCTGGGCGATCCGCACCACGGCACGCGACCCTGCGCTCGATCCGCTCCTCGCGCTCATCCTCGCCTCGACGCTGATCGTGGGCGGCGTCACGGTCTGGCTCTTCCTGCTCAGCCAGGAGGCGCGCAATGCCGCGCGGCGCGACACCGAACGCCAGACCGCACTTCTGGTGCGCGAGATCCGCGCGCATGAACGCACCGACCGCGCGCTGCAAGAGGCTAAGGAGAAGGCCGAAGCCGCGAGCCTTGCGAAAACGCGCTACATGGCCGGGCTCAGCCACGAGCTGCGCACGCCGCTCAATGCGATCTACGGCTTTGCCCAGATCCTCGAGGCCGATCCCGCGATCCCCGAGCCGCGGCGCGAGGCGGTCCATGCGATCCGCCGCTCGTCCGAGCATCTGGCGGGGCTGATCGAGGGGCTGCTCGACATTTCCAAGATCGAGGCGGGGCGGCTCGAGCTCAACCGCACGCGGGTGCATCTGCCCGACCTGCTGCGCCAGATCACCGCGATCTTTGCCGAGAGCGCGGCCAAGAAGGGGCTCGAGTTCCGTGTCGAGATCGCGCCGAAACTGCCGCGCTGGGTGCTCGCAGATGAAAAGCGCCTGCGCCAGATCCTGATCAACCTGCTCGCCAATGCCTTCCGCTATACCGAGCGCGGCTCGGTCACGATGCGCGCCACCTGGCGCAGTCAGGTCGCCACGATCGAAATCGAGGATACCGGGATCGGGATCGACCCCGGGGATATGGAGCGGATCTGGCGCCCCTTCGAGCGCGGCCGCGGCGTCGCGCAACGCGGCTCGGGGCTCGGGCTCACGATCACGCGGCTTCTGGTCGATATCCTCGGCGGCGACATCAGCGTCAAAAGCACCCCGGGCAAGGGTAGCCTCTTCCGCCTCAAGCTCTATCTCGCCGCCGACACCGCCGGGCGCAACAGCGAGCCGCCCGCCCAGATCCCGGGCAGCGCGCGGCCCCTGCCCTATGACGGGCGGCGGCGGCTGATCATGGTGGTCGACGATGATGCCACGCATCTGGCGCTGATGGCCTCCTATCTGCGGCCGCACGGGTTCAACACGGTGCAGCTCACCTCGGCCGAGGCCGCGCGCGACCTGCTCGAGGATGTGACGCCGGATCTGTTCCTGCTCGACATCGACATGCCGGGCCAGAGCGGCTGGGATTTCCTGCGCGGCCTGCGCGAGACCGGCCACCGCGCGACGCCGGTGATCGTGCTCTCGGGTCATGCGCTCGAATCGCAGCCCGACATGACCGACCTGCCGCTGCACGACTATTTCATCGCCAAGCCCTGCATCCTCGACGATCTGCGCGCCCGGATCGACGGGCTTTTGAAGATCGAACGGCACGAACCGCCCGAGGCCCCCGCGCCTGCCCTGCTGCAGGACACCGCCGCCGCCGCCGTTCTCGCGCCCGAAGACCGCGACGCACTCGCCCGCCTGCGAGAGCTGGCCGAGCTCGGGCATCTGGCCGGACTGCGCAGCGGGCTCGCCGCGCTCGATCTGCCCGAGGCACGGCGCGCGACCCTCAGTGCGGCTCTCACGCAGGCCGATTTCCCCGCCTTCCTCGCCGAGCTGGACCGGCTGACCGGACCCGGAGCCCCGCATGACCCATGACCCCGAAAGCCGCCGCGTGGCGCTCGTCGTCGATGACGATCCGAATTCCCTGATGATGGTCTCCGAGGCGCTCGAAACCGCCGGGATCAGTGCAATGGTCGCGCGCGACGGCGAGGCGGCGCTGCGCCTCGCGCCCCGGCTCGCGCCCGATGTGATCTTGCTCGATGCGGTGATGCCGGGGATCGACGGGTTCGAGACCTGCCGCCGGCTCAAGGCGCAGCCGGGCGGCTGCGCGGCGCCGGTGATCTTCATGACCGGGCTCTCGGCCTCCGAGCATCTGGTCGAGGGGCTGGCCGCGGGCGGCGTCGATTACGTCACCAAACCGCTCAACATAGAGGAGTTGCTGGCGCGGCTCAGCGTGCATCTTCTGACTGCGCAGCGGCTGGCGAGCGCGCAGCGCGCGCTCGACACTCAGGGCCGCTCGGTCGCGGCCTATGATGCCGAGGGGGGCGCGCTGATCTGGTCCTCGCCGCAGGCGCGCGCGCTGCTGGCGGCGGCGCCCGTGCCCTGGCTCGGCCCCGAGCTGGCGGCGCGCGGCGAACTCCTCGGCTGGCTGCGCGCCCAGAGCCTGCGCCCGCTCTCGCAGGCGAGCCGCCTCGCCTCGGAGGCGCTCGAGGTCAGCTATCTGGGCAAGGGCGCGGCGGGCGAGGTGCTGATCGCGCTGCACAGCCGCCGCGGACCCGCGCGCGAGCAAATCCTGTCAGAGCGGTTCGGCCTGACCGAGCGCGAGGGCGAGGTGCTGTTCTGGGTGACGCAAGGCAAGACCAACGCCGATATCGGCGGCATCCTCGGCCTCTCGGGGCGCACGGTGAACAAGCATCTGGAACAGATCTTCCAGAAGATGGGCGTCGACAACCGGACCTCGGCCGCGGTGATGGCCGACCGGGTGTTTCACGGGATCTGAGCGCTCAGAGATAGCGCCCGCCGCGTTCGAGCACCTCGATCTGATAGCCGTCGGGATCGGCGATGAAGAAGAACCGCGCGATCACCGCACCGTCGGGCGCGAAATCGACGATCTTGCGGGGGGCAAGGCCCGCGGCCTCCATCCGGGCATGTTCGGCAGCCAGATCGGCCACCGAAACCGCGAGATGGCCATAGCCGTCGCCCAGAGCATAGGGCTCGGTGCGGTCCTTGTTCACCGTCAGTTCGAGCTCGAACCCGGTCTCGGCATTCGCCAGATAGATCAGGGTGAAGGCCGGGAAATCGAGCCGCTCGACCACGCCCAGGCCGAAGGCCGCCTCGTAGAAGGCGAGCGCGCGCGCCTCGTCGAGCACGCGGATCATCGAATGGATCATCTTGGCCATGGTCTTCTCCTGCCTGGTTCCTGGCCGCACGCTACACCGCTGGCCGGGCAAGCGAAAGCCGCGCACCCTTGGGGATGCGCGGCATCGGACCTTTGCGGAAGGCTCAGACCTCGACGTCTTCGGTCGGCGATTTCGCGCCTTCCGGGATCGCCAGCGACAGGATGATCGCCGAGAGACCCGAGAGCGTAATCGGCGTCGCCACCACCTGCTTGAGCAGAACCGGCAGGTGCTGCGTCGCATCGGGCACCAGCGTCACGCCAAGGCCGAGGCCGAAGCTGACCGCCATGATATAGACCCGGCGCATGTCGATCGGCTCGGAGGCGAGGATGCGGATGCCCGCAACCGCGATCGAACCGAACAGAACGAGCGTGGCGCCGCCCAGAACCGGTTTCGGGATCAGCAGGAAGACCGAACCGATCACCGGGAAGAAGCCGAGGATGACGAGGAAGAGCGCGATATAGCGCCCGACATGGCGCGAGGCCACGCCCGTCATCTGGATCACCCCGTTGTTTTGCGAAAACGTCGTGTTCGGGAAGGTATTGAAGATCGCGGCAAGGCCCGAGTTCACCCCGTCGCCCAGAACGCCGCCCTTGATCCGCTTGAGGTAAAGCTCGCCGCGGACCGGCTGGCCCGAAATGACCGAGTTGGCGGTCAGATCGCCCGAGGTCTCGATCGCGGTCACCAGATAGAGGAAGGCCATCGGCAGGAAGAGGCCGAGATCGAAGCTGAAACCGAATTTGAACGGGATCGGCAGGGCGATGAGCTGCGCCTTGGAGATCGGCGAGGGATCGACCATGCCCATCAGCGCCGCGACCAGCGTGCCCGCGATCAGCCCGATCATGATCGCCGAGATCCGCACCATCGGCTTGCCGACGAAGGTCGCGATCAGGATCACCACGACGACGATCGAACCCAGCATCAGGTTGACCGGCTTGCCGAGGTTCTCACCCGCCGTGGCGCCGCCCGCGAAATCGGTGAAGCCGACCTTGACGAGGCTGAGCCCGATCACAGTGATCACGACGCCGGTCACCGTGGGGTTCACGATGCGCCCAAGCTTGTCGATGAATTGCGAGAGCACCACCTCGACGAGGCAGCCGACAAGGCAGAGCCCGAAGATCATCGCCAGAATGTCTTCGGGCGTGCCACCGGCGTTCTTGACCGACATGCCCGCCGCGAGGATCGCACCGAGAAAGGCGAAGGAGGTGCCCTGCACGCTCAGGAGCCCCGAGCCCACCGGTCCCACCCGGTTCGACTGGATGAAGGTCGCAACCCCCGACACGAAGAGCGACATCGCGATCAGATAGGGCACATGCGCGCCCAGGCCCAGGATGCCGCCGATCACCAGCGTCGGCGTGACGATGCCCACGATCGAGGCAAGGATATGTTGGATCGCCGCGAGCGAGGCCGGGCCGGGGGCCGGCTTGTCCTCGAGCCCGTAGATCAACGCCATTTTCGAATTCTGTCCCATATTTTTCCCTTTTCACATCCCCAGGATGACAGAGGGCGCCAGAGCGGGGCCCGGGCCAAGTCCGCCGCACGGATGCGGTGCGCGCCGGGCGCCCCAGCCGCACAATGCTCAAGAATTGCACGTCTCTGCGGGGCGAATGTCGCTGATACGGGCGGCGCACAAAAACCCGCGCGCCGCGCCCTCCCTCCACCGCCCGGGCCCGCGGCCGGCGCTGAGCGCGTTTCGGATTGCCCTGCCCCCCGATCCCACGAGCGTTTGGCTCACGTCCGCCTGGCACGCCCCGGCCCCCCTCTTTTCGGCCATATGCCGCCGAAGTGTTTGGACCACCGGAATGCCAAGACCTTCGGCCGCGACATCGGCAAGACCATCCCGCCCGCTTCGGCTCAAATTCGGCATTGTTGCAGAAGTCGACTTCAGAACGTGATGCCCCTTTTGCTCGCTGAGGTCAGGCCAAGCGTTCGATCTGGGCGGTGCCGAGGCATTGAGGCCGTTCATCAGGGCAACGCGGATGTGGATCGCGGCAGTCTGGCGATCGGGCTCCCTTGACGCGATCCGTTCGCAGACAGACTTCAGGTTTCTCATCCGGGCTTCGATCCTGCTCCGGACATGACAGCCGGACCACCGCTTCCAGACCGTCCGGCCGAGGCGCTGGATCGCCCGCTCGATGTCGTTGCGCGCCAGCGCAGCCGGCCCCCCCTCCTGCCACAGGCGGCCGTTCCTGCGGATCGGCATGACTGCTGTGCCGCCGCACGCGTGCCGTGCGTCCTGGGCAGCCATTCTCCGTCACCGAGGAGCTCGGTCCCGGCGCTGCCCGCCAGACGGTTCGGGGGACGCGGAGCGCGACGGGAAGAAAACTTGGCTGCAATCGTCTTTTGACGTCCGCCAAGCATGGCAAAGCCCGGCACCGGCCGGCCCAGCCCCGCCATCCCGAGGATGCTGGCAACCATCCGGGTCGCTTGCCGGAGCGGCAGGCCGAACATCACCTTCACGGTGAGGCAAACTGGATCGCCGCCTCGGAGAAGACCGCCCATCGCCCGGAACGATCCGCCGCCCGGCGGGGCCTCAGTCTTCCGCCTCAAGGGCGCGCAGATCGTCGAGCAGAGCCGGTCCGCTGGGGCGCCAGTCGATCAGATCCCGGGTCAGGGCGCTGCTGGCGGGCATGTCGAGCCCGGCGAAGCCCGCGAACCAGCCCAGATGTCGGGCCAGCGCCTCCCCTTCGAGCGACACCAGCGGCAGGCCGAGCTTCGCGGCGACGATCGCCGCGATCTCGCGAAAGGCGATGCCCTCCTCGGCCACGGCATGAAACCGCGCCCCCGGCCCGCCCTGATCGAAGGCCAGCGCATAGAGCGCCGCGGCATCGTTCACATGCACCGCAGGAAAGCGGTTCCCCCCCTCGCCCGCGATGGCCACCGAGCCTTGCTGTCGCGAGATCTGGATATAATAGGAAATCAGCCCCTGCCGCCTTGTGTCATGCACCTGCGGCAGTCGCATCACGCGGCCGTTCACGCCCGCCTCGAGCTGCTTGCCCAGCGCGACCTCGGTTGCACTGCGGGGATTGGGGTGGGTGAGGTTGTAAAGATCCTCGCGCGCCGGGCCACCATCGCCCGGATCGCCCATGCCGGTGCCCGAGGTCACCATCAGCGGCCGGTCCGAACCGCGCAGCACCGCCCCCAGCGCCGCGATCACCGTCTCGTCCTTGGCGCAGTTGGCGGCGAAGGTCGCGAAATTGTGGTCGAAGGCCGTGTGGATCACCGCGTCCGCGGTCTCGGCCCCGGCTGCCACCTGCGCGGGCTCTTCCAGCACCGCCAGATGCGGCCGCGCGCCCGCCGCGGCCAGAGCCTGCGCCCCGGCTTCGGAGCGCGTCATGCCGATGACCTCGTGGCCCTGCGCCAGCAATCGGGGCAGGATCCGCGACCCGATGAACCCCGTCGCCCCGGTCAGAAATACACGCATCTTCAGTCTCCGCTCTCTGTCGAAAGCCTCTATGCCCGACGCGAATATCCTATTAAAGTAGTTACATTATCCTGTTATAAAAACCACCCGCCATGCCCCGCGTCGATACCCCCCTTGGCTGCTTTCTGCGTGACCGCCGCACCCGGCTCGACCCGGCGAGCTTCGGCTTCGCCCCGGGCCGCCGCCGCACGCCCGGACTGCGCCGCGAAGAGGTCGCCCTACGTGCCAATATCAGCCCGACCTGGTACACTTGGCTTGAACAGGGACGCGGCGGAACCCCCTCGGTGGATGTGATCGAACGGATCGCCAAGGGGCTGCTTCTGACCGAACCCGAGCGCGAGCATCTGCATGTATTGGCCTTCGGCCGTCCGCCCGGGCAAAAGTTTCAAGCGCAAAACGAGATCACTCCGCGCCTGCAGCGGGTGCTCGACGCGATGCCTCTGAGCCCGGCGATCATCATCAACGCCACATGGGATGTGCTGGCGTGGAACCGTGCGGCGACCCTGATCCTGGCCGATTACAGCCTGCTCGCCCCGCGCGAGCGCAACATTCTCCGGCTCGTCTTTTCCGAGCGCGGCCAGCGGCGCAACAGCGAGGATTGGCACAGCGTCGCGCGCGATCTGGTAGGCGCGTTTCGCGCCGATGCCACCCGTGTCGGCGCCAATGCAGAGGTGACGGCGCTTGTCGAGGAGCTCTCGGGGCTGAGCCCGGTCTTTGCCGAGCTCTGGGCCGAGAATACGGTGATCGGCCATGGCGACGGAAGCAAGCGGCTGCACCACGAGCAGCTCGGGCGGATCGAGATGGACTTCGCGAGCTTCACCGTCGAGGGGCGGCGCGACCTGACGATGATGGTCTACACCCCCGCAACCGAGGCCGATGGCGAACGGATCGGCCGCTATCTGGCTTAGAGCGGCTTGTCAGACGCGACGCGGAAAGATCACGAGCGCGCCTGTCACGACGAGCGCTCCGGGATCATCTGGACCCAAGCCAATGCTGCGCGGTTCATGTTCTACGCACCCCAGCCTCCGCAACAGGGCCTCATTCTCGCGATCCACACCCGGCAGTGCTATGGAGACCTGATCCGTCTGCGTTGCTCAGACTTCGACGGCGAAGTCATGCGGCTTGTGCAGTCGAAGACGAAGGCCAGGGTGCCAGCACCCGCGTCGGCCGCGCTGAAACGCATGCTGGAAACGATGCCTGAACATGGGCCTTTCATCCTCACCAGAGCAGACGGCCGCCTCTGGCGTATCGAGCGGAACGTCAAGGAACTTGGCAAGTCCTGGCGGCGCCACATGCAGGCTGCGGACGTCGACCCGAAGCCCTTCGAGGAGCTGCGCAAGGAAGAAAAGCGGGGTTTTCTGCACGTCAACGACCTTCGCGGAACGGCCGTGACGCTGCCGAACGAGGCGGGCCGCACGGTTCAGCAAGTATGCTCGATCACCGGACCCATATTGGACAGCGCTACCCGCATCCGGCGACATTATCTGGCATCGACGGAGGCGATCGCGAACGCCGCGATTCTGCGTTGCGGGAACGCGCCGGACACGGCTTGCGCAAACCATCCGCAAACCACGCCCCAAGCGAACGCCGACACGATCCGTAAAACATAGGGAGTTCAATGAGGTGAATGGTACCGCCTCCCCGGCTCGAACGGGGGACCCCCAGATCCACAATCTGGTGCTCTAACCAACTGAGCTAAGGCGGCACTGCGGGGCGATTTAGCCCCAGTGCCGGAGGATTGCAAGGGCCCGCTTGGCCTGTCGCGGCATTTCCATCTTCCACCGCTGCGGTTTTTCTTGCGTGGGCGGCGCCGGGGCGCTACGCCCGAAGCTCGAAAGAGGGAGAGCCCCATGGGTATCGACAGCGAAAGCGACATTGCGGCGAATCTGCAAATCGGGCCGACCTCGCTCGGGATGGTCCGGATCTTCGTCGAGGGCGAAGGCATCGACCTGCCGCTCGACTTCGATCCCGAAGAGGCCGAAGAGATCGCCGAAGAGCTTCTGGCCGCGGCCGAGGCGGCGCGCGAGATCCTCGCCGGTGGCGCCGGCAAGGGGGGCAAGGGCGGCGCCAAGGGCAAGGGCCCGAAGACACGCTGAGCGCGCCTCAGCCCGCAGCCTCAAAGAGATCGCCGGGCAGTACCGGCAGGCCGGGATCGAGCCGCGCCTGCAAGCGCCGCGCGGCGATGCGCGCGAAATCCTGCACTACACCCTTGCGGCGCGCGGCCGCAAGACGCGCCTCGGGCGCCCAGCGCACGACCTCGGCACCGAAGCGGTCGGCGAGGATGAGGCCGGTGTCCCCGGGCAGGATCTCGACCGGAAACGCGGCATCCACCGCCCAGAAGAACCGGTCCGCCCAGTCGAGATAGCCCTGCCATTTGCGGTCCGCGGCGAAATCGGCCCGACCGGATTTGCACTCGACCACCCAGAGCTCGCCCTTGGGCCCGAGCGCCATCACATCGACCCGCAACCCGGGCCGAAGCGGCATTTCGGTCAGGCAGGTGAAGCCATGCCCCGCCAGACAGCGGCAGACCCCGCGCGCGAGCTCCTGTCCCGGCGAGAGCGGGCGCGGGACCACGGAAGAGACGGGAGGAAGGGGAACCTGAGCCATACGGGAAGAATGAACGAATAGTGAACACTTGTCCAGCCGGGCCTGCGTCGCGCGCTTGGCCTGCGGGTCGGCGGCCCCCGCGGATCACGCCTCCCCTGCCACAGCGCCCCCTCGCGCCGCGCCGCCCCCTTGCCGAAGCCCGCGCCCGCGCATATCTCTGGCGCTGGCGGTTACTGCTCTTCTCGTCAATGGGGCCCTTTTCCAGTGGCCGATAACCATTTCCGAGGGTGCTGGCTCTGTCGAGATCCTGGTCTCGTTACCTGGCGCCCACCTGACTTGTCAGGCTCTCGGGAAATCGGTCGCTGCGGTTTCCGCCACCCTTTCGACAGAAGGATGATGTTCTGCGGGTTGAGGCATGCAAATGAGCGGCGAGCGTTCCGCAAGCCCATGCAAATTGACCCGATTGGCACCCCACGCAGAGGGCCACGATGCGGTCATGACGCGCGGTTGTCGTAGTGTTCGACCACCTCCCAGCCTGAGGGAACTCTTCTAAATTGGTACGGGCACCCATGTGCGCTGTTGAACCATCGCCCCGTAAGCGTCTCGGAGATTCCTTGAAGAACGGCATCATGGCCGACGAGAACAATGGTACCCCCAAGCTTCTGGTAGATGGCCATTTTCGCCAAGAGTTCTGTGACACGCCCCATGACTTGGGCCCAGGTCTCTGCATCCCTCGGTAGGATGTTCTTCAGGTCCTCCTTGTGCGTAATCCCGTGCTCCCGCATTGCAGCCATGATCGGCTTTCCATCCAGGCCGCCAAAATCGCACTCGATCAGCAGGTTCTCCACTTCGATGAGACCAACCATCGACGGGAACGCCAGCGCAGCGGTTGCTCTCGCTCGCGTAAGGGGGCTGACAAATATCTTCGACACAGGCAGGTGGGCCAGCTTTGGCGCCAGCTCACGCGCTTGTTTGCGCCCAGTGTTGTTCAGAAGAATGTCGGTGCGACCCTGAAATAGCCCTGCACGATTCCAGTCCGTCTCGCCATGGCGTATGAAGAGGAATGGGAGGAGCTCGTCCATGGGGTCACCTAGCGGTTGATCGATTTGCTCAAGTAGATGCGCTTTCTCGGCCGGCTTCCAGCCGAGAAGATGCGGGCAAGGGCTCGGAGTGGCCATCCGGACGAACCTTCGCCAACCGCCGGTTCGGCGAGGCCTCATTCTGAAACTCCCCTTCTGCGGCGGAGCATCAGTCTGTCTGGACGGAGCTGCCAGTTTCGAACATCCTATCCGCCCCACGAAACCTTGCGGCCCGCCCAAACAAAAAGCCCCCCGAAACCGGAGGGCTCGTGTCGCCGCAGAAGGCAGGTTCAGCGCTTGAAATGCCGCCGCGAGGTCTTGGCTTCGACCGGGACCGGCACGGCGACCATCTGCGCGGCGCGGTCGAGTCCCGCGGGGATCGCGTCGCGCTTGCCGCCGCCGGGGGTCTCGTCATCCTCGGCCATGCGCATGATGGTGATCGCGAATTGCACGCCCGAAAAGACGACCGTGTTGAACACCACCAGAAGCGCCACCGCGATATAGCCGATGTCCGAGGTCGAGATCAGATGCCACAGGTTCGCCACGTTGAACCACAAAAGCAGGCCAACGAAGGTCACCGACAGGCCGAGACCGACAAAGACGTTGCGAATGTAGAGACGGACCAGTTCAGGCATGCCGATTCCTCCGGGTTTCACCATAATGTAACGCAGCTTTCTTAATTTCCCACTGGCAATCTTGCCGCAGGGCAGAAAAACGGCACCCCAGGGGAAATTTGCGCGAAAACCGGCTCAGAACGCCTCGGGGCGGAACTCATGCGCCATGTGATCGAGCACCGCATTGACGAATTTCGGCTCCTTCCCCTCGGGGAAGAAGGCGCGCGCCACATCGACGAATTCGGTGATCACCACCTTGGGCGGGGTCGCGGGACTGCTAAGCTCGGCCCCCGCCGCCCGGAAGAGCGCGCGCAGCACCGGGTCGATCCGGTCGATCGGCCATTTCGCCACCAGCGCGCGATCGGTCGCCTGGTCGATCTTGGCCTGCCAGGTCACGGCATCCTCGCAGAGCCGCCGGAACAGGTTCAGATCGCCCTCGGCATATTCTTCCTCGTCGATCACCTGACCGAAACGGAAGGTCTCGAACTCGCGCATCACGCGGTCGACCCCCTGCCCGCCGGCCTCCATCTGATAGAGCGCCTGCACCGCATAGAGGCGGGCGGCGGATTTCATCTGGCGCTTCTCCTCGGGCGTCGGCTTGCGCGGCGCCTCGGGGGCTTCGGGGGTCTGGTCTGCGGTCATGCTGTGGTCGGTCCTTCGGTCTCGCCGGCGAGGCGGATCGACTCACCCTGCGGGCGGAAGCCGATCCCCTTCGTTTGGCCCGCCCATTTGCGCGACAAAGCGATCAGATGCAAGGCCGCAGCAGCGGCACCGCCGCCCTTGTTCTGCCCGGCGGGATCGGCGCGGACCTCGGCCTGGGGCCGGTTCTCGACGGTCAGGATGCCATTGCCGAGGCACACGCCCTGAAGGCCCAGCATGGTCAGCCCGCGCGAGCTGTCGTTGCAGACCGTGTCGTAATGCGTCGTCTCGCCCCGGATCACGCAGCCGAGCGCGACGAAACCATCGTAATCGGTCATCCGCGCGGCGGTGGCGATGGCCGCCGGGATCTCCAGCGCGCCGGGCACTTCGACGAGGTCGGCGACCGCGCCCGCCTCGGCCGCGACGGCCCTGGCGCCCGCCACCAGATTGTCGGCGATGTCCTTGTAATAGGGCGCCACGACGATCAGGAGCCGCACGGGCTTGTCGAATTTCGGCAATTCGAGCGTGTAATGCTGTTCGGAACCGGCCATCTCTTGCCCTTTCTCAATATCCCCGGGTGGCTTCGATCTCGAGCCCGTAGCCCTCGATGCCAACCACCTTGGGCAGGCCCGAATTGGTCATCAGCACGAGACGGTTGAGCCCGAGCGCCGAGAGGATCTGCGCGCCAAGCCCATATTGACGCAGCGTCTGCGGCGAGGCCTCGCCGGGCTGCACCATCTTCATCGAGGTTTCGCGCAGGAGCACGACAAGCCCGCGCCCCTCGGCGGCGATCGCCTCCATCGCGCGGCCCAGATCGCCCGCCTTGGCGGCATTCAGGCCGAGCACATCGGTCATCGGATCGAGCGCATGCATCCGCACCAGAACCGGCTCGGGCGTCGAGATGTCGCCCTTGGAGAGCACGATATGCTCGGAGCCTTGGGTTTCGTCGGTGAAGATCCGCATCGACCAGTCACCGCCATGGATCGAGGTCACCGCGCGCTGCGCGCTCTCGCGCACGAGGTTGTCGTGGCGGCGGCGATAGGCGATCAGATCCGAGATCGTGCCGATCTTGAGCCCGTGTTTCTGCGCGATCGCGATCAGATCGGGCAGCCGCGCCATGGTGCCATCCTCGTTCATGATCTCGCAGATCACTCCCGCGGGGTTCAGCCCGGCAAGCCGCGCGATATCGACGGCGGCCTCGGTATGGCCCGCGCGCACCAGAACGCCGCCCTCACGCGCGCGCAGCGGGAAGACATGGCCCGGGGTCGCGATGTCCTTGGGCCCCTTGGTCGGGTCGATCGCCACGGCCACGGTGCGGGCGCGATCATGCGCCGAGATGCCCGTCGAGACCCCCTCGCGCGCCTCGATCGAGACGGTGAAGGCGGTTTCGTGACGCGACGAGTTCGACGCCGACATCAGCGGCAGGCCGAGCGCGTCGATCCGCGAGCCCGGCATCGCCAAACAGATCAGGCCGCGGCCGTGGGTGGCCATGAAGTTGATCGCATTCGGCGTGGCCATCTGCGCGGGGATGACGAAATCGCCCTCGTTCTCGCGGTCCTCGTGATCGACGAGGATGAACATCTTGCCGTTGCGCGCATCGTCGATGATCTCCTCGATCGTCGAGATCGCATCGGAGAAGCTGAGCTCGACCGGACCGGGGGCGGCGTGATCGCCGGATTTGTCGACGGGGTTCGTCATCTTTCTCTCCTTGCCTCAGGCCCGTGCGGCCATGGCGAAATATCGATCAGTGCCGATCGTGGCGGCCATCCGGCCGAGGCTGGCCCATTCGGCCTCGGCCCCGGTTTCGGCGATGACCAGAACGCGGTCGGCCGGCACCTTGCCGCGCAAGGCGGCCAGACGCGCACGCAGATGCGACTCGGCAAGCGCCAGAGACGGCGCGGGCGCGGCGCTGTCAATGCGCAGCCCCTGTGCGCCAAGGCCCGCAACGGCGCGCTCGGGGGCGATGCCCGGCGCGCAGGCCAGCAGATGGCCGATCTCGCGGGTGGCGGCAAGCGCCGCGACGCGCGCCGCCTCGGCCTCGCCCTCGCGCAGCATCCGCAGGACATTGGTGGAATAGAGGAAGGCCGCGAGGTCATGCCCCGTCGTTGCGCGGATGCCCGCATAGGTGCGGTAATCGAGCCCGATCGCGGCGGCACGCTTCACCCGGATGCGCACCACCTCGACCGGCAGTTTCGGGAAGAGATCAGCCCGTGCCCGGTCCCAGCAATAGCGGGTCCAGCCGGTGCCGCCCATGCCGGGCCCGCGGTTGTGGCCGATGCCGCTCACGCGTTCCACTCCTGCAGCCGCGCGACATAGCGCGCGAGCGTGTCGATCTCGAGGTTGATCCGGTCGCCGACCTTCGCCGTGCCCCAGGTCGTGACCGCCTTGGTATGCGGGATGATATTGACCCCGAAGTCGCAGCCCTCGACCTCATTCACCGTCAGCGAGGTGCCGTTGAGCGCGACCGAGCCCTTGGGCGCGATATATTTCGCAAGCGCCTCGGGGGCGCGGAAGGTGAAACGAGTGCTGTCGCCCTCATCCCGCATCGCGACGATCGTGGCCACGCCATCGACATGACCCGAGACGATATGTCCACCGAGCTCGTCGCCGACCTTGAGCGCGCGTTCGAGGTTGAGCGCGGTGGCGACCATCCAGTCCCCGATATTGGTCTTCGACACGCTCTCGGCCGAGATCTGCACATCGAACCAGTCGGCGCCCTTCTCGATCACCGTCAGGCACACGCCATTGCAGGCGATCGAGGCACCGATATCGACGGTCTCCATCCGGTAGTGACAGCGGATCCGCGCGCGCAGATCGCCGGCCTGTTCCAGCTCGGCGATCTCGCCCTTGTCGGTGACGATTCCGGTGAACATCGAGGGCCCCCTTTCGTTGCCCCTGCCTAGCCCGCAAGCCCCCGCCCCGCAAGCGCCGAAGCGGCGGGGCACAGCCTGTGGTTAATCACTCCGACATGGATTCGCCCCAATATGGCCCGAAGCGCGGGTTAGGATCGCGAAACTCCGTGACAGGGCGGGGATTTCCGCCCAGAACGGCGGGCGTAGAGGTTGACGAGGTAAAGATCCGGCATGAAGCGTCACGTGCAACGCCATTTCCTGATGCTGCAGGGGCCGCATGGGCCCTTCTTCCATCAACTGGCGGGGATGTTGCGGGCGGCGGGCGGCTCGGTCTGGCGCGTGGCCTTCAACAAGGGTGACGAGAATTTCTGGTTCGATCCCGGCTCGCGGATCCGCTTCACCGACCCACCCGAGCTCTGGCCCGAGCGGATCGCGGAGCTCCTGCGCGAGAAGGCGATCACCGATCTCGTGCTTTATGGCGATACCCGCCCGATTCATGCCGAGGCGGTCGCCGCGGCGCAGGCGGCAGGGATCACCGTGCATGTCTTCGAAGAAGGCTATCTGCGCCCCTATTGGGTGACCTACGAGCGCGGCGGTTCGAACGGACATTCGCGGCTGATGGAGATGAGCGTGGCCGAGATGCGCGCGGCGCTCGAACATTCCGAGATCGACTGGCCCGACGCCCCGCCGCAATGGGGCGAGATGCGCCATCACGTCTTCTATGGCGCGCTCTACCATTTCTTCGTCATGGTCCGGAACGCGCCCTATCGCAATTTCCGGCCGCATCGCAACATCACGGTCTTTCAGGAATTCCGCCTGCATCTGCGCCGGCTGCTGCTCACGCCGCTCTTCATGGCCGAGCGCGCGGCGGCCACGGCCCGGGTCCGGCGTGGCGGCTTTCCCTATCATCTGGTGCTGCTGCAGCTCGAACATGATGCGAGCTTCCGGATGCATTCGCCCTTCACCTCGCAGACCGAATTCATCGACATGGTTATGGCCGGATTTGCGCGCGGGGCGCCCGCGCACCACCACCTCGTCTTCAAGGCCCACCCGCTCGAGGATGGCCGCGCCCCCGTCACCACGGCGATTCGCGCGGCGACCCTGACACACGGGCTGACCGGCCGGGTGCATTTCGTGCGCGGCGGAAAGCTCGCGGGGCTTCTGGCCCAGGCGCGCTCGGCGGTGACGGTCAATTCCACCGCCGCGCAGCAGGTGCTCTGGCGCGGGCTGCCGCTGCGGATCTTCGGGCGGGCGGTCTATGACAAGCCGGAATTCGTTTCACCTCAGGAGCTTGGCGATTTCTTCGCAGCACCCTCGCGCCCCGACAGCCGGGCCTATCGCGATTACCGGCACTTCCTGCTCGAAACCAGTCAGGTGCCTGGCGGCTTCTATGCCGAGCGCGGACGTCGCCGTTTGCTGCGTCAGGTGGTTGACATGATGCTCGCGCCCGACGATCCCTATGACGCGCTGGTTGCTGGCAAAGCGGCACCAAGGCAACAGTTGCGTGTCGTGAATTAGGATGACTGGTTTTTTTGCACATCTTTTTGTAGGGTTGCGGGCAAAAGCTAAAGTAGCATCCCGGAAAGAGGAGCTCGGGCAGTGACATTTAGAACCTCTCGGAGGGCTCTCCTGGCGGGGATCTCGGCGGTCGTGTTTGGCACGGCCTCCTGCGGCCTGCCCCGCTCCGGCCCGAACAAGCGCGAGATCTACAAGGGATCGATCATGCGCGAGGGCGACGCTTTCGTCGTCACCGTGAACGATCACGTTGCCCGTGCGACCGCCGTTCAGCCCGCGCTCGGCTTCTCCTCGGCCTTCCGCAGTGCCGGCGTGATCGGTTCGGACACGATCAACCCGGGCGATACGCTGGGCCTGACGATCTGGGAAAACGTCGATGACGGGCTGCTCGCGCAGCAGGGCGCCAACGCGACCCAGCTCAACGAGGTGCAGGTCGACGGTTCAGGCTATATCTTCGTGCCCTACGCCGGGCGCATCAAGGCCTCGGGCAACACACCCGACAGTCTGCGCAAGATCATCACCGAGAAACTCGACGCCCAGACCCCGGATCCGCAGGTCTCGGTCACCCGCCTCGCCGGCGACGGCGCGACCGTGTCGATCATGGGCTCGATCGGCGGTCAGGGCGTCTATGCGATCGAACGGCCGACGCGCACTCTCTCGTCGATGATCGCGCGGGCGGGCGGCGTCTCGATCAAGCCCGAGATCGCCAAGGTCATCGTCAAGCGCAGCGGCCAGAGCGGCGAGATCTGGCTCAAGGATCTCTACGACAATCCGCAAATGGACATCGCGCTGCGTCCCGGCGACGTGATCCTCGTCGAGGAGGATCGGCGCGCCTTCACCTCGCTCGGCGCGACGGGCGCGCAGGCGCGCGTGAAATTCGAGACCCAGACCCTCTCTGCGCTTGAGGCAATCGCGACAGTGGGCGGTCTCAGTTCGCATCTGGCCGACCCCAAGGGCGTTTTCGTCTTCCGTAACGAACCGGCCGAAATCGCGAGCGTGGTGCTCGGGCGCAACGATCTCGTGGGCGATCAGCGAATGGTCTATGTGCTCGACCTGACCGAGCCGAACGGCATGTTCATGGCACGGGACTTCGTGATCCGCGACGGCGACACGATCTATGTCACCGAGGCGCCCTATGTGCAGTGGCAAAAGTCGATCTCGGTGCTCACCGGCTCGGCCGCGACCGCCAACCAGATCAGCAATATCGGGGGGTGACCGGGTTCGGCCATCCTGCTTCGGCCGCCGGGAGCGCTCCCCGGCGGCTTTTCCATTACAACGCGGGCTTTCTCGTGCAGCCGCGGCTGCGCGCGATCCTGCGCGCGGCGGGATGGGATCTGCGGTTCGGCCCCCTCGCCGGGCGCCCTGGCCCCGAGGACCGGATCGCGGTCTGGGGCCGCTCGCCCTATGCCGCGCGTGGCGAGGCCGCGGCCATCGCGCATGATGTGCCCCTTTTGCGAATCGAGGATGCCTTCCTGCGCTCGATCCATCCCGGGCGAGCCCACGGTGCACAGGGGCCGCTCGGCCTGCTGATCGACCCCGACGGCGTCCATTTCGACGCCTCGCGCCCCTCGATGATCGAGCGCCTCCTGACCGAGACCCCGCTCGACGATCATGCCCTTTTGCAACGTGCTCGCGACGGAATCGGGCGGCTCAAGGCGCTCGAACTGTCGAAATACAACCATTTCGATCCCGCGCTCGCCCTACCCCCGCCCGGCTATGTGCTGGTGATCGACCAGAGCCGCGACGATGCTTCGATCCACTTCGGCGGGGCACGAGCCACGACCTTCCGCGAGATGCTCGCCGTGGCGCAGATCGAGAACCCCGGCGCGCGGATCGTGATCAAGACCCATCCCGACACTGCGGCGGGGCTGCGCCCGGGCCATTACGGACCCGAGAACTGCGACGCGCGCACCAGCCTGCTGACCGATCCCGTCTCGCCCTGGGCGCTCCTAGAAGGCGCGATCGCAGTCTATACGGTCTCGTCGCTGATGGGCTATGAGGCAATCCTCGCCGGGCACAAGCCGCGCGTCTTCGGCCAGCCCTTCTACGGCGGCTGGGGTCTGACCCAGGACGAGAATCCGGTCGCCCGCCGCGCGCGCCGCCTGACGCGGGCGCAGATCTTCACGGCGAGCCATATCCTCGCGCCAACCTGGTTTGACCCCTGTCGCGGGCGACTCTGCAGCTTCGAAGAGGCGGTGGATCAACTCGAGGCCGAGGTCCGCGCCTTCCGCGCCGATCGTCATGGCCATGTCGTCACCGGAATGCGGCTCTGGAAACGGCGACCGATCGCGAAGGTCTTCGGGGGTGCGGGCCCGTTGCGCTTCGTCGAACCGCCCGGGAAGGCCGCGGAAATCGCTTCAAGAACGGGTCGCAACCTGTTGATCTGGGCCGGAAAAGAACCTCCAGGCCTGACCGCACCGAAGGTGCTGCGGGTCGAAGACGGCTTCCTGCGGTCCCGCGGCCTCGGCGCCGATCTGACCCCGCCGCTCTCGCTCGTGACGGATGGGCAGGGCATCTATTACGATCCGAGCCGCGCCTCGGACCTGGAAACCCTGATCGCGACCGAGCCACCGCCCGGCGGACGGCTCCGCGCCGAGCGCCTGATCTCAGCGATCACCCGTGCGGAACTGTCGAAATACAACCTCGGCGGGGCCACGCCCGAATTGCCCCCCGGTTATCGCATCCTCGTGCCCGGGCAGGTCGAGGACGATGCATCGATCCGCCTCGGTGCGGGCGAGACTTGCACAAATCGAACATTACTTGCCCGATGCCGGGCCGAAAACCCGCGCGCAACGATCCTTTTCAAACCTCACCCCGATGTCGAGGCGGGCCTGCGCAAGGGCGCAATGACCGAAGCAGAGGCGCTCGAATTCGCCGATGCGATCTTGCCGAAATCAAACCCGATCCCGATCATCGAGGCCGTCGACGAGGTCTGGACGATGACCTCGCTTCTCGGCTTCGAAGCGCTGTTGCGCGGAAAGCCGGTCACCGTGACGGGCACCCCCTTCTATGCCGGCTGGGGCCTGACGCGCGACCTCGGAGAGGTCCCCGCGCGTCGCATCGCGCGCCCTGACCTCATTCAACTCGCCTATGCCGCGCTGATCGCCTATCCGCGCTATTTCGATCCGGTCGCGGGGCGCGCCTGCCCGCCCGAGGTCGTCGTGGAGCGCCTCGCCGACGGCCCCCTGCCCCGCCCCGGCACCGGCAACCGTCTGCTTGCGAAACTGCAAGGGATCTTCGCGGGTTACGCCTGGATCTGGCGTTAGGCGCGGCGCCAGCGGTGCAGGATATCGCCGCCGATCACCTCGGTTGCGGCCAGACTGTAGCGCGGCGCCTCGGCGAGCCGTTCGAGCCCGAGCGGTCCGAGGGCCGCACGCCCGTCGCCCCCCAGAACCACGCCCGCGGTGAACCCGATCAGCTCATCGACGAACCCCGCGCGCATCAGGGCGGCCGCGAATTGGCCACCGCCCTCGCAGAAGACCCGGGTCAGGCCGCGCGCGCCAAGTGCCCGCATCAACGCGGCGGGCTCAACGCCCTGATCTGTCGAGGAAGTTTCGATCAGCTCGGCCCCCGTACCCCGCCAATAGGCACGCGCCTCCTTGGGTGCATCGGGGCCATGGAGCAACCACAGCGGGACCTCAGACACCGAGGCCGCAAGCCGCCCGCGCGGCAGATCGAGGCCCGCCGCGGCGATCACGCGCACCGGCTGGCGCAGGGGCGTGAAGCTGCGCACGGTGAGCAGCGGATCATCTGCCCGCGCAGTGCCCCCGCCCACCAGAACCGCATCGAACCGCGCGCGCAAAGCATGGACCCGCGCCCGCGCCGCCGGACTGGTGATCCACTGGCTCTCGCCGTTGGCCAGCGCAATCCTGCCATCGAAACTGGTCGCGAGTTTCAGCGCAAGCCACGGACGGCCAAGCGTAATCCGGCTGAGGAACCCGGCCTGCAGCGCGCGGGCCTCGGCCTCGAGAACCCCGGTGTCGACGGTCACCCCCGCCGCACGCAGCATCGCATGGCCACGCCCCGAAACCCGCGGATCGGGGTCTTCCTGCGCACTGACGACACGGGCCACCCCGGCGGCGATCAGCGCCTCGGAACAGGGCGGGGTCTTGCCGTGATGGGCGCAGGGTTCGAGCGTGACATAGGCCGTGGCGCCGCGCGCCGCCGCGCCCGCCTGATCGAGCGCGCGCCGCTCGGCATGGGGGCGGCCGCCCGGCTGGGTCCAGCCCCGCCCGACGACCCGGCCCGCGCTCACGATCACACAGCCCACCGCCGGATTGGGCCAGACATTGCCCAATCCCCGCCGCGCCAGCGCGAGCGCCAGCGTCATAAAGCGGCGGTCGGCTTCGGTCATTCGGCGTCCGTGGCGCCCGGCCGCAGTTCCGAGACGAATTTGTCGAAATCGTCGGCCGCCTGGAAGTTCTTGTAAACGCTCGCAAACCGGACATAGGCGACGGTGTCGATCCGCGCCAGCGTCTCCATCACGATCTCGCCGATCGCCTTCGAGGGGATGTCGGTTTCGCCGAGGCTTTCAAGGCGCCGCACGATGCCCGAGATCATCTGGTCAATCCGCTCCGGCTCGATCGGGCGTTTCTGCATCGAGATCCGGATCGAGCGTTCGAGCTTGTCGCGATCGAAATCCTCGCGCTTGCCTGAGCTCTTGATCACCACGAGGTCGCGCAACTGCACCCGCTCGTAGGTGGTAAACCGGCCACCGCAGGCCGGGCAGAAGCGCCGCCGCCGGATCGCAACATGATCCTCGGCCGGCCGGCTGTCTTTCACCTGGGTATCGACATTACCGCAAAACGGGCAGCGCATCGCGTGTCCCTTTCTCTGTTCCGCCTCATATTGGGGTCTGACGCCCCGCTTATCCACAGGACTATAGGGGCCGCCCGACACCTTGGGTAGAAAAAATGTGATCCCACCAGATAGAGGGGGCCGCCGGTGTGGCGCCGGAGACTCAGGCGGGGACTCGGGCAGGCCCTAGCGCAGCAGCGCCACGACCTCGCGCCGGTGGGCGGCGCGGCGATGTTCGAAAAGGTAAATTCCCTGCCAGGTTCCAAGCGCGAGACGCCCGGAAATGACGGGAATCTGCAAGCTTGTCGGCAGGAGCGCCGCCTTGACATGGGCCGGCATGTCGTCGGGCCCCTCATAGGTGTGGCGCATCCAGGCATGATTGGGGTGGTCCGACGGCGGCACAAGCCGATCGAAGAACTCGGTCAGGTCGGGGCGCACCTCGGGATCGGCGTTTTCCTGAATGACGAGGCTCGCCGAGGTATGTCGGATGAAGAGCGTGAGCAGCCCCTCGTCGCAGGGCCGCACCCAATCGGCCACCTCGGCCGTGAATTCGTAAAGCCCCGGGCCGCGGGTCGCGATCTCGAAGCTGCGATGCATCAGGGGGTGGCCGCGCGGGGCTTGGCGTAGATGCCGAGGCATTCCGGGTTGATGTCCATGATCGCGCGTTCCTTGGCAAAGGCCGCGTCGACCGCCTTGGCCGAGAGCCCGGTCTGCGGCACGCCCATCGGCTGGCGCGAGCCATCGCCGATGCCGGTGGTCAGGGTGAAGGTGCCGCCCTCCTCGGGGGTGACGAAGGCAAAACAGGTGCCCGCCTGGTTCATCCGCGCCGGAGATGACGCGCCCGGCGCCGCGACGAGATTGCCGTTTTCATCGACGGTGCAGGCAGTCAGGGCGAGAACCGAGGCGAGGAGGAGAAGGCGGGTCATGATGGCTCCGTTCGGGATTTGAGCAGAGCGTAGCAAGGGGGGGCGGCCGGGGAAAGGGGGCTGCGCGCCCCCTCGGCGCGGGGCGCGCCTCACCCCTCGGGATATTTGGGCACGGGTCAAGGTGGGCTGCGGCCTGAGACCTTGGGGACAAGCTCGATCGAGGTCCAATACATGCCAAGCCAGGTGCCACGCCCGTGGACGATGACAGTATCGCCGCGCCGCACCTTCGCAAACTGCTCAACCGGTACGCCGCAGACCCTGTTGAAGATGCTGGGAACCCCCTCGAACCGCACCCAATCATCACAGGACCGATTGCGGCCTGCCGAGGCCGTTCCGGTCTTGGAGACGACGAGGGTCATTTCGGATCGTGTTCCAAAGATCAGCGTGATGGACCAGGCGGGCACGCCCTGAAAGAACAAGATCGCAAGGACGATACCAAAAACCGGCATACCAAACTGGCCCGGTGGTCGATCCTTCCCGAACAGGCGAACGGGGCCATCGGGATCCTGGCGTGCCTCCCACGCCTCAAGCTCGACCTTGCCCAAGCGAGAGAGAGGCTCCGCGAGCAAGAGGCCGAACAGGAGCCCCACACCCGCCGAAACCCAAGCCCATTGCGGAGTGACGAGGAACCTGCCTGGGAACAGGAGGGGAAGCAGATAGATAATTGCGCTGAGCGTTAACATGGGCAGGGCACCGAACCGCGCGATGCGCACGGCCCAGCCAGAGGAAAAATCCAGAGCCTTGAGCAGCCAGAGCCAGAGCCGTTTGGTGAGCAGCCGCCCTTGAAGCCGGCGCCGCAGAAGACGCAGGCCGAAGCGGGAAAGCGCGGGTTTGAACCGATTCATATGCATCGCCATGGTTCGCGCGCCGACGCCCGCCTATTGCAGCGGAATCGCGGGGCCGAGCTTGCAGCCCTTGGCCTTGGCCTCAGCGCGCAACGCGGCCTCGGCCTTGGAGAAGCGGGCGTTGAACTCGGCAATGGTCGCCTGATCCGGGGATTTGGTCCGCAGCTTCTGCCCCTCGGCGCTGAGCTTGCCGAGCTCGGCCACCATCGCGGGCATCTTGCCCTTTTGCAACGCAGCAAAGGCGGCATCTTGGTTCGCGCGGGTGGCGCCCTTGCACTCGAAGCCAAAGGCAAGCTTGTGCGGCTGATCAAGCTGGATGAATTGGCCGGAGCCTGCAAAGGCCGGGGCGGCCAGAAGCAGAACGGCAAGACCGATCGGCATCAAAATCTTCATAATTCCCTCAAAATCTGTAGAAAATTAAATGGCTTCAATGAAACGCCCCCTTGCGGGGGCGCCTGTCATCACTGGTCGAGGAAGCTGCGCAGCTTGCGCGAGCGGCTCGGGTGTTTCAGCTTCCTGAGCGCCTTGGCCTCGATCTGCCGGATCCGTTCGCGGGTGACCGAGAACTGCTGGCCGACCTCTTCGAGCGTGTGGTCGGTGTTCATCCCGATGCCGAAGCGCATCCGCAGCACGCGTTCCTCGCGCGGGGTGAGCGAGGCCAGAACCCGGGTCGTGGTTTCCTTCAGGTTCTCCTGAATGGCCGAGTCGAGCGGCAGGATCGCGTTCTTGTCCTCGATGAAATCGCCGAGCTGGCTGTCCTCTTCGTCGCCGATCGGGGTTTCCAGCGAGATCGGCTCCTTGGCGATCTTCATCACCTTGCGGACCTTCTCGAGCGGCATCTGCAGCTTTTCGGCCAATTCCTCGGGCGTGGGTTCCCGGCCGATCTCGTGCAGCATCTGGCGGCCGGTGCGCACCAGCTTGTTGATCGTCTCGATCATATGGACCGGGATGCGGATCGTGCGCGCCTGATCGGCGATCGAGCGGGTGATCGCCTGACGGATCCACCAGGTGGCGTAGGTCGAGAATTTATAGCCGCGGCGGTATTCGAACTTGTCTACGGCCTTCATCAGGCCGATGTTGCCTTCCTGAATGAGATCAAGGAATTGCAACCCGCGGTTGGTGTATTTCTTGGCGATCGAGATCACCAGACGCAGGTTCGCCTCGACCATTTCCTTCTTGGCCTGACGCGCCTCTTTCTCGCCCTTCTGCACCTGGTTCACGATGCGACGGAACTCGGAAATATCGACGCCGACATATTGGCCGACCTGCGCCATTTCCCCGCGCAGATCCTCGACCTTGTCGCCGGTCTTCTCGAAGAGCGTCTGCCAGCCGCGGCCACCCTTGGCCAACATCCGGTCGGCCCAGGTGGGATCGAGCTCATAGCCGCGGTATTCGTCGATGAATTCGCGCCGGTTGATGCGCGCATTGTCGGCAAGCTTCACCATGCCGGAGTCGATCGACATGATCTTGCGGTTGATGCCATAGAGCTGGTCGATCAGCGCCTCGATCCGGTTGTTGTGCAGGTGAAGCTCATTCACCAAGAGCACGATTTCCGAGCGCAGCTTCTGATAGGCCGCCTCTTCGGCCACCGAGAAGGTGCCGTCCTCGTTCAGTGTGGCCGACATCCGCAGGTCCTGCATCTCGGCCAGACGGCCATAGTCGCGCGCGATGATCTCGAGCGTTTCCAGAACCTTGGGCTTGAGGGCCGCCTCCATCGCGGCGAGGCTCATGTTCGAGCCCTCGTCGTCCTCGTCCTCGTCGTCATTTCCGAGGATCGGATTGCCATCGGCATCGAGTTCGGGCTCGCCGCCCTCGGCGCGGGCGCGCGGCTGGGCCGCGGCACCATCGAGCCCCTCGACGACCGGCTCGTCCATATCCTCTTCGCCATCGAGCGAGCGCCCGAAGGTCGCCTCGAGGTCGATCACGTCGCGCAGGAGGATCTCTTCGTTCAGAAGCTCGTCGCGCCAGATGGTGATCGCCTGGAAGGTCAGCGGGCTCTCGCACAGGCCCGCGATCATCGTGTTGCGCCCGGCCTCGATACGCTTGGCGATCGCAATCTCGCCCTCGCGCGACAGCAGTTCGACCGAGCCCATTTCGCGCAGATACATCCGCACCGGGTCATCGGTGCGGTCGAGCGTCTCCGACGGCCCGGTCGAAAGCGCGACCTCGCGCGAGCCCGAGCCGGTTTCCACCACCTCGTTGCCCTCGCCCTCTTCGGCCTCTTCCGCCTCGACGACGTTGATGCCCATCTCCGAGAGCATCGACATCACATCCTCGATCTGATCGCCCGAGACCTGATCTTGCGGCATCACCGCATTGAGCTGGTCATAGGTGATATAGCCGCGCTCTTTCGCCTCGGCGATCATCCGCTTGACGGCGGCCTGGCTCATATCGAAGGAGGTATCTTCGTCGCTCGCGGCTTCGGGCTTGCTGTCGTCGATGTCTTTTGCGGCCATGTGGGCTCCTCGGGGCGGCTGGGCGGGCTGCCGGGCGGGCGGCAGCGGCGGGCTTGGGGCCACGCGCGCAGGCGGGACGAATCATATCCTGCGTTTGTAGCGAATCGTCAGATCGAATCACAGGGCCGAATCGGCCTGCCCTGCAAGGCCTCAGTTCCTTTTCTTGCGCCAGACCTCCCCGTCGATGAGCGCCTGCAACTGCGCCGAGAGCGCGGCGCGGTCTTCGCCCATGTCCGAGGTATCGTCGAGCTTCGACTTGCCCGCGCTGTTGCGGGCGCGGGCGGCTTCCGCGAGGCGCCAGGTCACGCCCTCGTCGGCCAGCCCTTCGAGATCCTCCATCGCATCACTCACCTCGGCCCGCATCGCGCGTTCGGCCTCGAGCTTGGCGAGCTCCTCGGCCAGACAAAGCCGGGCGAGAGCCGTGTCGTCGCGCTTGAGCACCGGGGGTGCAACCCGCAGATGGGGCAGAGAAAGCAGCTTTTCAAGGTCAGCGCCCGCCTCGGCCTCGAGCCGGGCGGTGATTTCCTCGGGCGGCTGATCGGCATGACGCAAGAGCAGGTGGCGCAGCCGGTCATGAGCCGGGTCGGCCAGATGCACCTCCTCGAGCTGGCTCTCGAAGGCGCGGGCAAGGCCGGGATGGGCGAGCAGAATGGCGAGAATCATCTGCTCGCGCAGATGTTCGGCCACGTTCTCGCCCCCGGCCACCAGCAGCGTCGAGCGTGTCGCGGCGAGCGCCTCGGGCGGCGGCGGGGCCCAGCCGCGGCGCGCGCCCGTGCCCTTGCCCCAACTCCCTGATCGCGCGTCAGCAGTCCGTGGCGCGCCCTCGCCGGCCGCACCACGGCGCGATGTGCCGAAGAGATCGTGGCGCAGGCCCTTCACGATCTCGCCGTAATGGGCGCGGATCGAGGGATCGGCGATGCGCTTGATCGCGGCGCGCAGGCTCTTGTCGAGGGCCGCGCGGCGTTCGGGGCTGTCGAAGACGCGACCCTCGGTCTCGCGCTGCCACAGCAAATCGACCATCGGCCGCGCGCCCTCGATGACCTTCTGCATCGCCTCACGGCCCTCGGCCTTGATCAGCTCATCGGGGTCTTGCCCCCCCGGCAGCACCGCAAAGCGCAGCCCCTTGCCCGCCTCGAGGAGCGGCAGCGCAAGGTCGATCACGCGGAGCGCCGCGCGCGTGCCCGCCGCATCGCCATCGAGCGCGATCACCGGTTCATCGTGGATGCGCCACATCAGCCGCAACTGATCCTCGGTCACCGCAGTGCCGAGCGGAGCCACCGCGCCACCGAAGCCCGCCTGCACCAGAGCGATCACATCCATATAGCCCTCGGCCACGATCAGCGCCGCGCCCTTGCCGCAGGCCTCGCGCGCGGGGCCGTGGTTATAGAGGTTGCGGCCCTTGTCGAACAGCTCGGTCTCGGGCGAGTTCAGGTATTTCGCATTATCGTTCGCATCCATCGCCCGCCCGCCAAAGGCGATGCAGCGGCCGCGCGCGTCACGGATCGGGAACATGATCCGGTTGCGAAAGACGTCATAGGGGGCCTTGCCCTTGCTCGAGGCCTTGGCGAGCCCCGCGCCGAGGATCAGATCCTCGGCGATACCCTTGGCGCGCAAGGCATCAAAGAGCCCCTGCCAGCCATCGGGCGCAAAGCCGATCTCGAAGCGCGCAAGCGCCTCTGCGCTCAGCCGCCGCCGGGCGAGATAATCGCGCGCCGCGGCCCCGCCCTGCGTGGACAGGGTCATGCGGAAGAATTTCACCGCCTCTTCCATGACCGCGGCCAGTTCCGTGCGCCGGTCGGCCTTTTGTGCGGCGACCGGATCGCGCGCGGGCATCTGCATCCCGGCCTCGCGCGCGAGGATCTCGACGGCCTCCATGAAGCCCACATTCTCGGTCTCACGGATGAAGCTGAGCGCATCGCCCTTCGCATGGCAGCCGAAGCAATAGTAATAGCCCTTGCGATCATCGACGTGGAACGAGGCGGATTTTTCCTGATGGAAGGGGCATGGCGCCCACATGTCGCCCTTGGCCTGGTTCGACTTGCGCATGTCCCAGACCACCTTGCGCCCGACCACTTGCGAGATCGAGACGCGGGTGCGCAATTCGTCGAGGAATCCGGGCGGCAGGCTCATCCCCCTATATTGAGCCGGGCAGGGAAACTGTCCAGTGGCCGCGCCAATCCCTGCCCCCCTCCCGCGCGCCCTGCCGGCGGCAGCGAATCGCTCCACGCCGCAGCCCGCACCACAGCGCGCAATCGTTAAGAAATTCGGGGGTCCTCTTAAAATCGAAGGAAAAATTTGGCCAGACTGTTTCACGCTCGCGGACAATGCCCCGCGCCGCACCGGGTTATCGCCCGAAGCGCGCGACAATCTGGCGAAACCGCCGCGCGCCTGCCTCAATTTCGCCCGAACTGACTGACAAACCTTCCAGCGAGAACGAGTCTGTCCCGGTCGTGCCCGATGCCCGACCGGCGGATAATCAGGAGATGCCAGATGGTCGACATGAAATCGTATCGAGGCGCCGCACGGCTGCTGGCCAAGCGACATCTGCGCCGCTTCCGCGACGAGGAAGACGGCTCGCTGATGATCCTCAGCATTCAGATCTTCCTGATCATGCTCATCACAACGGGCGTGGCCATCGACTTCTCGCGGCAGGAGGAACGCCGCGAGCTGATCCAGAACACGATCGACCGCGCCGTTCTCGCGGCCGCCTCGCTCACCCAGACGCTCGACCCCAAGGCAGTGGTGAAGGACTATCTCGCCAAGGCCGGGCTCGGCTCGATCGAGGTCGATCCGCTGGTCGAGCAGGGCAGCAACCTCGAATGGCGCCGCGTCACGGTGACCGTGAACGACACGATGCCGACGCTGTTCGGTTCGCTGATCGGCGTCGAGGAACTCAGCGCGAACGGCAACAGCCAGGCCGAGGAATCGGTGGGCAACGTCGAGATCTCGATGGTGCTCGACGTTTCGGGCTCGATGAACGACTCGGTGAGCATCTCCGGCTGCACCTCCGATTGCCCTACGACGCGTCTGGGCGCGCTGGTCAGCGCCTCGAAAAGCTTCGTCGACAAGATGTTCGATACGGTCCAGCCCGATGACGCCCCCGACGGGCGGCTGTCGATCTCGGTCGTGCCCTATAGCGCGAACGTCTATCTCGGCCCGGAAATGCAGCAAGCCTATACGCTGAGCGATGACTACTCGATCATCAACAGCACCTATTTCTGGCAGGCTCAATGCGCCGACTTCGACGCCGACGACATGGCCAAGATCGAGATCGACGGGTCGGAAACGCTCACGCGGACGATGTATGGCGCCTCGTCCGACATCGGTGACGCGATCAGCGAGACCTCCTGGTACAACTATATCCTCAACCCGCTGAACTCGACCTGGAACAACTGCTTCAACTTCCCCGACAACAAGGTGATCCCGCTCAGCAATGACCGCACCTTCCTGCTCGGGACCGCCTATCCGAACACGCCGACGAGCACGAGCGAGAAGGGCTATTTCGACAAGCTGACGGCACTTGGCGGCACCGGCACCGATATCGGGGCGAAATGGGGCCTTGCGCTGCTCGATCCGTCGGCGCAGGACGAGATGGACAAGATCACCTCGATCGACAGCGATCTCTCCGAGCGCCCGATCGAATACACCGGCGACACGATGAAGGTCATGGTGCTGATGTCGGACGGGGCGAACTCGAACTCCTATTCGACGCTGCCCGGCTATCGCGACGGGGCGACCGGCATCATGAGCACGCTGGGCACCAACAACCTGAACGGGATGGAGCCCAACAACACCTACAAGAGCGAGATCTATTTCTACGACGCGGATCGCGCGACGAACCCCTACTACCGCTACAAGGACAGCACCTGGGTTGCCCGCAGCGACATCACCCAGACCACGCAGGTGGAGGATGGTGAGGAAACGACGACCGCGACCTGCACCAAGTACTACGACAGCAGGAGGAACACCTGGAAGTGGAACTCCTGCTCGGTCAGCACCAGCGACTGCAGCTATAACTACACCTACAACTCGACGCAGTATTACACCTGCTCGGAGACCACGACCAAATACATCGATGTCGTCAGCGAAGCGCCGCTTTATGACATCAACTACGACTACCTCTATCAGACCAAGCGTTGGAGCCTCTATGGCGTCGCCGACCTGCTGCGTCGTCCCTACGGCCGCACTACGCACGAGCAATACAACCAGATGGCCCTTCAGTCGGAAAACAACCTGAGCAAGGGTTTGACCGACAAGGACGATCGGCTCGACGCGCTGTGCACGCTGGGCAAGAAGAATGGCGTGATCATCTTCACCGTCTCGGTGGACCCCGACACCGATCACGAGGTCGAGGTGCTGCGCAGCTGTGCCACGGCGGCGACCTATGCCTATTCGGTCACGAGCAGCAACCTGTCGACCGCCTTCTCCTCGATCGCCTCGGCGATCACCGCGCTGCGGCTGACGAACTGAGAGGGCGCGATGAAACGCTTCCGGCTCCCCGCTCCCGGCCTTCCGGCATCCCTTCGGGGGTTCCGCAAGGCCGAGGACGGCGCGGTGACCATCCCCGCGGTCTTCTGGCTGCCGGTGTTCATCATGATCATGGTGGCCTCGGTCGAGCTCTGCGTGCTCACGCTCAAGCAGACGCTGCTCGAACGCGGCGTCGACCTGAGCGCGCGGATCCTGCGCCTCGGCATCGCCGATCTGCCCACGCATGACGAGCTCAAGAGCTCGATCTGCAACAATATCGCCTTCATCTCGAACTGCATGAACGACCTCGCCGTCGAGGTTTATCCGGTCGACAAGGACACCTGGACTTCGGCGAAGACCGGTCAGGCGGTGCTCTGTGCCGACGGAATCGACCCGGGCACGGTCGACCCCACGGTCGAGGGGGGCTTGGGCAACGAGGTGATGATCCTGCGCGCCTGCCTGCAGGTGACGCCGATGGAAAACCTCAACCCGCTCTCTCGCGCGCTGGTGAAGAACGCCAACGGTCAATATGCGCTGGTCGTCACCACGGCCTTCGTGAACGAACCGAAGTAGGAGGTCAGGATGCTGATGAACCGTCTGCGACTGCTCCGCAGGAAAGAGCGCGGCTCGGTGCCGATCGAGGGCGTCATGGGCGCGCTCCTGTTGCTCGGCTGGTATGCGATCGCCTATCAGTTCTACGACGCCTTCCGCACCAAGGCGCTCGCGATGCGTGCGAGCTATACCGTGGGCGACCTGATCTCGCGCGAGAAGACCCCGATCGGCCCCAACTACATGGCCGGGACCAAGAAGCTCTTCGATCACATCATGGGCAATCCCGTTTCCAGCCGGAGCTGGATGCGCGTCTCGGTCATCTTCTGTCAGGATGTTTCCGCCGACGACGACCCCTGTGACGGCGTCACGAAGAAATTCTCGCTCGACAGCTCTCACAACACGGGTGGCGTCTCCAATCATACCGAGGACACGATCAACGCCGAAGCCTCGCGTATCCCCATAATGGCCGAGGGCGATTATGCGGTCGTGCTCGAGACCTCGATCTTTTACAACCCGATCTTCGACATCGGCGACAAGGGCTTCTCCTTCGACGGTGGCGCGACCTACACGAAAATCGGCCTGAGTTCCTCGGTGCGTCTGTCGAATTTCGTCGTCACCCGGCCGCGCGGCCCGCGCACGGTCTGGGACGATACCTACTGAGCGTCGCACCACCGACCTCGCCGGTTCTGTGCATGGCCTCACATCCCGCGTGAGGCCTTGCCCATTTCTGCGGGGCCCGCAAAGGCCTATCTCTGGACAAAGGCCCGTCTGCGGGCCGTCCCAAGGAGAGCCCATGTCGATCCGTCCCGTTCTCGAAACCCGCCGCGCGCAGCCCACGATGGAAGGTGCTGGCGTGAAACTGCACCGCGCCTTCGGCTTCACCGATCCGAGCGAGCTTGATCCGTTCCTGATGTTCGACGATTTCCGCGGCGATCACCCCTCGGATTACCGTGCGGGCTTTCCCTGGCATCCGCATCGTGGGATCGAGACGATCACCTATGTGCTGGCCGGATCGGTCGAGCATGGCGACAGCCTCGGCAATGCGGGCTCGCTCGGCGCGGGCGATGTGCAGTGGATGACCGCGGGCTCGGGCATCCTGCATCAGGAAATGCCCTCGGGCGATGCGCGCGGGCGGATGCACGGCTTTCAGCTCTGGGCGAACCTGCCCGGCGCGCTCAAGATGACGGCGCCGCGCTATCAGGACATCAAGGGCGCCGAGATCCCCGAGGTGATCGACGACGACGGCACAAGGGTGAAGGTGATCACCGGCGCGTTCTGGGGCCAGCGCGGCCCGGTCGACGGTATCGCCGCCGATCCGCAATATCTCGATATCTTCGTGCCCGCGGGCGTGAAGAAGCGCTTCAAGGTCGACACCTACCGGCGCAGCTTCGCCTATGTCTTCGAGGGGGCGGGGGTCTTTGCCGATGCCTCGGCGCCCGAGGGCGTGCTCCTGGAAAAAGAGGTGATGGGCCAGGAGGTCAACATCCGCGACCTCTCGGGCAACCGCACCTTGGTGCGCTTCGGCACGGGCGACGAGATCGTGGTGCAGGCGGGCGAGCAGGGGCTGCGCTTCCTCTTGATCTCTGGCGCACCGATCCAGGAACCCGTCGCCTGGCACGGGCCGATCGTGATGAACACCCGCGCCGAGCTTGAGACCGCGTTCCGCGAGCTGCGCAACGGCAACTTCATCAAGCCCGCGCATTGAGCCCGACCGGCGGAGGGGGGCGCTGCCCCCCGCGCTGACGCGCTCCCCCCGGGATATTTGGATCAGGTTGAAGGGCAAAGCGCTGGCTTTCTGGCAGCCCGTCCATCAACTGTGCAAAAATATCCCGGGGGGTCTTCGCAGAAGACGGGGGCAGCGCCCCCTGCAACCGTGCAACCCTCAGGCGCCCACCGCCTTGCGCACCATGTCCCAATAGATCGTCTCGACCGTTTCGCGCGAGAGCCGACCACCCTCGCGGAACCAGGTGTTGACCCCGGTCAGCATCGCGATGATCGCCATCGTCGCGAGTTTCGTATCGGGCACGAGGAAGGCGTTCGCCTCCTGCCCGGCCTTGAGCAGCGCCTCGAGTTCGGTCTCGTAGCGCTTGCGCAGCCCCTCGATCACCGCGAAATTCTCAGGGTTGAGGTTGCGCAGTTCCATATAGCTCAGGAACACCGCCTCGGCGCGCGTCAGGTTGAACCGGATATGGAAGCGCACGAAGATCTCGAGCCCCTCGCGCGGCCCCACGCCCCGCGGCTCGGTCGCCCAGGCGGCAAGCAGCTCCTCCATATGGCTGTTCAGAAGGTCGAAAAGGAGCGCCTCCTTGTCGGGGGTGTAGAGATAGAGCGCGCCCGCCTGCACCCCCACCGCCGCCGCGATCTGGCGCATCGACACCGCCGCGAAACCGTGGCGCGCGAAGAGGCGCTGCGCCTCGGCCCGGATCCGCGGGCCGGTGATGTCGGAATGTGAGCCGGTCTTGCGTGCCATCGGGCGATGTTATCTGAACGAATGTTCAATATCAAACCCGTCCCCTCACGCCCGTCCCTCCACGCCTCCCCGCCCACGCCTGTCACGGCCTCTGGCGCCCGGCCCGGCTTGCGCCTAATCTCGGCGCAATCTGCCGAGGACCTCCGATGCCGACCCTGCGCCCGCTTGTCCCCCTCCTGACCCTGCTCGCGCTCGGCGCCTGCGGGGGCGGTTATCCCGAGCTGGTGCCGACCGCCTCGCTTCTGGACGGGGCCGGAACCCCGCCCCCGACCTCGACCGAGGCCACCGCCGAGACGACGGCCGCGCTCAACGCCCGGGCCGCCGCCCTGCAGGCGGAGGCCGAGGCTCTGCGCGCCACCCCGGTGATCGACCCGGGGAGCCTGCCCGCCCCCGCCACGCCCCCCGCCGACTGAGGGAGCCGACCGAGGGAACCGACTGAGAGAGGCAACGCGGACCGCGCCGCTCTGGCGCGTTGCAGGCCCGGCGCTTCCGCGCTATCAGATCGCAAATCCAAAGCAACGAGGTTCCCATGTCCGCCGCCCCGCTCGCCCCCCTCCGCCTTGGCATCGCGGGGCTTGGCACCGTCGGCATCGGCGTGGTCAAGATCGTTCAGCGTCATGCCGATCTGCTTGCCGCGCGCAGCGGGCGCCCGGTGGTGATCACCGCCGTCTCGGCGCGCGACCGCACCAAGAACCGCGATGCGGACCTGTCGTCCTATGCCTGGGAGGTCGACCCCGTGGCGCTCGCGCAGCGCGCGGATGTCGATGTCTTCATCGAGGTGATGGGCGGCCATGAGGGCCCGGCCAAGGATGCGACCGAGGCCGCGTTCAAGGCCGGCAAGGATGTGGTGACCGCGAACAAGGCGCTGCTCGCGCATCACGGGCAGGCGCTCGCCGAGCTGGCCGAGGGGCTCGGCCGCACGATCCGCTTCGAGGCGGCAGTGGCGGGCGGCATCCCGGTGATCAAGGCGCTGACCGAGGGCCTGGCAGGCAACGCGATCCGCCGCGTCATGGGCGTGATGAACGGCACCTGCAACTATATCCTGACCCGGATGGAAACCGCGGGCCTGCCCTATGACACGGTCTTCGAGGAGGCGCGGCAACTGGGCTATCTCGAGGCCGATCCCAACCTCGACGTGGGGGGCATCGACGCGGGCCACAAGCTCGCCATCCTCGCCGCGATCGCCTTCGGCACCAAGGTGAGCTTCGACAATGTCCTGCTCGAAGGCATCGGCCGGATCTCGATCGACGACATCCGCCGCGCGGGGGACATGGGCTACAAGATCAAGCTTCTGGGCGTGGCGCAGATGACTGGTCGCGGGCTGGAACAGCGCATGACCCCCTGCCTCGTGCCCGCGGCCTCGCCGCTCGGGCAGCTGCAGGGCGGCACGAACATGGTGGTGATCGAGGGCGACTCGGTCGGTCAGATCGTGCTGCGCGGCGCGGGCGCGGGCGAGGGCCCGACGGCCTCGGCGGTGATGGGTGACGTGATGGATCTCGCGCGCGGGCTGCATCTGCCGACCTTCGGCCAACCGGCGGCCAAGCTCGCCGATCCGGTGCCCGCGGCGGTCTCCGCCCCGGCCTCCTATTACCTGCGCCTGCAGCTCATGGACAAACCCGGCGCGCTCGCCAAGGTGGCGACCGTTCTGGGCGAGGCGGGCGTGTCGATCAGCCGGATGCGCCAATATGGCCATGCCGATGCCTCGGCCCCGGTGCTGATCGTCACCCACAAGACGACGCCCGATGCGATCGCTGTCGCCACCGCTGCCTTCCCGGCCACCGGCGTGGTCGAGGGCGAACCCGTCGCGCTGCGCATCGAGGAGCTCTGAGCCCCGCCGCTTCGGCCCGCCGCCATCCGGCTCGGGGCCGAAGCGCTTTGATCCCGGCTTCCGGCCCCCATCTGCCCTGCGTTAGCGTTCTCAGTCTTGTAACCTGCCCCGCAACGGGCGTAGCTTCGGCCCGCCTGACCAGTGCGAGGAGCGCAAGATGACCCCCCCGACCGATTTCAATGACCGTATGCTCTCGCTGGGCCTCGCCCGCGTGTCCGAAGCTGCCGCCCATGCCTCGGCCCGGCTGATCGGCCATGGCGACGAGAAGGCCGCCGATCAGGCCGCCGTGAACGCGATGCGCGATCAGCTCAACATGCTCGACATCAAGGGCGTCGTGGTGATCGGCGAAGGCGAGCGCGACGAGGCGCCGATGCTCTATATCGGCGAAGAGGTGGGCACCGGTCAGGGCCCCGCGGTGGATATTGCGCTCGACCCGCTCGAAGGCACCACGCTGACCGCCAAGGATATGCCGAACGCGCTCACCGTGATCGCAATGGCGCCGCGCGGCACGCTGCTGCACGCACCCGACGTCTACATGGAAAAGCTCGCGATCGGCCCGGGCTATGCCAAGGATGTCGTCAGCCTCGAGATGACGCCGACCGAACGCGTTCTGGCGCTGGCCAAGGCGCAGGGCGTGAAACCCGGTGACATCACCTGCTGCATCCTCGAGCGCGACCGCCACGAAGACCTGATCCGCGAAGTGCGCGAGACCGGCGCCGCGATCCGTCTGATCACCGATGGCGACGTGGCCGGTGTCATCCATTGCGCCGAAGCCGAGATCACCGGTATCGACATGTATATGGGCTCGGGCGGGGCGCCCGAAGGGGTGCTTGCTGCTTCAGCGCTCAAATGCATGGGCGGTCAGATGTGGGGCAAACTGCTGTTCCGCAACGACGACGAGCGTGGCCGCGCCGCCAAGGCCGGGATCACCGATCTCGACAAGATCTATTCGCGTGACGAGCTGGTGCGCTCGGATGTGATCTTCGCCGCGACCGGCGTCACCAACGGCTCGATCGTCAAGGGCGTGAAGCGCGAACCGAACTTCATCGAGACCGAGACGATCCTGATGCGCTCGAAAACCGGTTCGGTGCGCCGCGTGATCTATCGCAACCCGATCCGCTAAGGTCGGAAACGGGGGGCTGTCGGCCCCCCGCACCCCCCGAGGATATTTTCCTCAGGTTGAAGGCAAGATCCGTTTCAACCTGATCCAAATATCCCGGGGTGAATTTCGCCACCGGCGAAAGAGGGGCAGCGCCCCTGCCCGCCCGCCACTGGCGGGCGCGTTCGTTTTTGGCTAGACCGGAGCCATGAGCAGTTTCCTCGATGTCGATCTGTCGCTGACCGGGCGGCGCTGGGTCGGGCCCGGCCCGGAGGCCGACCGCCTAGCCGAAGCGATGACGCAGGTGACCCGCCTGCCCGGGCCTCTGGCGCGGGTGCTCGTGGCGCGTGGCGTCGCGCCCGAAGACGCGGCGGGATTCCTCGAACCCACCCTGCGCGAGCTCTTGCCCGATCCGCGCGCACTCAAGGATATGGAGGCTGCCGCCGCGCGCTTCGTTGCCGCGCTGAAGGGGCGGCAGCGGGTCGCGATCTTTGCCGATTATGACGTCGATGGCGGGTCCTCGGCCGCGCTGCTGATCCACTGGCTGCGCCATTTCGGGCGCGAGGCGACGCTCTATATCCCCGACCGGATCGACGAGGGCTATGGCCCGAACGTGCCCGCGATGCAGGCGCTCGGCGCCGCGCATGACCTGATCCTGTGCGTCGATTGCGGCACGCTCAGCCATGAGCCCGTGGCCGCGGCCAAACCCGCCGACGTCGTGATCCTCGATCACCACCTCGGCGGCGAGACCCTGCCCGATTGCGTGGCCTGCGTGAACCCGAACCGTCAGGACGAGTCGGGCGTTCTCGGGCATCTTTGTGCCGCTTCGGTCGTCTTCCTGATGCTGGTCGAGGCGAACCGCCAGCTGCGCGCGGACGGCCTTGGCGGTCCCGATCTGATGGCCCTCCTTGATCTCGTGGCGCTGGCGACGGTGGCCGATGTCGCACCGCTGATTGGCGTGAACCGTGCGCTGGTACGGCAGGGCCTCAAGGTCATGGCGCGGCGTGAGCGCCCGGGCCTCGTGGCCCTCTCGGATGTCGCGCGGATGGACAAGGCGCCCAGCGCCTATGCGCTCGGCTTCCTGCTCGGGCCGCGGGTCAATGCCGGCGGGCGGATCGGCGCGGCGGATCTTGGTGCGCGCCTTCTGGCGACGGCCGATCCGGCCGAGGCCGTGGCGCTGGCCGAACGGCTCGACCACCTGAACTCCGAGCGGCGCGAGATCGAGAATCGGGTCCGCGAGGCGGCTCTGGCGCAGGCCGAAGACCGCGGCCTCGATGCACCGCTCGTCTGGGCCGCGGGTGAAGGGTGGCACCCCGGCGTCGTCGGCATCGTCGCAGCCCGCCTCAAGGAGGCCACGAATCGCCCCGCCGTGGTGATCGGTCTCGAAGGCGGCATCGGCAAAGGCTCGGCCCGCTCTGTCGCGGGCGTGGATCTTGGCGCAAGCGTCCAGCGCGTGGCGGCCGAGGGATTGCTGATCAAGGGCGGCGGGCACCGGATGGCCGCCGGGCTGACGGTGGCCGAAGACAAGATCGAGGCTGCGATGGAGCGGCTTGCCGAACTGCTGGCCAAACAGGGCGCAGGCACGAGCGGG
>QKJR01000040.1 GCA_003249215.1 Rhodobacterales bacterium
AGGCCGCCGACACCTTCTTTCCGGCGCAAAAGGCGGTGATGGACCAGATCGGTCGCGAACGCGGCTGGCCGCCCCAGACCCGCGCGCAATTCGATGCGGCCACGGGCCCGGAAGGCGCGCAATTCGTCGGCAGCCCGGCGCAGATCGTCGACAAGATCCTCGGGCTGCGCGACGATTTCGGCTTTGACCGGGTGTCGATCCAGATGGCGATCGGCGTCATCGACCACAAAGCCATGCTGAAGGCGATCGAGACGCTTGGCACCAAGGTGGCCCCCGAGCTGCGCAAGGCGGGCTAGCCCCCTTGCCAGCCCCGCCGCCCGGCGCGAAGCTGGGGCCATGACCAGCATCGCCTTCGCCGTCACGGCGCTGATCACCTTCGGCCTTCTGCTCGGCGCCCCCTTCGCGCGGGCGCCGCTCTGGCGCGCGACGGTGACGCCGCTGGCCTCGATCATCGGTTCGGGCTTTCTCGTCTCGGCGCCGCTTCTGGTGCGCGAATTCGGCGGCTATGCGGCGCCCGCCATGGCGCTTCTGATCCTCACCGCCTGGCTCATCGGCTGGGCGATCCGCTACAACATCCGGGTGGTCGAGCCCGAGCTTGCCAAGGGTCACGACAAGCTCCTGCTCTCGGTCGAAGAGCTCAGCCATCTCGTGCTGGCCTTCGCCTATTTCATTTCGGTCGCCTATTACCTGTCGCTTCTGGGCAATTTCCTTCTGGCCTCGGCCGGGCGGCCCGACGAGGCGCTGGCCCGGCTGATCGCCATCGCGCTGGTGGCGGGGCTGGGAATTCTGGGCTGGAGCGGTGGCGCGCATCGCGTCGCCGGGCTCGAACGCTTTGCCACCGCACTCAATCTCGCGGTGATCGCGGGCTTTCTCGTGGCGCTCGCCGTCTTTGGCGGCCTGCGCCTGAGCGCGGGGCAGGGGGTGCTGCCGCCGGCGGGGCATCTCGACATCGGATCGTTGCCGGTGCTCCTGGGTCTGCTCATCGTCGTGCAGGGCTTCGAGACCACCCGATTCACCGGCGCCGATTTCGCGGCGCCGATGCGGATCAAGGCGATGCGGATCGCCCAGATCGTCTCGGGCCTGGTCTATGTGACCTTCTTCCTGCTGCTCTCGCCGCTCTATCCCGATCTCGCCAAGGGCAGCGGCGTCGCGGCGGTGATCACGATCTCGGGTCTGGTGGCGCCGATCCTGCCGCTGTCGCTGGCCCTGGCCGCGATGGGCAGCCAGATGTCGGCCTCGGTGGCCGACAGCCTCGGCAATGTCGGGCTGATCCGCGAGATCACCCATGGCAAGGTCGACGCGCGCCATGCCTATGTGCTGGTCGCGCTGATCGGCATCGGTGTGCTGATCGCCACCGATGTGACCCAGGTCATCGCGCTGGCAAGCCGGGCGTTTGCGCTGTTCTACGCGCTGCAGGCGCTGGTCGCCTTCGAGGCGGCGCGCAAGCGCCCGGGCGAGGCGGCCAAGGCGCTGGCCTTCCTCGGCCTCGCACTGGTCTCGGCCATCGTGTTTCTCTTCGGCGCGCCGGCGGGCTGACGCTCAGGCCGCTTGCAATGCGGCCTGCCAACGTCTAAACACCCGCCGGTGGCTTTGCGCCACCGACTCAAGCAACCAAGAAAAGCCGTGTTTGTCCCATCGCTTCGGGGGCATTTCCGGCAAGGAGAAGCGACATGAAACTGAACGAACTTCGCGACAACCCGGGTGCCGCCAAAAAAGCCAAGCGCGTCGGCCGTGGCCCGGGCTCGGGCAAGGGCAAGACCGCCGGCCGTGGTATCAAGGGCCAGAAATCGCGTTCGGGCGTGGCTCTGAACGGCTACGAAGGCGGCCAAATGCCGCTCTACCGGCGTCTGCCGAAGCGGGGCTTCACCCCGATTTCCCAGAAGAAATTCGCCGTCACCAACCTCGGCCAGATCCAGGCCTTCATCGACGCCGGCAAGCTCGACGCCAAGGCCGAGATCACCGAAGACGCGATGATCGCCGCCGGGATCGTGCGCCGCAAGCTCGATGGCGTGCGCGTGCTGGCCAAGGGTGAGCTGACCGCCAAGGTCGCGATCGTGGTGACCGGCGCTTCCGCCGCCGCTGTGGCCGCCGTGGAAAAGGCGGGCGGTTCGCTGACCGTCTCCCAAGCTCCCGCGGCCGAGTAAGCTTGCCGGGCGCTCCAGAGCGCCTTAGATAGCTACATGAATTCCTACGCCGTCGGAGCCGGGGATCGGCTTCGGCGGCGTATCACATGACAGGGGGCCATATGGCATCTGCAGCGGAACAAATGGCGTCGAACCTGAGCTGGGCCACGCTCGGCAAGGCCAAGGAACTGCGTCAGCGCATCTTCTTCACCATCGGGCTCCTGATGATCTACCGGCTCGGGACCTTCATCCCGGTCCCCGGGATCGACGCCGGCGCCCTGCGCGACTTCATGGATCAGGCCCAGACCGGCATCGGCGGCATCCTGTCGATGTTCACCGGCGGCGCGTTGAAGCGGATGGGCGTCTTCGCCCTCGGCATCATGCCCTATATCTCGGCCTCGATCATCATCCAGCTGGTCGCCACCATGTGGGAGCCCTGGAAGCAGCTCAAGAAAGAGGGCGAGGCGGGGCGCAAGAAGATCAACCAATACACCCGCTACGGCACGGTGATCCTCGCCGCCGGTCAGGCTTTCGCCCTGGCCAATTCGCTGCAGGCGGGCAATCTCGTGCACAACCCGGGCCCGTTCTTCATCGCCTCGACGGTGATCACCATCATCGGCGGCACGATGTTCCTGATGTGGCTTGGTGAGCAGATCACCTCGCGCGGCATCGGCAACGGCATTTCGCTGATCATCTTCGTCGGCATCGTGGCGGAAATCCCCGCCGCCGTCGCCCAGTTCCTGGCCCAGGGCCGGTCGGGCGCGATCAGCCCAGCGGTGATCATCGGCGTGCTCGTCATGGTCGCGGTCGTCATCGCCTTCGTCGTCTTCATGGAACGCGCCCTGCGCAAGATCCATATCCAGTATCCGCGCCGTCAGGTCGGGATGAAGATCTACGACGGCGGCTCGTCGCACCTGCCGATCAAGGTGAACCCGGCCGGCGTCATCCCGGCGATCTTCGCCTCGGCGCTGCTCCTGCTGCCGACGACGCTCTCGACCTTCTCGGGCGGCCAGAGCGGCCCGGTGATGTCGACGATCCTCGCCTATTTCGGCCCCGGTCAGCCGCTCTACCTGCTGTTCTACGCGGCCATGATCATCTTCTTCACCTTCTTCTATACCCACGAAGTGGCGTTCAAGACCGAGGAAGTCGCCGACAACCTCAAGAACCAGAACGGCTTCGTCCCCGGCATCCGTCCGGGCAAGAAGACGGCGGAATATTTCGACTACGTGGTGAACCGCGTGCTGGTGCTCGGCGCGATCTATCTCGCCGCCGTCTGCCTGCTGCCGGAAATCCTGCGCAGCCAGTTCGCCATTCCCTTCTACTTCGGCGGCACCTCGGTGCTGATCGTGGTCTCGGTGACGATGGACACGATCAACCAGTTGCAATCGCACCTGCTCGCCTATCAATATGAAGGCCTGATCGAACGTTCGCAGCTGCGTGGCAAGCGTAGCAGCAAATCCAAGACCGCACGGAAAGGACCCGCACGGCGATGAACATCATTCTGCTTGGCCCCCCGGGAGCGGGGAAAGGGACGCAGGCGCGCAAACTCGTCGACGAGCGGGGCATGATCCAGCTTTCGACCGGCGACATGCTGCGCGACGCGCGCTCGTCGGGCACCGAGATGGGCCAGAAGGTCGCGGCGATCATGGATGCGGGGCAACTCGTGACCGACGAGATCGTCATCGGGCTGATCCGCGAGAAGCTCGAACAGAACCCGACCGGCAGCTTCATCTTCGACGGCTTCCCGCGCACCCTGGCTCAGGCCGATGCGCTGGGCGAGCTGCTCGCCGCCATGGGCACCAAGCTCGATGCCGTGATCGAGATGAAGGTCGATGACGAGGCGCTGGTGCACCGCATCACCGCGCGCTCGACCTGCGCCACCTGCGGCGAAGGCTACAACGACATTTCCAAGCCGATCCCGGCCGACGGCCATTGCGTGAAATGCGGCGGCACCGAGTTCAAGCGTCGTCCCGACGACAACGAGGAAAGCCTGCGCACCCGGCTCATGGAATATTACAAGAAGACCTCGCCGCTGATCGGCTATTACTGGGCCAAGGGCGATCTCAAGCAGATCGACGGCCTGGGCGAGATCGACGAGGTCTCGGCGGCGATCGCGGAGATCATCGGCTGAGACCCGGCCGGACGGAGCGCCCCAAGGGGCGCTTCGCGCTTTCGCGGGGTTAATCCGGCCCGTTACGGCCTCGCAGGCCTTGACGGGTCGGGCAATCCCTCGTAAGTCACCCCATCCCATTAGGGAATCGGTCATATCCGGGGTCGCGCCCCGGGCTGACCAGACCAGAGACAGCTCCGGCCCGCAGGGACGATCCCGGCGGGCTTGCGTTGTGAAAAAAGGTTCTGGAGCTACGGAACCGCAACGAAAGGAAAGACACTTGGCACGTATTGCCGGCGTGAACATCCCGACCCAGAAACGGGTCCCGATCGCCCTCACCTATATCCACGGCATTGGCCCCGCGGTCGCGAAGACGATCTGCGAAGCGACCAATATCGACGAAACCCGCCGCGTCCACACCCTGTCGGACGCCGAAGTGCTCGCGATCCGCGAATACATCGACGCGAACCTGCTCGTCGAAGGCGACCTGCGTCGCGAGACCCAGATGAACATCAAGCGCCTGATGGACCTCGGCTGCTATCGCGGCCTGCGCCATCGTCGCAACCTCCCGGTCCGCGGTCAGCGGACCCACACCAACGCCCGCACCCGCAAGGGCCCGGCCAAGCCGATCGCCGGCAAGAAGAAGTAAGGGAGGCTGACAGATGGCACGTGATAAGCGCGCTCCGAAGCGCAAGGAACGGAAGAACATCGCGGCCGGCGTGGCCCATGTGAACTCCTCGTTCAACAACACCAAGATCCTGATCTCCGACGTGCAGGGCAACGCGATCTCCTGGTCGTCCGCCGGCACGATGGGCTTCAAGGGCTCGCGCAAGTCGACCCCCTACGCCGCCCAGATGGCCGCCGAAGACGCCGGCAAGAAGGCGCAGGAACATGGTGTGAAGACCCTCGAGGTCGAAGTTCAGGGCCCGGGTTCGGGGCGTGAATCGGCGCTCCGCGCGCTGGCCGCCATCGGCTTCAACATCACCTCGATCCGTGATGTGACCCCGATCGCCCACAACGGCTGCCGCCCGCCGAAACGCCGCCGGGTGTAACAATATTTCTTCGCTCGGGCCGTGGGATTCCCTCGGCCCGAGTCCGTCATTTTATCCTCGGGCGTTCTGCCCTTCGGGCATGGGGGCAGGACAGGAATGGAGGGACGCATGATCCACAAGAATTGGGCCGAACTGATCAAGCCGACGCAGCTTGAGGTGAAGCCGGGCAACGACCCGACCCGCAGCGCCACCATCGTGGCCGAACCTCTCGAGCGTGGCTACGGCCTGACCCTGGGCAATGCGCTGCGCCGCGTGCTGCTGTCGTCGCTTCAGGGCGCCGCCATCACCTCGGTGCAGATCGACAACGTCCTGCACGAGTTCTCCTCGGTGGCCGGTGTGCGCGAAGACGTCACCGACATCGTGCTGAACCTCAAGCAGGTCTCGCTCAAGATGGAAGTCGAAGGTCCGAAGCGCCTGACCATCTCGGTCAAGGGGCCGATGGTCGTGACCGCCGGCGACATCTCGGAAAGCGCGGGCATCGAAGTCCTGAACAAGGACCACGTGATCTGCCATCTCGACGACGGCGCCGACCTGTTCATGGAGCTGACCGTGAACACCGGCAAGGGCTATGTCTCGGCCGACAAGAACCGCCCGGAAGACGCCCCGATCGGTCTGATCCCGATCGACGCGATCTATTCGCCGGTCAAGAAGGTCTCCTATGACGTGCAGCCGACCCGTGAGGGCCAGGTGCTCGACTACGACAAGCTGACCATCCGGATCGAGACCGACGGGTCGATCACCCCGGACGACGCGCTCGCCTATGCCGCGCGCATCATCCAGGACCAGCTGACCATCTTCGTGAACTTCGAAGAGCCGGAATCGGCCGGCCGCGAAGCCGAGGACGACGGGCTGGAATTCAACCCGCTGCTGCTCAAGAAGGTCGACGAGCTCGAGCTGTCGGTCCGTTCGGCCAACTGCCTGAAGAACGACAACATCGTCTATATCGGCGACCTGATCCAGAAGACCGAAGCCGAGATGCTCCGCACCCCGAACTTCGGCCGCAAGTCGCTCAACGAGATCAAGGAAGTGCTCTCGGGCATGGGCCTGCACCTCGGCATGGATGTCGAGGAATGGCCGCCGGAGAACATCGAGGATCTCGCCAAGAAATTCGAAGATCAATTCTGATCTTCGTCGGGGGCCGGGCAACCGGCCTCCGCAAACGGGCATGGTGCCCCAAGGAGAGTGGCTGACACGCATCGGCCGCCGGACAAAGCAAAACAAGGACTGAGAACATGCGTCACGCAAAAGGCTATCGCCGCCTGAACCGCACCCATGAGCACCGCAAGGCGCTCTTCGCCAACATGGCTGGGTCGCTCATCGAACACGAACAGATCAAGACCACGCTGCCGAAGGCCAAAGAGCTCAAGCGCGTCGTCGAAAAGCTCATCACGCTCGGCAAGCGCGGTGACCTGCACGCCCGCCGGCAAGCCGCCGCGGCGCTCAAGCAGGACGCCCATGTCGCCAAGCTCTTCGAAGTGCTGGGCCCGCGCTACGCCGAACGCAACGGCGGTTACACCCGCGTGCTGAAGGCCGGCTTCCGCTACGGCGACATGGCGCCGATGGCGATCATCGAGCTGGTCGACCGCGACCCGGCCGCCAAGGGCGCCGCCGACAAGGCCCGCGTCGCCGCCGAAGAAGCTGCCTTCGACGAAGAATGATCCCGGCCTGACCGGATCGAAAGCCCCGCGCCGCGCGCGGGGCTTTTTGTTTGGCGATCGCTCGCCGGAGGCCGGTTCCGCGTCGTTATGCGGCGTTAACACTTGCCAGAGTGTTAATATACAATTTAAAGTTGTCGCAGTTTTCCGGCGGCTTCGCCGGATGGGGTGACGATGCGCGTTGGGGGCAAATGAACAGCATGACCGACAGCTTCGGGCTGGATCAGGGACTCGCGAAACTGTCCGATCTGTCGCCGCGTGGCTACGCGCTGGCGCTCCACATCCGCTTTGCCGCGGCGCATCTGATGTTGCAGACCTACGATCCGCGCTGGACCGAGATCTACACCGAAAAGGGCTATATGCTCGCCGATCCGATGGTGTTCTGGGGCTTCGGCCACGAGGGCACGATCCGCTGGTCCGAGATCAACCTGCCCGACCCGCACGATATTCTGGGCCAGGCCGCGAGCTTCGGGCTGAAATACGGGGTGGCGGTGTCGTTCGGGCCGACCTCGTCGCGCACGATCGGCGGCTTTGCCCGAAGTGATCGCGAATATACCGACGGCGAAATCGCCCAGCTTCAGGAAATTGTCCAGCAGCTGCATCTGGCCTCGACCCCGCCCGATCAGCTGACCCCGGCGCAGCGTATGGCGCTGCGGCTGGTGGCGCGGGGCAGTCGCTATGCCGAGGCGGCGGCGCTTCTGGGGATTTCCGAATCGGCGCTCAAGGCGCGGCTGCGCTCGGCCCGCGAACGGCTTTTCGTGCGCACCACCGCCGAGGCGAT
>QKJR01000014.1 GCA_003249215.1 Rhodobacterales bacterium
CCCATGTCGCTCATCGAAACCCCCTATCTTCTGTTCCTTGGCGATGCGCCCGACCAGCTCGCGGCGAAAGTTGCGCAGGGTATCAAGGACTGGCGTCCGGAATATGCGGTCGGTCAGTATCGCATGGAAGGCTGCAAGGCCGACATGGGGCTCGCGGACATGAACCTCGCGACCGCCAAGGCCGCCGGCTGCAAGACGCTGGTGATTGGCGTGGCGAACCGTGGCGGGATCATCAGCCCGGCGTGGAAGAAGGTTCTGGTGCAGGCGCTGGAAGAAGGCTTCGATCTGGCCTCGGGCCTGCACAACCTGCTGTGCGACGAGCCCGATCTGGTTGCCGTGGCCGAGGCTTGCGGCCGTCAGCTGCACGACGTGCGCGTGCCGACCGTCGATTATCCGATCGCGAACGGCGTGAAGCGCACCGGCAAGCGGATGCTGGCCGTGGGCACCGACTGCTCGGTCGGCAAGATGTACACCGCGCTCTGCATGGAAAAGGAAATGCGTGCTCGCGACATGAAGGCCACCTTCCGCGCCACGGGCCAGACCGGCATCCTGATCACCGGCAACGGTGTGCCGCTGGACGCGGTGATCGCCGACTTCATGGCGGGCTCGGTTGAATGGCTGACCCCCGACAACGACGCCGATCACTGGGATCTGATCGAAGGGCAGGGCAGCCTGTTCCACGTCAGCTATTCGGGCGTGACCATGGCGCTGGTGCATGGCGGTCAGCCCGATGCGCTGGTGCTTTGCCACGAGCCGACGCGGCCCCACATGCGCGGTCTGCCGGGCTACAAGCTGCCCTCTCTGAAGGCGCTCAACGATCTCGCGCTTGAGGTCGCCAAGGTCGCGAACCCCGCCTGCAAGGTCGTCGGCATTTCGGTCAACACCCAGCACATGCCCGAAGCCGAGGCGAAAGCCTATCTGGCCGAGCTCGAGGCCGAGATGGGCCTGCCCGCGACCGACCCCTTCCGTTTCGGTGCCGGGGTTCTGGTGGACGCGCTCGCCGCGATCTGATCCTATCGCTCCCGCCCGGGGCTTGCCTCCGGCGGGAGTATTTTTGCCAAGAAAAAGGGAGCGGCGATGATTTCCGTAACCGCGGATGTATTTCGGCTGGCCGAGGTTTTCACGATCTCGCGCGGCTCGCGCACCGAGGCGCGCGTTCTGACCGTGCGGATTGAGCGCAATGGGGTGACCGGTTGGGGCGAATGCGTGCCCTATGCGCGCTATGGCGAGAGCCTCGAGAGCGTGACCGCGCAGATCGAGGCGCTGCCCGCGGGGATCACCCGTCTCGAACTGCAGGAAGCGATGGCGCCCGGCGCCGCGCGCAACGCGGTCGATTGCGCGCTCTGGGACCTCGAGGCGAAGGCCGCCGGCAAGCGGGTCTGGGACCTCGCGGGTCTGCCCGCGCCGGTTCCGATGACCTGCGCCTATACGCTTTCGCTCGATACGCCCGAGAAGATGCAGGCGGCGGCGGCGAAGAATGCCCATCGCCCGCTTCTGAAGATCAAGCTCGGCACGCCCGATGACATGCCCCGCCTCGAGGCGGTGCGCGCGGGCGCGCCGAAGGCCAAGATCATCGTCGATGCGAATGAGGGGTGGTCGGCCGAGGTCTATGCCGATCTGGCGCCGCATCTGGTGCGGCTCGGTGTTGCGCTGGTCGAGCAGCCCTTGCCCGCGGGTGACGATGCCGCGCTGATCGGGATCGAGCGCCCGGTGCCGGTTTGCGCCGACGAGGCCTGTCATGACCGCGCGAGCCTCGCCCACATGGGCGGCAAATACGACATGATCAACATCAAGCTCGACAAGACCGGCGGCCTCACCGAGGCGCTCGCTTTGCGCGATCTGGCGCGGGCCGAGGGGTTCCAGATCATGGTCGGCTGCATGGTGGGCTCGAGCCTCGCCATGGCGCCCGCCGTTCTGGTGGCGCAGGGCGCGCAATATGTCGATCTTGACGGGCCGCTGCTTCTGGCAGAAGACCGCGAAACGCCGCTGACCTACGAGGCCGGCCTGATTTATCCGCCCGAAGCCGCGCTTTGGGGTTGAGCAAGGAGAGAGCGATGAGCCGCATCGTCTATATCAATGGCGAGTACATGCCCGAGGATGAGGCGAAGGTCTCGATCTTCGACCGGGGTTTCGTGATGGGCGATGCCGTCTATGAGGTCACCTGCGTGCTCGACGGCAAGCTGACCGATTTCGAGGGCCATGTGGCGCGCCTCGGCCGGTCGCTGAAAGAGCTGGGTATCGTCTGCGACATCACCCGCGACGAATGGCTGGAGATCCATCGCAAGCTGATCGAGCTGAACGGGCTGACGCTGGGCGGCGTCTATCTGCAGGTCAGCCGCGGCAATGCGGGCGATCGCGATTTCCACTTCCCGCCCGCGGGCACGCCCCCGACCGTTGTCCTCTATACCCAGGAACAGCCGCATATGCTGGATGGTCCGAAGGTCGAGAAGGGCGTCAAGGTCATCTCGGTGCCCGATCTGCGCTGGCACCGCCGCGACATCAAGACCGTGCAGCTGCTCTACGCGTCGATGGTCAAGATGCAGGCCGAGGCCGCCGGCAAGGATGATGCGTGGTTTGTCGAGGACGGGTTCGTCACCGAGGGCTCGTCGAACAACTGCTATATCGTCAAGGGCAACACGATCATCACCCGTCCGCTGTCGAACGACATCCTGCACGGGATCACCCGCGCCTCGCTGATGCGGATCTGCGCCGAGCGGCAGATCAAGATCGAGGAGCGGCTGTTCACCGTTGAGGAGGCGCAACAGGCCGATGAGGCCTTCTATACCTCGGCTTCGTCCTTCGTGATGCCGATCGTCGAGGTGGATGGTGTGGCGCTCTCGGGTGGCAAGCCCGGCCCGGTCGCCAAGCATCTGCGCGAGGTCTATATCGAAGAGGCGCGCAAGGCCGCGATCTGATCGCAGCCCGTGATGACACTGAAAAGGCCCCGGTTCGCCGGGGCCTTCGTCATTTCGGGGATTGGAAGAAGCCCCGGCCCAGCCCAAGCCGGGGCTTCCCTGCCTGACCTCAGGAGAGGCGCAGGCTGCGGAACTTCAGGATCTCGGGGCCGAGTGTGGCGGCCACGACCCCTTCGAGCAGAAGCGCGGGCGCGCCGCAGATCCGCACGAGGGCATCGCGCCCGATCTGTTCGAAGCTGATCTCGGCCGGGCGCGGGGCCGGGCCCTCGATCTCGAGCTCGAGCGCATCGCCCGCCGCGAAATCGCGGATCACCGGCAGATCGTCGATCGGGTCGGGGTCGGGTCGCGCGGCCGAGGTCGGGGCGGGAGCCGCGGGCATCAGGGCGGTCTCGTCGTGCAAAAGCTCCGAGAGCCGGGCCATGATCGCGTCGTCGTCTTCGTGCACGGCGGTGGCCGTGACCCGGGCGCGCGGCGCCTCTGCCGGGGGCGTCCCGGTGTCGGTCGTCGCTTCGGAGGGCAGGGCGCCGGATGGCGCCTGCGCGTCGCTCTGCGCACGCCGCGAGCGGCGGCCGCCCTTCAGCGGAAGGGCCGACAATTCGCTCCAGCTCAGAAGAACGAGAGCGACGGTCAGGGCGAGAAACAAGGCGAGCATGTGGTATCCCATGGAGTTGGCCCACAGAATGGTTATCGGTTCCCTGTCTCGCAATCGGAATGCAGCGGGGGGCGGGAGCGATTGTCGAGCGTGGCGGTGGAAATATGCGGGGGCGTGCGGCATTGGCACTGCCTGCGCGACGATCGCCGGACTACCCGTCCGGGAGGCCAAGAAAAAGCCCGGCCAAAGCGGCCGGGCCCGGGTTATTTCCGAATCGCTCGGAGGTCAGTTCTGGATCAGTGTCGCGTCGATGAAACTGCCGTCGGCGGAATTGTAGAGGTTCACCGAGCTCGCGACGAGGGTGGCATCCACGCCCTGCAGTGTGGCCACGAGATCGCCGTCGATCGAGACATTCACATCGTCGCCGGATTGTTCGACGGTGAAGGTCTGATCGTCGGACCAGCTATCGGTCTCGATCGTCAGGCCCTCGATGATCGTGGTGGTCAGCGTGCCGCCCGCCGTCTCCTCGACCGTTTGCTCCGCCCAGAAATCGGTGATCACCACCGGCGCATCGCCCTTGTCCCAGGCGATCGCATAGCTGTCATACCCGTCGCCGCCGGTCGCCGCGTCATTGCCATGGCCGGTGTCGATGTAATCGTCGCCAGCACCGCCGTCCGCGCCCCAGATCCCGGCTTCGGTCAGATCGCCCTCGACCTCGCTCGGCTCGGCCGCGAGCACGCTGTCGATCAGCGCGTCGAGATCCTCCTCGTCACCCATGTCGTCGCCCGCACCGAGATAGATGTTGTCGTCACCCGCGCCGCCCGAAACGGTATCCGCCTCGTCGGTGCCGGTGATCGTGTCGGAGCCTGCGGTGCCCGTCAGCGGCTCGTCCTCGATGACCTGCATTTTCTCGCCGGGGAGCTCTTCGTCATTGGTTTCCGGGGTGTCGTCATCATTGCCGCCATCGAAGAGGCCGAAAGCCAATGCCATAGGCAAAAGGGACAAAAGAAGAATCGCACCCATTGGGACCTCTGAAATCAAATATGAAGATGCTTCAGCGGTAAGATGCGGTAAATATTTTGTCAGTTATATCGGGAGATTGCACCTTCTGCCCCGCGGAGGGGGAAACAGTTCCGCGACCGTCGCGAAGATTGTTTCCGCAACATCCCTCAGAGACCGCTCTGCGCAAGCACCCGCTCCAGAACCGGGGCCAGCCGGTCGGCCCAGGCGATCTGACCATCTTCCTGGGCGATCAGATCGTTGCGCACCTCGATCAACACATTCGGCCGCCCCGGCGCGAGTGCGTGACGGTCGATGCTGTCGCCGTCGAGATGGCCCGAATAGGGTTCGTTGTCGCCGACGCAGAGCCCCTCGGCCGCGAGCGCCGCGACGAGCGGTTTGCCCAGACGCTCGTCGCGATGCGAATAGAGCACGCCGACCTGCCAGGGCCGCGGCGGGCGTCCGCGCAGGCAAGGCGTGAAGGAATGGATCGCGCAGATCACCGTATCGCTGCGCCGCCCGGCCAGATCGGCGAGCGCGCCGTGATAGGGGCGATAGAGCCGCGCGAGCCGGTGCTCGGTCTCGGCGTCGGAAATGCCGCGGTTGGCGGGGATGATCGTGCCGTCATAGAGTTGCATCACCAGTGTCGGATCGTCTTCGCCCCGGTTCGGGTCGAGGACGAGGCGCGAGAAATCGGTCCAGATCGCCGGCGCGTCGAGCCGTTCGGCGAGCCGTTGGCCAAGCCCGAGCGCGCCCACGTCATAGGCGATATGGCGCGCCATATCCTCGGGCGCGATCCCGAGATCGCCACCGGCCACCCAGGTCGGCACCCGGTTCGTGGCGTGATCGACGGTGACGAGCCAGCGCGAGGTGCGCGCTTCTCCGGCGAGGTGAAAGGCAGGCTCTTCGCTCATCTTTCGGTCATGTCCTTGTCGCGGAACTCTTTCACAAGAGATTTACGCGAGGCAGCGGGGAGAGGCCAGTTGCCCTGTGCGGGAAATTGCGCCATAGCTGGGCTCGGCCCACGAAACGATTGAAATGCAACAGGATCGGGGACGCATGAGACGCCTTCGCAACGTCAAGATCGTGGCCACTCTGGGCCCGGCTTCGTCGGATTACACCACCATTCGCGCATTGTTCGAGGCCGGGGCCGATGTGTTCCGCCTCAACATGAGCCACGGCACCCATGCCGAGCAGCAGGCGCGCTACGACATCATCCGCCAGATCGAGGCCGATACCGGGCGCCCGGTCGCGGTGCTCGCCGACCTTCAGGGGCCGAAACTGCGGGTGGGCACCTTCTCGGCCGGCGCGGCCGATCTCGAGGAGGGCGAGCCCTTCCGCTTCGACCTCGACAAGACCGAGGGTGACGGCCATCGCGTCTGCCTGCCGCATCCCGAGATCTTCGCCGCGCTGGAGCCCGGCGCGCGGCTTCTGGTCAATGACGGCAAGATCCGGATGCGGGTCGAGCGCTGCGGCCCGGATTTCGCCGATTGTACGGTGACCACCGGCGGCACGATCTCGAACCGCAAGGGCGTGAACGTGCCCGATGTGGTGCTGCCGCTCGCGGCGCTGTCGGACAAGGACCGCAAGGATCTGGAATTTGCCTGCGGGCTCGGCGTCGACTGGCTCGCGCTGAGCTTCGTGCAGCGCGCCGAGGATGTGCTCGAGGCGCGCGAACTGGCCAAGGGCCGGGCCGCGATCCTCTCCAAGATCGAGAAACCCGCGGCCGAGAAGGCCTTCGACGAGATCCTCAAGGTCTCGGACGGGATCATGGTGGCGCGCGGCGATCTGGGCGTCGAGCTGCCGGTCGAGGCGGTGCCGCCGATCCAGAAACGCCTCGTGCGCAAATGCCGCGCGGCCGCGAAACCGGTGATCGTGGCGACCCAGATGCTCGAAAGCATGATCGAGAGCCCGATGCCGACCCGCGCCGAGGTCTCGGATGTGGCGACCGCCATTTATGAGGGGGCCGACGCGATCATGCTCTCGGCCGAATCCGCCGCCGGGCGCTATCCGGTCGAGGCGGTGCAGACCATGAGCGCGGTGGCGGAATCGGTCGAGGGCGACCCGACCTATCGCGAGATCATCGAGAGCTCGCGTCTGGTCAGCCGTCAGACCGTGGCCGACGGGATCGTCGCCGCCGCGCGCGAGATCGCGGAATCGACCGATATCTCGGCGATCTGCTGCTATACCCAATCGGGCAAGACCGTGGCTCTGGTGGGCCGTGAACGCCCGCGGGTGCCGATCGTCGCGCTCTCGCCGATCACCCAGACGCTGCGCAAGCTGTGCCTGACCTGGGGCGTCCATGCGGTGCGCTGCGAAGAGGTCGAGCGCTTCAAGATGGCGGTGGTCAATGCCGCGCGGGCCGCGCGCGACTATGGCTTCGCCGACGAGAGCAACCAGATCGTGGTGATCGCGGGCGTGCCCTTCAATGTGCAGGGCACCACCAACATCCTGCGCGTGGCACCCTGTGACGAGCGGTTGATCTTCCGCACCGACCCGGAGTAACTTTTCCTCAAGGTTTCCGGCGGTGAGGGCGTTCTGATTGGGCATGATCGACAGTGACCTGATGCTCGTGCTCGGCATCGTGATCGCGGCTTTCGCGATCCCGGCGGTGATCTCGGCCTTCTCCGACAGCCGCCCGCCCCGCGCCGCCGCGATCGCGGTTCTGGTGGGCGGCGGGCTCGTGCTGCTCGCGGCGCTGTCCAATCCGGGCGGCTACAGCTTCGGGCAGATCCCCGAGGTGTTTGCCCGGGTTCTGGCGCGGATCCTCAACAGCTGAGGGCCGCCGCGTGGCGTCCCCGCGCGCGCCGCACGCTTTTTCCCTTGCCAATCCCCCCGGTCGCGGCTATCAGGCGGCCCTCATGAACCGCGCGGCCGGCCTATGTGGCATGCCGAGTCGCGTGAATACCAACTCGTCAAGAGGAGATGGAAATGCCCAAGATGAAGACGAAATCCGCTGCGAAAAAGCGGTTCAAATTCTCGGCGACCGGGAAGGTCATCGCAGGTCCGGCCGGCAAACGCCACGGCATGATCAAGCGTTCGACCAAGTTCATCCGCGATA
>QKJR01000066.1 GCA_003249215.1 Rhodobacterales bacterium
CCGGGCAACATCATCGTGCGTCAGCGCGGCACCACCTGGTGGCCGGGCGAAGGCGTCATGATGGGCCGTGACCACACCATCTTCGCCGTCACCGAGGGCAAGGTCGAGTTCAAGAAGGGCCTCAAGGGGCGCACCTTCATCTCGGTTCTTCCCGTTGCGGAGGCGGCCGAGTAAGCCGAAACCGGAACACGCGATGTGATTGGGGATCGGCTGCAAGGCCGGTCCCCTTTTCGTTTTCGGCGGTCCCCGGGCCGGCGAGAGCGGGGAGAGGAGGCCCCGCCCGCGCCCCTGATCTTTCTGCGCTGCGGCGTGGAAGTGTCCGGAACTCAACGGAAATTCAATCCGGCAGGGTTATAATCGTCATCAACCTGCCCCATTTGTCGGCTAAGGCCAGAAGGCCAGCGTTTCGAGGAGGCGCGCGATGTTTCAAGACCAGATTACCGCTCAACCCGTGATCGAGGCGGGCCGCTTCATCCTGCGCCCGCTCCGGCGCTCGGATGCGGGGCTGATCGCGATGTATACCGCCGACCGGCGCCTGGCCGAGGGCACGCGCGCGATCCCGCATCCGCTGCCCCCCGGCGCGACCGAGGCCTATATCGCGCGCGCGCAGTCCGAGGCGCGGACCGAGGATGTCTGGGCGCTCGACGGCTCGGCCAATGGTCTGGCCGAGGTTCTGGGCGTCGTCTCGCTGACCCGGATCGAGGAGGATCAGTCCGAGGTCGGTTTCTGGGTCGGTCCCGGCTTCTGGAACACCGGTTTCGCCTCCGAGGCGGTCTCGGCGCTGGTCGCGGCAAACCCGCATCGCTCGCGCACGCTTTTCGCCGAGGTGTTTCAGGACAATACCGGTTCCGCCCGGGTCCTGACCAATTGCGGGTTTGAGTATCTGGGCGATGCCGAAAGCTGGTCAGTGGCGCGCGGCGCGCGGGTGCCGACCTGGACCTATCTCAAGAAGATGGCTTGAGATGACGGCCGCGCTGCCCGCGACCTTGCGGACGGCGCGGCTGGTGCTGCGCCCGCTCGCAGGCGGGGACGAGGCGGCCTGTGTCGCGGCGCTCGGTGATCTGGAAACCGCGCGCTGGTTGCGCCCGGTGCCGCATCCCTTCGGACCCCGGGACTTCGCGGACTATCTGACGAAAACCACGCCGGGAGCGGTCTGGGCGGTTACCGAAGCGGGGGGCACCAAAGCGGGCCGGTTTTGCGGCCTGGTCGGCCTGGCGCCGCGGCTCGGCTATTGGCTTTGCCCCGAGGCGCGCGGGCGGGGCCTCATCCGCGAGGCGGCGCGCGCGGTGCTGGCGGCGCATTTCGGGGAACGCGCGGCCCCGGTCGAGAGCTATTACATGCTGGGCAATGACGCCTCGGCGGCCGTGCTGCGCGGCCTCGGCTTCCGCCCGACCTGGCGCGGCGAGGTCTTCGCCGAGGCACAGGGCGCCAAGGTGCCGGTGCAATGGCTGGAGCTGAGCGCCGAGGAGTTCGCGGCCCGCGCGCCTTGAGGGCGCGCGCGGGGAGGGCCAGCCCTCCCCGCACCCCTCCCGCCGGGCGGGCGCAGCCCTCCCGGACCCTCCCGGGATATTTTCGCACAGATGATGGGAAGGCCCGGGCTCCTCATCATCTGTGCCGAAATATCCCGGGGGTTTGGGGGCAGGGCCCCCATGCCTGCTTGAAGATTGGCGCGCCCCGGCGTAAACGGGCGCCTTGCAACAAGGACGGTCCCGATGAAATTTCTCGATCTCGCCAAGGTCTACATCCGCTCGGGCGGCGGCGGCGCGGGCTGCGTCAGCTTCCGGCGCGAGAAATTCATCGAATTCGGCGGGCCGGACGGCGGCGACGGTGGCAAGGGCGGCTCGGTCTGGGCCGAGGCGGTCGAGGGACTGAACACACTCATCGACTTCCGCTATCAGCAGCATTTCTTCGCCCAGACCGGCCAGCACGGCATGGGCAGCCAACGCACCGGCCGCGACGGAGACGACATCGTTCTGCGCGTGCCGGTCGGCACCGAGATCATCGACGAGGACGAGGAAACCGTGATCGCCGACCTCACCGAGGTCGGTCAGCGGGTTCTGCTCGCCAAGGGCGGCAATGGCGGCTGGGGCAACCTGCGCTTCAAATCGGCCACCAACCGGGCGCCCGCGCGCGCCAACCCCGGTCAGGAGGGTGTCGAGCGCACGCTTTGGCTGCGGCTGAAACTGATCGCGGATGCCGGGCTTCTGGGCTTGCCGAATGCGGGCAAATCGACCTTCCTCGCGGCGGTGTCGAATGCGCGGCCGAAGATCGCGGATTACCCCTTCACCACGCTCGTGCCAAACCTTGGCGTCGTCGGCATCGACGGGCGCGAATTCGTGATGGCCGATATTCCGGGCCTGATCGAGGGCGCCTCGGAGGGCCGGGGCCTAGGTGATCAGTTCCTCGGCCATGTCGAGCGCTGCTCGGTGCTCCTGCATCTGGTCGATGGCACCTCGTCGACGCTCACCAAGGATTACCGCACCATCATCGGCGAGCTCGAGGCCTATTCCGAGGAACTCTTCTCCAAACCCCGCGTGACCGTCCTGAACAAGATCGACGCGCTCGACCCGAAGACCCTCTCGACCCGCAAGCGCGCGCTCGAGAAGGCCTGCGGCGGGCCGGTCATGCTGATGTCGGGCGTCGCCAAGAAGGGCGTGAACGAGGTGCTGCGCGCGCTCTGGGCCGAGATCTCGGGCGGGCGCGACGATGAAGAGGAGGGGCGGCCTTGGCAACCCTGAGCGCTGCGGGCGTGACGCGCCCCGAGGTGGGGGCGGCGCAGCGGCTGGTGATCAAGATCGGCTCGGCGCTTCTGGTCGGGCCGAAGGGACTGCGCACCGACTGGCTCACCGCGCTGGCCGCGGATGTGGCGGCGGTGCGGGCACGCGGCGCCGATGTGGTGCTCGTGTCCTCGGGCTCGATCGCGCTCGGGCGCCGCGTGCTCGGCCTGCCGCTCGGTCCGCTGCCGCTCGAACAGAGCCAGGCCGCCGCCGCCGTCGGTCAGATCCGGCTTGCCCGCGCCTATGAAGAGGCGCTCGCGCCGCATGGCGTGACCACGGCGCAGGTTCTGGTGACGCTCGAGGATACCGACGACCGCCGCCGCTATCTCAACAGCCGCGCGACGATGGAGACGCTTCTGGGCTTCGGCACCGTGCCGATCGTGAACGAGAATGACACGGTGGCGACCGACGAGATCCGCTTTGGCGACAACGACCGGTTGGCCGCGCAGATCGCGGTGACGGTGGGCGCCGATCAACTGATCCTGCTCTCCGATGTCGACGGGCTCTATACCGCCAACCCCAAGGAAGATCCCAGCGCCACGCGCTTCGAGGTGGTCGAACATATCACCCCCGAAATCGAGGCGATGGCGGGCGATCCGATCTCGGGCCTCTCGAAGGGGGGGATGAAGACCAAGCTTCTGGCCGCCAAGACCGCGGTCGCCGGCGGCTGCGCCATGGCGATCATGGAGGGCTCGGTGCTGCGACCGCTTTCGGCGCTGGCCGAGGGGGCGAATTGCACCTGGTTCTTGCCCGAGGGCGATCCGCAGGTCGCGCGCAAGCGCTGGATCGCGGCGATGAAACCGCGCGGTGAGGTGTTCGTCGATGCGGGCGCGGCCGAGGCGCTGGCCTCAGGCAAATCGCTGCTGCCGGCGGGCGTCATCAAGATCGTGGGGCGCTTCGGGCGTGGCGAGCCGGTGGTCATCGCGGGGCCCGACCGCGCCGCGCTCGGCAAGGGGCTGATGCGCTATACGTCGGACGAAGCGCGCAAGATCGCGGGTCACCGCTCGGGCGAGATCGAGGCGCTGCTGGGATATCCGGGCCGCGCCGCGCTCATCCATCGCGACGACATGGTGATCGGCTGAGCCCCGATCGGCTGAGCCCGTGACAGGCCGGGCAGGGGGCTGCGAGCCCCCCTCTTGGCTTAAGCCAATTCACCCCCTCGGGATATTTTCATCAGGTTGAAGGGCGAGAAAACCTATGCTTTCAACCTGATCGAAATATCCCGGGGGTGAGCCCCGTAGGGGCGAGGGGGCAGCGCCCCCTGCGCCGCTCGTTTACTTCGCGATCCGGTCGAGCACCCGGGCCCAGCTCCGGATGCCCTTGTGGAAGCTCTTCATGTCGTATTTCTCGTTCGGGCTATGGATCGCGTCGTCGTCGTTGGCAAAGCCGATCAGCAGCGCATCCATCCCGAGGATCGTCTTGAAATAATAGGCGATCGGGATCGAGCCGCCCATGCCGACGATTACCGCCTCGCGGTTCCACTCGTCGCTGAGCGCCTGACGCGCGGCCTCGAATTCGGGGCGAGAGGTGTCCATCACCGCGGCCGGCGCGCCGTCGAGATCGCTGTCCCACGTCACCGTCGCATCGACCGGCAGGCGCGCCTCGACATGCGCGCGCAGCACGCGGCGCACATGGGCGGGGTCCATCGCGCCGACCAGACGGCAGGTGATCTTGCAATGCGCCTCGGCCGGGATCACGGTTTTCGAGCCCGCGCCCTGATAGCCGCCCCAGAGCCCGTTGATCTCGAGCGTGGGCCGCGCCCATTGCTGTTCGAGCGCGGAATAGCCCGCCTCGCCATGCGCGACTGTCATGCCCGCATGAGCGAGATATTCGGCCTCATCAAACCCGCAGCTTTCCCATTGCCGTTTCAGCTCGGGCGGCACCTCGGAGACGCCCTCATAGAAGCCCTCGACCGCGACGCGGCCCTGATCGTCGTGGAAGCTCGCGATCAGTTTCGAGATCTCGCGCAGCGGGTTGAGGGCCGGACCGCCGTAATGGCCCGAATGCAGGTCGATGCGCGGCCCGTGCAGGGTGAACTCCTCCTTGAGCATCCCGCGCAACTGCCCCGCGATCGAGGGCACGCCGGGCGAGACCATGCCGGTGTCGCAAATGAGCGCCAGATCGCAGCTCAGCTCGGCCTTGTTCGCGTTCAGGAACGGAATGAGCGAGGGCGATCCCGATTCTTCCTCGCCCTCGAAGAAGATCGTCAGATTGCCGGGCAGCGTGCCGTTCACATCCTTGTAAGCGCGGCAGGCCTCGAGGAAGGTCAGAAGCTGGCCCTTGTCGTCCGAGGAACCGCGGCCGCGGATCACCTCGCCGTTGGGCGTCTGTTCGATCGCGGGCTCGAAGGGCGGGCGCGTCCAGAGGCTGAGCGGGTCGACCGGCTGCACGTCATAGTGCCCGTAAAAGAGCAGACGCGGCCCCGGGCCCTCGTGGCGCGCCACCACCATCGGATGGCCGGGCGTGGGCCGCGCCTCGGCGGTGAAACCCAGCGATTTCAGCTCGTTGACCAGCCAGTCGGCGGCGCGGGCGCAGTCCGCCTTCCAGGCCGGATCGGTCGAGATCGAGGGGATGCGCATCAGATCCATCAGGCGGTCCACCGCCTGGGGCATCTGATCGTCAATGCGGGAAAGAACGGCGTCGAGCGTCATGAGGGCCTCCTGTTTCGGGCGACCCTAACACCCGGGGCGGCACTGTCCAGCTTTGCCCCGGTCAGGGCCGTTATGCGCCTGCAAGACCGGCCCCGACATATTCCGAAAGTCGCAATTGATTCAGGGGCGCGACATTTTTACGCTCCCCTAACCGGCGTTTGACCTTTATCAAGGCCGGGCACGTCTCGGGCCGCTACGCCCGACCCAGCGAACTTCGGCAAGGGAAACGACAATGAACTACGACCACGCTCTCGATCTCGCCCTCCAGCGGCTGCATGATGAGGGGCGCTATCGCACCTTCATCGATATCGAGCGTGAGAAGGGCGCCTTCCCGAAAGCGGTCTGGAACCGTCCCGACGGCGAAAAGCAGGAGATTACCGTCTGGTGCGGCAACGATTACCTCGGGATGGGGCAGAACCCGGTCGTGCTCGCGGCGATGCACGAGGCGCTCGATGCGGTGGGCGCGGGCTCGGGCGGCACGCGCAACATCTCGGGCACCACGGCCTATCACAAGCGCCTCGAGGCCGAGATCGCCGATCTGCATGGCAAGGAGGCGGCGCTGGTGTTCTCCTCGGCCTATATCGCCAATGACGCAACGCTGAGCACGCTGCACAAGCTGTTCCCGGGCCTCATCATCTATTCGGACGAGCTGAACCACGCCTCGATGATCGAGGGGATCAAGCGGAACGGCGGCGCCAAGCGGATCTTCCGTCACAATGACGTGGCGCATCTGCGCGAGCTGATCGCGGCCGACGATCCGGCGCTGCCGAAGCTGATCGCCTTCGAATCGGTCTATTCGATGGATGGCGATTTCGGTAAGATTTCTGAGATTTGCGATGTCGCGCAGGAATTCAACGCGCTGACCTATCTCGACGAGGTCCATGCGGTGGGCATGTACGGGCCCCGCGGTGCCGGCATCGCCGAGCAGATCGGCGAGGTCGATCGCATCGACATCTTCAACGGCACTTTGGGCAAGGCCTTCGGCGTCTTCGGCGGCTATATTGCGGCGTCGAGCAAGATGGTCGATGCGATCCGCTCCTATGCGCCGGGCTTCATCTTCACCACCTCGATCCCGCCGGCGGTAGCCGCGGGCGCCGCGGCCTCGATCGCCTTCCTCAAGGGCGTGGGCGGCCAGGCGCTGCGCGAGAAGCAACAGCTGCATGCCAAGATGCTCAAGATGCGGCTGAAGGCGCTCGGCATGCCGATCATCGACCACGGCAGCCATATCGTGCCGGTGGTGATCGGCGATCCGGTGCATACCAAGGCGCTCTCGGACATGCTGCTGGCCGAATTCGGCATCTATGTGCAGCCGATCAACTTCCCGACGGTGCCGCGCGGGACCGAGCGTCTGCGCTTCACGCCCTCGCCGGTGCACGATCCCAAGCAGATCGATCATCTGGTGCGCTCGATGGACGCACTGTGGTCGCGCTGTGCGCTGAATCGCGCCGAAGCGAGCGCCTGATCACTTTCCGCGGGTGCACGGCTCTCTGTCCTGTGATAGTTCTGAGGCAAGGATTTCGGGGTAGCGAATCCGAATCGACAACCTTCGATATTGGGGCAGAGCGGGCAGATGATCGGGCGGAGGGCCAAACCTTCGGCGCAGGAAGCGGACAAGCTGAAAGGCTTTGACGACTTCGAATTGCGGCTCGGGGACATGATGCGGGGCGAGCGTGCGACGCTCGCCAAATCGCTTCTCGACGTGCAGCGCGAATTGCGGATCAAGGCGGCCTATATCGCCGCGATCGAGGCTTGCGATGTCGCCGCTTTCGAGACCCCTTCGTTCATCGCGGGCTATGTGCGCTCCTATGCGCGCTATCTGGGCATGAACCCCGACTGGGCCTTCGAGAAATTCTGTCGCGAGGCGGGCTTCACCCCGGTGCATGGCATGGCCCCCGAGGCCGCCGGCCCGAAACCGCAGCGCCGCCCGACCGAAGTGGCCGAGGCGCTGGCCAATCCCAATGCCTCCTTCATTCCGCGCCCCGAGGCCTTCTGGTCGAAGATCGAGCCGCGCGCCGTGGGCTCGGTTCTGGTGCTCGCCGCTCTGGTGACCGGGCTCGGCTATGGCGGTTGGTCGGTGCTGCAGGAAGTGCAGCGCGTGCATCTCGCCCCGGTCGATCAGGCCCCGGGCGTGCAGGCCGAATTCGACCCGCTCGCCGGCGCCACAGGCGAGCAATTCGCCGCCGCCGGTGCGATCGGCGAAGATGCAATGCCTGCGCTCACCTCGCCCGAGGCGCTCGACCGGCTCTATCGTCCGCAATCGCTCGACACGCCCGTGCTGATCGCGCGCGACGGCCCGATTTCCGCGATCGACCCGCGAGCGACCGGCGTTCTGGCCGGCCTTCCGGGTGCCGAGGCGCAGCCTGCGCCGGTGGCCGGCACCGTCACGCCCGCGTCGACCGATCTCGCCGTGGCCGAGGCGCTCGGTCAGGCGCCCACCGGGCAGGGGCCTGCGATGGTGCGCACGCTCGGTGCCGAGGCGCCCGAGGTCGAAATTCTGGCCGTCCGCCCGAGCTGGGTTCGGGTTTCGGCCGCCGATGGCTCGGTGATCTTCGAGAAGGTGATGGATGCGGGCGAACGCTTCGCGCTGCCGCGGCTCGAGCAGCCGCCGGTGCTGCGCACGGGCGAGTCGGGTGCGATCTATTTCGCGGTGAATGGCGTGGCCCACGGCCCGGCCGGGGCGCGCGGCGAGGTGAGCAAGAATGTCGTGCTCTCGCCCGAGGCGCTGAGCGCGAAATATGCCGCCGCCGATCCCCGGGCCGATGGCGATCTCGCCAAGATGATCGCCGTGGCCGATGCGGGCACGCTCGTCTCGCAGGGTTCGGGCAACTAAGCCGCACCGCTTTCCGGCCGCGATTGCGCGCCGAGCCGTTGCCCTCGGGCGGCGGCTGGCCTATCTCTCGGGGGCAGTCGAACGGAGCCGTCTCATGTCGCACAATCCGATCCGCCCCTGGCGCGATGTCATCCGCCGCAAGTCGCGCCAGATCATGGTCGGCAACGTGCCGGTGGGGGGCGATGCGCCGATCTCGGTGCAGACGATGACCAACACCGATACCTCGGACGTGCGCGCGACGCTCGATCAGGTGATCCGCGCGGCCGATGTGGGCGCCGATATCGTGCGCGTCTCGACGCCCGACGAGGCCTCGACGCGGGCGCTGCGCGAGATCTGCCGTGAAAGCCCGGTGCCGATCGTGGCCGATATCCATTTCCACTACAAACGCGCGATCGAGGCGGCCGAGGCGGGCGCGGCCTGTTTGCGGATCAACCCGGGCAATATCGGCGATGCGGCCCGGGTGCGCGAGGTGATCAAGGCCGCCCGCGATCACGGCTGTTCGATCCGGATCGGGGTGAATGCCGGTTCGCTGGAAAAACACCTCTTGGAAAAATACGGCGAGCCCTGCCCGGATGCGATGGTCGAAAGCGGCCTCGACCACATCAAGATCCTGCAGGACAACGATTTTCACGAATTCAAGATCTCGGTGAAGGCCTCGGATGTGTTCCTCGCCGCCGCCGCCTATCAGCAGCTGGCCGAGGCCACCGACGCGCCGATCCATCTTGGGATCACCGAGGCGGGCGGCCTGATGTCGGGCACGGTGAAATCGGCGATCGGCCTTGGCAACCTTCTGTGGATGGGGATCGGCGACACGATCCGGGTGAGCCTCTCGGCCGATCCGGTCGAAGAGGTCAAGGTCGGCTTCGAGATCCTGAAATCGCTGGGGCTGCGCACCCGCGGTGTGCAGATCATCTCCTGCCCCAGCTGCGCGCGGCAGGGGTTCGACGTGATCAAGACGGTCGAGGCGCTGGAAAAGCGGCTCGAGCACATCAAGCAGCCGATGAGCCTTTCGATCATTGGCTGCGTGGTGAACGGGCCGGGCGAGGCGCTGATGACCGATATCGGCTTTACCGGCGGCGGTGCGGGTTCGGGGATGATCTATCTGGCGGGCAAGCAGGCGCATAAGATGTCGAACGATCAGATGATCGACCATATCGTCGAGCTGGTCGAGAAACGCGCGGCCGAGCTCGAGGCCACCGCAGACGCCGCCGAATGATCGCCGAGTTCAGGCGCTGAACCAGCCCGTTGCGAGCGCCCGCGCCCAATCCGGGCGGCCGCGGCTCGCGGCCAGCCGGCTTGCGGCCTCGGCCTCATAGGGCACCGAGCGGAAGGTGACGACCCATCCCGCGGTGCTCTCCTCGACGATCGCATAGGAGGCATTCGGCGTGCCGGTCTGCATCTGGTGAGAAACCGGATGCGTATCGTCATAGGCGGGGCACCCGACGCTGCCCGGATTGACGACCAGACGCCCATCGCGCAGGCGCAGGACCCGCGGGATATGGGTATGCGCGCAGAGGATCAGCGGCGCGTCGAGGCCAGCCGCCTCGGCCTCGATCTCGTCGAGCGTGGCGGATCGCACCGATCCGTCGGGGTCGACCCGTTCGAGCCAATATGTGCAATCGCTCGACGGCGTGCCATGGCACAGGAAGATATCCTCGCGCAGCCAGAGCGTCGGCGGCAGGCCCGCGATCCAGTCGCGCGGCCCGGGCCCGAGCTGATCGAAGGCCTCCCGGTCCGAGGGGCCCATCTCGGCCGGATCCTGTTCGATCAGATAGCGGTCATGATTGCCGCGGATCGAGGGAAAGTCGCGCGCCATCAGCAGATCGGCGGTTTCGCCGGCCGCGAGCGGGCCACTGAAAAAATCGCCCAGATTCACCGCCTCGCGCAGCCCGAGCGTGTCCATATCCGCGAGCACGGCGCGCAGGGCGAGGGCATTGCCATGGATGTCGGCGAGGACTGCGAATTTCATGCCCCGAGGCTAGCTGCGAATGCCAGCGCTTTCAATGTTGCGCGCCAGACGAGGGGACGCCGGGACCGGGCCGGGCAGGGGGCTGCTCGCCCCCTCGCGCGCTTCGCGGCGCTCACCCCTCGGGATATTTGCGCACAGTTGAGAGGCAAAGAATCCTTATCATCAACTGTGCCGAAATATCCCGAGGGGGTGAATTGGCTTCAGCCAAGAGGGGGGCGAGCAGCCCCCCTGCGCGGTCCGCCCAAGGGCGCGAGAGCTGATCAGCCGCGCTGGCCCGCCACGATCTGTTGCATCGCCTCGAGCGGCGCATAGCCGCGCAGCATCTCGCCGCCGATCACGAAGGCGGGCGTGCCCGAAATCCCCATCCGCGCGGCGAGCTGGTGATTGGCGCGCAGGACCGCGGTCACCTCTTCCTCGTTCATCCGCTTCAGGATGGGATCCGCGTCGAGCCCCTGATCCTTGGCGAGCCGCGCGAGGCTCTCGAGCGTGATCGCGCCGCGGAAGCCCATCAGCGCGTCGTGGATCTTCTCATAGGCGGCATCGCCCGCGATCTGCTTCACCGCGACCGCAAAGCGCGAGGAGACGTCCGACTCCTGGCCCAGGATCGGGAATTCCTTGACGATGAAGCGGATATTGCCGTCCTTTTCGAGAAGCTGGGCGACCTCCTCATAGGCTTTCTTGCAGTAGGTGCAGCGGTAATCCATGAATTCGACGATGGTCACATCGCCGTCCGGGTTGCCGCCAACCCAGGAATAGCCGTCCTCGAAGAGGTCCTTGGCATTGGTCTGCACGAGCACCTTGTCATTGTCGGCCGCGGCCGCCTGCTGGCGTTCCTCGAGCACGTTGATCGCCTCGACCAGAACCTCGGGGTTCTGCATCAGATACTCCTTCACCGCGGCGCCGAAGGCGGTCTTCTCGGCCTCGGACATGGCGGAAAGGTCGAAGGCCATCGCGGGGGCGGCCAGAGCGGTCGAGAGCGCGAGCGCGCCCAGCAGATTGCGGGAAAGGGTCATGGTCGATCGGGTCCTGTTCGGGCCCGGATCGCCCGGGCGGTTCGCGCGCGACATTGGGCGAGCCCCGGGCCGAGTGCAAGGTCATAGCCCCGGCTGCGACCCGATGCCCCGATGGGGCGGGCGGCACGGGCGGGGCATTGACCCCGGCACCCGGGGCGCTTAGGCCGGGCTCAGGCGCAATATCGGGCCGCAGGATGGAGGGAAAAGATGCGTTTCTCAACCCGGGGGCAGGTCGATCCCTTCATTGTGATGGATGTGATGGAGGCCGCGCGTGCGGCCGAGGCGGCGGGGCGGCATATCGTGCATATGGAGGTCGGGCAGCCCTCGACCCCGGCGCCGGCGGGCGCGCGGGCGGCGCTGGCCGCCCATCTCGACACCGATACGATGGGCTACACGGTGGCGCTCGGCCTGCCCGAGCTGCGTACGGGCATCGCGAAGCTCTATCAGCGCTGGTACGGCGTCGATCTCGATCCCGGGCGCGTGGTGGTCACCTCAGGCTCGTCGGGGGCGTTCCTGCTCGCGTTCTCGGCGCTTTTTGACGCGGGCGACCGTGTGGCGCTCGGGGCGCCGGGCTATCCGAGCTATCGTCAGATCCTGCGCGCGATGTCGGTCACGCCGGTCGATATCCTGACGAAGCCCGAGAACCGCTATCAACCGGTGGCCGAGGAGATCCCCGAAGGGGTGCAGGGGCTGATCGTCGCCTCGCCGGGCAACCCCTCGGGCACCATGCTCGGGCGGACGGAACTCGGGGCGCTGATGGCCGCGGCCGAGGCGCGCGACATCGCCTTCGTCTCCGACGAGATCTATCATGGGCTGCATTATGAGGGGCGCGCGGTGACCGCGCTCGAAATCTCGGACCGCGCCTATGTGATCAATTCCTTCTCGAAATATTTCTCGATGACGGGCTGGCGCGTGGGCTGGATGGTGGTGCCGGAAGATCACGTCCGCACCGTCGAGCGGCTGGCGCAGAACATGTTCATCTGCCCGCCGCACGCGAGTCAGATCGCGGCGCTCGCCGCGCTCGATTGCGTGGACGAGCTCGACGCCAATCGCGCGGTCTATGCCGAGAACCGGCGGATGATGCTCGAGGGGCTGCCGAAGGCGGGCTTTACCCGCATCGCGCCGCCCGATGGCGCCTTCTACATCTATGCCGATGTGTCGGAATTCACCGACGACAGCCGCGCCTTCGCCGCCGAGATCCTCGAACGGGCGGGCGTTGCGGTCACGCCGGGGCTCGATTTCGATCCGGCTCGCGGGCACACCACCTTGCGCTTCTCCTATGCGCGTCAGAGCGCCGATATTGCCGAAGGGCTTGCGCGGCTGGCGGACTTCATGGCGGCGCGCGGCTGAGCGGGCGCCGCTGCGGCCTTTGCAGCGGCCCTTTTCGCGTATTTGGACCAAGAAAAGGCGGGAGCGGTTTCCCCCTGCGCGGGGGCAGGTTATACTGTGCCCAAAGGGGCCCAAGACCCCGGGAACCAAGACCCTGAGAGCAGGCATGAGACAGATCCTTTCCGCCCTCGTTCTGGCGTGCTGCGCAGCACTCGGCTCGGGGCCTGCACGCGCCCAGACCGAGCTTTCGGCGCTGGCGCGGATCGAGCCCGCGCGCTCGGGCGTCGTGGCCGAGGGGGGGCAGATCGCGCTTACCCTCGGGATCGACCAGGCGGTGCCGTTCCGCGCCTTCCTGCTCGACGATCCGCCCCGCCTCGTGGTGGATTTCCGCGAGGTGGATTTCACCGGCGCGAGCCCCGCCGCCCTCGACCCCGAGGGCCTTCTGGGCGAGATCCGTTGGGGCCGGTTCCGGCCCGGCTGGTCGCGGATGGTCGCTGAACTGGTCACGCCCGCGGCGCTGGTCGAGGCGGTCGAGCGCACCGGCGCGACCCCGCGCATCACGCTGCGCCTCGATCCGGTGGCGGCCGATGATTTCGCCGCGCGGGCGGGGGCGCCGGCCTCGGCGCTCTGGGATCTGCCGCAGCCGGCCGCCATCGATACCGCGCCGCACCGGCGTCAGGATGGATCGGCGCCGCTCAGGATCGTGCTCGACCCCGGGCATGGCGGGATCGACCCGGGGGCCGAGGCCGAGGGCCATTCCGAGGCGGTTCTGGTGATGACCTTCGCGCGCGAGCTCAAGGAGGCGCTGACGCGGGCGGGGATGGAAGTGCTGATGACGCGCGAGGAGGATGTCTTCGTGCCGCTCGAAACGCGCCTGACCGTCGCCCGCGCGAGCGGTGCCGATGCGCTGATCTCGCTGCATGCTGATGCCTTGGCCGAGGGGCAGGCGACCGGTGCCACGGCCTATCATTTCGATCCCGCCGCCTCGGATGACGCCGCGCGCAAGCTGGCCGAGCGGCATGACCGGGCGGATCTGCTCGCGGGGGTGGACCTCGAGGGGCATGACGACGAGGTTGCCGGCGTGCTGATGGATCTGGCGCGCGCCGAGACCCAGCCGCGCAGTCTGCGGCTGAGCCAGGTCATGGTCGGGGCGATCAGGGAGGCGGGCCTGAAGATGTACAAGCATCCGGTGCAGGGGGCGGATTTCTCGGTGCTCAAGGCGCCCGATTTCCCCTCAGTGCTGCTCGAGCTTGGGTTCCTGTCGTCTGAGGCCGACCGCAAGCGGCTGCTGGATGCGGAGTGGCGCAAGCGGATGGTGGCGGCGATTGCGGGCGGGCTTGAAACCTGGGCGCAGGCCGATGCCGCCGAGGCACGGCTCTTGCGGCAGTGAACCGCCCCGCAGCGCGATTAGCGGTTCGTTAACCCTTTCGCGGCACTCTCGGGGGAGGCGCTTGGCCGCCCGGGAGATGGGGCCAAGACCTGCCGGGGGCGGCGACAGGGGCGAAATAGCCCATTGTCATTGCGCCCGTGCCGCGGCTATTGTCGCAAACATGTCGGCAAAGCGCAGCATTTTGCGCTTTCGCCCCGGAATTCGCTGATTTCCGGATCGCAGGGCCCCGCGTCGGCGGGGGGTGATCCGGGTCAACCGATTGGCCGCAAGGCCGCAGTCACGCCTTCGAGGTTTCCGAAATCCCGAAGGTTTTCAATTGGGTGACGGGTCCGCCCGCACTTGGGAAGAACCGCGATGACGCGAGCAGGCAGGATTGGGGACGCAAAGGGTGCACCGCTTGGTGCCGCCCTCGTGCCCGCCGCCATGACGCCCATCGCCTCAACGACAAACCATGCAACGCCTGCCGCGCCCCCCGGGGTTCGGCGGCGTCTCGCATGTGGAAACAGGATTAATGGCAAAGAAGATGCTTATCGATGCCACCCACGCGGAAGAGACCCGCGTCGTGGTGGTGGACGGCAACAAGGTCGAAGAGTTCGACTTTGAAACCATCAACAAACGGCAGCTGGCCGGGAACATCTATCTGGCAAAAGTGACGCGGGTGGAGCCTTCGCTCCAGGCCGCTTTTGTCGATTACGGCGGCAACCGCCATGGTTTCCTCGCCTTCGCCGAGATTCACCCCGATTACTATCAGATCCCGGTCGCCGACCGTCAGGCGCTGATCGAGGAGGAGCGGCTCGCCGCCGAGGCCGAGGAGGCCGAGGAAAGCCGCCCGAAATCGCGCCGCTCGCGCTCGCGCCGCGGTGGGGCCAAGGCCGAGAAGGCCGTGACCGAGGATGCGGTGGTGCGTTCGGAAGACATTCCGGGCATGGCCGTGGTCGACCCCGAAGCCAATGGCGAAGAGGCCGTGGCCGAGACCGTCGCCCCCGAGGGCACGGCGGATGACACCGCGGCTCCCGTGTTCGAAGCGGCCGAAGGTGCCGCGCCGGTGACCGAAGAGGCCCCGGCAGAAGAGGCGGCCCCGGTCGCCGAGGTCGAGGAGACCGAGACCGAAGACACCGAGGGCGATAGCGCCGAGGCCGAAGACGACACTTCGGACGAGGCCGATCACGACCACGATCACCACGACCATCCTGCCGATGACGAGATCGAATCCGTCGCCGAAGAGGACGTGCACGAGGAGATCTCGGCGCCCCGCAAGCCGCGTGCGCGCCGCTACAAGATCCAGGAAGTGATCAAGGTGCGCCAGATCATGCTGGTGCAAGTCGTGAAGGAAGAGCGCGGCAACAAGGGCGCGGCGCTGACCACCTATCTCTCGCTCGCGGGACGCTATTGCGTGCTGATGCCGAACACCGCGCGCGGGGGTGGGATCTCGCGCAAGATCACCAATGCCGCCGACCGCAAGAAGCTCAAGGAAATCGCCTCCGAGATGGAGGTGCCGCAGGGCGCCGGTCTGATCATCCGCACCGCGGGCAGCCAGCGCACCAAGACCGAGATCCGCCGCGACTATGAATATCTCATGCGGCTCTGGGAGCAGATCCGCGAGCTCACGCTGAAATCCATCGCCCCCGCCCCGATCTACGAGGAAGGCGATCTGATCAAGCGCTCGATCCGCGATCTCTACTCGAAGGACATCGACGAGGTGCTCGTCGAGGGCGAGCGCGGTTATGCCGCCGCCAAGGACTTCATGCGGATGATCATGCCGACCCATGCGCGGCAGGTGATCAACTATCGCGAGCAACTGCCGCTGTTCGCGCGCTTCCAGGTCGAGAGCTACCTCGCCTCGATGTTCAACCCGGTCGTGCAACTGAAATCGGGCGGCTACATCGTCATCGGCGTGACCGAGGCGCTCGTTGCGATCGACGTGAACTCGGGTAGGGCCACCAAGGAAGGCTCGATCGAGGATACCGCGCTCAAGACCAACCTCGAGGCCGCCGACGAGGTGGCGCGTCAATTGCGTCTGCGCGACCTCGCGGGCCTCATCGTCATCGACTTCATCGACATGGAAGAGCGGCGCAACAATGCCGCGGTCGAGAAGCGGATGAAGGAGAAGCTGAAGACCGACCGCGCGCGGATTCAGGTCGGCCGCATCTCGGGCTTCGGCCTGATGGAGATGAGCCGTCAGCGTCTGCGCCCCGGCATGATCGAATCGACCACCCAGCCGTGCCCGCATTGCCATGGCACCGGGCTCATCCGCTCGGATGACAGCCTCGCGCTGCAGGTGCTGCGCGCGATCGAGGAAGAGGGCACGCGGAAACGGAGCCGCGAGGTTCTGGTGCGCTGCCCGGTGGCGGTCGCCAACTATCTGATGAACGCCAAGCGCGAGCATATTGCCGGGATCGAGGCGCGCTACGGCATGGCGGTGCGGATCGAGGCCGATCCCTCGCTCGTCTCGCCCGATTTCTCGATCGAGAAGTTCAAGACCGCGACGCGCTTCGTGCCTGAGGTTCACGCCCCGGTCGTTTCGGCCAATGCCGAGCTGATGGCCGAGATCGACGAGAGCGATTTCGTCGAGGAAGACGAGATCGAGGAGGCCGAAGAGGCCGAGGCGAGCGTCGAGGCCGTCGAGCCGGGTGAGGCCGCCGAGGGCTCTGAGGATCAGCCGCGCAAGAAGAAGCGTCGGCGTCGGCGCAAGAAGAAGCCGGGCGGGGCCACTGCCGAGGGCGCCGAGACCGACGGTGAGTCGGATGGCGAGTCGGATGACGGCGATGCCGAAGGCGATGAGGACGAGGCGGCCGAGGATGCCGCGCGTGCCGCCGCCGCGGCCGAGCTCGCAGCTCTGTCCGGTGCGGAAGAGGGGGCCGAGGCTCCGGTGACCGAGGCGCCCGCCGAGGCCGAAGCGGCCGAGGAGGCGCCGAAGAAGCGTCGCACCCGCAGCCGCAGGAAACCGGTCGAGGGTGAGGCCGCCGAGGACGCCGCGGAGGCGAACGCAGAGGCCGCCCCCGAGGCGGAGGCCGCCGCGCCGAAGAAGCGCACGACCCGCAAGAAGGCCGAGCCTGCGGCCGAGGGCGCCGAAGCGGAGGCCGCGCCGAAGAAACGCGCGCCCCGCAGCCGCAAGAAGGCCGAACCGGTCGCCGAGGAGGCGAGCACCGATCCGGTGGTGATCGAGGCGCCCGCGCCGGTCATGGCCGAGGCCGAACCGCCGCGCGAGATGCCCACCGAGGAGCCTGCGCCCGCGCCCGAGGCACCGCAGGAGGCCCCGGCCGAAGCACCGGTGGAGGCGCCCTTCGAGGCCCCCGCCGAGGCTCCGGCAGAGGTGCCCGCCGAGATTCCCGTCGAGGCGCCCCCCGAGATGGCGGCCGAAGCGCCGGTGGCGGAACTGGCTGAGGCTCCGTCCGAAGCTCAGGCCGAATCCGAGCCCGCGGATGATCAGCCCAAGCGCAAGGGCTGGTGGTCGCTCGGCCGCTGAGCCGCGCCTCGAGAAATGAGAGGGAAACGCCGGGCCAAGCGCCCGGCGTTTTCAGGTTCCGGCGCCGATGTCCGGCCCGCGTCGGATCCGGTAGAGGAACACGCCCCCGGTTTCGCACCGGGTCTCGGTCTGGCTGAGCAATTCGTGCCCGCCCTGGGCGCAGAAATGCGGCACGTCGATCCGGCTCGCGCCATCCGTGGCGCTCAGTTCGACCAGCGCGCCGGGCGCCAGCGCGCCGAGCACCTTGCGCAGGCGCAGCACAGGCAGCGGGCAGAGCAGGCCGCGCGCATCGATCCGGGTCACATCGTCCATCCCCTGGGGCTAGCCCGCCGCCGCCGCTTTGTCCATCGCGTCGGGCAGGGGGGCGCCCCCTGCGCCGATCGGCCACGGCCTTGTGACCCGATGCCGGCGTCGCGAGAGATGACGGCGCGCGCGCGCGATGCTATGCGGGGGCATGTTCGGGATCGACCTCATAGACGCTGCCTTCCTGCCCGCCGCGCTCGTCGCGCTCACCGCGGGGCTCCTGTCGTTTCTCAGCCCCTGTGTGCTGCCGATCGTGCCGCCCTATCTGGCCTATATGGCCGGTGTCGGCATGGGCGATCTGCGCGCGCGCAAGGCCTCGGCGGTGATGCCGGCAATCTTCTTCGTCCTCGGCCTCTCGACCGTCTTCCTGATCCTCGGCGCGGCCGCTTCGAGCCTCGGGCGGCTGTTCCTCACCCATCAGGAACTCTTCGGCCAGATCGCCGGCGTGGTGATCATCGGGCTCGGGCTGCATTTCCTCGGTGTCTACCGGATCGGCATTCTCGACCGCGAGGCGCGGCTCGATGTGGGCGATCAGGGCGGCTCATCGCTTGGCGCCTATGTGCTGGGCCTTGCCTTCGCCTTCGGCTGGACGCCCTGCATCGGCCCGCAACTGGGTGCAATCCTGTCGCTTGCGGCCTCGGGTGGCGATGTCGCGCGCGGTACCGGGCTTCTGGCGGTCTACGCCTTCGGGCTCGGCATTCCCTTCCTGCTGGCCGCGCTCTTCATCGACCGCGCGATGGGTGTGATGAACCGGATCAAGCGGCATATGGGGATCATCGAGAAGGTTATGGGCGGGCTTTTGGTGCTCGTCGGGCTTCTCATGCTCACCAATGCCTTCTCGGCGATCAGCTTCTGGCTGCTCGAGACCTTTCCGGCGCTCGCGGCCCTCGGCTGATCGGGCGGGGGGCGCTGCCCCCTCGGCGCTGCGCGCCTCACCCCCGGGATATTTCGGTCAGGTTGAAGAGCTGGGGCCCGTGCCTTCAACCTGATCCAAATATCCCGGGGGAGCCCGGAACGGGCGGGGGCAGAGCCCCCTCGACGCTCAGGCCTCGCGCCCGTCCGGGCTTTCGAGATGGATGGCGTGACGTCCGTGCAGGTCGAGCTTGGTGCAGAATCCGCGCCCATGCATCTGGCTCACCACCTCACAGCATTTGAAGAAGCACGTGATCTTCAGGCCGAACGCGATCTGCGCCGTGCTGACATAGCCTTTCGCGCGGCAGTGCCGCGCGGCGCGTTGGTAGGACGCTTCGTCGACGCCCCACCGCATTCTCAGCCCGCCCAGTCCGGTTTGCGCTTCTCGATGAAGGCGGCGAGCCCCTCTTCGGTATCGCGCCAGAGCATGTTTTCCACCATCACCGCCGCCGTATGTTCATAGGCCGCCGCGAGATCGAGGGTGATCTGGTCGTAGAAGGCGCGCTTGCCGATCTTGACTGCGGCGCCGAGCTTGGCGCCGAGCACCTCGGCGAGCTCTTGCGTGGCGCTCTCGAGCCGCTCATGCGGCACCACGCGATTGACGAGGCCAACTTCGCGCGCGCGGGCGGCGTCGATGAATTCGCCGGTCGTGAGCATCTCGAAGGCCACCTTGCGCGGCACGTTGCGCGAAAGCGCCACCATCGGCGTCGAGCAGAAGAGCCCGATATTGACGCCGTTCACGCCAAAACGCGTGCCCTCCGCCGCGACCGCGAGATCGCAGCTCGCGACGAGCTGGCATCCGGCGGCGGTGGCGATACCGTGGACCTCGGCGATCACGGGTTGGGGCAGGGCGGGGATCATCTGCATCACCTGCGCGCAGCGCGCGAAGAGATCGGCGAAATAGGCGCGGCCCTTGTCCGCGCTCTCGCGTCCGGCCTGCATCTCCTTGAGATCATGGCCCGCGCAAAACGCCTTGCCCGCGCCCTTGAGCACCACGACCTTGATCGTGCCGTCGCCGCCCACCTCGGTGAAGCGATCGCGCAGCGCCGCCAGCATCGCATCCGAGAGCGCATTGAGCGAGCCGGGCATATTCATCGTCAGATGCGCCACCGGCCCGCGCCGCTCCAATTCCACGAAATCTGTCATTCTGTGTCCTCCTCAAAGCAGATTGACAGGATCCTGCTGCGAGCGCAAAGTTTCGTTACTGAACTGGGGGATCATCATGAACAAACTTGCGACTGCGGCCCTTGGGCTGTTTCTGAGTGTGGGGGCGGCGCAAGCGGCCACCTCCGTCTATACCAACGATTTCGACTCTGCCCTGGGCAGCGAATGGAGCGGTGTCACCACCCTGACCGGGGTCGGTGGTTATGGCGCCTACGGCTTCTCGGGCAGCTTCCTGCAAAATACCGCAAGCGGGAATCCGGCTGCGTCGAGTGTGCTGAGCCTGAGCGGACTGGCAGCCCACAGCACGATCACGGTCACCTTCCTCTTCGCCTCGATCGATAGCTGGGACGGGTTCGTTTCGGCCTATCCGCAGGGCGATTACTTCAACCTGCTGGCCGATGGCGCGAGCGTGCTGCAAGCTTCGCCCGCGCAGGCCTCGGGGACCGCTTCGATCCCCGCCTCGATGACGCAGCTCGTGCCGTCCGGCACGAACATCTTCGGCGCGTTCTGGGCGGATGGCGGGTATTCGGTGTCGCTCACCTTCGCGCATGTCGCCTCGAGCCTGACGCTGGCCTTCTTCGCCAGCGGCAACGGCTGGCAGGGCGGCAGTGACGAGAGCTGGGCGATCGACAATCTGGCGATCACCTCGGATGGCTCGGGCCTGCCGGCGGTTCCGCTTCCGGCGACGGCGCCGCTGCTGCTCGGCGGTCTGGCAGCGATCGGCGGTCTGGCGCGGCGTCTGCGTCGGCGTGGCTGACGGGAAGTCTCATATCGAAGGTCGGGCGCCGCGGATGACTGCCGCGGCGCTCGACGCCTTTCTGGGGGACGTCTTTCCCCAGGTGGCGCAGGATTTCGCCGTCGAAGAGGTGGGCGAGGAGCTCACCGTGCGGCTCAAGGTGAGCGAGCTGCACCTGCGCCCGGGGGGCACCGTCTCGGGGCCGTCGATGTTCGCGCTGGCCGATGTCGGGATCTACCTCGCGATTCTGGCGCGGATCGGACCGGTCGAGCTCGCGGTGACCACGAATGCCACGATCGACTTTTTGCGCAAGCCCGAGGCCGGACGCGACCTGATCGCGCGGGTGCGGATCCTGAAACTCGGCCGGGTGCTCGCGGTGGGCGATGTTCTGATCTTCTCCGAGGGGATTGCGGAGCCGGTCGCGCGCGCGAGCATGACCTATTCGATCCCGCCCAAGCGGGACTGATCAGGGCGCCAAGGTCACGGTGAGCGCACCGCGCCGCGCGAAATGCACCCATTTGTCCTCATTCGCGGCGATCGCATATTTCGCCCCGGCGAGCGCGATCCCGACCGGCAGCGGCACCAGCGGGCCGAGACTGTCGACCACCGGGGCGAGGCGAACCGCGGCCTGCATCTCGCCGCTCGCGCAGCGCAGCACGAGTGGCTCTGGCTTGCCGGTGATCTCGGGCAGGGCGATGAGGGCGGGGGTGGTGAGCGGCGGATAGGTGATCTCGGGGCTGCCCAGCGTGCAGGCGACGCCGGTCAGCGGTTTCGCCTCGGCGCCGGTGCCGGTTTGTGCCACGAGCATCACCTCGCGGTAGTCGAAGACGCGTGCAGCAAAGGCCGGATCGCTGAAACTCGGGCGCAGACCTGGGTCATCGGTCGCGGGCGGGGCCGCGCAACCTGCAAGCGTCAGCATCAGCGCGGTGGCGGCGATCGTGCGGTGGGTCATCGGTCTCTCCTCCTGAGGGCTTCGATGATACGCGCTTGCGGCCGGATGCCTATGCGCAAATGCGGCCGCATGATGGGCGTTTTCGGCGTCGTGGTGGAGCTCTGGATTGGGGTATTTTGATACCTATTTTTTAACGCCTTGAAATTGCGTTAGAAAATTAGATATATCGCGCTTGAAATGTGCCGCGGAATCGAAGACAAGCGCGCATCCGAATTCCACAACCCTTCAAAGGGCGATCTAAGATGAAAACCTATACCGCGAAACCTGCGGAGATCGAGAAGAAGTGGATCCTGATCGACGCCGAGGGCGTCGTTCTGGGCCGCCTCGCCACGATCGTTGCCATGCGCCTGCGTGGCAAGCACAAGCCGACCTTCACCCCGCACATGGACATGGGCGACAACGTGATCATCATCAACGCCGACAAGGTGCAGATGACCGGCTCGAAGCGTGAAGACAAGCGCTACTACTGGCACACGAACCACCCGGGCGGGATCAAGTTCCGCACCGCGCGTCAGGTTCTCGAAGGGGCTCATCCCGAGCGCGTCGTGATCAAGGCCGTCGAGCGCATGATCTCGCGCAACCGTCTGGGCCGCGAGCAGATGTCGAACCTGCGCGTCTATGCCGGCGCCGAACATCCGCACGAAGCTCAGCAGCCCGAAGTTCTGGACGTCAAAGTCCTGAACAAGAAGAACACCCGGAGCGCGTAATCATGTCCGATATCAAATCCCTCGACGATCTGAAGTCGGCCGTGTCGGGCGTGGGCGCCCCCGCCGCCGTGGCCGAAGCTGCGCCGCGCGCCCCGGTGCGCGACGCGCAGGGCCGCGCCTATGCGACCGGCAAGCGTAAAGACGCGGTCGCCCGCGTCTGGGTCAAACCCGGTTCGGGCAAGATCACCGTGAACGGCAAGGAAATGCCCGTTTACTTCGCGCGCCCCGTGCTGCAGCTCATCGTGAACCAGCCCTTCGGCATCGCCGGCGTGGAAGGTCAGTTCGATGTCTATGCGACGGTGTCGGGTGGCGGTCTCTCGGGTCAGGCCGGTGCGGTCAAGCACGGCATCTCGAAAGCTCTGCAGCTTTACGAACCCGGCCTGCGCGCTGCGCTGAAAGCCGCGGGCTTCCTGACCCGCGACTCGCGCGTCGTCGAACGGAAGAAATACGGCAAGGCGAAAGCCCGTCGGTCCTTCCAGTTCTCGAAGCGCTGATCTTCGCGAATATCTTTCGGAAAACGCGGTCCTTCGGGGCCGCGTTTTTCATTGCGGGGGAGCGATCTTGCGCCGGCGCGCCCTCGGGCTGGCGTGGGAAAGGTGAGTATTTGGGCCAAGAAAAAGCCCAGCGTTTTCCTGGCCGAAATACTCCCGCCGGAGGCATCCGAAGCCCGCAAGGAAAAACCCCGCCCGGGTGAGGGGCGGGGTTCCTCGAGGCGCGAGGGTTGGGGTCACTCGGCCTCGTCCATCGGGGCCGCATTCAGGAGCGCATAGCCCGCGGCGCCCAGCCGGTCGTAGAGCGCGATCTGGGTCTCGAGGAAGTCGACATGGCCTTCCTCGTCGGTGATCAGCTCGTCGAAGATGTTCTTCGAGACGATATCGCCCACCTTGTTGCAGTGGTCGCGCGCCTCGCGATAGAGGGTCAGCGCGTCATGCTCGCCCGCAAGATCGCATTCGAGCGTCTCGCGCGGGCCCTCGCCGATGCGCAGCGGATCGAGCTTTTGCAGGTTCGGATGCCCCTCGAGGAACAGGATCCGCGCGATCAGCTTGTCGGCGTGGTTCATCTCCTCGATCGACTCGGCGCGGCTCTTCTTGGCCATCTTCGCCAGGCCCCAATCCTCCTGAAGCCGGAAATGCACCCAATATTGCGAAATCGCGGTCAATTCGGACCGCAGGGCCGCGTTCAGATACTCGATGACCTTGGCGTCGCCTTTCATGCTCTCTTTTCCTTCCTTTCGATGGGCCTTTCCGTGGGCCTTTCGGTGGGTCGTTGCGCGCCGACACCCGCAGGGGCCCGACGCAGGCCGCGCAGTTCGGCGGGAACCTTCAGGTTATCATTTCCGCGCATCGTGGACAGGAAAAGCGGCATGCAGCCGCCGCAATCGGCGCGTTTGCCGAGCGCGTGATAGATCTTGCCGGGGGTGATGATCGTTTCCGGGTCTGCCGCGCGCATCCAGTCGATGGCGGCGTGGATGTCACGGTCGGTGATATGCTGGCAGTGGCAGACGATCATCGGCGGGATCCCGGGGTTGATCGTCAATAGATGAGTGTTTTGCTTGGTCAAGTCAATCCGAGTTTTTCACTCTGGAATTGCTGCGCGCGCCGCGCCGCCGATTCTGGCCGACCCGGGCCCGGGGTGGAGCCGCCGCGCGCCCCTGTTTCCAAGGCCCGGGCTTTGCGATAGAAGGGGCCAAACAACGAAAAGGCCGCAAATGTCCGTCTCCATGCTCTCCACCTTCGTCAAGCCGATGCATCCCGAGGGGCGCAAGTTCGTCGCGATCTTCGCCGGGATCACGGTGCTTCTGTTCCTGATCTGGGAGCCCTTGGGCTGGATCGGGGTGGGGCTCACGGTGTGGTGCTATTATTTCTTCCGCGACCCGGTCCGGGTGACGCCCACGCGCCCCGGGCTGATGATCTCGCCCGCGGATGGGGTCGTGTCGCTTCTGGAACCCGCGGTGCCGCCGGTCGAGCTGGGCCTCGGCGATCAACCGATGACACGGGTCTCGGTCTTCATGTCGGTCTTCAACTGCCATGTGAACCGGCTGCCGATGGCCGGGCGGATCACCAAGGTCGCCTATCGGCCCGGCAAATTCCTCAATGCCTCGCTCGACAAGGCAAGCTCCGACAATGAGCGCAACGGTCTCGCGGTCGAGACGGCCGAGGGCGTGCGCTATGGTGTGGTGCAGATCGCGGGCCTCGTGGCGCGGCGGATCCTGTGCGAGGCGCGCGAGGGGCAGGAGCTTCTGACCGGGCAGCGCTTCGGGCTCATTCGCTTCGGCTCGCGGCTCGACATTTATCTGCCCGAGGGGGTGCAGCCGCTCGTCGCGATCGGTCAGACGATGATTTCCGGCGAGACGGTGATTGCCGATCTCGACGCCACCGAGCCCGCGCGCGCGGGCGGTATCCGCTGAGGTCCGCGATGGAGCCGCAAGATCGCGAACAGATGCCCTTCCTGATGCTGTTGCCGAACCTGGTGACGATTGCGGGGATGTGCCTCGGGCTCACCTCGATCCGCTTTGCCATGGTGGGGCGCATCGAGACGGCGGTGATCCTGCTGATGCTCTCGGCGGTGATCGACGGGATGGACGGGCTGATCGCGCGGCGCCTGCGCGCGACCTCCGAATTCGGTGCCGAGCTCGACAGCCTGTCGGATTTCCTCTGCTTCGGGGTGGCGCCGGCGCTGCTCGTCTATCGCTTCGCGCTTGGCGAGGCCAATGCGATGGGTTGGATCTTCGTTCTGGTCTTTGCCGCGGCCTGTTGCCTGCGGCTTGCGCGCTTCAACGTGATGCGCGGTGAGGATGGCGGGTCGAAGCGTCATTTCACCGGGGTGCCTGCGCCTGCGGGGGCGATGCTCGGCCTGCTTCCGGTGTTCCTGAGCCTTGGGGGCATCGTTCATACCCCCGACTATCCCGGGTTCGTCGCGGTCTGGATGGCCTTGGTCGGTGTGCTGATGATCTCGCGCATCCCGACGATCTCGCCCAAGGCGCTCAAGGTGCCGCGCTGGGGCGTGGGGCTCCTGCTGATGGCGACGGTGATCGGCATGGGGATGGTGGTTACACGGGTCTGGCTGCTCGCTGTGGCGCTCGACCTGATCTATGTGGCGCTGCTGCTGCCCTCGATCTGGAAGATGCGTGGGCGCATCCTGCGCTGAGGCGTGCGGGAGAGAGAGTGAGAGAGGGGCCGGATCGGAGACGATCCGGCCCTTCGTCTTTCCTTGCGTCCCGGGGGACGGTTCGGGGTCACCTGCGATCCAGGCTCCGGCGAAGTGGACTGTCTGCCTTAAGCGGAAAAATCGGCCCTGAGTCGGAATTCGAGCGAGTCGTTTCAGGCGGGGCAGGGGATCAAGGCGCCCGCGAGTCGGGTAGGGGGGCCTCCAAGGGGTGAAACTGGCCCCGAGTCGCGCGCCGAACGAGTCGTTTCGGGTGGGGCAGGGGGCTTCTACGAGGAAAATGCGCCCCTGACGCGAGGGCAGGCCGCGGGTGATTCACCGCAAACCGGCCGCGATTCCCGGAACTGGCCGGTGCCAGGCCCGTGTTGTGGACCGCCGGGCGAAAAATCTCTTCGCAAAATGCCCAAGTTTTCCTCAGTAAAATGGGGGTGCCCCGAGAAAAATGACGGAATTGCGAAAATTCCTCTTGCGGGGTCCGGCGTATCTGCTTAGAACGCCCCTCACCGAAGCGGAACACACCGCGACGGGGCGCCGGAAGCGCCGCCACGCAGACGAAAGAAAGCGAAGCGGCGACGAAAGCGGAAGAGACGGATCGAGCGGGTAGCGCTTAAGGTAAGCGCTTCCGGTTTGTTTTTGCCTCTTGCTCTTTGACATTGATAGATATCTGAAGAGATATGCGGGCGGTTTGGTTGTCATACGACTGCGGACCGAGAGCATATCGGCGCTCTAGCTACGGCGATGATGAGCGTAGTCAGCTTCACTGTTTGGCGGCTCTGGTTTCCAGAGACGACAAGCAGATGTGACGACCTTCCTTCGGGAGGGTCAGATATGTGCAAGGTTCGCTGTCAAGGATAGCGCCGCAAGGTGCTTTCAACTTGAGAGTTTGATCCTGGCTCAGAACGAACGCTGGCGGCAGGCCTAACACATGCAAGTCGAGCGAGATCTTCGGATCTAGCGGCGGACGGGTGAGTAACGCGTGGGAACGTGCCCTTTGCTACGGAATAGCCTCGG
>QKJR01000020.1 GCA_003249215.1 Rhodobacterales bacterium
AAGAACCCGAGCCTGATCGCGCGTTACGGGGCCGACACCGGCTTCATGGCCTTCGTCGCCTTCCTGATGGCGTTCCTCTATATCCCGATCTGGGTGCTGATCGCGTTTTCCTTCAACGACTCGCGCTCGCTCACCTGGCCTTTGTCGGGCTTCACCCTCGACTGGTATCGCAAGCTCGCCTCGAACTCTGACCTGCTCGCGGCCATCGGCAACAGCTTCTACGTCGCGACCTTCGCAACCGTGCTGACGCTGGTCGTTGGGGTTCCCGCGGCGATGGTGCTGCACAAGTTCAGCTTTCCGGGCAAGTCGATCTTCCGGCGGCTGATCCTGTTGCCGATCACCCTGCCCGGCATCGTCACCGGTATCTCGATGCTGAACATGTTCAAGCTGATGGGCTTCCCGCTCAGCCTCGAAACGGTGATCTTCGGCCATGCGACCGCGCTTCTGGGCGTCGTCGTGACGCAGGTCTATGCGCGCCTGCAACGCCTGCCGAAATCGCTCGAGGAAGCCGCCTTCGACCTTGGCGCGACGCCCTGGCGCAGCTTCGTCGACATCACGCTGCCGAACATCCGCTCGGCGATCATCGGCGCGGGACTGCTCTCCTTCGTGCTCAGCTTCGACGAGATCCCCGTCACCTTCTTCCTGACGGGCCGCGACAACACGCTGCCGATGTACATCTACTCGACCCTGCGGCGCGGCGTGACGCCCGAGATCAACGCGGTGGGCACGATCATCGTGCTGCTCTCGCTCATCCTGATCGTCGTGGCGGTCATCGCCACCCGCGAACGCAAAAAATAATCGAACAACAGGAGGTAACCCATGACCATGACCCTCAAGGACTGGACGGCGCGGGCCGCCGCTCTGACGCCCGAAACCCGGATGTTCATCGACGGCAAATTCGTCGATGCCGCCTCGGGCGCGAAATTCGAGACGGTGAACCCCGCGACCGGCGAGGAGATCGCCGCGGTCGCGCGTGGCGGCCCCGAGGATGTGGACCGCGCCGTCGCGGCCGCCAAGAAGGCCTTCAAATCCGGCGCCTGGTCGCGGATGGCGCCTTCGGACCGGATGGTCGTGATGCGCCGCTTCGCCGATCTGATCGAGGAACACGCCGAGGATTTCGCGCTGCTCGACAGCCTCGACATGGGCAAGCCGATCACCGACATGTTCAACATCGACATCCCCGGCTCGCTAATGACGATCCGCTTCTTCGCGGAAACCATCGACAAGCTGGAGGGCGTGGTGACCGCCACCAACGCCGACGCGCTGCATTACATCCTGCGTCAGCCGCTGGGCGTTTGCGGCCTCGTCGTGCCGTGGAACTATCCGCTGATGATGGCGGCATGGAAGCTCGCGCCAGCGCTCTCCTGCGGAAACTCGGTCGTGCTGAAACCGGCCGAGCAATCGCCGCTCTCCGCCCTGCTGCTCGCGAAACTCTTCTCCGAGGCGGGCGGGCCCGATGGCGTCTTCAACGTGGTCACGGGCTTTGGCGAGGAAACCGGCAAGCCGCTCGCGCTGCACATGGATGTCGACAAGATCGGCTTCACCGGCTCGGGTGAGGTCGGCAAGCTGATGATGATCTATGCCGGGCAATCGAACATGAAGCGCGTGACGACCGAATGCGGCGGCAAGTCGCCGCAGATCGTTCTGGCCGACTGCGACGATCTGGAGAAGGCCGCGACCTTCGGCGTCGCGGGCATCTACGGCAACCAGGGCGAGGTCTGCTCGGCGGGCTCGCGGATCCTCGTCGAACGCGCGGTCTACGACGACTATGTCGCGCTCTTTACTGAGGCCGCCAAGGGGATGCATGTTCCGGGCGATCCGCTCGACCCCGAGACGACCATGGGGCCTCTGGTGACCCCCGAACAGCAATCGCGCGTTCTGGGCTATATCGAGAAGGGCAAGAAAGAGGGCGCGAAACTCGCCTTCGGCGGTGGCGTGCCTGCGGCCTTCAACAAGGGCTGCTATGTCGAGCCGACCCTCTTCACCGATGTGTCGAACAAGATGACCATCGCGCAGGAGGAAATCTTCGGCCCCGTCGCCTCGATCATCCCGGTCGACAACCTCGATCACGCGATCGAAGTGGCGAACGACACGATCTATGGCCTCGCCTCGGCGATCTGGACCTCGAACCTCAAGAACGCGCATCGGTTTGCGCGCGATATCGAGGCCGGGATCGTCTGGGTCAACGCCTATGAGGCCGGCGACGCGACCACGCCCTGGGGCGGCTACAAGCAGTCGGGCAACGGGCGCGACAAATGCCTCGAGGCGCTGACGCAATACACCCAGACGAAATCCGTCTGGATCGAACTGAGCTGACACGACCGGCCGGGGCGTCCCCATGCGCCCCGGCCCCAGACAACGGACCCGAGATGAAATTCTGCATTCTGGAAGCCGACCGCCCCGCCGAACCCTTCCAACCCGCCCATGGCACCTATGCTGGCATGTTCGAACGCTGGCTGACCCCCGTCCTGCCCGAGGCCGAGTTTTCGCGCATCCACGTCGCGGGCGGCGCCGCGCTGCCCGAAGATCCGGCCGAATTCGACGCCTATCTGGTGACCGGATCGCGCGCCGGCGCCTATGAGGATCACCCCTGGATCGCGCCGCTCGAGACCTTCCTGCGCAAGATCGGCGCGGCGCGCATTCCGGTGGCCGGCGTCTGCTTCGGCCATCAGGTCATGGCGCAGGCCTTCGGCGGCACGGTGCGCAAATCCGATGCGGGCTGGGTCGTCGGGCGCCACGAACATGACCCGACCGAGGCCGGGGCGGAATTTTTCGGCGCGGCGCCGATCGTCGCGCTGTCGTTCCATCAGGATCAGGTGATGGACCTGCCGCCGGGGGCGCGGCGGCTGCTCGGCAATGTGGCCTCGCCCAATGGCGGGATCGTCTACGACGCCTTCCCCGCGCTCTCGGTGCAGTTCCACCCCGAGTTTCAGCCCGCCTATATCCACGACCTGCTGGTCGCGGCCTCGGGCATCCGCGTGCCCGAAGCCCTGTCGGAAACCGCGCTCGCCTCGATCCAGCTGCCGCTCGACCCCGGCCGGATCGCCGCGGGCTTCGCGCGGTTCTATCGCGGCAACAGACCCGCCCCCGCATGAAGCTCCGCCACGAAGTCACATTGCGCCAACAGGTCCGGCTGCACCTCAGCCAGGACCTGACCCGCGCGATCGGCTTGCTGGAGCTGTCCAACCTCGACATGGCGCAGAGCCTGAACGAGGCGGCGCAGGACAATCCCTGGCTGCGGCTGCGGTTGCCGCGCGCCCTGCCCGACACCATGCCCGAAACCATCGCCGAGGGTCCCTCGCTGCTCGCCCATGTCGAGGCGCAGATCCCGCGCCTCGTGGCCCCCGCCGATCGCAAGATCGCCCTTGCGCTGAGCGAGGCGCTCGACCCGGCCGGGTTTCTCGACACGCCCCCCGAAGCGATCGCCGCGCGGCTCGGGCTGGCGCCCGCACGGGTCGAGCGGGTCTTGGGCGCGCTGCAACGGATCGAGCCGCGGGGCCTTTTCGCGCGCTCGGTCGCCGAGTGCCTGCGCCTGCAGCTCGCGGCCGAAGGGCCGATCCCGCCGACGATGCAGCGCGTGCTCGATGCCCTGCCGCTTCTGGCAGAGGGCGGGCCCGAAGCGATTGTGGCCGCCACGGGCCTGAGTGCGGGCGCGGTAGAAACGGCGCTGACCCGGCTGCGCGCGCTCGATCCTCGGCCCGCCGCGGGCTTTGCCACCGACGCGGTGCCGCCGCGCGTCGCCGATCTGATCTTCGCCGAAACGGAGGGCAGCTGGCGGGCCACGCTCAACCCCGAGAGCCTGCCGGTCCTGACCCTCGAGGAGGCCGCAGCGCCCGGACGCGGCACCCGCCTTGCGCGCGATCGCAGCGCCGCGCTTGGCCTGATCCGCGCGGTCGAGCGGCGCAACCGGACGTTGCTCGCGCTCGGCACGCTGCTCGCGCGCGAACAGGCCGCCTTCCTGCGGCAGGGCGAGGCGGGCCTGCGGGTTCTGACGATGCGCAGCGCGGCGGCCAGCCTCGGATTGCATGAAAGTTCGGTCAGCCGGATTGCGGGCTCCGCCTCGGCCGCGACCCCGCAGGGCACGACATCGCTGCGCGCCTTCTTTGCCCGGGCGGTGCGCCAAAGCGAGGGCGCGCGCGCCGCCCCGTCCGTGCGCGCCCGGATCGCCGCCCTGATCGGTGGCGAGGACCCGCGCGCGCCCCTGAGCGATGCAGAGATCGCCGAACGGCTCGGGCAGGAGGGCATCGAGGTGTCGCGCCGGGTCGTGGCCAAGCTGCGCCATGCGGCCGGGCTCGACAATCGCAGCACGCGCAGGCGCGCCGCGTCGCGGCCGGGCGAGGGCTGAGGCCGCCGCTGCGGCCCTCGCTCAGCTGCCGCCCGCGATCGCCCCGGCGCCGATGGCGATCTGCAGCGCGGCCCATTCCTTGGCCGCATCGTTCTTGGCCGAGGCCGCGCTGATCCGCGCCGAGGCGGTCGAGCGGTCGGTATCGAGCAAATCGAGGAGCGTGATCGCGCCACCGCGGAAATTCTCGCGCGCGAGCTCGAGCGCGTGTTCATAAGAGGCCGCGGATTTCTGCAGCGCGATGGTCCTGCGCCGGTATTGCTCGAGGTTCGATTGCGCCACCTGCACATCCTCGACCGCCGAGGAGACCGCCGCGCGCCAGTCGATCTCGGCCTGTTTCGCGCTCGAGATCGCGGCATCGCGCTGCGCGGAGAGCAGCCCCTGATTGAGCAGCGGCAGCGAGAGCGCGGGGCCAAAGGACCAGCTTCTGGATCCCTTGGCATAAGAGATATCGCCCGTCAGCGTGACCGAGGGCAGCATATCGGCCGTGGACACACCGACATTGGCCACCGCGGCCTGCAGCAGCCCTTCGTAATACCGCAGATCCGGCCGGCTGCGCAGCAGATCGGCGGGCACGCCGATCGCGGTCGAGCCGGGAATGCGGAGCTGGGCGGCGCCCTTCTGCATCTGCGCCAGAAGCGGCGCGGCCGGCTCGTTGAGCAGCGAGGCGATCGCGAAGACATTCGCGTTGAACTGCGCGAGGTAGTTGGGCAGATCGGCGCGCGCGCTGTCGAGCAGCGCCTGCGCCTCGGCGAGATCATATTCGGTCTCGTCGCCCGCATCATAGAGGCGCTGCGTGACCGCCACGGTTTCCTCGCGCGACTTGATCGTCTCGCGGGCGAGTTCGAGCGCCTCCTGATAATAGCGCGCATCGGCATAGGCCGCGATCAGATCGGCGAGCCAGGCCAGCCGCACCTGTTCGAGATCGGCCTGCGCCGCGGCGAGATCGGCCCGGGCTGCCTCGCGTTCGCGGCGGATGCCGCCGAACATGTCGAGCACCAGAGAGGCGCCGAGATCGGCGCTGTGCCCGGTTGAGGCCGCAGTGCCATCGCCGCCGCTGCGGCTCCAAGAGGCGCTGGGCCCGCCATCGAGCGCGGCATTGACCCCGGTCGCGCGCAGATTGGCCTCGGCCTGACGGATGCGCTCGCGGGCGGCGGCCACGTCGAGGTTCTGGCGCAGCCCGCGCTCGACGAGGGCGGTGAGTGTGGGATCGCGGTAATCCTCCCACCAGGCGCGGGCCGCCACGGGGGCGAGCGCGGCGCCGGTGCCGCCCACGAATTGCGGGGCGAGCGCGACATCGGGGCGCTGATAATTCGGCCCGACGGCCGCGCAGCCCGCAATCAGGAGAAACGGGGCGAGCTTGACCACCTTCATTCTGCGGCCTCCTTGCGTTTGACTTTGCCCACAAGCAGAATCACCGCGACATAGAAGACCGGGACCATCAGGATCCCGAAGAGCGCGGTGAAGATGATCCCGCCGAGCATCCCGATCCCGATCGAGTTCTGCGCATTCGCCCCGGCGCCCGTTGCAAGCGCAAGCGGCAGAATGCCGAGCATGAAGGCGAGCGTCGTCATCATGATCGGGCGCAGACGCTGACGCGCGGCGAGGCGCGTGGCCTCGAGAAGGGCGGTGCCCTGTTTGCGCAGGCTCTCGGCGAATTCCACGATCAGGATCGCGTTGCGCGCCGCGAGGCCGATCGTCGTCAGCATGCCGACCTTGAAATAGACGTCATTCGACTGGCCGAAGATCTGTGCCGCGACGAGCGCGCCGAGCACGCCGACCGGCACCGAGAGCATGACCGCGAAGGGCACGGCCCAGCTTTCATAGAGCGCCGCGAGGCAGAGGAAGACCACGAGTGCCGAGAGCGCATAGAGCATCGGCTCCTGATTGCCCGACATCTGTTCCTGCAGCGAGAGCCCGACCCAGGCGACGCCGTAATTGCCGTCGAGCTCGCCCGCGAGCTCCTCCATCTTGGCCATCGCATCGCCGGTCGAGACGCCCTCGACCGCATCGCCGGTGAGCTCGATCGCGCCGGTGCCGCCATAGCGGTAGAGGGTCGAGGCGGTATCGGTCCACGACTGATTGATGAAGGCGCCGAAGGGCACCATGTCGCCGTCGCTGTTGAGCGCATACCATTTCATCACGTCGTCGGGCTGCATCCGGAACGCGGTATCGCCCTGCACGATCACCTCGCGCAGCTTCTCGTTCAGTGTGAAATCGTTGACATAGCTGCCCGCGAAGATCGTCGTCAGCATCGAGTTGATCGACGAGATGGTCAGGCCGAAGGCCTGCGCCTTCTCTTGGTCGATATCGAGCTGGAGCGAGGATTTGCTGGCCGCGTCATTGCCGCGCAACCCAGTGATCACGCCGCTCGCCTGCGCCTTGGCGACAAGCGCATCGGCCGCCGCATGCAGCGCCTCGGAGCCGCTGTTGCCATCGTCCACCAGATACATGTCGAAGCCCGACGAGCTGCCCATGCCCTGAATCGCCGGCGGCTGCATGAAGATGACCTGCCCCATCCGGTTGTTCATGAAATGCATGTTCGCGTTCATCGCGATCTGCGCTGCAGTCACGTCGCCGCGGGTGTCGAAATCCTTAAGCTTGATGAACATCATCGCGGCGTTCTGACCGCTGCCGTTGAAGCTGAACCCGACGGCGGCGAAGACCGCGTCGACATAGTCCTTCTGCTCGGTGAGGATATAGCTCTCGACCGCCGCGACGGCTTCCACCGTCTGCGGCTGGGTGGCGTTTTCGGGCAATTGCACCATGGCCATCAACACGCCCTGATCCTCGGTCGGCACGAAGGAGGAGGGCAGTTTGGTATAGACATAGCCGATCGCGCCCCCCACCGCGAGCAGCACGACGAACATGCGGAACGGGCGCGTGATGAAGCGGCCCGTGGCGGCGCCGTAGCCATCGGTCAGCCGGCCCACCCCCCGGTTGAACCAGCGGGCGGGGGCAAAGCGCGCCTCGCCATGGCTCGGTTTGAGCAGGCTCGCGCACATCGCCGGCGTCAGGATCAGCGCCACGAAGAGCGAGAGCACCATGGCCGAGATGATGGTGACCGAGAACTGCCGATAGATCACCCCGGTCGAGCCCGACATGAAGGCCATCGGCAGGAACACCGCCGAGAGCACCATGACGATGCCGACGAGCGCGCTCGAGATCTCGCCCATGCTCTTCTCGGTGGCGGCCACGGCATCGAGCTTCTCTTCCTCCATGATCCGCTCGACGTTCTCCACGACGACGATCGCGTCATCGACGAGAAGCCCGATCGCGAGCACGAGGGCGAACATCGAGAGCGTGTTGATCGACATGTCGAAGGCCGAGAGCACCCCGAAGGTGCCCAGAAGAACGATCGGCACGGCAATCGTCGGGATCAGCGTCGCGCGCCAGCTTTGCAGGAAGGCGAGGATGACGAGGAAGACGAGCAGGATCGCCTCGCCCAGCGTGTGATAGACCTGCGAGATCGACTCCTCGACAAAGGGCGAGGTGTCATAGGGGTAGACGACATGAACCCCCTCGGGCAGCGCCGCCTCGAGTTTGGCCACCGTCGCGCGCACATTCTCGGCGGTTTCCACGGCATTGGCGCCATTGGCGAGGTTCACGCCAAAGCCCGCCGCCGGCTTGCCATTGTAGCGCGAGGTCGAGGACAGACTCTGCGAGTTGATCTCGATGCGCGCGACATCGGCGAGATAGATGGTCGAGCCATCCGCCGCGGTCGAGAGCGCGACCTTCTCGAATTCCGCCACGCTCGAAAGCTGCGATTGCGCATTGAGCGAGACGGTGAATTGCTGGCCCTTGGCCGCGGGCAGATCGCCGAGCGAGCCCACGGTGACATTGGCGTTCTGCTCGGAGACGGCATCGGTCACGTCATTCGCCGTCAGCCCGTATTTGAAGAGCTTGTCGGGATCGAGCCAGATCCGCATCGCATAGGGCGAGGAGAAGGTGTTGATCGAGCCCACACCCGAGGTTCGCTGGATCGGGTCCTTCACCGTGCGGTCGAGGATATCGCCGAGCTGGACCTGAGTGTAATCGTCAGTGTCGGAAACGACCGCCCCCACGAGCAGGATCGACGAGGTCGAGCGCGTCACGCTCACCCCCGCGCTGGTCACGGATTCAGGCAGGCCCGATTGCACCAGTTGCAGCTTGTTCTGCACCTGAACCTGCGCCAAGTCGGGATCGACGCTGTCGTCGAAGACGAGCGAGATCGACGAGCTGCCCGAGGACGAGGTCGAGGTCATGTAGCTCAGCCCGTCGAGCCCGGTCAGCCCGTCCTCGATCACGCTGGTGACCGAGTTCTGCACCGTCGTCGCCGAGGCCCCGGTGTAGTTGGCCGAGATCCGCACCGTGGTCGGCGCGATGTCGGGATATTGCGAGATCGGCAGGTTCGAGAGCCCGAAATAGCCCGCCAGCATCACGAGGATCGCCAGCACCCAGGCGAAGACCGGGCGATGGATGAAGAAATGCGCCATGAGAGTCTCAGTCCTTCGCCTGGGCGTCGGCGGGCGCGCCGCTCTCGGGCGCGCCGTCGCCGCTTGCCGCGAGATCTTTCACCAGACCGTTTTCGTCGATCTCGGCGGGGACCGCCTCGACCGCCGTGCCCGCGGCCATGGTCTTGAGCCCGTCGAGGATGAGCTGCTGCCCCTCCGCGAGCCCCTCGGTCACGACCCAGCTATTGCGATAGACCGCTTCCGAGCTGAAGCTGACCTGTGCCGCCTTGCCATCGTCGCCCACAACATAGGCGGTCAGCGCGCCGGTGGTGGCATCGCGTTCGGTCGCGCGCTGCGGCACGAGGAAGGCCTGCATCGTGCCGAATTCGACGGTGCCGCGCAGGAACATGCCCGGCAGGATCTTGCGATCGCCGTTCTCGAATTCGAAGCGCATGCTGACCGTGCCGGTCGAGGTCGAGACCGTGGCGCTCGGCGAGACGAGCGCGCCGCTGCCGGTATAGGTCTCGCCATCCTCGAGGATCAGCGTCGCATTGAGCTTCTCGTTCGGGGAGAGCAGGCCGCTTTCGATCTTCTTGCGCAGCACGAGCAGGCGGGCGGAGGGCTCGAGCATGTCGACATAGATCGGGTCGAGCCGCGTGACCGTGGTCATCGCGCTGTCCTGTCCAGCGGTGACCAGATCGCCGACCGAGACCGCCGCGACCTCGGGAATACCCTCGATCGGGCTGAGGATCGTCGTCCAGGAAAGCTCGGTCTGGGCATAGTTCAGTGCGGCGCGCGCGGCATCCAGCGTCGCCTTGGCCGAGGCAAGGTCGGATTGCGCGCTCTCGACTTCGGCCGTGGTATAGCCCTGCCCCTCGAGCTTGAGCGCCCGGTCATAGGCGGCCTGCTTGACCGGCAGATCCGCCTCGGCCTGGGCGACGCTCGCCTGATCGGAGGCGACACTGGCGACATAGGCTGCGTCGTCGAGCTGAAAGAGCGGATCGCCCACGGCCAGCGGTTTTCCGGGCGTGTAGAGGATCTTCTCCACGACCCCATCGACCCGCGGACGCACCCCGACCTGCTCATAGGCGACCGCGCGCCCGGGCAGGTCGATCGACTGCGGCACCGCCTGTTGCGCGAGCGTCAGAACCCCGACCTTCATCGGTTGCGCCTCTTGCGCGAGCACCGGCGAGGCCAACATCAGACAGGTCAGCGCGACGAGGCGCGGACCGGCGGCGCGGAAGACTTCAGCCATGACACCCCCCGATGCGACCAAAAGAGAAATGCGGCGTTCCATGTCTGCTCTTTCCATCATAGCGTGAGACGGGCCCGATAGCGACCGCCCACGCTCGCAGCACACGAGGCGGGCCGAAATGCCGATCAGGATCCGGTTTTGACATTTACAGTAATCGTCATTACTGTAAATGTATCCCCCTCGCAACTCCCGATTTCGCGACGGCGAGAGGGGGGCCTCGGGGGAACAGATGACAGAGGATCCGGCGCTGGACAGTCCGCAACCGCAAAAACCCCGTGGCAAGGGGCGCCCGAAGACCGCGCCCGATGCCACCCGGCAGGCGCAGATCGTGGAGATCACCGCTCGCCTCTTCGTCGAGGAGGGCTATCACGGCGTCACCATGGCCCGGGTCGCATCGGTCGCCAAAATCTCGCTGAGCACGCTTTACAAGCTCTTCCCCAACAAGACCAAGCTCTTCGCCGCAATCGTCGAGACCCATCGGCGCAGCATGATCGACCTGCCCGGGGATTATGACGCGCTGCCCCTCGCCGAGGCGCTCGGGCGGATTTTCCGGATCGAGATCGACGCCGCGGCGGAGGACTGGCGCAGCCGGCTCGTGAACATGATGGTCCTCGAGAGCCAGCGCTCGCCCGAACTGGCGCCGATGTTTCACGAGGGCGGGCCGGGGGTGGCGCGCGCGCTTCTGGCGGATTGGCTCGAGCGTCAGCGCGCCGCCGGTCGGCTGCAGATCGCCGATCCGACTGTCGCGGCCAAGATGCTGATGGATGTCGCCTTCGGCATCCCCCCGCCCAAGGGGGAGGGCAATCCGAACTGGCAAGACAGCCAGCAGCGGACCGCCTACCTGCGGGCATGCTTCGCGATGATCGTCGAGGGGCTGCGCCCACGCTGAGCTGGTGCACCAGAGCCGCATCGCACCGCCGGCGCGAAGGCGCGCGCCGGCATCGAGAGCCCGAGCGCCGCTGTCCGACTGGGAACGAGCCAACCCTGCGCAAGGGCCACACAAGGGCCACTCGGTGGGCCAAATGGAAAAGGGCGCAGGAAATCCCGCGCCCGTTCCCTTACGCGATCAGGCCGCCCTGCGATCAGAACTGATCGACACCCAGCGCCATCACCGGGTCGGCGCCCGATTCAATCCGCGCCAGATGCATCGCGCAGGCGGGCAGTTGGCGGGCCATGTAATAGCGGCCCGTGGCGATCTTGCCCTCGTAGAAGGCGGTATCCGAGGCCCCGCCATCGAGCGCGGCATAGGCCGCCTTCGCCATCCGGGTCCACATCAGCCCGAGGCACACATGCCCCATCAGATGCATGAAGTCATAGCTGCCCGAGAGCGCCGCATTCGGGTTCTTCATGCCGTTTTGCATGAAGAACATCCCCGCCGCCTGCAGCTGCTTCGAGGCCCCTTTCAGCGCATCGGTAAAGGGTTTCATGCGGTCGTCGCCGTCATGCGCCTTGCACTCGGCCTTGACCATCTCGAAGAAGGCCATGACATGCTTGCCGCCGTCCTGCGCGAGCTTGCGGCCCACCAGATCGAGCGCCTGCACCCCATTCGCGCCTTCGTAGATCATCGTGATCCGGGCGTCGCGGGTGAATTGCGACATGCCCCATTCCTCGATGTAACCGTGGCCGCCATAGACCTGCTGCGCCAGAACGCAGGTCTCAAACCCCTTGTCGGTCAGGAAGCCCTTGATCACCGGGGTCATCAGGCTGACCAGCCCCTCGGCCGCGGCATCCCCGGCCTTGTGGCCGCGGTCGATCAGATGCGCGCCCCAGAAGGTCAGCGCGCGGGCGCCTTCGAGGAAGCTCTTCTGATCCATCAGCGAGCGGCGGATATCGGGATGCACGATCAGCGGATCTGCGGGGCCCGAGGGATTCTCGACCCCGGTCACGGCCCGGCCCTGCAGGCGGTCCTTGGCATAGGCCAAAGCGTTCTGATAGGCGGCCTCGGCCACGGCATAGCCCTGCAGGCCCACACCCAGACGCGCCTCGTTCATCATCGTGAACATCGCGCGCATGCCCTTGTGCAGATCGCCCAAGAGGAACCCGGTCGCCCCGTCATAGTTCATCACACAGGTCGAATTGCCGTGGATGCCCATTTTCTCTTCGATCTTGCCGACCGAAACCGCGTTGCGCGCGCCGAGGCTGCCATCGGCATTGACCATGAACTTCGGCACGATGAAGAGGGAAATCCCCTTGGTGCCCTCGCCGCCACCCGGGGCCTTGGCGAGCACCAGATGGATGATGTTCTCGGCCAGATCGTGATCGCCCGCCGAGATGAAAATCTTCTGGCCCGTGATCTTGTAGCTGCCGTCGTCCTGCGGCTCGGCCTTGGTGCGCAGCATCCCCAGATCGGTGCCGCAATGCGGCTCGGTCAGGTTCATCGTGCCGGTCCAGTCGCAGCTGACCATCTTGGGCAGATAGGTCGCCTTCTGGTCCTCGGTGCCATGCACATGGATCGCCGAATAGGCGCCATGGGTCAGGCCCTGATACATGTTGAAGGCCATGTTGGCCGAGACGAAGATCTCGCCCACGGCACAGTTCAAGAGATAGGGCATCCCCTGACCGCCGAATTCGGGGTCGCAATCGAGCGCGGTCCAGCCGCCCTCTTTCATCGCCGCGAAGGCCGCATCGAACCCGGTCGGCGTGCGCACGACACCGTTTTCGAGCACGCAACCCTCGGTGTCGCCCACCACATTGAGCGGCGCGAGCACTTCGGAGGCGACCTTTGCCGCCGCGTCCAGCACGGCCTCGGTAAAATCGCGCTCCAGCTCGTCATAGCCGGGAACCCCGGCCGCCGTGACGTTCAGCACCTCATGCAGCAGGAACTGCATATCCCTGGTGTTGGCGGTATAGCTCGGCATCCACTCCTCCCTCGGTCTGCCTCAATCAGGCGGCCGAGGTCTCCGGGTTCTGGCCCTTCAGCTCGCGCTCGCCCCATTCGATCTGTTCGTCCAGCTCCGCAATCGCGACATTCAGCTCGTCGCGTTGCTTCACCATCTCGTCGAGCCGCTGACGCGCGACCTTCAGGGTCTCGCTCAACTGCGTCTTCTGCTGGTCGCCCATCGCATAGAGATCGAGAAGCTGGCGGATATCCTCGAGGCTGAAGCCGAAGCGCTTGCCGCGCAAGATCAGCTTGAGCCGCGCCCGGTCGCGCCGGGTAAACAACCGCTTCTGCCCCTCTCGGATGGGGAACAGCAACTCCTTGGCCTCATAGAACCGCAACGTGCGCGGCGTCACATCGAACGCGTCGCACATTTCGCGGATCGTCATCGTTTCACTCATCATACACCTGCCTTGTTGTCCTGACGTAATGCAGAGCGCGGCAGATGCTGTTTCCACCCCTACATTACAAGTGAAGTTGACGTGCGCGTCACCATGACGTGGCGTCACGGATCGGCTGACGTAATGTCAGAAAAAATTGACCAGGTGGTAAAGTAATTTTATGACCCGACGTCACCCTGAAATTCGGGCTCCGCGCCCGAACCGGGCCTTGCTCATACATGACTTCAGACGCTGAACGAATCGCTTTACGGTTCAGGTTTCAAGCAATTTCGCGACCTGATCGCGCAACGCACGCAGATCATCCATCGCCTGATCGAGTTCTTCGCGTTGCTGGCGCAGCACGTCGAGCTGCCGGTCGGCGAGCTCGACCCAGACCCGGTTCTGTTCCTCGGTGCCCTTCTGATCGTAGATCTGGAGCCACTGGCGCAGCTCTTCGAGGCTGAACCCGAACCGCCGCCCGCGCAGGATGAGCGTCATCCGCGCGATCTCGCGCGGGCCATAGAACCGCGCACGGCCTTCCTTCTGCGGCGAGAGCAGTTCGATATATTCGTAATACCGTAGCGTCCGAGGCGTGACATCGAAACGGGCGCACATTTCCTTGAAGCTCAGCACATCCGGCATTCGGGTCTCCTTGGCGCGCAAGCTAGCGGCTGGCGTGCGGCTCTTCAACCGCGGTTTCGCATCGCGGGCGCGACTTGCCAGCGGCGGCCCGGCGCGAGATAGTCGCGCCCATACGAGCGGCGCGAGGGGCAGGACCCGGGGCGCGCGCGCGAAGCGAGGGAAGATGAGCGAAGGCCGCGACGACAAGACCGCCGAAAAGACCCCCGGACAGGGCACCGACAAACTCGCCCATGCCCGCCATTTCATCGAGGCAATCCCGCACAGCCGCGCGCTGGGGATGCGGATCGAGGAGATGGAGGACGGGCAGGCGCAGATTTCCATGCCATGGGATCCGGCGCTCGTGGGCGATCCGCGCACCGGGGTGATCCATGGCGGCGCGGTCTCGGCGCTGATGGATACCTGCTGTGGCGCGGCCGTGATCAGCCACCCCGAGGCGCCCGCGGGCACCGCGACGATCGACCTGCGCATCGACTACATGCGCGCGGCAACGCCCGGCCAGCGGATCACCGCGCGCGCCCATGTCTATCACATCACCCGCACGGTGGCCTTCCTGCGCGCCGAGGCGATGGACGAGACCGAGGGCCTGCCGGTGGCCTCGGCGACCGGCGCCTTCACCGTCGAGCGCCCCGCGGCACCGCCCGTTCCGGCCCAGACCAAGGAGGCCAGCGCATGAGCCGCCCCCGCCCCGAACCGGTGCAGGTCGTCAAGGAACGCCGCGACGCGGCTTTGCGCGTGCTGACCGGAAACGTGCCCTATATCCGCTTCCTCGGCATCCAGTTCGAGCGCCGCGGCGACGAACTGACCGCCGTTCTGCCCTTCGACGAGAAGCTGATCGGCAACCCGCTCCTGCCCGCGCTGCATGGTGGGGTGACGGCGGCCTTCCTCGAGGTCGCGGCTCTGGTGGAGCTGAGCTGGTCGGTGCTGTGGGAGGATATCGAGGCGGGCCGGATCGACCCGCGTGCGCTTGCCCCCGAGGATCTGCCGCGGATGCCCAAGACGATCGACTTCTCGGTCGATTACCTGCGCTCGGGCCTGCCGCGCGACGCCTATGCCCGGGCCCGCGTGAACCGCTCGGGCCGGCGCTATGCGAGCGTGCATGTCGAGGCCTGGCAGGACAACCGCACCCGTCCCTTCGCGCAGGCGACCGGGCATTTCCTGATGCCCGAGACGCGCGATGCCGCCGCCCGCAATGGCTGAGATCAGCCACGCCCGCGTGCTCAGGATCGCCGGGCCGATCGTGCTGTCGAACGCCACCGTGCCGATCCTTGGCGCGGTCGATACCGGCGTGGTGGGGCAGCTCGGCGCCGCCGCCCCGATTGGCGCGGTGGGCATCGGCGCAGTCATCCTCGCCTCGCTCTACTGGATCTTCGGCTTCCTGCGGATGGGCACCACGGGCCTCGTGGCACAGGCGCATGGTCAGGGCGACCGGACCGAGGTCTCGGCCGGGCTGATGCGCGCGCTCCTGATCGGACTGGCGGCCGGGATCGGGCTCATCGCCCTGCAGATCCCGCTCTTCTGGGCCGCTTTCCGGATCGCGCCCGCCAGCGCCGAGGTGGAGACCCTCGCACGCGTGTATCTTGCCATCCGGATCTGGGGCGCGCCCGCCACGATCTCGCTTTACGCCTTCACCGGCTGGCTGATCGCGCTCGAGCGCACCCGCGGGGTGCTGGTGCTGCAACTTTGGATGAACGGGCTCAATGTCGCGCTCGACCTGTGGTTCGTGCTCGGACTCGGCTGGGGCATCACGGGCGTGGCCGCGGCCACGCTGATCGCGGAATGGAGCGGGGTCGCGCTCGCGCTCTGGCTGACGCGGGCGGCCTTCGCCCCCGGGCTCGGGCGGGCCGCGATCCTGAACCGGGCGCAACTGATCCGGATGGCGCGGGTCAATACCGACATCATGATCCGTTCGGTCCTGCTGCAGGGCGCCTTCACCGCCTTCCTGTTTCTCGGCGCGGGTCAGGGCGATGTGAAACTCGCCGCCAATCAGGTGCTGCTGCAATTCCTCGAGATCACCGCCTATGCGCTCGACGGCTTCGCCTTCGCGGCCGAAACGCTGGTCGGTCAGGCGGTCGGCGCGGGATCGGCGATCCGGGTGCGGCGCGCGGCCTGGAGCGCCTCGCAATGGGGGATCGGTGGGGCCGCGGTGCTCGGCGCGGTCTTCTTCCTTGGCGGGCCGGCGATCATCGACCTGATGAGCACCGCCCCCGAGGTGCGCGAAACGGCCCGGATCTATCTGCCCTGGCTTGCCATCGCGCCGCTGATCGGCATCGCGAGCTGGATGTTCGACGGCATCTTCATCGGCGCCACGCTGACGCGCGAGATGCGCAATGCGATGGTACCGGCGGTCGCGCTCTATGCCGCGGCGGTGGCGGTGCTGGTGCCGGCCTTCGGCAACCACGGGCTCTGGGCGGCACTGATGGTGCTCAATGCCGCGCGGGGGGTGACGATGGCGGTGCTCTATCCGCGCGCCGAGGCCCGCGCCCGCGACCGCGCGGCCGAGATGCGCGTCGCGGCCTGATCCGGCCCGATCCCCGCCCACACGATCCCCGCCCGATCCCTGCCCGTCCGGGGCCGGTGCGATTGACCCAGCCCGGGGTTCCGCTATCCTGCCCAAAACGACAGAGCAGGCCCGGATGACAGCCCTTCCGCAATACGACCGCCTCGAGGCCCCCGGCATCTGGCGCGAAACGCCTCAGGCGCAGCGTCAGGAGGTGATCGTCTCCTTCGGCGATGCGACGCTGGTGATTGCCGATGACCGCTCGGCGCGGGCGCTGGCGCATTGGTCGCTGCCCGCGATGGTGCGGCGCAATCCCGGCAAGCGGCCCGCGCTTTATGCCCCCTCCGAAGAGGAGGGCGAAGAGCTCGAACTGGCCGACGAGACCATGATCGAGGCGATCGAGAAGGTTCATACCGTGCTCGAGGCGCGGCGCCCGCATCCCGGGCGGCTGCGCTCGGTCTTTTCGATCGGGGCCGGGGTGGCGCTTGCGGGGCTGGCGGTCCTGTGGCTGCCCGGGGCTCTGATCGAACAGGCCGCGCGGGTCGCGCCGCAGGCCAAGCGGGTCGAGATCGGCCGTCAGGTTCTGGCCGAACTTTCCACCCTGACGGGCGCGCCCTGCCGCGCGAGCTCGGGCGATGCCGCGCTCAAGGCGCTGGCCGCGCGGCTCTCGGGACCTGAACAGATCCTCGTGCTGCCGCAGGCGCTCAAGGGCGCGCGGCGCCTGCCCGGCAAGATCGCGGTGATCGGGCGCGGGCTGATCGAGAAGGTCGACACGCCCGAGGCCGCCGCGGGCCAGATCATCGCAGCCGAACTGGACGGGGTCGAACACGATCCGTTGCTGACGTTGCTGCGATGGGCGGGCGCGCGCGCGGCCTTCAAATTACTGACCACCGGCGATCTGCCAGCCTCCGCGCTCAAGGGCTATGGCGAGGTTCTGCTCGCCACCCCGCCCGCGCGCCCGGCCGACGAGCCGCTTCTGGCGGCCTTCGCGGCGGCGGGCGTGTCCTCGACGCCCTATGCCTTCTCGGTCGATCCCTCGGGCGAGAGCGTGCTCGGCCTGATCGAGGCCGATCCGTTCCGCGACGCGCCGGCGCCCCGCCCGGTGCTCGACGATGCGAACTGGGTCGCGCTGCAGGACATCTGCGGCGGCTAGACGGAAAAGGGCGACCCGAAGGCCGCCCTTTGTCCGTTTCGCGCTCAGATCCGGGCTGGCCCGTTTCAGCGCAAGAAAGCATCTCCGAAGCCCGCCGCGCGCACCGCACCCAGCGCCCGTGCCGCATCCGCGGCCCCGATCGGCCCGGCATAGACGATCGTCAGCTTGCCCGCGGCCCCGCTCGCCACCGGCAGGCCCGCGGCGCGCAGCCGCGCCTTGGCGCCCTCGGCATTGCCGGCCACGGCGAAACTGCCGACCTGAATGTAACGCGCGGCGGCGGCCTGCACCTGCGGGGCGGCGGCAGGTTGGCTCAGCGCGGGACGCGCGGTCTTCGTGACCACTTTCTCGGAGGCGGGGACCGATTTCGTGGAATAGATCACCGTCTCGGCGGGCGCCGCGGCATATTGATAGGGCGCGAGCGCCTCTTGCGGCACCTTGATCCGCAGGCGGGCCGCGGTCTTGGGCGTCACCGCGCGCGCGGGCACCTGATTGGTCCAGATCATCCCCATCGTGGCATCGCCCATCGCATCGCGCGGACCGCGATAGGGGTTCAGCCGGCCATCGGTGAAGGCGGCGCGATAGCCGCTCTCGTAGGATTTGCTCGACACGGCGACCGGCGCGAGCATCGTCTGTCCGGTCGGCGTGCGCAGACTGACCTCGGAGGGGACATAACCCTGCATCTGATAGGGGCTCTGGCGGGCATAGGATTGCTGCGGGCTAGGCCCGCCCGCCGCCGCCGGCGCAGGTCCGCCGGTGGTAACCGTCACATTATAGCCCGTGCCGCCGACCATGACCGGCCCGGGGACCGGGGCTGCATAGGCGGGGGCCGCATGGGCGGGGGCGCGATAGACCGGCGCGGTGCTCACCCGCGGCCCGAGGCCCGCGACCTGAAGACCCGGAAGACCCGCCGCATTGATGAAGCCCACAGGATCGGCAGTCTCGGCCGAGCAACGCAGCACGCGGCGCCCGTCCGACAGGTAATAGCGTTGGGCGACCGCGGCCCGGTTCGGGCAGGCGGCCGGGGCGGTAACGGTCTCGACGCGCAGGATACTGGGCGCACTGCCCGCGACCGGGGCCGCGGCGAAGACGCTCGGCGCCATGCCGACCGGCGCGGCCATCGGCGCGCCCGGCAGGGGCAGCGGCGCCAGACGCCCACCGGCATAGGTATAGGGCGAGACATAGCCGCCCGGGGTGGCAGGCGTGGCCGCCGGGGTCGGCGCGGGCACCGCGACAGGGGGTATCACGGGCGCCACGGCAGGCAAGGGCTTGGCAGGGGTAACAGGTGCCGCCTTCGGACCGATCCGCGGCGGCGTCGTGGTCAGCGCGATGGTCGGCATCGGCTTGCCCACGAAGGGCGTCGGCTCGAAGGGCGAGGGCACAGCGGCGGTGGTGCGCACCGGGGCGGGCGCGGCCTTCGGCGTCTGGGCGACCTTCGGGGCAGGAACGGCGATCGCAACAGCGACGGGCGGGGCTACGGGTGCAGGCGCGGCAACGGCTGCAGGGGCCGGGGCGGCCTCGGGTTCGGCCACCGGGGCCGATTTCGCGATATCGAGCACCTTCTCATTGCCGGAGAAGGTCGGCTTGTAACCACAGAGTTGCTTGCGGCCGCGGTCGATCCGCGGCACCCAGTTCACCGCCGAGCCATAGCCCGCGCGCACGAAGACGCAGCCCGTGCTGTCGACATATTGGCGCCCGGTGTAGGAGGCGGGCGGCACTTCGGCCGGGCCATTCAGGTCCATCTCGGCGCGCACCGCACCCGCCCCAAATGCGGTGAGCACGATCACCGACGTCAAAACAGCCCGAAACCCCATTGCCACCCCCGTCACAGTTCCCCGAAAAATGCCGCAAGCCTGCCGCGGAGTAAAGGGGAAAGGGGCTTATTTTGTGCCGAACATCCGGTCGCCCGCATCCCCTAGCCCCGGCACGATATAGCCGTGGTCATTGAGGTGATCGTCGAGCGAGGCGGTGACGATCGGCACATCGGGGTGCGCCTCGCGCATCCGCGCCACGCCCTCGGGCGCCGCCAGAAGGCAGAGGAAGCGGATGTTCTTGGCGCCCTTCTCCTTCAAGAGATCGATCGCCGCGACCGAACTGTTGCCGGTGGCAAGCATCGGATCGACGACGATGGTCATGCGATTGTCGAGCTCGGCCGGCACCTTGCAGTAATATTGCACAGGCTTGAGCGTCTCGGGGTCGCGGTAGAGGCCGACGAAGCCCACCCGCGCCGCAGGGATCAGCTCGAGGATCCCGTCCAAGAGCCCGTTGCCCGCCCGCAAGATCGAGATCAGCGCGAGCTTCTTGCCCTCGAGGATCGGCGCATCCATCGGGCAGAGCGGCGTGTCGATGGTCTTCGTCGTCAGCTCCAACCCGCGGGTCACCTCATAGCCCAAGAGCAGGCTGATCTCGCGCAAAAGCTGGCGGAAGCTCGCGGTCGAAGTGTCCTTCTCGCGCATCAGGGTGAGTTTGTGCTGCACCAGCGGGTGGTCCACCACGGTCAGATGTTCGGTCATGTTCGTCCCCGTCGGTTCTGTCAGTCGAGAAAGGATTGGCCCGCGCCGCGCGGCCCGAGCCCGAGATGCGCCGCGACCGAGGCCGCGACATCGGCATAGGCCACCTGCCCCAGCGCCCGCGCGCCCTGCCCCTGCCCCGCGATCTGGCCCACCACCGGCACGCGCTCGCGGGTGTGGTCGGTGCCGGTCCAGCTCGGGTCATTGCCATGATCGGCGGTGAAGAGCACGAGATCGCCGGGCCGCAGCAGCGCCATGAACCGCCCCGCCACCCCGTCGAACCATTCGAGCGCCCGGGCATAGCCCGAGATGTCGCGGCGATGGCCATAGAGGCTGTCGAATTCGACGAAATTGGCGAAGGTCAGGCTACCCTCCTCGGCGTCGGTGCCGAGCGCTAGCAGATACTCGGCCAGATCGGCGTCGGATTTGCCCTTGTGCAGATGGGTGATGCCGCGATGGCTGAAAATGTCGCCGATCTTGCCGATCGCATGGGTCACGCGGCCCTCGGCCTCGGCCCAGTCCAGAAGCGTGGGCGCGGGCGGGGCGATGGCGAAATCGCGGCGGTTCGGGGTGCGGGTGAAGGCGCCGGGCCGCCCGGTGAAGGGGCGCGCGATGACCCGGCCGACCTTCATCGCATGCAGCGTCGGTGCGATATCCTGACAAAGCTGCAGGAGCCGCGGCAGGCCGAAGCTTTCCTCATGCGCGGCGATCTGAAAGACAGAGTCGGCCGAGGTGTAGCAGATCGGCCAGCCGGTGCGCATGTGCTCCTCGCCGAGGCGCGCGATGATCTCGGTGCCCGAGGCGTGGCAATTGCCGAGAATGCCTTCGGTGCCCGCAGCAGTGCAGACCTCGGCCACCAGATCGGTCGGAAAACTCTGCTCATGCGCGGTGAAATAATGCCAATCCCAAGGCACCGGCACCCCGGCCAGCTCCCAATGCCCCGAAGGCGTGTCCTTGCCCGGAGAGATCTCGTTGGCCGCGCCCCAAAGGCCCGCGGGGGTGGCACCAAGCCCCGGCACATGCATCCCCGAGGCGAGTTCCAGTGCCGCGCCAAGACCCAGCGCATCGAGATGGGGCATCCTGAGCAGCCCCGAACGCCCGTTCTCGGCCTCGCCCGCAGCGCAGACCTGCGCGATATGCCCGAGCGTGCAGGCGCCGGTGTCGGGGCGCCCGTCGTTGAAGAAGCGGTCGGCATCCTGCGCGCCGCCAATCCCCACCGAATCCATCACGATCAGGAAAGCGCGGCTCATGACAGCACCCCCGCATCCTCGGGCCCGATCCGCTCATGGATCAGCGGCGGCTCTTCGGGCAGGCTCTCGCTCAGCTCATAGGCCGCCAACACAGCGGCCACCGCGGCCTCGGCGCGGTCCTCGGAACTGGCATGGACCATGGCGATCGGCTCGCCCGCGGCCATTTCCTCACCGATCACGGCGAGCCCCGAGAGGCCCACCGAGGGGTTGATCTTGTCGGTGCCCACGAGCCGCCCGCCGCCGAGCCGCACCACCGCCTCGCCAAGGGCCCGCGCATTGACACGGGCGACGAAGCCCGCGAGCGGGCTCGGCACGATCTTGAACACCGGCGCCGAGGGCAGCCGATCGGGGTAACGCTCGACGAAATCCGCAGGGCCGCCGAGGGCCGCGACCATCCGCCCGAAGGTCTCGGCCGCGCGGCCGGTCTCGAGCGCATGGTCGATCAACGCCGCCCCGGCATCCATGTCCTCGGCCTTGCCGGCAAGCACGAGCGCTTCGCCACCCAAGGCCGCCGTCACATCCCAGAGCGCCTCGTTGACCGAAGTGCCGGTCAGCGTCTCCATCACCTCGAGCACCTCGAGCGCATTGCCCGCGGAATGGCCGAGGCTCTGGTTCATATCGGTGATCAGCGCCGAGGTCTTGCAGCCCGCGCCGTTCGCCGTGGCGACGAGGCTGAGCGCGAGCGCCCGCGCGCTCTCGGCATCGGGCATGAAGGCGCCCGAGCCCACCTTGACGTCGAGCACCAGCCCCTCGAGCCCGGCGGCGAGTTTCTTCGAGAGGATCGAGGCGGTGATCAGGTCGATGTTCTCGACCGTCGAGGAAATGTCACGAATGCCGTAAAGGCGCTTGTCGGCCGGGGCAATCTCGCCCGTCGCGCCGACGATCGCGCAGCCGACATCGGCTACGACGCGTTGGAGCACATCGACACCGGGCAGCGCGCGATAGCCCGGGATCGCCTCCATCTTGTCGAGGGTCCCGCCGGTATGGCCAAGCCCCCGCCCCGAGATCATCGGCACGAAAACGCCACAGGCCGCCAGCGCCGGCGCCAGAAGCAGCGAAACCGAGTCGCCGATCCCGCCGGTCGAATGCTTGTCGATCACCGGCCCGGGCAGATCCCAGCGCATCACCTGACCCGAGTCACGCATCGCCCGGGTCAGCGCGACGCGCCCCTGCGGGCCGATCCCCTTGAGGAAGACCGCCATTGCGAAGGCGCCCGCCTGCGCATCCGAGACATCGCCACTGGCAAGCCCCTGCGCAAACCAAGTGGCCGCCTCGGGGCTCAGGCCCCGACCGTCGCGCACGGCGGCGATGACGCTGCGGGCATCCATCAGACGTTGTCCATGTGGCTCATGTCGAAGCGCCCCGGCAGGAGATCGCCGATCGTGGTTTCCAGCCGCGCGCCCGAGGTCGTAGCAAGCGTCACCGGCACCTCGGCCTTGCCGAATTCGGCGAGCTTCTGGCGGCAACCGCCGCAGGGCGGCACCGGGGTCGGGCTGTCGGCGATCACCACGACCTCGACCAGTTCCGTCTCGCCCGCCGCGCACATTGCGGCAATGGCGCCGGCCTCGGCGCAAGTGCCCTCAGGGTAGGCCACATTCTCGACGTTCACGCCCTGATAGATCGCGCCCGACTTGCCGCGGATCGCCGCGCCGACCTTGAACTTGGAATAGGGCGCATAGGCATTCTCGCGCACCTTCGTCGCGGCATCGAGCAGGGACATTCGGGCCTCCGGTCTGATTTGTCCAAACGGTTCGGTTTTGATCCTGCGCCGCGGCCGCGCCCGATGCAAGCGGCGCCATGCGCGCGCGGGCCTCAAAGGCCGCAGCCGACGGCCCCGTCATGCTCGGGTTCATGCACGGCGCCATGCATGGCGCGAAACCCCGCCCGCGCGGCGAGAACGCATTCCGCCTATTTCCCCCGCGCCCCATTTAGTTTAAGGCTAAACCAGTTTCAGGGAGACCCCAATGACCGAAGACCGGCTGGATCCGGCGCGTCACCCCGCGCTCGACTATCATGAATTCCCCAAGCCCGGGAAACTCGAGATCCGCGCAACCAAGCCGCTCGCCAACGGCCGCGACCTGAGCCGCGCCTATTCGCCCGGCGTCGCCGAGGCCTGCCTCGAGATCAAGGCCGATCCGGCGACCGCGGCGCGCTATACTGCACGGGGCAACCTCGTCGCGGTCGTGTCGAACGGCACCGCGGTGCTGGGCTTGGGCAATATCGGGGCGCTCGCGTCGAAGCCGGTGATGGAGGGCAAGGCGGTCCTCTTCAAGAAATTCGCCAATATCGACTGTTTCGACCTCGAACTGAACGAGCCCGACCCGGTGAAACTCGCCGAGATCGTCTGCGCCCTCGAGCCCTCCTTCGGCGCGATCAACCTCGAGGACATTAAGGCGCCCGACTGCTTCATCGTGGAAAAGATCTGCCGCGAGCGGATGAACATTCCGGTCTTCCACGACGATCAGCACGGCACCGCCATCGTCGTGGGCGCGGCGGCCACCAATGCGCTCAAGATCGCGGGCAAAAAGTTCGAGGACATCAAGATCGTCTCGACCGGCGGCGGCGCGGCGGGGATCGCCTGCCTCAACATGCTGCTGAAACTGGGCGTCAAGCGCGAGAATGTTTGGCTCTGCGACATCAAGGGCCTCGTCTATGAGGGCCGCACCGAGGAGATGACGCCGCAAAAGGCCGCCTATGCGCAGACATCCGACCTGCGCAGCCTCGATCAGGTGATCGAAGGCGCCGACATGTTCCTCGGCCTCTCCGGCCCCGGCGTTCTGACACCCGAGATGGTCGCGAAAATGACCGATCGGCCGATTGTCTTCGCGCTTGCGAACCCCACGCCGGAGATCCTGCCCGACGACGTGCGCACCGTTGCCCCGAACGCAATCATCGCCACCGGGCGCAGCGATTTTCCCAATCAGGTCAACAACGTCCTGTGCTTCCCCTTCATCTTCCGCGCCGCCCTCGATGTGGGCGCCACGCAGATCAACGACGAGATGCAGCTCGCCTGCATCGAGGGGATCGCCGCGCTCGCCCGCGCCACCACCAGCGCCGAGGCCGCCGCCGCCTATCGTGGCGAGAAGCTGAGCTTCGGCCCCGATTACCTGATCCCGAAACCCTTCGATCCGCGGTTGATCGGCACCGTGGCCAAGGCCGTCGCCCGCGCCGCGATGGAGACCGGCGTGGCCACCCGGCAGATCGAGGACCTCGACGCCTACAAGCGCCGCCTCGACGGTTCGGTCTTCAAATCGGCCCTGCTGATGCGCCCGGTCTTCGAGGCCGCGGCCACCGCCACGCGCCGCATCGTCTTTGCCGAGGGCGAGGATGAGCGCGTGTTGCGCGCCGCCAATGCGATGATCGAGGAAACCACCGACCGCCCGATCCTGATCGGCCGCCCCGAGGTTCTGGAAAAACGCTGCGAGCGCGCAGGCCTGCCGATCCGGCCGGGCACCGATTTCGAGGTGGTAAACCCCGAAAACGACCCCCGCTATCGCGATTACTGGGGCACCTATCACGAGCTGATGGCGCGGCGCGGCATCTCGCCCGATCTGGCGCGCGCGATCATGCGCACCAACACCACCGCCATCGCCGCGATCATGGTGCATCGCGACGAGGCCGACAGCATGATCTGCGGCACCTTCGGGCAATATCTGTGGCACCTGAAATACGTCCGCGAGATCCTCGCGCGCGGCAAGCTGCATCCGATCGGCGCACTCAGCCTGATGATCCTCGAGGATGCGCCGCTGTTCATCGCCGACACTCATGTGAACCCCGAGCCGACGCCCGAGCAGATCGCCGAGACGGTGATCGGCGCCGCGCGCCACGTGCGCCGCTTCGGCCTCTCGCCGCGGGTCGCGCTCTGCTCGCACAGCCAGTTCGGCAACCTCGACACCGATTCGGGCCGGCGGATGCGCGCGGCGATGGACCTGCTCGAGGCGCGAGAGGTCGACTTCGCCTTCGAGGGCGAGATGCATGTCGATGCGGCCCTCGATCAGACGATCCGCGACCGGCTGCTGCCCGCCTCGCGCTTCGAAGGAGCGGCGAACGTGCTCGTCTTCGCCAATAACGACGCGGCCTCGGGGGTGCGAAATATCCTGAAGATGAAGGCCGGCGGGCTTGAGGTCGGGCCGATCCTGATGGGGATGGGCAACAAGGCGCATATCGTGACGCCCTCGATCACCACGCGGGGTCTTTTGAACATGTCGGCCATCGCCGGCACGCCGGTCGCGCATTACGGCTGAGACCGGGCGGGGCGGCACGCGTGCGCGCCCCGCAAGCCCCTCCGATCCCCGCAAGGCAGCTTTGCGCCCCGCGCAGAAAACTTTGCAAATACCGGACAGGGAGCGAACAAGCCAAGCGCAGGGCGGGACTTTGCAAAAATTTGCGGGATGATTTCGCGGATTTCTGCATAATTTCGCGCCAAACCGCCCCAGCGCCCCGCAAGAATCTTGCGGGAATCTTTCAGCCTGCCTAACAAGCAATCAAGCTTGGAGGAGGCATACGATGGCATACGATAAGGTTTACTCTGCCTGGAAGGCGGATCCGAACGGCTTCTGGATGCAGGCAGCCGAGGCGATCGACTGGGTGGAGAAGCCGACCAAGGCGCTGTTCGACGACAATGCACCGCTCTACGAATGGTTCGTCGATGCCAAGGTCAACACCTGCTGGAACGCGGTCGACCGCCATGTCGAGGCCGGTCGTGGCGATCAGATCGCGATCATGCACGAAAGCCCGATCACCCATTCCACCAAGGGCATCACCTACAAGGAATTGCAGACCCGTGTGGCGAGCCTCGCCGGTGCGCTCCGGATGCGCGGCGTGGAAAAGGGCGACCGGGTCATCATCTACATGCCGATGATCCCCGAGGCGCTCGAGGCGATGCTCGCCTGCGCGCGTCTGGGCGCAATCCACTCGGTCGTGTTCGGCGGCTTTGCGGCGCATGAGCTTGCCGTGCGGATCGACGATTGCCAGCCCAAGGCGATCATCGCCGCAAGCTGCGGCCTCGAACCCGGCCGCGTCGTGCATTACAAGCCGCTTCTCGATGCCGCCATCGAGCAGGCCACCCACAAGCCCGAATTCTGCGTCATCTTCCAGCGCGAGCAAGAGGTCGCGAAACTGGTCGAGGGCCGCGATTTCAGCTGGCACGGCTTCCAATATGGCGTGAAACCGGCCGAATGCGTGCCGGTCGACGGCAACCACCCGGCCTATATCCTCTACACCTCGGGCACCACCGGTCAGCCCAAGGGCGTCGTGCGCTCGACCGCGGGGCATCTCGTGGCGCTGCAATGGACGATGAAGAACATCTACAACATCGAGGCGGGCGACCGGTTCTGGGCGGCCTCGGACGTGGGTTGGGTCGTCGGCCACAGCTATATCTGCTACGGGCCGCTCTTGACGGGGGCGACCACCATCGTCTTCGAGGGCAAGCCGGTGGGCACGCCGCATCCGGGCGTCTTCTGGCGGATCATTCAGAACCACCGGGTGAAGAGCTTCTTCACCGCACCGACCGCGCTGCGCGCCATCCGCCGCGAGGACCCGACCGGCGAATGGATCAAGCGCTACAAGCTCCATGAGATGCAGGCTTTGTTCCTCGCCGGCGAGCGCGCCGACCCCGATACGGTGAAATGGGCGCAGGATCACCTCGGCGTGCCGGTCATCGACCACTGGTGGCAGACCGAGACCGGCTGGGCGATTGCCGGCAACCCGCTCGGGATCGAGCTCTTGCCGGTCAAGATGGGCTCGCCGACGAAACCGATGCCGGGCTATGACGTGCAGGTCCTGGACGAGGGCGGCCATCCGGTCCCCGCGGGGCAACTCGGCGCGATCGCGATCAAGCTGCCGCTGCCGCCCGGCACGCTGCCCACGCTGTGGAATGCCGAGGCGCGGTTCAAGAAGAGCTATCTCGAGCATTTCCCCGGTTACTATGAGACCGGCGACGCCGGCTATATCGACGAGGACGGCTATGTCTATATCATGGCCCGCACCGATGACGTGATCAACGTGGCCGGCCACCGGCTCTCGACCGGCGCGATGGAAGAGGTTCTGGCCTCGCATCCCGACGTCGCAGAATGCGCGGTGATCGGGGTCGCGGACGCGCTCAAGGGTCAGTCGCCGGTTGGCTTCCTGTGCCTGAACAAGGGCACGACCCGGCCCGAGACGGATGTGATCAAGGAATGCGTCAAGCTCGTGCGCGATCAGATCGGCCCGGTTGCCGCCTTCAAGACCGCCTGTGTCGTCGACCGCCTACCCAAGACCCGCTCGGGCAAGATCCTGCGCGGCACCATGGTCAAGATCGCAGATGGCGAAGAGTTCAAGATGCCCGCCACCATCGACGACCCGGCGATTCTCGACGAGATCGCCACGGCGCTCGGGCAACTCGGCTATCCGGCGAAATAAGCGACCGGCCGCGGTGCCCTGCGGGGCGCCGCGCCCTCTCCTCCCCCCCCACAGCAGCGGCTTTTTGCCGCCTTGCGCCCTGCCCCCTCCGCAGAGGATGGGGTAAAGCATATATTTTTGATCTCACTTTTTTCGCAACGCTTGCAAAGACGCCGCCTTCCCGGGAATATCCGGGAAAGGTTTGATCATGCTTAAACATCCGTTACCGCCTATTTCCCCTTCCGGCGGCCCCGTAGATCGGACGAAACCCGCTCGGATCATGCTGCTTGGGCACGATATCCGCGCCGCGGTTTCCGACATCATCGGTGGGTTGCGACTCGTGGATCAGACCCAGCTCTCCGAGCCGGTGCGGCTGCAGATCGAGCGCGTGCGCGCGGCAAGTGAAGTGCTCGCCCAGCTCGTCGAGGAAGGGATGCAGATTGTCGCGGAAGAGACCGGGACCGGCCCGCTACCCACCGTGCAGATCAGCCAGTTGCTCTACGATCTAGAGATGCGCTGGTCCGGCAAGGCGCAGGAGAAGAGCCTCTCTTTCCACATCGCGCTCGCCCCCGACGTGCCACCGGTGCTGACCCTCGACCGGCTCGCACTCGAACGGGTGCTCGCCAATATCCTGTCGAATGCGATCAAATTCACCGATGCCGGCGGGGTCCGCGTGCTGATCGCCCTCGACGAACCCGCAACCCTGCGGATCGTCGTGTGCGACGACGGCCCGGGCTTCGCCCCCGCGGCGCTCGAACGGCTCTTCGAGCCCGGCGCACGCGGCTCCGGCTCGGCCAAGCCGGGCGACGGGCTCGGGCTCTATATTTCCAAGGATATGGCCGACCGGCTCGGCGGCCGGATCACCGTCGAGAACCGGCCTCAGGGCGGGGCCGCGGTCACCCTCTGCCTGCCGGTGCAGCGCGCGGCCGAAACCGAGCACCCCGACCCCGCGCCGCTGCCCGATCTGCGCGGCTTGCACGTGCTGATCGCCGAGGACAGCGAGACGAACCAGGCCGTCATCGCGCATATGCTCAAGGCGATGGGCGCCAGCTCCGAGATCGCCCGCGACGGGCGCGAGGCCATCGCGCGGATGCGCGCGCAGACCTTCGACCTTGCGGTGATCGACGTCGAGATGCCCCAGTCCTCGGGCCTCGAGGTGATGCGCGCCCTGCGGGCCGAGGCGGGCCCCGCCGCCGGGATCCCGATCGTGGCCTGCACCGCCTATGTACTGCGCTCGAACCGCGAAGCGATCTTTGCCGCGGGCGCCGATGCCATCGTCTCCAAGCCGATGCTCGGCATCGACCCGCTCGCCGCGGCGATCACGCGGGCGCGCAACCGCGCCGCGCAGGAAACGGCCGCAACCGCCAGCGCTGGCGATCCGCCCGAGCTTGACCGCACGCAATTCGACCGGCTACTCTCGCTCGCCGGGCCCGCCGGAGCCGCCGAACTTCTGGCGCGGCTGATCTCGGATCTGTCGCGCGTCGAGCGCAGCCTTGTTGGGGCGCTCGCCCTACCCGATCTCGTCACAATCGGCGCCGAGGCGCATGTGCTGATCGCGGTGGCCGGCGCCGTCGGGGCGCAGCGGCTGCTGGCCGAGGCCGAAGGGCTCAACGCGGCCGTGCATGACAACGCGCCCGAGCGGGTCTGCTGGACCGGGCGGCGCGTGCTGGCGCAGATCGACCGGCTGCTGCATTTCGCGACGCGTCGCGCCGGTCTCCTTGCGCAGGCCAGCTCATGACCGCCGGTGCCCCCGACACCCCGCCCCCGCGCCCTGACATCCTGCTCATCGAGGACACCCCGAGCCTGCGCGCGATCTATGAGGCCCACCTGCGCGCGCGCGGCTTCGAGGTGGTCGCGGCGAGCAACGGCACCGAGGGGCTGAGCCTGTTCCGCAGCCGTGCCGCGACGGTCGTCCTGCTCGATCTGATGCTGCCCGATCGCGACGGGATCGAGCTGATCGCCGAGATGCTTGCGCTGCGCCCCTGCGCGGCGATCGTGGTGATCACCGCCGACCGCTCGACCGATCGCGCAGTCGAGGCGATCCGGGCCGGGGCACGCGATTTCCTCGTCAAACCGGTGAACGAGGAGCGGCTGATGGCCGCCATCGAGGCCGCCCGCGCCGCCGCCGCGCTGGCCGAACCCGCCGATGCCGGTGCCCCGGTCCACCAAGTCGGCGATTTTGTTGGCCAGTCGGCCGCCATGCGCGCCGTCTATGCCCGGATCCGCTCGGCCGCGCGCTCGATGGCGCCGGTTTTCATCACCGGCGAGAACGGCACCGGCAAGACACTCTGCGCGCAGACCATCCACATGCTCTCGACCCGCGCGCCGGGTGCCTTCGTCGAACTCGACTGTCGTTCGGTGCCGAGCGAGCAATTCGAATCCGAGCTCTGCGGCCATCTGCGCGGGGCCTTCCCCGGCGCGGTCAGCGACAAGCAGGGCGCCGCGGCCTCGGCCGATGGCGGCACGCTGCTCCTTGACAACATCTGCGAACTCGCCCCGGCGCATCAGCCCAATCTGCTGCGGCTGATCGAGACCACGCGCTGCCGTCCGCTGGGCGCGGCCGACACCCGGCAGGTCACGCTGCGACTGATCTCGATCTGCCCGGTGGATCCGGCCGAGATTATCGAGGCGGGGCGGCTGCGCCGCGAACTCTTCTATCGTCTGCATGTCGTGCCGATCCACATGCCCGCCCTGCGCGAGCGGCGCGAGGACATCCCCGCCCTCGCGCTCGCGGGGCTGCGGCGCTATGCGGCGATCGAGGGGCGCGGCTTCACCCGGATCGCACCGCAGGCCGAGGCGCTCCTGCTCGCGCATGACTGGCCCGGCAATGTGCGTCAGTTGATGAACGTGCTGCGCTCGGCGGTGGTAATGCATGATGGGACCGAACTGACCGAGGCGATGCTGCCCACCGATCTGGGCGCGCTCTCCGCCGAGGCGCCTTGTCTGTCGCCCCTGCCCCCCATCGCACCCTTCGCCGGCCAGTCGCTCGCCCAGATCGAGCGCAGCGTGATCGAATCCGCCCTCGCACGGCACGGCGGCTCGGTGCCGCGCGCCGCACGCGAACTCGATGTCGCGCCCTCGACACTCTACCGCAAGCTCGAGACCTGGAAGAAAGACGCCCCGCCCGAGAGCTGAGTGCGACCGCGGGGACCGGTTCAGGCGAATTGCTCGCGCATCAGCCGTTCCTCGAGCCCATGGCCCGGATCGAACAGGAGCCGGTGCATCACCTTGGGCTCGGACCGCACCTCGACCCAGGCGACCGGCGCAACCGAGCGGCTGTCGGCATCGGCCATCACCGGGCGTTTCTCCGCCTCGAGCACATCGAAACGCACCACCGCCGAGCCCGGCAGGATCGCCCCGCGCCAGCGCCGCGGCCGGAAGCTCGCGATGCCGGTCAGCGCCAGCACTCCGGCGCCAATCGGCAGGATCGGACCATAGGCAGAATAGTTGTAGGCGGTCGAGCCCGCGGGCGTCGACAGGATCGCGCCATCACAGATCAGCTCTTCCATCCGGACCTTGCCATTGACCGAGATCCGGAGCTTGGCCGCCTGCGGCCCCGCGCGCAGCAGCGCCACCTCGTTGATCGCGAGCGCCTCGTGCATCCGCCCGTCCACCGTCTGCGCGCGCATCGCCAGCGGATAGATCACCGCCTGCTCTGCCTCGGCCAGCCGCTCGGGCAGGTTCTCGGGGCAATAGTCGTTCATCAAGAAGCCGACCGAACCGCGGTTCATGCCATAGACGGGCAGCTCCGATCCCTCATGCAGCACCTGCAGCATGAACCCGTCACCGCCCAGCGCCACGATCACATCGGCCGCATAGCGCGGCACCTGACCATAGCGCGCGGTCAGATCGGCCAGCGCCTCTTGCGCGCCCTCGGCCCGCGATGCGGCAAAATGGATCTTGTCGAAGCGCATGGCCGCCCCCGGCTGCCTGTTTCCTGCCCGTTTCCCGTCAAGGTGTTGCAAGCCACGATCGGAAACACAAGCCGCATTTCGGCACGCTGCGCGCCCGGAATGACGCTGCAAGCCGCCGCCGGGTCGCATCAGGCGCTTTCGGGCGTCGAAAAACTGCGCTAAATGACCCGCGACAAACCTTGCAGGAGACGCCCATGACCTCCCAACGCGATGCCGGCTTCTTTACCGAGAGCCTCGCCACCCGTGACCCCGAGCTTTATGGTTCGATCAAGAACGAACTCGGTCGCCAACGCGACGAGATCGAGCTGATCGCCTCGGAAAACATCGTCTCGGCCGCCGTGATGGAGGCGCAGGGCTCGGTGATGACGAACAAATACGCCGAGGGCTATCCGGGCAAGCGCTACTACGGCGGCTGCCAGTTCGTGGACGTGGCCGAAAACCTCGCGATCGACCGTGCGAAACAGCTCTTCGGCTGTGAATTCGCCAACGTGCAGCCGAACTCGGGGTCTCAGGCCAACCAGGGCGTGTTCAACGCGCTCCTGAAACCCGGCGACACCATCCTCGGCATGAACCTCGCCTCGGGCGGCCACCTGACCCATGGCGCGGCGCCCAACCAGTCGGGCAAATGGTTCAACGCGGTGCAATACGGCGTGCGCAAGCAAGACAGCCGTATCGACTACGACGAGGTCCGGGCGCTCGCGAAAGAGCATAACCCCAAGCTGATCATCGCCGGCGGCTCGGCCATTCCGCGCCAGATCGACTTCGCCGAATTCCGCAAGATCGCGGATGAGGTCGGTGCGCTCCTGATGGTCGACATGGCGCATTTCGCGGGCCTCGTCGCCGGCGGCGCGCATCCCTCGCCCTTCCCCTACGCGGACGTCGCGACCACCACCACGCACAAGACCCTGCGCGGTCCGCGCGGCGGCATGATCCTGACGAACAACGAGGACATCGCGAAAAAGGTGAACTCGGCGATCTTCCCGGGCATTCAGGGCGGTCCGCTGATGCATGTGATCGCCGCCAAGGCCGTGGCCTTCGGCGAAGCGCTGCGCCCCGAATTCAAGGTCTATGCCAAGCAGGTGATCGCCAATGCGCAGGCGCTGGCCGATGAGCTGATGAAGGGCGGCCTCGACATCGTCACCGGCGGCACCGATACGCATGTCATGCTCGTCGACCTGCGCCCGAAAGGCGTGAAGGGCAATGCGACCGACAAGGCCCTTGGCCGCGCGCACATCACCTGCAACAAGAACGGCATTCCGTTCGACCCGGAAAAACCGACCGTGACCTCGGGCATCCGTCTGGGCACCCCCGCCGGCACCACCCGCGGCTTCGGTGAGGAAGAATTCCGTCAGATCGCCCGCATGATCATCAAGGTCGTCGACGGTCTGGCCGCCAATGGCGAGGACAACAACGACGCGGTCGAAGCCGAAGTGCGTACCGAAGTGGCCGCACTCTGCGCCAAGTTCCCGCTCTATCCGAACCTCTGATTTCATCCTGAAATCAACGCGAGAGGCCCCCGATCCGGGGGCCTTTTTCATGCGGCTCAGCCGGTGATCCAGCGCAAGATCAGCAAGGCCGCCGCCATAAGCAGGATGCCGAAGAAAACCGTGGCCACCACCTGCAGCGTGCCGCCCCAGAGCCGCGCGCCGACCCCCAGCGGGCGCAGATAGCCGACGCAGGTCGCATGGGCCGAGCCCACGGCCTGCGGGTCGATCTGGCGCGCGATCTTGGGGGCGCCGATCTGTGCCTCGGCACTGACGAGCACCCGCGCCGCGCGCCGCACCTTGCGCGGCAGCGCCCGCGCCCGGCTCGCGATCCGCGCCTCGAGGCTCGTCCCCTTCGCGCCGAGCCGCGTCACCAGCAGGGCCGAAACCTCGTCACTCATCCGTCGCAGCGTGACCGGATCCATCGCGCCCCCCATCGTTCGGCGGCAGCCTAGCCGGGCGCGCCGCGGCTTGGCAACCCGCCCGCACCGCGCTAGATCAGGGCCATGCTGCATACCGTTCTTCATGGCTCGGCCACCGAGCAACCGCCGCTCCTGATCGTGCACGGGCTCTATGGCTCGGCGCGCAACTGGGGTGTGATCGCCAAGCGCCTGTCGGTCGACCGCGAGGTGATCGCCGTCGATCAGCGCAATCACGGCGAGAGCAAATGGACCGAGACCCACAGCTATGCCGATATGGCCGCCGATCTGGCGCAGGTGATCGCGGCGCATGGCGGGCGGGCCGATGTTCTGGGCCATTCGATGGGCGGCAAGGCGGCGATGGTTCTGGCGCTGACGCGGCCCGAGATGGTGCGCCGTCTGGTGGTGGCCGATATGGCGCCGGTTGCCTATAGCCACGGCGCCGCACATGCGGCACTGCAACAGGCGATGTCGGTGCTCGATCTGAGCGGGCTCACCCTGCGGTCCGAGGCCGATCGCCGTCTGGCCGCGGCGATCCCCGATCCGGCGACGCGGGCCTTCCTGCTGCAATCGCTCGATCTCAAGGCCGATCCGCCGCGCTGGAAGCTGAACCTCGAAGTGCTCGGGGCGGAGATGGACGCGATCCTCGACTGGCCCGGCACGCCCGGGGTGTTCGAGGGGCCCGCGCTCTTCGTGCATGGGGCTTTGTCGAATTACGTCCGGCCCGAGTATGAACCCGCGATCCGCGCGCAATTCCCGCAGGCCGAATTCGCGGTGATCGAAGGCGCTGGCCACTGGCTCCATGCCGAGCGGCCACGTGAATTCGAGGCAGAGGTGGCGCGCTTCATCGCCTGAAGCGCACCGCCCCTGTCCGGCGCCGCCCTATTCGGGGCGCAGCATCCGCTGCATCACATCCGATTTCAGGATGAATTTCTGATAGAGCGCGCCCGCGACATGCAGCACGATCAGCACGAGCAGGATCGTCTTGAAGATCTCATGCACCGAACCAGCCGCGCGCAGCCCGGCAAACCAAGCCAGCCCGCCTGAAACCACCGTGGCGATCAGGAAAAGATAGAGCGCGAGATGGGTGCCGGTCGCGATCTTCTGCAGCACCGGCGGTTCCTCGGCCGGGGGCAGCGGCGCGCCGCGCGTGACCTTAAGCACCATGCGCCAGATCACCAGCGCAAGGATCAGGATGCCGCCGATGACGTGCTGGGCCACGAGCAGGCCCGTCTCGGGCGTCTCGCCGCGCATGAGCGCGCGATAGGCCGCCCCGATCCAGTCGTTCAGCACGAATTGCAGTGCAACCAGAACGAAGACGGCCCAATGCAGGGCGATCTGGGTCGCCGAATACCCTTTTGGCTGGGACATGATACCTCGCTGTCATCCGCTCCCCGGCAGGTCCGGGGTCACGGGCTCAACGTCGCACCAGTCCCTGTCCGTCGCAAGATCAGATGTTTTCGCTGATCTGCTTGGCGACGATCCAGGCGGCCGGGATGGCCACGATGAACCCCGCCGCGGCGGCATAGATCATCGACATCGTGTCGAACTTGTTCATCGTCAGGGCGGCGGTGATCAGGATCCCGGCAAGGGTCGGACCGGCGAGAGCATAGATGATGCCGAACAGGCGATACATGGTTGGCCTCCTTCAGGGGGTCGCGTTTCATGCATCGACAAATCATCTTTGAATATGTGCAACTTTGATCTGCGTCAGATCGGCCCCGGCACGGGGCGCGGCAGGCTGTCGCAGGCCGGTCCGCCCCCTGCCCCGGTGGTTCAGCAATCGAGCTCGAAACGCGCCTCGCCGGTGTCGCCGGGCAGAGAGGGCGAGCGCATCGCGCCCATCGCCGGGCCGAGAACCCGGCAACCAGTGGTGCGTTCGGCCGCCTCGATCATCAGCGGCGGCACCGCGCGGCGCTGCGCGCGGCTGAGATAGCCGAGCCGGATCACCTCGGCATATTCGCCCTTCTGCAACACGGCGAAGCGATAGCCCTCGAGGGTGATGTCATACCGCTCGGCCCCGAAGAACTGCGGCGCGGGCGAGGCGCCACAGGCCGCAAGCAGGGTCACCGCGGCCCAGAGGAGCGCGCGGCGCGGGCGCCGGAGCGGCGAGACAGCGGGATCAATGCGCATCGAACCTCCGGAACCGGAACGGGTTCCGCGAGCCTGCGGCGAACAGAGTTAAGAATGCGTTAATGGATCAGGCGCCGCGCGCGATGTGCCATCTGCGGCGCGCGCTCGGCCCGCGCTTACCAGAAGCTCGGCCCCATGGTCGGCCCCATCCGGCTCAGCCGGCGGACATTGCTCGCGGTGTAGCGGCCGATCTCGTTCATCCCGGCCTCCATCACGCGGTCCGCACTATGGCCCGCGATCGCGGCGAGGGTCGTGGCCTCGGCCACCTGCACGGCGGCCATCGCCTTTTCCGACACCATCCGGGTCATTTCCTCGGGCGGCGTGGCCCAGAAGCCCGCCATCCCCGCCAGACGCATCGCGATGACGCTTTGCGCCTCGACCCCGATCTGGGTCGCCTGCAGGGTCAGGCGCAGCGGCGCCATGAGATCGAAAACCATGCCCGGCCTCTCTCGTTTCTCATTCGGTTTTGTGACGGCTCCGTGCGCGCGGTTGCCTCGCACTGACTCACACAGAGTAATTCACAAATGTTGACCGCAACTTATGAAACCATTCGGTTCATGCGTCCAGTCCCTAAAATGCATGTCGGACCTGCAGAATAGGTGTCGACCGCTATGAAAAGGTGCATTCACGCACATGGCACCACGCGGCGCGAGGCTTGCTTTCACCCGCTCGTGAAGGCCATGTTCACGGGTGGGTGATTGACTTCCCCCACCTGATCTGAACCAATCGGTTCAGGGGCCGGCGTTCGCTGCGAACGCAGGTCTTTTGTAGTGACTGCACCGGAGTGACCATGATCAAGCGCTTTCTCATCGCCATCCTCCTCCTCGGCCTGATCGGCGGCGGGATTGTCGGCTTCAACATGTTCCGCACCAAGATGATCGGCCAGTTCTTTGCCTCGATGAAACCCGCGCCGGTGCCGGTGACGGTGAGTGAGGTCGTGCCCACGCGCTGGACCCCGGGGATCGAGGCGATCGGCACCGCGAGCGCCGCGCAGGGCGTCGATCTCGCGACCGAGGCCTCGGGCATCGTGCGCGAGATCAAGTTCACCGCCGGCGACCGGATCGAGGCCGGGCAGCTTCTGGTGCAGATCGACGACCGTCAGGAACGGGCCGATCTGGCCTCGGCCGAGGCCGCGCTCGATCTGGCGGAAACCTCTCTCACGCGCGCACGCGAGCTGCGCGACCGCGGCGTCTCGGCGACGACGACCCTCGATCAGGCCGAAGCGGCCGCGGTCGAGGCGCGCTCGAATGTCGCCAAACTCAAGGCCGCGCTCGAAACCAAGCAACTCACCGCCCCCTTCGGCGGCGAGATCGGCATCCCGCAGATCGAGATCGGCCAATATGTGACCGCGGGCGAAACCTATGCCACGCTGCAGGACCGCAGCCACATGCGCGTCGACTTCACCCTCTCCGAACAGCAGGCGGGCCTCATCAGCCTCGGCTTGCCGGTGACCGTGACCTCCGAGGTGGGCGATCTGTCGCAGAGCGGCACCGTGACCGCGATCGAGCCCAAGATCGACGCCAATTCCCGACTGGTGACGGTGCGCGCCGAGGTGCCCAATGGCGAAGAGGGGCTAACCCCCGGCCAGTTCCTGCGCGTGCGCGTCGATCTTCCGGCCGAGGAGGGCGTGATCGCCCTGCCGCAGACCGTGGTCAGCTCGACCCTCTATGGCGATTCCGTCTTCGCGGTGCGCGATGAAACCCCCGAGGGCGGCGAGGCGCAGAAGATCGCGCGGCAGGTCTTCGTCACGCTCGGGCGCCGCACCGGCACGCTCGTCGAGATCACCGAGGGGCTCAAAGCGGGCGATGTCGTCGTGAACGCCGGTCAGAACCGCCTGACCTCCGGCGCCGTCGTCACCATCTCGACCGACGCGGCCGCGGCTGCCAACGCCCCTGACGCCGCTCCGGCGGCGAGCAACTGAGGGGCCGGCCGATGCATTTCACCGAAACCTTCATCCGCCGCCCGGTACTCTCGACCGTGCTCGGCGCCTTCATGCTGCTCCTCGGGATTCAGGCATTCTTCAGCCTGCCGATCCGGGAATACCCCGAGGTTGACGAGACCGTCGTCACCATCACCACGACCTATGCCGGCGCCGCGCCCGAGCTGATCCAGGGCTTCATCACCGCGCCGATCGCGGCCGCGGTCGCGACGACCGAGAATATCGACTATGTCACCTCCTCCTCGAGCCCCTCGGCCTCGGTGGTCTCGGTCAACATGAAACTCGGCGCCGACCCGGATGTCGCGCTGACCGAAGTGCTGGCGAAGGTGCAGCAGGTGCGCTCGTCGTTGCCCTCGGAATCGGACGACCCGGTGATCGTCAAGGGCACGGGGATGACCTTCGCGCTGATGTATCTCGCGGCGATCAACCCGAACATGACGCCCGAACAGCTCACCGAATATCTCGAGCGGGTAATCCGGCCGCGGATGTCGACCATTCCCGGTGTGGCCGAAATTCAGGTCATCGGCGCCTCGAATTACGCGATGCGGATCTGGATCGACCCGAACCGACTCGCGGCGCGCGGGGTGACCGCGGCCGAGGTGCTCGCGGCGATCCAGGCCTCGAACTTCCTCTCGGCGCCAGGCAAGACCGAAAACGAATATGTCGCGCAGGCGATCACGCTGAAATCGACGCTGCAGACGCCCGAGGCCTTCGGCGCCCTGCCGATCCGCGCCGAGGGCGATGCGGTGGTGCGGCTGCGCGATGTGGCCGAGGTCGAGCTCGCCAATGACGGCGCGGGCGAGATCGTGACCTTCGACGGCCGCCAGGGCACGTTCATCGCGGTCTATCCGACACCGGCCGCGAACCCGCTCGACACAGCCCAGGCGGTGGTCGACGACCTGCCCGCGATCAACAACACCCTGCCCGAGGGGATGAAGATCGAACTGGTCTACGACTCGACCGAAACGATCTCGGCCTCGATCGACGAGGTGTTCAAGACCATCGCCGAGGCGGTCGCGATCGTGGTCGTGGTGATCCTCTTGTTCCTTGGTTCGATCCGCTCGGTGCTGATGCCGATCGTGACCATCCCGCTCTCGCTGATCGGGGTGATGGCGGTGCTTCTGGCGCTCGGCTATTCGATCAACCTGCTCACCCTTCTCGCCATGGTGCTCGCCATTGGCCTCGTGGTCGATGACGCGATCGTCGTGGTGGAGAACATCCACCGCCACATGGAAGACGGGATGAAACCGATCCCGGCCGCCGTGCAGGGGATGAAGGAGATCACCGGTCCCGTCATCGCGATGACGATCACCCTCGCCGCGGTGCTCTCGCCGCTGGGCTTCACCGGCGGCATCACCGGGGCGCTCTTCAAGGAGTTTGCCTTCACCCTTGCAGGTGCCGTGATCCTGTCGGGCGTCATCGCCCTTACCATCACGCCGATGATGTCGGGGCGGATCCTCAAGGAGGGGCATGCCTCGGGCTTTCAGGCCTTCGTCGACCGTACCTTCGATCGCTTCTCGGGCTGGTATGAGCGGCGCGTCTCGGGCTCGCTCGACTATCGTCCGGTGACCGGCCTCGTGGTCGTCGTGCTGATCGGCGTCATGGGCTTCATGTTCGTCAATACCTCGAGCGAGCTTGCCCCCGACGAAGATCAGGGCGCGCTCTTCGCGATCCTGAACGGGCCGCGTTACGCGACCTCGGATTACACCTCGAAATATATCGACCTGATCGGTGCGGCGACCGCCGACATCCCCGAGGTGCGCACCGATTTCTCGATCGCGGGCTTCGGCGGCGACGATACGCAGGGGATCTATATCTGGGCGCTCAAGGACTGGGCCGACCGTGACCGGTCTCAGGCCGAGATCCAGACCGAGATCCAGGCCGCACTCGATGCCTCGACCGGGCTAAGGGGCTTCGCCTTCGCGCCCCCCACCCTGCCGGGCACCGGCGGCGGGCTGCCGATCTCGATGGTGCTGCAGTCGATCCACGCCCCCGAACGGGTCGCCGAAGTGGCCGAGGATATCCGCCTCAAGGCGCAGCGCTCGGGCAAGTTCATCGTGGTACAGAACAGCCTGAACTTCGACGCGCCCGAGGTCCGGGTGACCATCGACCGCGACCGGGCGGCGACGCTCAACGTCTCGGTCGCGGATATCGGCACGACGCTCGGCCTGCTGGTCGGCGGCGCCTCGGTCGCGCAGTTCGACCGGGATTCGAACAGCTACGACATCATCACCCAGGTGCCGCAGAGCTTCCGCGCCAACCCCGAGGATCTGGGCCGCTATTTCGTCCGCGCCTCGACCGGCGAGATGGTGCCTCTGTCCTCGGTCGTCACCATCACCACCGGCGTCGCCGCCGCCAAGATCGAGCAGTTCAACCAGCTCAACTCGGCCTCGCTCACCGCGCTGCCGCTGCCCGGGGTCTCGACCGGCGACGGGCTCGCGGAACTCGTGTCGATCGCCAACGCGTCGATGCCCGAGGGCTTCTTCCTCGATTATTCGGGGCAGTCGCGCCTCGAGGTCACCCAGGGCAACACGATCCTTCTGGCCTTCGGCGCCGCCATTCTGGTGATCTATCTGGTGCTCGCCGCGCAATTCGAGAGCTTCCGCGACCCGTTCATCATCCTGATGTCGGTGCCGCTGACGATCTTCGGCGCGGTGCTGCCGCTCAACCTCGGGCTCGGCACGCTCAACATCTATTCTCAGGTCGGTCTGATCACGCTGATCGGTCTGATCACCAAGCACGGCATCCTGATGGTGGAATTCGCCAATCAGCAGCGCGAGGAGCACGGCATGTCGCGGCGCGAGGCGATCGTGGCCGCCGCCAAGACCCGTCTGCGCCCGATCCTGATGACCACCGCCGCGATGGCGCTCGCCGTCGTGCCCCTAGTCCTGGCCGAGGGCGCGGGGGCCGCGGCGCGCGAGGCGATGGGGATCGTGATGTTCTCGGGCCTCCTGATCGGGACGATGTTCACCCTCTTCGTGGTGCCGATGTTCTACACGCTGATCGCGCCCTCGGACAAAGCCTGGCGCGAGGCGACAGAAAAACGGATCGCGGCGGGCTGAGCCCTCGGCACCGCCGAAATGAAAAAGGGGCCCTTCGGGGCCCCTTTGCTTGCGCATCTGCCGGCCTCAGAGCGAGGCGAGATAATGGGTGACCGCGGGGCGCAGGCTCGCGGCGCCCCCGGCGCGGGCGTGTTCGATGACGCTGCGCAGCTCGGCCAGATCGGCGCGGCGGATCAGATGCTTGACCGGGCCGATCGAGGCCGGACGCATCGAGAGCGTGCGGATCCCGAGCGCCGCGAAGGTCAGCGCCTCGACCGGGCGCCCGGCATCCTCGCCGCAGAAGCTGAGCTGGGTATTGCCCGCCTCGCAGCGTGCGATGATCGTTTCGAGGAAGCTCAGGAAGGCGGTGTCGAGCGTGTCGTAGCGCCGCCGCACCCGCTCGTTCTCGCGGTCGGCGGCGAAGAAGAACTGCTTGAGGTCGTTGCCGCCGATCGAGATGAAATCGCAGGCCTTGAAGAAGCTCTCGGGCGCGAAGGCAAGCGAGGGGGTCTCGAGCATCGCGCCCACCCGCAGCTCGGAGGGCACCGGCCGGCCGAGCGCCGCCTCGCGGTCGCGCTCGTGAAGAAGCGCGGCATGGGCGGCATGGAACTCCTCGGGAGCGGCGATGAAGGGGAACATGATCGACAAGGGCCCGCCCTCGGCCGCCCGGATCAGCGCCTGGAGCTGCATCCGCAGCACGCCGGGCTTGTCGAGGCCGACCCGGATCGCGCGCCAGCCCATCGCCGGGTTCGGCTCGTCCTGCGGCTTCATATAGGGCAGCACCTTGTCCGAGCCGATGTCGAGCGTGCGGAACTGCACGCGCTTGCCCTGCGCCGCGGTCAGCACACGCTTGTAGAGCGCGGCAAGCTCGTCGCGGCGCGGCACCCGGGTGCGGGTCAGGAATTGCAGCTCGGTTCGGAAGAGGCCCACGCCATCGGCGCCGGAATTGCTCAGCGACGGCAGATCCGCCATCAGCCCGGCATTCATCATCAGACTGACCGTCGTGCCCGAGCGGTCGGTCGCCGGCAGGCAGCGCAGATCGGAATAGCGTTTCTGCGCCTCGGCCTGCATCGCGATCTTGTCGCGAAAGGCGGCGGCGACGCTCTCCTCGGGGCGTAGATGCACGACCCCCTGATCGCCATCGACGAGGATCGGATCGCCGTTGAGCGACTCGGCGACGATCCGCTCGGCGTGGATCACCAGCGGGATCGAGAGCGCGCGGGCGACGATCGCGGCATGGCTGCCGACCGAGCCCTCCTCGAGCACCACGCCCTTGAGCGCCCGGCCGTACTCCAGAAGTTCTCCGGGCCCGATATTGCGCGCGATAAGCACCGGGTTTTCCGGCAATGCCGCCCCGGTATCGCGCCCCTGCCCCGTCAACTGCCGCAAGAGCCGGTTCGACAGGTCGTCGAGATCGTTCAGCCGCTCGCGCATGTAGGGATCGGGCGATTGCGCCAGCCGCGCGCGCGCCGTCGATTGTTCTTTCTCGACCGCGGCTTCGGCCGAGAGACCGAGCCCGATATCCTCGGTCATCCGCCGCAGCCAGCCGCGCGAATGGGCAAGCATCTTGTAGGTCTCGAGCACCTGACGGTGCTCCTTGTCCATCGCCCCGGTTCCCGCGAGCATCCCGTCGATCTCGGCCTGCAGCCCCTCGACGGCGACGCGCAGCCGCTCGGTCTCGGCCTCCGGATCGTCGGCGACGGGGTTCGTCACCACCACCCGCGGCTCGTGCAGCCAGACGCGCCCCTCGGCCGCGCCCTCCTGCCCCGTTGCGCCGCGGAACATGACCGGGAAACGATGGGTCGAGCCGATGCCGTTGCCCTCGGCGGTGAAGGCGCCAAGCTCGGTCATCTCGGCGAGAACCATCGCCACGACCTCGAGGCCGTAAACCTCGTCCTCGGAATATTCGCGGGCTTGCTTGGACTGCACGACGAGCACGCCGAGCTTCTCGCCCACGCGCTGGATCGGCACGCCGAGGAAGCTCGAGTAAATTTCCTCGCCGGTCTCGGGCATGTAGCGGAAGCCGGGCACGGAGGGCGCGTCGCCCGTGTTGACCGGCACGCCGGTGCGCGCGACGCGGCCGACGAGGCCCTCGCCCAGCCGCATCCGGGTCTGGTGGACCGCTTCGGGGTTGAGGCCCTCCGTCGCGCAGAGTTCGAGCGTCTCGGGATCGCGGAACAGATAGATCGAGCACACCTCGGTGCGCATCGAATCGGCGATCAGATGGGTAATCCGGTCAAGCCGGTCCTGACTGCCCCCCGAAGTGGCCAGCGTGTCGCGCAGGCGTCGCAGAAGACTGCGGCTGTCGCTTTCGCTTCTCTGTGCCATGATCCCGGTGTGCCCCGCCTCCCCTAGGGCCCGAACGCTCTCAGGCCGTTTTTTCCAGTTCGAACGCATCATGGAGGGCCTGCACGGCCAGTTCCATATACTTGCGGTCGATCAGAACCGAAATCTTGATTTCGGAGGTGGCGATCACCTTGATATTGATGTTTTCCGCAGCAAGCGATTCAAACATGCGCGCCGCGACGCCAGCGTGCGAACGCATCCCGATGCCGACGACCGAAACCTTGGCCACGTCGGTGTCGATGATCAGCTCGTCATAGCGGATCTTGCCCTCGGCTTTCGCCTCCTCGAGCGCCTTTTGCGCGCGCGCCACCTGATTGATCGGGCAGGAGAAGGTCATGTCGGTGACCGCACCGGGGTGCTTCTCGTCGTAATCCTTCTCGGAAATGTTCTGCACGATCATGTCGACGTTGACGCCGGCATCCGAGAGCGGCCCGAAGATCGCCTGCGCGACGCCGGGGCGGTCCTCGATGGTGAAGAGGGTGATCTTCGCTTCGTCACGCGAATAGGCAACACCCGAGACGACTTTCGATTCCATGATTTCCTCCTCGCCGCAGACCAGCGTTCCAGAAGTTTCGTCGGTTTCCTCAAACGAGGAGAGCACCCGCAGGCGCACATTGTAACGCATCGCCAGCTCGACCGAGCGGGTTTGCAAAACCTTCGCGCCGAGCGAGGCGAGTTCGAGCATCTCCTCGAAGGCGATCTTGTCGAGCTTGCGCGCCTTCGAGCTGATCCGCGGATCGGTCGTGTAGACGCCATCGACATCGGTGTAGATGTCGCAGCGCTCGGCCTCGAAGGCCGCAGCGAAGGCCACCGCCGTCGTGTCCGAGCCGCCACGCCCGAGCGTGGTGATCCGCCCCTCGGGCGAAATCCCCTGAAAGCCCGCGACCACGGCCACGCGCATCCCTTCGGCAAATTTTGTGTCGATGTTCTCGCGCGGGATCGACTTGAACCGCGCCGAGCCATGCGCCGAGGTGGTGTTGATCGGCACCTGCCAGCCCTGCCAGCTGCGCGCGGGCACGCCCATCTCCTGCAGGCGCAGCGCCATGAGGCCCGCGGTCACATTCTCGCCGCTCGCCACCACCGCATCATATTCGCGCGCATCGTAAAGCGGCGAGGTCTGCTCGACCCAGCCCACCAGCTCGTTGGTCTTGCCCGACATCGCCGAGACGATGACGATGACGTCATAGCCACGCTCGACCTCGCGCTTGACCTTGGCGGCGGCATTGGCGATGCGCCCCAGATCGGCCACCGAGGTGCCCCCGAATTTCATGACGAGAAGCGGCATGATCCCCTCCAGCAGCGCCCGGGCAAGCCCCCGGGCCAGTCGCGCCCCGCCTAGCGCAAGGGGCGCGCGATAGCAAGAGAGTGCGACACCGCCGCGCGCGCGCCGAGCCCAAGAAACTGTTATTCCCCCGTCATCGAACTGTCGCACTCCGGCGCTAGCGAAGCGCAGGGGTGACGAGAGGAGGATGCGATGCAACGCGCTCAGGTTGAAGGCCAGGAACGCCGGGCACAGGCACAGGGGCTCCATCGTGCGCTCGCCGCGCTGCGCGCCGAGATGGCACGGCGCGCGGAGGCCACGCTCGAACATTGGGACGGGCTGATCCTGCGCCCCGAGTTTCAGGCCTCGGCGCGCAATCTGGCCGATTACCTTGCCCTGCGCCGGGGCGACATGGTGCCGTTTCAGGCGCCGCTTGCGGCGCTCGGCCTCTCGTCGCTCGGCCGCGCCGAGGCGCATGTGCGCGCCTCGCTCGACGCGGTTCTGGCCGCGCTCGCGCTGATCGGCGGCGAGGGGCAGGCGGACTACCCCCCCGTCGAGGTCTTCGCCGCGGGACCCGCCCGGCTCGCGGCGCGGCGCGATGCGCTCTTTGGGGCGCGGCGCGCAGGGCCGGCCACGCGGATCATGGTCACCCTGCCCTCGGAGGCCGCAGACAGCCCCGAACTGATCGCCCGCCTCGCCGCCGCCGGGGCGGATTGCCTGCGCATCAACTGCGCCCATGACGGCCCCGATGCCTGGGCCGCGATGATCGGCCACGCGCGCCGGATCGCCACCGAGACCGGCCGCCGCCTGCCGATCCAGATGGACATCGCCGGGCCCAAGCTGCGCGTCGAGGCGGTCTCGGGCGAGAAGGGCGAGACCGGCCGCCTGCACGAGGGCGACCGCTTCGAGGTGGTCGAGCGGCTCGGCGCCTCGGACCTGCCGCAGATCACGCTCAGCCACCCCGCCCTGATGGCGGCGATGGTGCCGGGCGGCGCGCTCTGGATCAATGACGGCAAGTTGCGCGCCGAGATCGTCGACGTGGCGCCCGGGCGGGTTCTGGCCGAGGTGACGAGCACGCCGGCGAAGGGCGCGAAGATTAAGACCGAGAAGGGTGTGAACCTGCCCGGCGTCGATCTGCGGGTGCCGGCGCTGACCGAGGATGACCATGAAGCTCTCGATTTCGTGCTGCGCCATGCCGATATCCTCGGCTATTCCTTCGTGCAGACCCGCGCCGATCTCGCAGCCCTCTTCGCCGCGATCGAGGCGCGCGGCGAGGCGGACCCCGATCAAGGCCGCGCGGCGCCTGCGCTCATGCTTAAGATCGAGACGCCGCTCGCGCTGCGCAACCTGCCCGAGCTGATCGTCGAGTCGGGCGGGCGGATGCCGGTCGGCGTGATGATCGCGCGCGGCGATCTCGCGGTCGAAATCGGCTTCGAGCGGCTCTCCGAGATCCAGGAAGAGATCCTGTGGCTGTGCGAGGCGGCCGAGGTGCCGGTCGTCTGGGCCACTCAGGTGCTGGAGAATATGGTCAAGGAAGGCCAGGCCAGCCGCGCCGAGATGACCGATGCAGCGATGGGCCAGCGCGCGGAATGCGTGATGCTCAACAAGGGGCCGCATCTGGTCGAGGCGGTCGAGTTCCTGCGCGATGTGCTCGGCCGGATGGACCGCCACACCAACAAGAAATCCCCCCGCCTCGGCGCGCTCGGCCTCTGGCACGATCTCTGAGCGGGGCGCGGCTGGTGGATGTCGCAGGGGGCCAGCCCCCTCGGCCTTCGGCCTCACCCCCGGGATATTTCCGTCAGGTTGAAGGGCAAAGTCGGTGCTTTCGACCTGATGGAAATATCCCGGGGGTGTCCCGCAGGGACGGGGGCAGCGCCCCTGCCCGGCCGGTCACGACCGGATCAGAACGGGATCGCCGTGCCGTCGTAGCTCTCGAAACACCCCGTCGTTTCCACCGAAAGTGCCGCGAACCGCGCGCTGAGCCCCGCCACCGATTGCGCCGTGGTGATCTCGGCCGCAGGCCCGCCCATCTCGGTCTGCACCCAGCCCGGGTGGTAGATGCCGACCGCGATCCCCTCGGGGGCGAGATCGGTGGCGAGGTTGCGCCCGAGGTTCAGCACCGCCGCCTTCGAGGCCCGGTAGATGTAGCTGCCGCCCGGCGCGCGCGCGTCCGAGCCCATCGCCGAAGAGATAATCGCGATCTTGCCCTTCGCCGCGCGCAGGTTCGGCAGCAGCGCCTGAATGCTGAGGAACACACCCGTCACATTGGTGGCAAAGCCCTGCGCCCAGAGCGTCGGCGCATAACCCGCCTCAAGGCTCTGGCCCTTGTCGGGATAGATCCCGGCATTGCACACGAGCAGGTCGATCGGCAGACCGTTGAGCCGCCGCGCAAGCGCCTGCGCGCTCTCGGCCGAGGTCACATCGAGCGGCAGCAGATCGCCCGCGGGCCGGCGCGCCGTGCCGAAGGCTGCGCGGCCCTCACGGCGATATCCGCTCAGAAGGGCGGCGCCGATGCCGCGGCTCGCCCCGGTGATGAGAATGGTCATCCTGTCCTCCTTGCGCATCCGGCGACAGAATGGCGCCTGACCGCGCGAGGGCAAGCGAAATCCTTGATATTCAGTTTGTTTTCCGCGGCGTCAGGAAGGGCAGCGGCAGCACCGGAACGCCGTCGTCGATGAGGGCGCGGGCCTCCTCGGGGCGCGCCTCGCCATGGATCGCGCGCTCGGGCAGCTCGCCTTCGTGCATCGCCCGCGCCTGGGTCGCGAAATCGTCGCCGACATAGGCGGAATTGGCCTCGACATGGGCACGCAGCTTGGCCACCGCCGCCTCGATCTCGCTGTGCGGAGTGGCCAGCACGCGGCCCGTCTCGGGCGCCGCAGCTTCGCCGCGCGGGGCCACGACCGAGGGCGCCATCAGCGTCTTGTCGACCCGGGCCGAGCCGCAGATCGCGCAGCTCACCTGCCCCGCGCCCTGCAGCCGTTCGAAAGCCTCGGCAGACTGAAACCAGCTGTCGAAGACATGGTCGGCCTCGCATTTGAGCGTGTAGCGGATCATCGTGAAACGGGCATCCCGGGGCGGAAGATGATCCATCAGATAGGCGAATGGCGCGCGAATGCAAGCCTCCTGCGGGACCGGATCAGAGCACGAGGCCGCGCAGGATCTTCGCCAGATCGGGCTCGGCCACGAGTTTCGCGGCCTTCTTCGCGGGCATCCATTTGCGCCGCCGCTCGGCCTTCTCGGGATAGTGCTGCGCCAGTTTCTCGACCCGGACCGGATAAATCTCGACCCGGCACAGCAGCGCCTTTCCGGTGCCGAGCAGCTTGGGATACTCATAGACGCCGATCGCCCGATCGCCAACCGAACCGATCACCCCCGCCTCTTCCCAGGCCTCGATCAGCGCGGCCTCGGCCGCCGATTTTCCCGCCATCACCCAGCCCTTGGGCAGGATCCAGCGCCGCGTCGTGCGCGAGGTGATCATCAGAACCTCGACCCGCCCCGCCTTGTGGCGCGCACAGAGGGCCGCGACCTGCCCGGGGGCGTCGGTTTCTTCCGCACTCGTTTCGAACGGGGTCTCGCGCCGCGACATCGGCCAGCTTTCAACTCGGAGGGCCGCAATGCCCCAACGTCAGGTGACCCCGCGACCTAGCGGCCCTGGGTGTCAGCTTCATGACAATTCGCGCGGCAGGTCCAATTTTTCAAGGATCTTTTCGGCAAGCTGCGCCGCCGCCCCCGCCCCGCCGAGCGCCCCGAGGGCCGCCTGAGCCGCCTGCGCCATCCGCGCCTGACCCGCCGCATCGAGCCCGGCAAGGGTCGCGCCCAAGGTCTCGGGCGTCACCGTCAGGGCGCCCCCGGCCGCGTCGAGCGCCGCGAAAGCCTCGGCGTGATTGGCAATGTCGAGCCCATGGAGCAACGCGCAGCCCTCAGCGGCGGGCTCGAAGGGCGTGTGCCCGCCGCGGGGCGCGAAAGTGCCGCCGATGAAGCAGATCCCGGCAGCGGCATACCAATTGCCCATCTCGCCCATCGTATCGGCCAGATAGACCGGCTTGTCGGGCGCCCCGCCCTGCGAGCGCTGCGCGAAATCGAGACCCGCGGCGCGGATCGCGGCGGCCACCTCGGGCGCGCGGCGCGGATGGCGCGGCGCGAGGATCAGGCGCAGCCCGGGACGCAGAGCCCGCGCCGCGGCGAAGGCGGCCAGCACCAGCGCCTCCTCGCCCTCATGGGTCGAGGCGGCCAGAACGGTCTCGGCGCGCGGCCAGTCGAGGCGCTCGGTCACCGCGCCGGCGCCGGCCTCGGTCTTGAGATTGGCGCGCGACCAGAGCCGGTCGGGCGCGAGCCCCATCGCCTGAAAGGCCGCCTCCGAGCCCGCATCCTGCGCCGAAAGGCCCGAGAGCGTCGCCATCATCCGCGCCCCGAGCCCGATCCGCGCCCAGCGCTGCGCCGAGCGCGCCGAGATCCGCGCACCGACCGCAAAGACCGGAATGCCGCGCGCCGCCGCCATGCTCAGCCGGTTCGGCCAGAGCTCGTTTTCCACGACGATCAGCGCAGCGGGCCGGGCCTGCGCAAAAAACCGCGCCAGCGCCCAACGCGCATCGAGCGGCGCGAGGCGGGCGGTAATGCGCGGATCGTCCCAGCTTCGGGCGAGGGTGCGCGCGGTGGTGGTATTCGTGGTCACGAGGATCCGTAGGCCCGGCGCGCGCGCCAGAAGCGCCGCGATCAGCCCGCGCGCCGAGGCCAGCTCGCCATTCGAGGCGGCATGAAGCCAGAGCGCCCCCGGCGAGCCCACCGCCCCGCCGCCCAGCCGCTCGGCCAGATCGGTGGGGCGCTCGCGGCCCCGGATCACGCGCCAGACGAGCCCGGCGATCACGACGGGCAGCGCAAGCGAGAGGATCAGGCGATAGAGGATCACGGGCGTCGGGCTTTCGGAAAACTCGCGCCATAAAACCATGACGCGGCCCCGGCGCAACCCCGAGCCGTCGGGGGGACGGCGCGCTCGGGCCGATGGGGGCTCATGCTGCACCTGCATTCGCGATCCGGCGCAAAGGCCGCTTTGCAGAATTGCCCCTACCCAGAGCCACACCCCGCACGCTATCCCTTGGAAAAGGCAAAGCATCGGCCTGGAGGATCAGGGAGGACAGATGCAAACCTGCGATTATGTGATCGTCGGCGCGGGCAGCGCGGGCACGGTTCTGGCCAACCGGCTCTCGGCCGATCCGAAAAACCGCGTGATCCTGCTCGAGGCGGGCGGGCGCGACAATTACCATTGGGTGCATATCCCGGTGGGCTATCTCTATTGCATCGGCAATCCGCGCACCGACTGGGGCTATTCGACAGCGCCAGATCCGGGGCTGAACGGGCGGTCGCTGCTCTATCCGCGGGGGCGGATTCTGGGCGGCTGTTCGGCGATCAACGGGATGATCTACATGCGCGGTCAGGCGCGCGATTACGATCTGTGGGCGCAATCGGGCTGCACCGGTTGGAGCTGGGACGATCTTCTGCCGCTCTTCCGCGACCAGGAGGATTTCTATCGCGGCGCGGATGATCTGCATGGCGCGGGCGGGCCGCTGCGGGTGGAAGAGGCGCGGGTGCGCTGGGACGTGCTCGACGCCTTCCTCGATGCCGCGGCCGAAGAGGGCATCCCCCGCACCCCCGATTTCAACCGCGGCGACAATGCGGGCGGCGGGTATTTCCACGTCACCCAGCGGCGCGGCTGGCGCTGGTCGGCGGCGCGCGCCTTCCTGCATCCGGCGGCGGGGCGCAAGAACCTGCAGGTGATCACCGAAGCGCAGGTCGAGCGGCTGATGATCGAGGACGGCCGCATCGTCGGCCTGCGCTATCTGCGCGACAACGCCCCCTTCGAGATCCGCGCCCGCGAGGTGATCCTCTCTGCCGGCGCGATCGGCTCGCCCGCGATCCTCGAACGCTCGGGCATCGGGCGGGCGGATCATCTGCAAAGCCTCGGCATCCCCGTCGCCGCCGATGTTCCGAGCGTGGGCGAGAACCTGCAAGACCATCTGCAATTGCGGCTGATCTTCAAGGTCTCTGGCGTCAAGACCTTGAACACGATGGCGAATTCGATGATCGGCAAGGCGCGCATCGGGCTCGAATATCTGATCAACCGCTCCGGCCCGATGGCGATGGCGCCCTCTCAGGCGGGGATTTTCGCGCGCTCCTTCCCGGAAAAGGAAACCGCCGATCTGGAATGGCATCTGCAACCCGTGAGCCTCGACAAGTTCGGCGATGCGGTTCACCCCTTCCCGGCGATGACGGCGAGCGTATGCAACCTGCGCCCCGAGAGCCGCGGATCGGTGCATGTCACGAGCGCGGATTTCCGCGCCGCCCCGAGGATCGCGCCAAACTACCTCTCGACCGAGGGCGACCGGCGCGTCGCGGCGCAGTCGATCCGGATGACCCGGGCGATTGCCTCCCGGCCCGCCTTCGCGCGGTTCAACCCCAGCGAATACAAGCCCGGCCCCGACTATCGGACCGAAGAGGATCTGGTGCGCGCGGCGGGCGAGATCGGCACGACGATCTTCCATCCCGTCGGCACGGCGCGGATGGGGATCGACCCGGGCGCGGTGGTCGATCCGCGCTGCCGGCTCCGGGCGCTGCCGGGGCTGCGGATTGCGGACGCCTCGGTGATGCCCACGATCACCAGCGGCAATACCAATGCGCCGAGCATGATGATCGGCGAGAAGGCGGCGCGGATGATCCTCGAGGATGCGAAGGGCTGACGCTAGCGCTTGCCGATCCGCGCGACCAGTTCCTCGCGCAAGAGCCCCTCATCCGCGTCATTGTCGCGGGCGAGGCGCTTGAGCCCGAAATGGACCCGCGCGATTTCCTGATAGTAACTCGTGAAGGAATAGTTCACCGCTGCGCCTGCGACCGCCCCCAGCACCGGCGCCGCCTGCGCGGCAAGTTTCTGGCCGAGCACCGCCGAGAGCCGCGGCGCGACCCGGGCAATCAGGCTGTTCACGGTCGATCCGGTGATCGTCATCCGCGCGCCCACAAAGGCCATATCGGCGCCGTCGTCGCGGGTCAGCGGCCCGGCACTGGCAAAGACCCGCAGGCATTCCATACGCACCTCTTCGGAGGCCGGATCGAAGCCATGCTCGGCCGCGATCCCCTGAATCGCGCGCAAGAGCATGGTGACGGTGAAGGGGAGTTCCGCCAGCGCCCCGGGCAATCCGCCCGCCCCGCCGGCCACGCCCATCGCCGTCGCAATCGCCGTATTGACCCAGTCGGCCCGGTCCGACACCGCCCCCCGCGAGCGCGCGGCCGCATCGAAGGCGGTGTGCAACGCGCGCTCGGTCGCGCCTTCGAGCCCGTCGCGCACCGGCTGCGGCAGTTTCTCCAGCAGGGTCTCGGCCGAGCCGCCGACATAGGTCAGCACGCTCATGCCGATACCGCCCGCCGCGCGGTGGCGCTTGGCCAGCGCGTCGAGTTCGGCGATCAGAACCGGATCGCTCACCGGCAGCAGGATTTCGGGTTCCATCGGGGCCTCCGCGGCACAGGGACAGCCCGAATATGGGGCATGCGATGGGCCCGCGCCAGATCAGCTGTCGGCTTTTTCCACCGGGCCGCGCACGCCGTCCCAGGCGCCAGGCTGCAATTCGAGCGAGAGGACGCGCTCGGGGTTCGTGGGCGGAGGCATGATCACGCCCTCGATCTTCTCGAAGCCAAAGCGACGGTAATAGGGCGCGTCACCCACCAGCAGCACCCGCTCCCAACCGAGGCGCCGTGCTTCGTTCAGGCTCTCATGCATCAGGATCCCGCCCAAGCCCTCGCCCTGCCGCGTCGGGTGGACCGCGACGGGACCAAGCAGCAACACCCGCCGCCCCCCGACCCTGACCGGCCAGTAACGGATGACGGCGGCGAGCACCCCGTCCTCGCGCAGCGTGAGGCACAGGGCGTGAACCTTTTCGACCCCGTCGCGCAGCCGATAGGACGAGAGCGCCGTGCGCCCCGGCGCGAAACAGAGGTCATAGAGCGCCTCGACCTCCCACCAGTCGGCTTCGGTCTCTTCCTCGAGCTGATACATGCGCGCCTTTCCCGAATCCCTCGCCAATCGCGCCTAACACGCGATAATGTCAGGTTCAAATCAAAGGATTGCCCGATGTTCTACCGCCCGGCCGAGGGCCATGGCCTGCCGCATAACCCGTTCAATGCCATCGTCGCGCCGCGGCCCATCGCCTGGGTCGGAACGCGCGGGGCGATGGGCGACAATCTCGCGCCCTATTCGTTTTTCAACGCGGTGGCTTATGTGCCGCCGCAGGTGGTCTTCGCCTCGACCTCGGCCAAACCCGACCGCGACGGCACCAAGGATTCGGTCGCGCAGATCCGCGAGAGCGGGGTGTTCTCGATCTCGCTCGTGCCGCGGAAGCTGATCGACGCGATGAACGCGAGCTGCGCCAGCTTCGCCGCGGGCGTCGACGAGTTCGAGGCCGCGGGCGTGGCCAAGGCGGAGTGCGAGACGATCGACTGCCCCCGCGTGGCCGAGAGCTATGCGACCCTCGAATGCCGCCTCGTGCAGGTGATGCCGCTGCTGGGGGCTGCGAATTTTCTCGTCCATGGCGAGGTGACCGGCATCCATATTCGTGAGGATTGCCTGAAGGAGGGCCGCTTCCTGCCGCCCGAGCGCCTTGTGCGGCTCGGCTACAAGGATTACGCGGCGGTCAGCGACCTCTTCGAGCTCGATCGCCCACCAGGGGGCTGAGCGGGCGCCGAGACCTCTCTCCCGGGGTCAGAGCCGGGTCTCGTAGACCGAACGCAGCGTCGCCCAGCCCGACCAGAAGGATCCGGCCGGTATCTCCTGCACCTGCGCGGTGAGGATATCCAGATGCATGTGCCAGCCCGCCGCGATCATGCTGCGCGCCGCCGGATCGCTCAGCCCGCGATGGGTCAACGTCAGCAAGACGCGCTCGCCCTTCGGCGTCAGTTCGAAGGTGACATCCCCCGTGCCCCAGGCAAAGGTCAGCATCCGCATCGGATCGACGGCGATCACATGGCTTGCCATGCGCTGTTCCTCGGGGAACCCGGCCGGGCGCGGATCGTCTGCGGCGCTCAGCGTGTCGTTGCGCCAGACGAGCTCGAACCCTGCCCCGGGGGCAAGCGTCATCTCACCCGCCGCCAGCCATTTCGCCCGCAGGTCGCTGTCGATCAGATAGCGCCAGATCCGATCCACCGGGCCGGGCAGCCAGCGTTGCACAACGAGCGTCGAGCCCGCTTCGATGCGGCCGAAGTCGTCTGGGGTCTGGGTCATGTTCACTCTCCTGCACGGGGTTTGGGGGCGGGTTTGGGGGCGGGTTTGAGATCGGTCGAGGCCGTCGCCTGAGCGTCTTCCTCGACCAAGAGCCGTTCGAGGACGTCGAGGCGCTCGGTCCAGAAGCGTTGATACTGCGCCAACTCGTCCATGGCCTGCTTCAGCGGAGCGGCTTCAAGGTGGCAAATATGGGTGCGCCAGCGAATCTCGCGCCGGATCAACCCGGCCTTTTCGAGCACCTTGATATGCTTGGAGGCCGCCGCCAGCGTCATCGGATAGGGCTCGGCCAGCTCACCAACGGTTTTCTCGCCCTGCGCCAGGCTGCGCAGCATCGCCCTGCGGGTCTCATCGCTGAGCGCATGAAAGACGTCGTTGATCACCGGCACACCTCATTCATCCACATGGTATAATTACCCTCCAGCCAAATATAATTCAACTGATTCATTGAATGATTGATCGAGCGGACTGCCGAGCCCCCTTCCCTCCCCCGGTTCGCGCGCCTAAGCTTCGCCGCGAAGCAGCGACGGAGCGTGTGATGGAACGGATGATCGGGGTGATCGGCGGCTCGGGGGTCTACAATATCGACGGGCTCGAAAATGCCCGCTGGCAGGCGGTCGAGACGCCTTGGGGCGCGCCCTCGGATGAGGTGCTGCGCGGCCGGTTGAACGGCGTCGAGATGGCCTTTCTGCCGCGCCATGGCCGCGGTCATATCCACACACCCACCACCGTCCCCTACCGCGCCAATATCGCGGCGATGAAGATGCTCGGCGTCACCGATCTGATCGCCGTCTCCGCGGTGGGCAGCCTCAAGGAGGCCTATGCGCCGGGCGATTTTCTGGTGGTCGATCAATATATCGACCGCACCTTCGCCCGCGAGAAATCCTTCTTCGGCCCCGGTCTCGTCGGCCATGTCTCGGTCGCCCATCCGGTCTGTTCGCGGCTCTCGGCCGCCTGCGTCGCGGCGGCGAAATCCGTCGGTGTGACCGTGCACGAGGGCGGCACCTATGTTGCGATGGAGGGGCCGCAATTCTCGACGCTCGCCGAAAGCCGCCTTTACCGCAGTTGGGGCGCCGATGTGATCGGCATGACCGGGATGCCGGAGGCGAAATTGGCCCGCGAGGCCGAGCTTTGCTATGCCTGCGTCGCGATGATCACGGATTACGATTGCTGGCACCCCGATCATGATGCCGTCGACGTGGCGCAAGTCGTCGCGACCGCGATGAAGAACGCCGATGTCGCGCGCGCGCTGGTCGCGGCGCTGCCCGGGCGGCTCAAGGGCGAGGCGGTCGATTGCGAGGCCGGGTGTGGCCATGCGCTCGACAGCGCGATCATGACCGCGCCCGCGAAACGCGACCCGGAAATGATCGAGCTCTGCCGCCCGGTGATGGGCCGCATCCTGTGAAAATCCTGCTCCTCGGCGCCGATGGGTTCATCGGGCGCCATCTGGCCTTTGGGCTGCGGTCCACGGGCGCCGAGGTGATCGCCTCGGCCCGCGCGCCGGCGCGGCTGGCGGCGATGGGGTTCAAGGTGCTCGCCGCCGACCTGACCAACCCGGCGACGCATGCAGCCGCCTTCTGGGCGCCGCATCTCGCGGGGGGCGTGCATGTGGTCAATTGCGCCGGGCTGCTGACCGGGTCCGAGGCCGCGTTTCGCGCCGTGCATCTGGCCGCGCCCGCGGCGGTCGCGGCGGCGCGCGATGGCGGACATTTCGTGCAGATTTCCGCGGTGGGCATCGAGGCGGCCGAGACCCCCTTCGCCCGCCACCGTCGCGCCGCCGAGGCGATGCTCGCCGATCTGCCCGAGGTGACCGTGCTGCGCCCCGGGCTCGTGCTGGCCGATACCTCCTATGGCGGGTCCTCGCTGATGCGTGCCCTCGCGGCGATGCCCGTCGCGCGCCCTGTCGTGGGCACCGGCGATCAGCCCTTCAACCCGATCCATGCCGGGGATCTGACGCAGGTGGTGCTCGACTGCCTGCGCGCCCCGCCCGGCTTTGGCCCTTGGGAGGTCGGCGGGCCCGAGACCCTCTCGCAAGAGGAGCTCGGCGCGCTTTACCGGCGCTGGTTCGGCCTGCGGCCCGTGCCGGTCTGCCACCTGCCTGTGCCGCTCGCCCACCTGCTCGGGCGGCTGGGCGAAGCGCTGCGGCTTGGGCCGATCTCGGCGACGGCCGTCGCGCAGCTTCAGGGCGGCGTGCTGGCCGATCCCGCCCCCCTTCTCACCCGCATTCCGGCCCGCCCGCGTGGGGTCAGCGGCTTCGTGATGGACCGCCCCGCGGGCACGCAGGACCTGTGGCAGGCGCGGCTTTACTTGCTCAAACCGCTGATCCGGCTGACCCTCGCCCTCACTTGGCTTGCCTCTGCCGCGCTCGGGTTTCTGACCCCCGCCGCGCGGATCTTCGAAATGGTGCCCGCCCTGCCCGAGCCTCTGGCGCTGGTGCTGGGCCGCGGCGGCGGGCTCGTCGATCTGGCGCTCGGGCTCGCGCTTTTGCGCAACTGGCGCCCGCGTGCGACGGCGCTGGCGCAGCTTGCCATCGTGGGCGGCTATACGATCGGCTTGAGCACGCTCGCCCCCGCTCTCTGGCTCGACCCGATCGGGGGCATGCTCAAGAACCTCGGCATCCTCGCCTTGATCGCCGTGCATCTGGCGCTGGCGGAGGAACGCTGATGGATTGGGTCTCCGTCGACTGGCCGCTGATCGCGAAATGGCTGCATATCCTCAGCTCCACCGTCCTCTTCGGCACCGGCATCGGCACCGCCTTCCAGATGGTCTGGGCGATGCGCACGCGGCGCGTGGAAACCATCCATTCGGTCGCCTCGGGCGTGGTGGTGGCGGATTGGATCTTCACCACCCCCGCCGGGCTGGCGCAGCCCGCAAGCGGCCTCTGGCTGATCTGGCTCAATGGCTATTCCCTGGCCGAGCCCTGGCTCGTCGCCACCTATGCGCTCTATGTTGTGGCCTTTCTCGCCTGGGCGCCGGTCGTCGCGCTGCAGATCCGCATCCGCAACCTCGCTGCCGCGGCGCTCGCGGCGGGCCAACCGCTGCCCGTGCACGCATTGCGCCTCTATCGCATCTGGTTTGCGCTTGGCTGGCCCGCTTTCCTTGGCCTTGTCGCCGTTTTCTGGCTTATGGTCGCCAAGCCCAATTTCGGAGTCTGACCCATGAACGCCCAACGCACCGTCAAAGACTATATCCGCTCGATCGCCGACTTCCCGCATGAGGGGATCATTTTCCGCGACGTGACCACGCTCTTCGCCGATGCCCGTGGCTTCCGCATGGCGATCGACCAGATGCTGCACCCCTGGGCGGGCGAACAGATCGACAAGATCGTCGGCCTCGAAGCGCGCGGCTTCATCCTCGGCGGCGCGATCGCGCATCAGCTCTCGAAAGGTTTCGTGCCGATCCGCAAGAAGGGCAAACTGCCCGGCCAGACGATTTCACAAGCCTACAAGCTCGAATACGGCGAGGCGATCATGGAGATGCACGAGGACGCGATCGCGCCGGGGGAAAAGGTGCTGATCGTCGACGATCTGCTGGCCACCGGCGGCACCTGCGAGGCGGGGATCAAGCTGATCGAGCGGCTGGGCGGTCAGATCGTCGGCTGTTCCTTCATCGTCGATCTGCCGGAACTGGGCGGGCGCAAGTTGCTCGAGAGCCTCGGGATGGATGTCAGCGTGCTTTGCGAATTCGAGGGGCTCTGAGGCCCGTCGCGCGGTAACCTTTTCGAAACGCGAATCGCGCTATCCAGAGCGGGCCTGATGGTTCGGCTGCTTGCAAACACGTGAACCAAAAGCAAAGCGCCCTGCCCCCCCGGCGGGGCGCTTCCTTTTGGCGCGCCGGTTCACCGGAGGGGCGCGGCGCCCTCAGCCCGGCACGCGCAGCACCGCCCCCGGATTGAGAATGCCTTTCGGATCGAGTGCGGTCTTGAGCGCGCGCATCATCGCGAGCTTCGCCGGATCCTCGTAGCGCTCCAGATCGCCGACCTTGTAGCGCCCGATCCCATGCTCGGCGCTCATCGAGCCTGCAAACTCGCGCACCACGATGTCATGCACCGTGCGTTTGAGGCCCTCGCGCTGATTGCCGTAGTCGTCGCGCGAGCGCCCCGCCGCGGGGAAGACGTTGAAATGCAGATTGCCGTCCCCGACATGGCCGAAGCAGTTGATCCGGAAGTCGCCGATCGACGCGATGGCCTCGGTCGCGGCGGTGATGAAGGCGGGGATCGCGCTGACCGGCACCGAAATGTCATGGCTCGAGATCGAGCCGATCCGGCGGTTGGCAATGGGCAGGTTCTCTCGCAGATCCCAGATCGCGGCGCGCTGCGCCTGCGATTGCGCGACGACTGCATCGAGCACGAGATCGCCCGCCGCCTCGTAAAGATCGGCAAAGGCCGCCTCGGCCTCCATCCCCGCGGGCAGGCCGAGCTCGATCAGCACCGACCACTCGGGATCCTCGGCGAAGGGGAAATGCACCTCGGGGCCGACCTCGCGCAGGAACGCCAGCCCCTGCCCCGAGATCAGCTCGAAGGCCGAGACGCAGCCCGCCATCCGTCCCTGCGCCAGCCCCAGCAACTCGACCGCCGCCGCCGGCGAGGGCACCGCAAAGACCGCCGTACCGATCACCGCGGGCGGCGGCACCAGCGGCAGCGCCGCGGCGGTGATCACCCCGAGCGTGCCCTCGGAGCCCACGAAAAGATCGCGCAGATCGTAGCCCGTGTTGTCCTTGCGCAGGCGCCGCAACCCGTTCCAGACGGTGCCATCCGCGAGCACCACCTCGAGCCCGAGACAGAGCGCGCGCGCATTGCCATAGCGCAGCACATTGACGCCGCCCGCATTGGTCGCCAGACACCCGCCGATCCGCGCCGTCCCTTGGCTGGCAAGGCTCAGCGGATAGAGCCGCCCCGCCTCCTCGGCCCAGTCGCGCACCTGCTGCAGCGTCGCGCCCGCCTCGACCACGATCGATTGCGCATCGCGCGCGCGCATCCGTGCCATCCGCTCGAGGCTCAGGATCACCGGCGCCGCCCCCTCGCTCGCCACCTGCCCGCCCACGAGCCCGGTGCCCCCGCCATAGGGCAAAACGCCCACGCCCGCCGCATGGCAGACCCGCATCAGGGCCGACACCTGTGCGGTATCGGCGGGTTTCGCGACGATCCCCTGCCCGCGCCAGAGGCCGCGCGGCTCTTCGAGATAGGCGGGCTCGGCCGGCCCGACCCAGAGCCCGGGAACCTCCGCCGCCAAACGTTCCGCAAATGCCTGATCTGCCGGGACCATCGCCTTCCCCTTCACCTGTGTTCAAATATCCTGGGGGTCCGGGGGGGAACCCCCCGGCCTTGCCCCGTCAACCGACGTCGGTGCGCCCGCGCCGGTCGGGGCGCAGATTGGAATAAAGCACGTGATTGCGCCAGCGCCCGTTGATCTGCAGATAGGCCTGCGCCACGCCCTCGTATTTGAACCCGCTCTTTTCGAGCACCCCGCGCGAGGCCGCATTCTCGGGCAGGCACGCCGCCTCGATCCGGCTCAGGTCGAGCGCGGCGAAGGCATGATCCACCACCGCGCGGATCGCCTCGCGCATGTAGCCCTGCCGGGCATAGCGCGCCCCCACCCAATAGCCGAGCGTGCCCGCCTGCGCCGGCCCGCGGCGGATATTGTCGAGCGTGATCGCCCCCAGAACCCGGGCATCCTGCTTGCGGATCATGAAGAACGGCAGCGCCGTGCCCGCCCCCTCGGCGCGCGCCGCCCAATAGACGCGGTTGGCGAAGGCGCGGCGGCTCAGATGGTCCTCGGCCCAGGCCGGTTCCCAGGGCACGAGGAAGTCGTGACTTTCCTCGCGCAGCTCGGACCAGTCGCGATAGTCGGAATGCATCGGCAGCCGGAGGAGCATCCGCTCCGTCTCGACCCGCGGCTTCCGACGGCGCGTCAGCATCAGGCGACGAGCCTGTCGCGCAGCGCGCCCAATGTGGGCGCGGCCTGCGCCGGACCATAGAGCGCCATCGCCACCGCGGGGCTTGCCGCCAGACGCTCTGCATAGGCGCGCACGCCTTCGCGGGTGACCCCGTCGATCCGCTCGGAGACCTCTTCGAGCCCCGGCACCCGGCCATAGACGGCGAGGTTGCGCGCCATCCGCTCGGCCCGGCTCGAGGCGCTCTCGAGCCCCATAAGCATCCCGGCCTTCATCTGCGCCCGCGCCCGGGCGACCTCGGCCTCGGTCATGTCCTCGGCCGCGCGCTTCAACTCATCGACCGTCAGCCCGCACAGCCCCTCGATCTCGGCGCTCGATGTGCCGGCATAGATTGTGATCATGCCGGTATCGTCATAGGCCCCGGCCTGGGCGAAGATCGAATAGCAGAGCCCCCGCTCCTCGCGGATCTTCTGAAAGAGGCGCGAAGACATGCCGCCGCCCATCGCCATCGCATAGACCTGCGCGGTGTAGAGATCGGCATCGCGATAGGCCGGGCCCTCGAAGGCGAGCGCGAAATGTACCTGCTCGAGGTCCTTCAGCTCGCGCCGCTCGTTACCGGCCCAGCGCGCGGGTTGCAAAAGCTGCGTGCCGACCGGCGCCAGCGACCCGAAGATCGCCTCGGCCTGTTTCACCAGCGCATCGTGATCGACGTCGCCCGCCGCGGCGAGGATCATCTGATCGGGGCCGTAATGGCGCCCGACAAAGCCCGCCAGATCCTCGCGCCCGAATTGCGCAACGCGCTCGGCCGGGCCCAGAATGGTGCGGCCCATCGCCTGATCGGGATAGGCCGCCTCCTGCAGCCAGTCGAAGATGATATCGTCGGGCGTATCGAGCGCCTGACCGATCTCCTGCAAGATCACATGCCGCTCGACCTCGATCTCGCGCGGGTCGAAGATCGGATTGAGTACGATATCCGAGATCACATCGAGCGCGAGCCGCACATCCGCGCCCAGCACACGGGCGTAATAGGCAGTCATCTCGCGCGAGGTATAGGCGTTGATATAGCCGCCGACATCCTCGATCTCCTCGGCGATCTGCAGCGCGGTGCGGGTCTTGGTACCCTTGAAGGCCATATGTTCGAGGAAATGGGCGATGCCGTTTTCCGCGGCCGCCTCGTGCCGCCCGCCGGCCTGCACCCAGATCCCCACCGTGGCCGAGGCAAAGCCCGGCATGTTCTCGGTGATGATGCGCAGACCGTTCGGGAGCGTGGTGGTTTCGATCACTTGCGACGCCTTTCGTCGATCAGGGCCTCGAGGGCGGCGAGTTCGTTGGGCACGCGCGTCACCCGCTCCTCGCGGTCAAAAAGATCCGCCATGCGCTTGGGCAGCGCGGGGCGGATGCCGGTTGCGGCCTGAACCGCATCGGGGAATTTCGCGGGATGGGCGGTGGCCAGCGTCACCATCGGCACCGGCGGCGCCAGATGGTCGATGCCGACGCAGACGCCGACCGCCGAATGCGGGCACAGAAGCTCGCCCGAACGCGCCAGCTCGTCGCGGATCGTGGCCGAGGTTTCCTCTTCCGACACGCGGCCCGAGGCATAGATCTCGCACAGGGCCTGCAGCGCGCCCTGACTGACACCGAAACCACCCTTGGATTTCAGCTCATCCATGAGCTGCGCCACCGCCGCGCCATCGCCGCCATAGGCGAACCACAGCGCGCGCTCGAAATTCGAGCTGATCTGGATATCCATCGAGGGGCTGATCGAGGGTTTCACCCCCTCCATCTCATAGCGCCCCGAGGTCAGGCAGCGGTGCAGGATGTCGTTCTGGTTGGTGGCCACCACCAGCTTGTCGATCGGCAGGCCCATCTGTTTCGCGATGAACCCGGCGAAGATGTCGCCGAAGTTGCCGGTGGGCACGGTGAAGGAGATCTTGCGCGCGGGCGCCCCGAGGCTCACCGCTGCGGTGAAATAATAAACGACCTGCGCCAGCACCCGCGCCCAGTTGATCGAGTTCACACCGGCAAGGCCCACGGCATCGCGGAACTCGAAATGGTTGAACATGTCCTTGAGGCGGTTCTGGCAGTCGTCGAAGGTGCCATCCATGGCGAGCGCATGGACATTGCCCTCGGCGGGGGTCGTCATCTGGCGGCGCTGCACCTCGCTCACGCGGCCATGCGGGAAGAGGATGAAGACATCGACATTGTCGAGCCCGCGGAAGGCCTCAATCGCGGCCGAGCCGGTATCGCCAGAGGTCGCGCCGACGATGGTGATGCGGCGATCCTGTTTCGCGAGGGCGAGCTGGAAGAGCTGCCCGATGATCTGCATCGCGAAATCCTTGAAGGCGAGCGTGGGGCCGTGGAACAGCTCCAAGAGGAAATGCCCGCTCCCGAGCTGCACCAGCGGCGCGCGCGCGATATGGCCAAAGCCCGCATAGGCGGCCTCGATCGCACCGCGGAGTTCCCCCTCGCTGAACGTGTCGCCCACGAAGGGCGCCATGACGCGATAGGCGACCTCTTCATAGGGCAGACCCGCCAGCGCCGCGATCTCGGTCTCGGTCATCGTCGGCACCGAGGCGGGGACATAGAGCCCCCCGTCGCGGGCCAGCCCCGTCAACATCGCTTCGCCGAAGGTGAGCTCGGGGGCCTGCCCCCGGGTCGAGATATAGCGCATGAATGCTCCTCAGATCCGTCGCCGCCTGATACGCCACATCAGGAACGCTGTCATCCCCGCCCAGACGATTGCGAGCGAAAACCAGGTGATCGCGTAATTCAGATGGTCGTTCGGGATGCCGGTGATGGTGATCGGCTGCGGCGAAATGCCCTGCGCGTCGCCCGCGATCTGCGCGGCAACCACGAGGATCGGCTCGGTGCCGAGCCGCGCCGCCATCGCGGGCACGTCGCGCGCAAACCAGATCCCGGTCTTTTCGTCGGGCGCGGGCGTGTAGCTGTCGGCCTCTTCGGGCCAGTGCAGATTGCCGGTAACGATGAGCGCGGTGGGCGCCCGCGGCGTGGCGCGGGCAAGCTCGGCCCCCTCGGCCACGAAGCCGCGGTCGATCATGATCTGCCGGCCGTCGCCGGTCTCGAAGGCGGCGATGATCTCATAGCCGGGGCCGAGGCCCTTCATCCCGCCCAGCACGCGCAGTTCCTGCCCGGTGGTGCCGCCTACGACCTCGACCGGGGTGTATTTCAGGGGTTTGGTATCGGTGCCCTCTGGCGGCAGGTCCTGCGGTGCGCCCGCGATCTTCGTGCCGATCTCGGCCAGCATCGCGGTCTTCCACTCGAGGCGGCGCAGCTGCCAGAGCCCGAGCTCGATCAGGATCGCGCAGCCCACGATCCCGAGCGCCAGCGGAAAGATATAGCGTTTCATCTCGGTCCTCCCCCAAAGCGCCGCCAGCCAAAAGCGTCGGGCGCGAGGGTTGCCCCCCGCGCCCGCCCGGCCCTTCCGGAAAGAAGGCTCAGGCGCCGCCCCAGATATAGATCGTGGCGAAGAGGAACAACCAGACCACATCGACAAAGTGCCAATACCAGGCCGCCGCCTCGAAACCGATATGTTCCTTGGGCGTGAACTGGCCCTTGTTGAGCCGGATCAGACAGATCAGCAGGAAGATCGTGCCGATGATCACATGCGCGCCGTGGAAGCCCGTCGCCATGAAGAAATTGTCCCAGAAGATCGAGCCGGTGCCGATCGCCTGCTGGGCGTGATGGTATTCATAGGCCTGCAGAAGCGAGAAGACGAAGCCGAGGACCACGGTCAGGATCAGGCCGGTCTTGGCATCCTTGCGGTTGTTCTCATGCACCAGCGCGTGGTGCGCCCAGGTCAGCGTGACCCCGGACAGAAGCAGGATGACCGTGTTGATCAGCGGCAGATGCCAGGCATCGAAGGGCACCGTGCCCGCAGGCGGCCAGACGCCATCCACCAGCGGGTATTCGGGCCCGAGCGGATACATCGCATTCTTGATGAAGCTCCAGAACCAGGCGGCGAAGAACATCACCTCGGACATGATGAACAGGATGAAGCCGTAGCGCAGGCCGATCTGCACCACCGGGGTATGTTCGTGGTTCTCGCCCTCGCGCACCACGTCCGACCACCAGCCATACATGCAGTAAAGCACGACCAGCAGCCCCGCGACGAAGACGAAGGGTGTGACCTTCTGCATCCACATCACCGCGCCAAACAGCATGACGAAGGCGCCGATCGCGCTTAGCATCGGCCAGATCGAGGGCGGCAGGATGTGATAGTCGTGGTTCTTCGAATGCGCCATGGTCAGGTCCCTGATGCTAGTTCACCGGAGCCGGCGCCGGGGGTGCGGCGGCGGCCTGTTTCTGGTCGGGCAGGTCGGTTTCGTAGAAAGTATAGGAGAGCGTGATCGCCTCGATCCGCGCGGTATCGGGGTTCGTGGCGATCTCGGGATCGACGTAGAAGCTCACCGGCATCTCGATCCGCTCGCCGGGTTGCAGCACCTGTTCGGTGAAGCAAAAGCACTGGATCTTGTCGAAGTAATAGCCCGCGGTATCGGGCGCGACATTATAGGCCGCGGTGCCCGCGATCACCCGGTCGGTGGGGTTATAGGCCTCGTAGAAGGCAAGGCCCGTCTCGCCGATCTTGAGCGTCATCTCGCGCTGCATCGGCTTGAATTGCCAGTCCATCCCCTTGGCGACATTGGCATCGAACCGCACGAGGATCGTGCGGTCGAGCACCACATCCGAGCCCTGGGCCGCCACATTCGTGGTGCCGCCATAGCCGGTGGTGCGGCAAAACCAGCTGTAGAACGGCACCGCCGCCCAGGCCAGCGCGCCCATCGTCACGACGAGCGCGACGAGGCGGAACACGACCCGGCTGTTGGCGCTCTGACTCATTGGCCCTCCACCTTCGGCGTGAGCGAGATCCGCGGCTGATGATCGAAGCCCTCCATGCTCTCGCCGCGTTCGACCTTGACCACGGTCAGGCCGAAGACCAGCACCACGAAGGCCAGAAGCACGCCCAGAAGGCCGAGATTGCGCGAGGCGCGCCGGGTGTGCAGCTCGTGCAGTTGCGTGATCGCCATCACCAGCCTCCGAAGCCAAGGGTGAGCACGGCCTTCTGCGCGATCAATGCCGCGAAATGGCCGAAGAGATAGAGGAGCGAGAAATAGAAGAAGCGTTTCTCGGTGGCGTATTTTTCCGCCTCGGCCGCGGCCTCGTCGCGCCGCCAGAGGCGCCATGCCCCGCGGATGAAAAGCGCGTTGAGCACGAGCGCGACGGTCAGATAGAGCGGCCCGCCGATCGAGGTGAAAGCGGTACCAACCGCGACCGGCGCGAGGATCAGCGTATAAAGCAGGATCTGGGTGCGCGTGACCTTGCGGCCATGCGTCACGGTCAGCATCGGCACCCCGGCGTTGGAATAGTCGTCACGCATGAAGAGCGCGAGCGACCAGAAATGCGGCGGCGTCCAGAGGAAGATCAGCGCGAACATCGCCACCGATTCCACGCTGATGCCGCCCGTGGCCACGGCCCAGCCGATCATCGGCGGAAAGGCCCCGGCGGCACCCCCGATCACGATATTCTGCGGCGTGCGGCGCTTGAGCCACATCGAATAGACCACGACATAGAAGAAGATCGTGAAGGCGAGGAAGAGGCCGGCGAAGACATTCGCCGCCAGCGCCAGCATCACGCAGGAAATGCCCCCAAGCCCAAGACCGAAGCCCAAAGCCTCGCCCTCGGAGATCCGACCCGCCGGGATCGGGCGGCTGGCGGTGCGCCGCATCAGCCGGTCGATATCGGCATCATACCACATGTTGAGCGCGCCCGAGGCGCCGCCCCCCAAGGCGATGAAGATGATCGCGGTGAAGCCCACGAAGGGATGAACCCCCACCGGCGCGACCAGAAGCCCGGCAAGCGCGGTGAAGACGACAAGCGACATCACCCGCGGCTTCAGCAGGGCGAGAAAATCGCCCGCGCCAGCCTCGCCTGTCCGGTCCTGAAAGGAAATGTCGCTCATGCCAACCTCTGATCCGGGCCTCAATTCCGCGCCAGCTCGACGCGCGGCGCGCCGTTCGTGACGCCATAATCGGCCACGTCGATCACCTCGCCATCGGGGAAACCGGCCTTGGCACGGGCGAGCCAGCGGTCATAGACCGCCTGCGGCACGACCTTCACGACGATCGGCATATAGGCGTGGTTGACCCCGCAAAGCTCGGAGCATTGGCCAAAATAGACGCCCTCGGTCTGGGCATCGAACCAGAGCTGCGAGATGCGGCCGGGCACGGCATCCTGCTTCACGGCGAAGGCCGGGATCGTCCAGCTGTGGATCACATCCGCGCCGGTCAGTTGCATCACGATCTGCTTGCCCTGCGGCACCACGACCGCATTGTCGACCGCCAGCAGATATTCGTCGGGCGCATAACCATTCGCGGCCAGATCCGTCTTCTCGAGCAGGAGCGAGTCGAATTCCACCTCTTCGGCCGGGTATTCATAGCTCCAGTACCACTGATGCCCGGTGACCTTGATGATCATGTCGCCCTTCGGGATTTCCTGCTGTTTCCAGAGCGTCGGCAGCGAGAAGGCCCCCACCACCACGAGGATCAGGATCGGCACCAGCGTCCAGGTGATCTCGAGCGGCGAATTATGGGTGAAGCGCGCGGGCGTGGGATTGGTGCGGCTGTTGAAGCGGACCATCGCATAGATCAGAAGCGCGAAGACGAAGATGCAGACCACCGTGATGATGATCAGCAGCATGTGATCGAGCCATTGCTGATCCTGCGCCAGTTCGGACGAGGCCGGCTGAAAGCTGATCCCTCCGAGATGCGGCTTGCCGATCACCGGCAGACCTTGGATCATGTCCTGAGCATGGACCTGACCGGCAATGAGTGCAGTCGACAATCCGGCCGCCAAACGGCGGCAGAGCTTCGAAAAACGCATATATCCTCTCCCTCCGGCGGCTCTCCCGTGCCGCCTGTCCCAAACCGGTGCTTCCCTTCACCGATCCGGGCTGTATGTAAGTATGAGATACACATTCGAACCGCTCCGGCAAGAAAAAGCTGCGACAATCCGCCGCGCGATTTCCCGGCAGCCTTCGGAGCCGAAAGGAAAAGCCATGGCCGAGGACCGTTTCGCCCCCTTTGAAACCCAGCTCGATGAGGGCGCGGCGCTCGGCATCCTGCGGGCGGCGACCGAGGGCGCCGAGGATGGCGAATTGTTCCTCGAACGGCGCCGGTCCGAGGCGCTGGTGTTCGATGACGGGCGGGTCAAGACCGCCTCTTATGATGCCTCCGAGGGGTTCGGGCTGCGCGCGGTCAAGGGCGAGGTTGCGGGCTATGCCCATTCGACCGAGATTTCCGAGGCGGCGCTGCGGCGCGCGGCCGATACGGCGCGGCTTGCCGTGGGCGATGGCGGCGGCGTGATGGCCCCGCCCCCGCCCGGCACCAACCGCCACCTTTATGGTGACGCCGATCCGATGGCCGACGCGCCCTTCGCCGCGAAAATCGACATCCTGCGCGAGATCGACGCCTTCACCCGCGCGCTCGACCCCCGCGTCGTGCAGGTCTCGGCCAGCATGGCGGCATCGCTGCAAGAGGTGTTCATCCTGCGCCCCGAGGGCGGATTGGTCAGCGACATCCGCCCGATGGCGCGGGTCAATATCTCGGTGATCGTCGAGGAGAGCGGACGCCGCGAATCGGGTGGCCATGGCGGCGGCGGGCGGTTCGGCCTCGCCGGTCTGATCGAGCCCGGCCACTGGCAGCCGGTCGCGCGCGAGGCGTTGCGCATCGCGCTCGTCAACCTCGCGGCCGAGCCCTGCCCGGCGGGGCAATTCGATGTGGTGCTCGGCCCCGGCTGGCCGGGCGTGTTGTTGCACGAGGCGGTGGGCCACGGGCTCGAGGGCGATTTCAACCGCAAGAAATCCTCGGCCTTTGCCGGGCTGATGGGGCAACAGGTGGCCGCCAAGGGGGTCACCGTGCTCGATGATGGCACGATCCCCGACCGGCGCGGCTCGATCACCGTCGATGACGAGGGCACGCCCTCGGGGAAAAACGTGCTGATCGAGGACGGGGTGCTCGTGGGCTACATGCAGGACCGGCAGAATGCGCGGTTGATGGGCGTCGCGCCCACCGGCAATGGCCGACGCGAGAGCTTTGCGCATGCGCCGATGCCGCGGATGACCAATACCTACATGCTCGGCGGCGACACCGATCCCAAGGCGATCCTCGCCGATCTCAAGGACGGGATCTATGCGGTGGGCTTCGGCGGCGGTCAGGTCGACATCACCAACGGCAAATTCGTCTTCAACTGCACCGAGGCGTATCGGGTGAAGAACGGCGTCGTGGGTGCGCCGGTCAAGGGCGCCACGCTGATCGGCGACGGGCCGACCGCGATGCGCCAGATCCGGGCGATCGGCAATGACATGGCGCTCGATCCCGGGATTGGCAATTGCGGCAAGGCGGGCCAGTGGGTGCCGGTGGGCGTGGGGCAGCCCACGCTGATGATCGGCGGGCTGACGGTCGGCGGCTCGACCGTCTGAGCAGCCCGACTCGCGTCCGGGCCTGCCCGGGGGCGGAGACCTTTTCTGAACGCGCGACCGCGCCGGCGATTTGTCGCCGGCGCCCCCCGTTGGCCCCGATCCGCCGAATTTCGGCGAGGCTTTGCCGAGAGGCCGCCCCCGCATCGGCGGATTGTCGGAAAATTTTCGTCAACGGCGAAACAACCATAAGTTTAGTAACGACTTGTTAACGATAATGACCCACAAAGAAGGGGCGATGAGGCGAGGATGCGGAGATAAAGGGTTTGTTTTCTTACCCCACCCCCTTCACCCCACCCACCACGGAAGAAGATGACCTGTCGCATCTTCGCCTCATTCGCTCCCGACGGGTCGGGCCTGCCACCTTCCACAGATTGATTTCCGAACACGGCTCGGCCGCGGCCGCGCTCGAGGCGCTGCCCGATGTGGCGCACGCGGCGGGCGACGCGAGCTATACCCCCTGCCCCGAAGGCGTGGCGCTGGCCGAGCTCAAGGCCGGGCGGCGCGCGGGCGCGCGGCTGTTGCACTGGGGCGCGCCCGACTATCCCGCCCTTCTGGCCGAAACCGCGGATGCGCCGCCCGTCCTCTGGGCGCTTGGCGACGTCACACTCGCGGCGCCGCCCTGCGTGGCGCTCGTGGGGGCGCGCAATGCCTCCTCGCTCGGGGCGCGGATGGCGCGGCGCCTCGCCGAGGAACTCGGTCAGGCCGGGTTCATCGTCGTTTCGGGGCTTGCGCGCGGCATCGACACCGAGGCGCATCGCGCGGCCCTGCCGACCGGCACGATCGCGGCGCAGGCCGGCGGGATCGAGGTGATCTATCCGCCCGAAAACGCGGACCTCGCCGCCGAGATCGCGGCACGGGGATTGCGGCTTTCGGAACATCCGCCGGGCATGGAGCCCAAGGCGCAGCATTTCCCGATGCGCAACCGGATCATCTCGGGGCTCGCGCAGGCCACGGTGGTGATCGAGGCCGCGGCGCGCTCGGGCAGCCTGATCACCGCGCGATGCGCCGCCGATCAGGGGCGCGAGGTGATGGCGGTGCCGGGTCACCCGATGGACGGGCGCGCCTGGGGCTGCAACGCGCTGATCCGCGACGGCGCGACGCTGGTGCGCGGGATCGAGGACATTCTCGAGGTGCTGGGCGAGCCCGCACCGCCCCAGCCGACACCGCGGGAGAGGCCGCGCGCAGAACCCGCGCGCGCCACCGCACCTGCCCCTGCCCCCTCCGCCCCCGCGGGCGATCTCGAGATGCGTCTGCTCGCGCTTCTGGGCCCGAGCCCGACCCCCGAGGATCACCTGATCCGCGATCTGGGATGCGATGCCGCGGCCTTTGCCGGCGCGGTTCTCGGGCTCGAACTCGAGGGGCGGGTCCTGCGCCATCCGGGTGGGGCGATCTCCCTGTCGGGCTGAGCCGGGGTGCGGCCCATCCGCAGGCGCCCGGAACGCGCAGGGCGGAGTTGCATTGACATTCCCCCCCGAACCCCCACATCTTCCGCGCCCAAGCGCTTTACCCGGTATCGAATGAGGAAGTCATGGCCGTTGTCGTTGTCGAATCCCCCGCCAAGGCCAAGACGATCAACAAATATCTGGGTTCGAATTACACGGTTCTCGCCTCTTTCGGCCATGTCCGCGACCTGCCGCCCAAGGATGGTTCGGTCGATACCGAACACGACTTCGCGATGAAATGGGAAGTCGCGAGCGACTCGAAAAAGCACATCAAGGCGATCACCGACGCGCTGGCCGGTGATGACGAACTGATCCTCGCAACCGACCCCGATCGCGAGGGCGAGGCGATTTCGTGGCACCTGCAAGAGGCGCTGGAAAAGAAGCTCAAGGGCAAGAAGGTCAGCCGCGTGACCTTCAACGCGATCACCAAATCGGCGATCACCGAGGCGATGAAGCACCCCCGCGAGGTCGACCGCCCGCTGGTCGAGGCTTACCTCGCGCGCCGGGCGCTCGATTACCTCGTGGGCTTCAACCTCTCGCCGGTGCTCTGGCGCAAGCTGCCCGGCGCGCGCTCGGCGGGGCGTGTGCAATCGGTCTGCCTGCGGCTCATCGTCGAGCGCGAGATGGAGATCGAGGCCTTCAAGGCGCGCGAATACTGGACCGTCACGGCCGAGCTGACGACCCCGCGCGGCCAGACCTTCACCGCCCGCCTCACGGTTCTCGGCGGCAAGAAGCTCGAGAAATTCGACCTCACGACCGCCACCGATGCCGAGCTCGCCGTGCAGGCGGTGACCTCGCGCGATCTGAGCGTGAAATCGGTCGAGGCCAAGCCCGCCACCCGCAACCCCTATCCGCCCTTCATGACCTCGACCCTGCAACAGGAAGCCAGCCGCAAGTTCGGCATGGGCGCCAAGGCCTGTATGCAGGCGGCGCAGCGGCTCTATGAGGCGGGTTACATCACCTATATGCGGACCGACGGCATCGACATGGCGCCCGAGGCGGTGATGGCTGCACGCGAAGAGATCAAGAGCCGCTTCGGCGCGAATTACGTCCCGGAATCCCCGCGGATGTACAAGAACAAGGCCAAGAACGCGCAGGAGGCCCACGAATGCATCCGCCCGACCGACATGTCGGCAGGCCCCGAGAAGCTCAAGCTCGCCGATGATCAGGCCAAGCTCTACGAGCTGATCTGGAAGCGGACGCTGGCGAGCCAGATGTCGGCCGCGGTGATGGAACGCACGACGGTCGATATCACCTCGGCGGATGCGCAGGTCGAGCTGCGCGCGACGGGTCAGGTGGTGACCTTCGACGGCTTCCTCAAGATCTACGATCAGGGCCGCGACGACGACGAGGGCGAGGACGGCGCGCGCCTGCCGCAGATCATGCAGGGCGAGCCGGCGAAAAAGGGTCCGATCACCCCCGAGCAGCATTTCACCCAGCCGCCGCCGCGCTACACCGAGGCGACCCTCGTCAAGCGGATGGAAGAGCTCGGCATCGGTCGGCCCTCGACCTATGCCTCGATCCTCACGACGATCGTCGACCGCGGCTATGTCCGCAAGGACAAGAACCGGCTGATCCCTGAGGATACCGGGCGGCTCGTGACGGCCTTCCTGTCGAACTATTTCCGCCGCTATGTCGAGTATGACTTCACCGCCGACATGGAGGAACAGCTCGACGATATCTCGGCGGGCGATCGCGATTACAAGGAGGTGCTCGCGCGCTTCTGGCGCGATTTCTCGGCCGCTCTGGGCGAGACGTCCGAGCTCAGGATCTCCGAGGTGCTCGACAAGATCGACGAGGTTCTCGGACCGCATCTTTACCCGCCGCGCCCCGATGGCACCGACCCGCGCGAATGCCCGGTCTGCCATTCCGGTCGCCTGCATCTGAAAACGGCGCGCTCCGGCGGGGCCTTCATCGGCTGCGGCAATTACCCCGAATGCCGCTACACCCGGCCGCTCTCGGCCCCGGGCGATGGCGAGGCGGCGGCGCTCGACGGCAAGATCCTGGGCTATGACGAGGGTCAGGCGATCACGCTGCGCATCGGCCGCTTCGGCCCCTATGTGCAGAAGGGCGAGCCGACCGAGGACATGCCCAAGCCCCCGCGCTCGAGCCTGCCGAAGGGCTGGGCGCCCGATACGATCGACCTCGAGCGTGCGCTGATGCTCTTGAACCTGCCGCGCGAGGTTGGGGCGCACCCCGAGGATGGCGTGATGATCGAGGCGGGCATCGGCCGCTTCGGCCCCTTCGTGAAACATGGCAGCACCTATGCCAACCTGCGCGAGGTCGACGAGGTCTTCACCATCGGCATGAACCACGCAGTCGAGGTGTTGGCACAGAAGAAGGCGCGCGGACCGGGCCGGGGCGCCGCGGCGCAACCGCTCAAGGAGCTGGGCGAGCACCCCGATGGCGGGCCGATTCAGGTGATGCCCGGCCGTTACGGGCCCTATGTCAAATGGGGCAAGGTCAATGCGACTCTGCCGAAAGAGCTCGAACCCGAGACGGTCACGCTCGAACAGGCTCTGCCGCTGATCGAGGCGAAGGCCAGCAAGGGCGGCAAGAAGAAAGCCGCGCCGAAGAAGGCCGCCGCCAAGCCCGTCGCCGCCAAGCCCGCAGCGAAGAAGGCCGCTCCGAAGAAAGCCGCGGCCAAGAAACCCGCCGCGAAGAAGGCCAGCAGCAAGAGCGCCGCGACCGACACCCCCGAAGCGGACTGATCCCCACTCCGAATGGCCACCCTGCCCAGCCGCAGGGCGGGGCAGGCTGCGCCTGCCTCTCCGGCAGGCGTTCGCATTTTCGCCGCCCGGCCCTGCAGCGATGCCGCATGGCGGCAATTGACTTGCCCCCGCCCCTTCGCCACAAACTTCCGGAACGGAAACGGGAGGACTCGATGAACAAGGTTTACGGTTCGGCGAAGGAGGCCCTCGACGGGCTTCTGTTCGACGGCATGCTGATCGCGGCGGGCGGCTTTGGCCTCTGCGGGATCCCCGAGCTGGCGATCGAGGCGCTGGTCGAGAGCGGGGTGAAGGATATCACCATCGCCTCGAACAACTGCGGGGTCGACGGGTTCGGGCTCGGCAAACTGCTCGACACCAAGCAGATCAAGAAAATGATCTCCTCCTACGTGGGCGAGAACGCCGAGTTCATGCGCCAGTATCTCTCGGGCGAGCTCGAGCTGGAATTCAATCCCCAAGGCACCTTGGCCGAGCGGATGCGCGCGGGCGGCTGCGGCATCCCGGGCTTCTACACCAAGACCGGCGTCGGCACCGTGGTGGCCGATGGCAAGGAGCTCAAGGACTTCGACGGCGAGACCTATGTACTCGAGCGCGGGATCGTCGCCGATCTGTCGATCGTCAAGGCCTGGAAGGCCGATCCCTCGGGCAATGCGATCTTCCGCAAGACCGCGCGCAACTTCAACCCGCCGGCGGCGATGTGCGGCAAGGTCTGCCTGATGGAGGTCGAGGAGATCGTGCCGCTGGGCTCGCTCGACCCCGACGCGATCCACCTGCCGGGGATCTATGTGCATCGCCTGATTCAGGGTGAATTCGAGAAGCGCATCGAACAGCGCACCACGCGCAAACGGGAGGGCTGATCCATGTGGGACCGCAACCAGATGGCGGCGCGCGCCGCGAAGGAACTGCAGGACGGCACCTATGTGAACCTCGGGATCGGCATCCCGACGCTGGTTCCGAACTTCATCCCCGAGGGGGTGACGGTGACCCTGCAATCGGAAAACGGCATGCTCGGCATGGGCCCCTTCCCCTATGAGGGCGAGGAAGACCCCGACCTGATCAACGCCGGCAAGCAGACGATCACCGAGCTGCCGCAGACCGCCTATTTCGACAGTGCGACCAGCTTCGGCATGATCCGCGGCGGCAAGATCGCGATGGCGATCCTCGGCGCGATGGAGGTCTCGGAAACCGGGGATCTCGCGAACTGGATGATCCCGGGCAAGCTGGTGAAGGGCATGGGCGGCGCGATGGACCTCGTGGCGGGCGTCAAACGCGTCGTCGTCGTGATGGATCACGCCAACAAGCACGGCGAGAGCAAGGTGCTCAAGGCCTGCACCCTGCCGCTGACCGGCCGCGCGGTGGTGGATCGGATCATCTCGAACATGGGGGTGATGGATGTCGTCCCCGGGGGTCTCAAGATCGTCGAGATCGCCGATGGCGTGACCGAGGCCGAACTGCGCGCCGCCACCGAGGCGACGATTGTCGACTGAACCCGAGATCACCCGCGAACATGGCGCCTCCAAGGGGCGCTATGTTCTGCGGATGAACGGGGCCGAGGCCGAACTGACCTATTCGGTCACCACCCCGCATCTGATCATTGCCGATCACACCGGCGTCCCCGACGCGCTGCGTGGCACCGGCGCGGGGCAACGCCTCGTCGAGCGGCTTGTGGCCGATGCCCGCACCGAAGGGGTCAAGATCGTCGCGCTCTGCCCTTTCGTTGCCGCGCAATCGCGTCGCCACCCCGAATGGGATGACGTGTTCCAAAGGTGAAGACGCCTCCGGCGGGAGTATTTGGGCCAGGAAAAGCACGCAGGCGGCGTTGGCTTTTCCTGCTCGAAATCCTCCGGGGGGTGAGGCCGTAAGGCCGAGGGGGGCTGGCCCCCCTTCCCCCACGCGCCGGCCGCGAAAATTGTTCGCGTTTGCGCGACAACATCATAATCCTGCCCAAATTATCCTTTACGCCCGGCGCAATGATGAGCCTGAGTCAGGATAAATCCGCCGAAACCGGCCCCCGACCGCGCAAATTGCGCGACCGCCTGCTGATTGCAGGACTTCTGGCGCTGGTCGCTGTCGGGCTGGCGGGGCTCGCCTCGGCCACCGGCTGGGCCGAGACGCGAGCGCAGCTTGCGCGACTGCAGCTCTGGCAGATCGGCGCGCTCCTTGGGCTGTCGGCGCTGAATTACCTGTTGCGCGGCACACGCTGGCATCTGCTGGCGCGGCGTCTTGGCCTGCCCACGCGCCTCTCGCAGGACATCCGCCATTATCTGGGCGGATTCGCCATGTCGGTCACTCCGGGCCGGGTGGGCGAGCTCGTGCGGATGCGCTGGCTCCGGCGCGAGACCGGCTGGGCGATCGAACGCACGGCGCCGCTCGCGCTGATGGACCGGGCGGGCGATCTCGCCGTCATGGGGCTGATCCTCGCGCTTTCGATTTCGCTCGCCGCGGGCGGCATCGCAGGCGCGCTGCCGGTCACCGTCTTTGCGCTCGCCGCCGCCGTCATCGCCACGCGCCCACGGCTGTTGGCGGCGCTGATCACGCTTGCGCATCGCGCCACCGGCCGGATGCCCCGCCTTTTCGCCCGGGCGCGCGCCGCCGCGCGCTCGATGGCGCGGTTCAGCCATGGGCCCACGCTCTTTGGCGTCCTGATCCTCGGCTTCCTCGGCTGGATGGCCGAGGGCCTCAGCTTCCATCTGCTGCTTCTCTGGCTCGGCGCCGATATCGGCCTCTGGAAGGCCGTCGCGATCTTCGTCTTTTCGACGCTTGCGGGCGGGCTGACCGGCGCGCCGGGCGGCCTTGGCGGGGCCGAGGCGGCGATGGTCGCGCTTCTCAGCCTCGACGGGGTGCCGCTGGAGGTCTCGATCCCCGCGACTGCGGTGATCCGGCTGACCACGCTCTGGTTCGCCATCGCAATCGGGCTGGCCGTCTTCCCGCTGGCCGAGCGCCGCGCGGCCGCCTCTGACAGGAGGCTCGCATGAGCTTTTCCGAGATAGATTATGCCGGCTGGGGCCGCGCTTTGCGGGCGCAAGGGCCCGTCTCGCGCCCCGAAAGCGCCGCCGATCTGGCCGCCCTGCCCGCCGCCCCCGCCGCGGGCCTGCGCCGCAGCTATGGCGATGCCGCGCTGAACGACGGCGGGCAGATGATCGACATGAGCCGGATGAACCGGCTTCTGGCCTTCGCCCCGGAGACCGGCGATCTGACGGTCGAGGCGGGCGCCCGGATCGGCGAGATCGCCGCGCTGATGGCGCCGCAGGGCTGGCTGCCCGCGGTGATGCCGGGCACCGGCTTCGCCACGGTGGGCGGCTGCATCGGGCAGGATGTGCATGGCAAGAACCACCATGTTTCGGGCAGCTTCGGCGCGCATGTGACGGCCATCGATCTGATCCAGCCCGGCGGGCGGGTGACCACGCGGCCGGGTGAGCCGCTCTTCCGCGCGACCTGCGGCGGGCTCGGCCAGACCGGGCTGATCGCCAGCGCGACGATCCGCCTGAAACGGGTGCCGGGCGATATCATGCTGGTGACCGAGCAACGCGCGCGGGGCTGGGACGAACATCTCGCGCTCCTCGACGGGTCAAAGGCCAGCTATTGCGTCGGCTGGATCGACGCCACCGCGACGGGGGCCGCGATGGGCCGCGGTATCGTCGAAGAGGGCGAGCCCGCCCGCGGCATCGTCAAACGCCGCGACACCACGAGCCGGGTGCCGATGGATGCGCCGCATTTCGCGCTGGCCGCGCCGATCGTCCATGCCTTCAACTGGGCCTATTACCACAGGGTTCCCGCGCGCGGCCGCTCCGTCGCGCGGCCCTTGGGCGATTTCTTCTTCCCGCTCGACCGGATCCACGACTGGAACCGGCTCTATGGCCAGCGCGGCTTTCACCAGTTTCAATGCGTCGTGCCGCTCGCCTCGGCGCCCGCGCTGCATGACATGCTCTCCGAGATCGCCGAAAGCGGCCTCGCCTCTCCCCTCGCCGTCCTCAAACGCATGGGCCCGGGCCGCGCGGGTCACCTCAGCTTCCCGATGGAGGGCTATACGCTCGCCATAGACTTCCCCAACCGCGAGGCTGCGCGAGCCCTGATCGCCCGGCTCGAGGACCGCACCGCAGAGGCCGGCGGGCGGCTCTATTTCGCCAAGGACAGCCTCGCCCGCGGCGCGCAGATCCGCGCCATGTATCCCGAATTGCCCGAATGGCAGGAGATCGTCACTGACATCGACCCCGAGGGGCGCCTCACGACCGATCTGATCCGCCGCCTGAACCTGAGGAGCGCAAGATGACAACCACCTGGATCGTTCTCGGGGCCACCTCCGCTATGGCCCGCCCGCTGATCCGTGACTTGGCCGCCCACGGCGCCGTGATGTATCTGGCCGGGCGCGACATGGCCGAGCTCGAGAAGCTCGCCGCCGATTGCCGGATCGCGGGCGCCCCCGAGGCCCATACCGTCAAATTCGACGCGCGCGACGCCTCGAATTACGCCGAGATCGTCCATAATCTCGCCGCCACCGAAGGCACGCTGAACGCCATCAGCTTCGTCGGCACGATGCCAGAACAATCCGAGATCGACGCGAGCCCCGATCTGATCGCGGGCGTGGTGATGGACAGCATGACCGGCCCCGCCACCTTCCTCACCCGCCTCGCGCCGGTGATGGAGGCGCGCGGCAATGGCGTCATCGTCGGCATCTCCTCGGTCGCGGGCGATCGCGGGCGGCTCGGCAATTACGTCTATGGCGCCGCGAAGGCGGCGTTTTCCACCTATCTTTCGGGGCTGCGCAACCGGCTCGGCCGCTCGGGTGTGCATGTGATGACGGTGAAACCGGGCCCGGTGGACACGCCGATGACCTTCGGCAAGAAGATGCCCTTCATGACCACGCCCGAGGCGGTCGCCAAGGACATCCTGCGCGGCATCGAGAAGCGGCGCAACGTGATCTATACCGCGCCGATCTGGCGGCTCGTCATGGCGGTGATCACCCATATCCCGGAACCGGTCTTCAAGAAGATGTCGTTCTGAAGCCCCGGGCGGCGCGCCCGGCCCCGGCTGCGGACGCTCCGCGGGGAGTATTTTGGCCAAGAAAAAGCCGAAAACTCCCCGCTTTTTCTTGGGAAAATACTCCACGGGGGTCCGGGGGTGTGAAACCCCCGGCTTTGCCCCTCAGGCCCCGAACCACTGCGCCCAGAGCCCCGCGGCCCAGAACATCAGGCTGAGCGTGATCATCAGCACCCCGAGCCCCAGCTTGTCCTTGAGCGCGAAGACGATCGGGTCGTAATCCTGCTTGCCGAACCAGCCGAGCATGACCATCCGGATCAGCCAGAAGCCCATCGGCAGCATCGCGACCCACATCAGCCAGGTGTCGGGATAAAGCGCCCGGCCCTGATCGCTGACCGAATAGAGAAAGAAGATGACGAGCGCGCCGAAGACGCCGATCCCGGCCACGTTCAAGAGGTCGCCGCGGTCCGGGCGGCCGTAGCCGCGGCCCGGCAGACGCTCGTCATTGGTGGCGAGCGTCAGTTCCGTCAGGCGCTTGACGCAGCCCAGCGCAATGAAGACCGGGAAGATGAAGATCAGCATGTAGATCGAGACATCGACCTGCCCCGCCGCCGCGCCGGCCACGACGCGAATCGTATAGAGCGAGGCCAGCGTCGCAATATCGACCCAGCGCATCCGCTTGAGTTTCAGCGAATAGGCCAGCGATGTGATCATATAGAGCACCACGACCGCGAAGAACCCGGCATTCAGCGCCCCGGCGATCCCGAGCGCCGAGAGCGCGAGCACGAGAAAGGCGATCATGCCGACCTTGATCGGCACCTCGCCGCTCGCGAAGGGGCGGCGGCATTTCGTCGGGTGCAGCCGGTCGGCCTCGAGATCCAGAAGATCGTTGACGATATAGATCGACGAGGCGGCGAAGGAAAACGCCACCATGCCGAGCAGGATCGGGCCCAGCGTCGCGAGATCGAAGCGGTGCGAAGCGATCAGCGGCAGGATCAGAAGCACGTTCTTGACCCATTGATGCGGGCGGATCGCCTTGATCAGCCGTCCGAAGGACCAGCCGCCGGGCAAATTCACGACATTCTTGCCCTGCGCGGCAAGCCCGCGCGCGGCCGGCACCTCGCCCACGACAAGCGCATTTTCCGCCTCGGCCCAGATCGGCAGATCGGCCGCCTCGTTGCCTGCGTAATCGAAGCCCTCCCGGCCATAGGCCGCGACCACCGCCGCGGCCTTGCGCGCGCCCTTGAGATTGGTCGTGCCATCCGAGGCGAAGACCTGCGGTGAAAATCCGTAATGCGCGGCGAGCGCCGAGACCTGAGAGGCATCCGAGGCCGAGGCGAGCACGACCGCGCGCCCGTCGCGCGCCGATTCGAGCGCAAGCTCGGCCACCGCCGGATTGACCGGCATCAGATCGAGGCGCAGCCCGGCGATCCGGGCAAGCTCCGCCTTGAGCGCGGCGCGGTCGCGAAACCGCGTGGCGCAGGCGCGCAGCGTGGCCAGCGGATCGCGGCCGAGCCCGGCCCAGAAGGCCTCGAACAATAGATCAGTCTTCAGGAACGTCCCGTCGACGTCCAGCACCAGCGGCTTCGGATCGGCCATCGTCATCCTTTCACGGCAAAGACACAGCCGTCGGTCACCAGTTCGGGCGGCGTGAGGCAAAGCCCCCGCGCCACGCCCCAGGCGGCGAGCACCTTGGGCACATAATCGCGCGTCTCGGCATAGGGCGGCACGCCGCCGTTGTTCTTGACCGCATTCTCGCCCGCGTTATAGGCGGCGATCACCATCAGCGGATCGCGGTCGAATTCCTTCATCAGCCAGTTGAGATAGGCCACGCCCCCCTTGATGTTCTGCGCGGGATCGGCGCTGTCGGAGACCTTGAAGCGATCCGCCGTCGCGGGGATGAGCTGCATCAGCCCCACCGCCCCGGCATGAGAGACCGCATCCGCACGCCCGCCCGACTCGGTCGAGATCACCGCGAGAACCAGCGCGGGCGAGACCTCGGTGCCGATCGTCGCGGCGAGAATGTCGCGGCCATGGCGCTCGGCGATGTCCTGAATCGCGGCCAGACGCGGCGCGTTCACGGATTTGCCCCCCGGCCCGAGCGCGAGCGCCGAGACCGCGGAGGTGAAGCGGCCCGCGCGCTCCTCGATCTTCGGCGAGACGAGATCCCAATACCAGGCATAGCTCGCCTTGTCGGCACCCGCACGCGCGGGCGAGGTGCCGGTGCCGGCATCGGGTTGGCGCGTGATCGGGGTGAAGGGCTGGGCGGCCTGAGCGGCGAGGCCCGCACGCTGCTCCTCGGGGTCGATCTGGATCGTGAGAAACCGGGTCTGACCCGGTTTCGGTGGCAAAACACGCTTGGCTTCGAAATGATTGACGGTCGGCGTGCGGATCACACTCTCCGCCCCCGCCGCGCCAGCCCAGAGGGCCGCACAGAATATCAGTGCCGCTGTCGTGCCGCGCATCTGCGCTGTCCTGCTCTTTCCGGGTCTGCGCCCTTTTCGCCGTTATCCCTGAAATCGGCGAAAAAATCCAGTCCGACGGCGGATTCTGCCTATGCGGGGCGCGAGATTCGGGTGAACGGGCCACAACGCGGGAGTCCCCAGGCAAAAAAATCGAAAAATTCTTTAAAAATTTATCATTACTTTCAGTATGTTATGAAAATTCTTCGATCTCGTTAACACTTCGTAAAAAGGCCCAGAGCCCGCCCAAATCCCGCCACGATCCGGGGGCTATATGTCCCCATACCGCGAGGCGATGGACCGAGTTCAGAGACGGAGCCGGAGCACGCGGGCCACAAGATCGACAGATCCAACCCCGGAGAGAGACCATGAAACTGTTCAAACTGACCCGCAAATTCCGCAACGAAGAAGACGGCGCTGTGACCGTTGACTGGGTTGTGCTCACCGCCGCTGTCGTCGGCCTCGGCGCCGCCGCGCTGACCCTGATCCGCACCAACACCGGCACGCTGTCGACCAACATCGCGAACTACATCGCGAGCGCCACGGTCAACACCGACTTCTGATTTCGGCGCAGAGCTCGCTCTGCTCCAAGGGGCCGCACCTCGGGTGCGGCC
>QKJR01000021.1 GCA_003249215.1 Rhodobacterales bacterium
TCGTCGGCGACCCGGAAGATCAGCGCGCCGCGTTTCGAACAGATCGAGCAATCGCAGACCCGCGCGTGATCTATCTCGGCGTCGATCTCGAAGCGCACGGCACCGCAATGACAGGAGCCGCTGTAGGTCTTGAGCATCGGCGGGGTCCTCCGCAGGAGGGTTGAGGTGCTTGCATCAAGGGCACCCTGACGATCTCAGGGCAGGATCGCGAGCCAGGCCCAGATCGTCAGGATCGAGAGCGCGGTCGCGATCAGCACGCTCGAGGCCGAGACGCGTTTCGCCGCGCCATACATGTTGGCGAAGAGATAGGCGTTCACCCCCGGCGCCATCGCCGCCGTCATCACCGCCGAGCGCAGCCCCGCGGTGGGCAGTTGAAACACCCAATGCCCCAGCGCATAGGCAACGCCCGGATGCACGATCAGCGACAGGATCGAGACCATGGTGATGGCGCGGGTGTCGCCCTCGGGCTTGTAGCGGTGCAGCACGCCGCCCAAACCAAAAAGCGCCGCCGGCAGCGCCGCGCCCGCGACCATGTTCATCGCCGCCCAGACGGGTTCGGGCAGGTCGTGGCCGGTCACGGCAACGCCCGCCTTGATCGCAAACCCGCACAGGATCCCGATCACCATCGGCGTGCGCAGCACCCCCTTCAGCGCGTTGATGCCCACCGAGCCGAGCCCGCCGCCCTGATTGCGCGCGGCCTCCATCGCGAGGATGCCGATCGTGAACAGGATCGGCGAATGCACCGAGATGATCGCGAAATTGCCCGAGAGCGCCTCGTGGCCATAGGCGCGTTCGGTGATCGGGATCCCAAGCAGGAGCGAGTTCGAGAAGAGGCAGCAGAACCCGATCGCCGCCGCATCGACGGGCGAGCGCCCGAGCCAGACGCGCGAGAGCACGATGCCGATGCCGAAGCTGAGGAACGCCCCGGCGTAGAAGCTGACCATCAGCCCCGCGTCGTAGGAGGCGCCCAGATCGAGCTTGGCGATCGAGCGCGCGAGGAGGACCGGCACCGCGAAGGTCTGGGCAAACCGCATCAGCCCCTCGACCGCGCCATCGGTGAAGAGCCCCCGCCAGACCGCCAGATATCCGAAGCCGATAACCAGAAAGACCGGCAGGATGACGGTGACGAGAGCACTCATGCGGAAAACTCCAGGATCAGTCCGTCATGGGCAGGGCGGATATGGGGGGGAAGTTCGGCCGCGAGCTGATCGTGGTCGAGGTCGATATGCAGGTTGGTCAGCACCGCGCTCGCGGGTTCGGCGCGGGCAATCCATTCGAGCGCAAGGGCCAGATGCGCATGCGTCGGATGCGGCGCGCGGCGCAGTGCGTCGAGCACCCAGCAATCGAGCCCCTGCAGATGCGCCCAGACCGGTTCGGGGATCTCGTTCACATCGGGCAGATAGGCGAGCCCGCCGATCCGAAAGCCGAGCGCGTCGATATTGCCGTGGCGCACCTCGAAGGGCAGAAAGTCGATCGCCCCGCCCGCGCCCTCGATGGTGAAGGGGCGGCCGTCGCGGATCGAATTGAGCTCGCAGATCGGGGGGTAATTGCTGTCCGGGGGCTGCACGAAAGCATAGCCGAAGCGCGAGAGCAGCGCCTCGGTGGTGTCGCCATCGGCCCAGACGGGCAGGCGCTTGCGCATGTTGAAGGTGATCTGGCGCAGATCGTCGAGGCCGTGGACGTGATCGGCGTGCGAATGGGTATAGACGACGGCATCGAGCGTGCCGACCCCGGCGCGCAGGAGCTGTTCGCGCATGTCGGGCGAGGTGTCGATCAGCACCCGGGTGACGCCCTCGGGCGCGATCCGCTCGACCAGCATCGAGCAGCGGGTGCGCCGGTTCTTCGGGTTCGCGGGATCGCACTCGCCCCAGAACCCGCCGATCCGCGGCACGCCCCCGGACGAGCCACAGCCGAGGATGGTGAAGCGCATCCGGCTCATTTCGCGCCTCCGAAGGCGGCGGCCTTGGCGAAGAGGCGGTCGAAATTGGCGCTGGTGGCGGCGGCGAAGTCGGGCAAGCTCAGGCCGAAGACCTTGGCGCCCACGGCCGCGGTCAGCGCGGTATAGGCGGGCTCGTTGCGGCGCCCGCGATGGGGTGGCGGCGCCAGATAGGGGCTGTCGGTTTCCACGAGGATCCGGTCGAGCGGGGCGGCGGCGAAGATGTCGCGCACCTCTTGCGATTTCGGGAAGGTCGCGATCCCCGACATCGACAGGTAAAACCCCATCTCGAGCGCGGCCCGCGCCAGATCCGGCCCCGAGGAGAAGCAATGCATCACGCAGGCATAGGGCGCGCGCTTCATCCCCTCGGCGAGGATCGCGGCCATGTCGTCATCGGCCGCACGGGCATGGATGATCAGCGGCAGGCCGGTTTCCTGCGCCGCCTCGATATGGATCCGCAGGCTGGTCTTCTGCACCTCGGCGCTGTCGCCCGAGTAATGGTAATCGAGCCCGGTTTCGCCGATCCCCACGAATTTCGGATGCGCCGCCAGCGCGACGAGTTCCTCGACCGAGGTCATCGGCTCTTCGGCCGCGCTCATCGGATGGGTGCCCGCGGCATAGAAGACGCCGGGATAGGCCTCGGCGATTGCGCGCACCTGCGGCTCGTTCCGCAGCCGGGTGCAGATCGTCACCATCCGCGTCACGCCTGCGGCTGCGGCACGCGCCACCAGATCGGGCAATTCGCCCTCGAAATCCGGGAAATCGAGGTGGCAATGGCTGTCGACGAGGGCAGGGGGCGCAGACACGGGCGGGGGGGCAGTCTCGGCCAAAGGGCTTGTCCTTGCTGTGGCCTCAGGCAGCCGAGGCCGTGATCTCCAGAACCATATCCATGACCAGGGCGGCAGGGTCAAGGTTGACCGCCCGTCCGTGGCGCGCCTTGGCGCCGAGCGACTGGTGCAGTGCCGCCCATTTCATCGCTGCGGCCCCGTCGGGCGCGAGCCGCGCGAGAATTTCGGCCTCGCCCGGCGCCGCCTCGGGTTGCGGCGGGCCGGAAAGGCCCGCGCGGGCGGCTCGTGCCAGGAACAATTCGATGAGCCCGAGGATCAGATCGAAGCGCCCCTCGGCGCCCCGGCCCGCGGCCGTTTCCGCGAGCGCCAGTGCCCGCACCCGGTCGAGCCGCGGCAGGCTGCCCATGACGGTGATCAGGCTGCGATAGGTGGTCAGCCCGTCGAGGTTCAAAAGCCGCACCGCCTCGCCCACGGAGCCGCCCGCGAGTGCCGCGAGCGCCGCCGGATCGTCGATTTCCTGCGCGCCTTCGGCCGCGAGCGCCTCGGCCATCTCCTCCGGCGCCAGAGTGCCGAGCCGAAGCTCGCGGCAGCGCGAGCGGATCGTCGGCAAAAGCCGCGCCGGTTGATGCGCGATCAGCAGGAACGTCACCCGCGGCGGCGGCTCCTCGAGCAGTTTCAGCAGCGCATTCGCGGCTTGGGTGTTCATCTCGTCGGCGGCGTCCACGATCACCACGCGCCGCCCGCCCTCGGTGGCCGACAGATGCAGAAAGCCCTTGAGCTTGCGCACCTCATCGACCCGGATGTCTTGCGAGAGCGCCGATCCGGTCGCATTCGCCCCGCGTTTCAGGACGAAGACCCCGGGCTCGGCGCCGGCGCGGATGCGGCGCGCGACCGGACTCTCGGGGTCGGTGTCGAGGCTGGTCGGCGGTTCGGGCGCGCCGAACAGGCCCGCGGGCACCTCTTCGACGGGCTGTGTCAACAGGAAGCGTGCGATCCGCCAGGCGAGCGTCGCCTTGCCGATGCCGCGCGGGCCGGTCAGCATCCAGCCATGGTGCATCCGCCCGGTGGTGAAGGCGTCGAGGAAATCGGCCTCGGCCCGCTCCTGCCCGACCAGTCGCGCCGTGTCGCGCGGGTGCGGCGCGCCCTCGATCTGCGTCGGATCGGGAAGCTCGGGCGCCTCCTTGCTCATGCGAGTGCCGCCCTGACGGTGGCCAGAACCTCGGCGGCCACGGCGTCGGAGGCGCGCGCCCCGTCGATCACCCGGAAGCGGGCGCTGAATTCCCGCGCGAGGTTCAGGAAGCCCGCGCGCATCTTCTCCTGCATCCCGAGGCCCATATCCTCGAAACGCTCCTCGTGCCCCTGCCGGCCCTTGGCGCGGGCCAGACCCACCGCCGGATCGATGTCGATCAGCAGCGTCAGGTCCGGCTCGCGCCCGATCATCAGATCGTGCAGCCGGTCGACGGTGGCGCGCAGATCACCGCGCGAGAGGCCCTGATACATCCGCGTGCTGTCGGCGAAGCGGTCGCAGATCACGATCTTGCCCGCGGCCAGTGCCGGTTCGATCGTGCGTTCCAGATGGTCGCGCCGCGCGGCGGTAAAAAGCAGGATCTCGGTTTCCGCCGACCAGCGCGCCGGATCGCCCTCGAGCACCAGACGCCGGATCTCCTCGGCGCCGGGGCTGCCGCCCGGCTCGCGGGTGAGCACGACGTCATGGCCCGCGCCCCGCAGCGCCTCGGCCAGCATCCGCGCCTGGGTCGATTTGCCCGATCCGTCGATGCCCTCGAAGGTGACGAACATGGGCCCTCAGCTATTGGCGGCGCCAAGCGCGCGGTTCGCGATCAGGCCGATCGCGGTCTTCATCCGCACCATGAACCCGCCCTTGGCGACATCCGTCGCAGCCACGAGCGGCACGCGCCGCGGCTCGGCGAGGCCGGGGATGGTGATCACCAGCTCGCCCAGTTGGTCCCCCGCGGCGACCGGTGCGGTGACCGGGCCGGTAAAGACGGCCTCGGCGGTGATGTCGGCGGCCGTCGCCGCGGGCACGAGCGCGGTCAGATCCTCGGCCGGCACGAGGCCCACACTATCGGCCGCGCCGAGCCAGACCGGCATTTCGGCAAGCTGCGTGCCCTTCGAGGCCAGCGTCTTCATCACGAATTGCCGGAAAGCCCAGTTCGCGATCGCCTCGGCCTCCTGCGCGCGCTCGGTATCCGAGCCGAGCCCCGAAATCACGAAGACGATGCGCCGCTCGCCCATCACCGCCGAGCCGACGAGGCCATACCCCGCCTCTTCGGTATGCCCGGTCTTGAGCCCGTCGGCGTGCCAGTCGGCGGCCGCGATCTTCAAAAGCGGGTTGCGGTTGTGCGAATTGGCGGGCGCGCGGTCCTTGTAGTTGAACTGCGTTTCCGAGAAGACCGGGTAGAGATCGGGGAATTCGGTGATCAGGCGGATCGCGAGGATGCCAAGGTCATGCATCGACATCCGCTGCCCCGGATGCGGCCAGCCCGAAGCATTGGCGAACATCGAATTCTCCATGCCGAGCTGGCGCGCGCGTTCGGTCATAGTGCGGGCGAAGGCCTCTTCGGAACCGGCGAGCCCCTCGGCCACCGCCACGCAGGCGTCGTTGCCCGAGTTGATGATGATGCCGTGGATCAGATCTCGCACGCTCGGCCGGTCGAGCTCGTTGAGGAACATCGTCGAGCCGCCCATCGCCTTGGCGCGCGACGAGACCGCGAAGGTCGTGTCCATCGTCACGCGGCCATCGCGCAGCGCCTCGAAGAGCAGGTTGATCGTCATCAGCTTGGACATCGAGGCCGGCGGCAGCGGGATGTCGGCGTTCTTCTCGAGCAACACGGTCTGGGTTCCGAGGTCATAGACCCAAGCGGCCGTGGCGCGGGTTTCGAAGGCGCCGGCCGCGCGCGGCGACAGGCTCGCCAGCGGCACGAGCGCGAGCAGGAAGACGGCGACAAGGCGGAGCGGTCGGATCAACGGTTCGGTCCTCATTTCGAGACGGCATAGGCGTCGGTGTAGCCCAGGCCCTTGATTTTCTTCAAAAGCGCGTCGCGCGCGGCGATGTCTGCGGCGGGGCCGGCGACGACCCGCCAGAAGGCCTTGCCCTGGGTTTCGCCCTTGTGGATCTGGGCGGCGATGCCGGCCTTGGCCATCTGATCGGCGGCGCGCTTGGCATTGGCCTCGACCGAAAAGATGCCGATCTGGGCCGAGAGCTTGGCGCCGGCGGGGGCCTTGGCCGGCGCGGCGGCGGGTTTCGCACTCGCTGCAGGTTTGGCGGCGGGTGCGGGCGTGGTGCCGAGCGCCTTCATCGTGGCGGCGGCGGTGGCCTCGGCGCTGCCCTCGGCGGGGGCGGCGGCGGTCGCTGCGTCGGTCGTGGCGGCCGCGGTCCCGGCGGCCTTGGCGGCGCGGGCGGCCTCGCGTTCGGCCTTGCGCGCGGCGCGGCGTTCCTTGGCGGTCATCGGCTTGGCTTCGGCCGCGGCCGTCGCGGTTTCTGCGCTGGCCCCGTCGATCGGGGTCGCGTCGATCTTCTCGGCGGCGATCGCGGCCGCGGCGGCCTCGGGCTTGGCCACGACCGGCTCGCTGACCAGCGGCTCGACCGGGGTTTCCTCGCGGCGCAGCGCCACGACCGAGAGCTTGACCGGCGCGCCCGCGAGCATGTCGAGCGCTGCGGCGGCGTCCGAGGAGACCTGCAGTTTCGGCCCCGGGTTCTCGCGCTCGCGCCGGAACAGTGCGCCGATCACGAATTTTCCGTTCGCCGGGTTGCGGATGATCACGCGCTCGGGGTCCTTCACGGTCGGATGCGCGACCCAGACCCCGCCGAGCGAGGGCCGCCCGTCCCAGAGCCCGGCCTCTTCGACGGAGAAGACCTCGGGCGCTTCGACGTCACGCTCGACGATGCGCGCGCTCGACGCGGGGGCTGCAGCCTCGCCTTCGACGGCCTCGCCCTTGGGCGCCGCCTTGAACGGGTTGACCCCGCCCTCCTGACAGCCCGCCAGCGCCAGACCGACACCGAGGATCAGCGCCGCGCGCGTCGATCCCTTTGCGCCCATGAAGCCCGTGCCCGTGAAGCCCGTGCCCGTGAAGCTCATGCCCGTGAAGCTCATGCCTGTGAAGCTCATGCCTTCTGCCCCCTTGTCGCGCGAACTTGCCCCGCCCGCGTCTGTTGCATCCCCGCCGCCACGCCGGTTGGGCCCGGAGGCGGGACGAAATCCCCGCGCGACTGTAGCGACTCGGCGCGGCCAAGAAAAGCGCCTCCCCCCGGCGCACGCGGATTTCGGCACGCCCCGGGCTTTCAGAATCGCGTGATCCGGTTTAGGGCAGCCCGATTGGAAGTGTGGCCGAGTGGTTTAAGGCTCTGGTCTTGAAAACCAGCGAGGGGGAGACCCCTCCGTGGGTTCGAATCCCACCGCTTCCGCCATTCTCCTAAGTATTTTATATTAAAGGTGAAATGACAGTTTTTGGCGGGCGTCGAATCGCCTTATTGGAACTCCTGTCTGGGTGAGCGCGCGTCGGGTGGGAGTTGACGATCGCGCGCAGGGAAGTGCGACGTCGTAGAAAATTGATGTCGATGCAGTGGGGATGCGTTCAGTGCCCGCAGGTGGGGGGATGAACCCTCCGGCTACGGATGTGCAGTTTGGGCGGGAGCGGGCTTCCATTCCGTTGCGGAATGGGGATGCTCGGGCATCCAATGCCCTGGCCTCTCAAGAGAAAGCTTTCTCAACAAAAGCTGACGTTTAATTGGCAATCCCCCGACGATGATGCCGGGGGATCGGAGGGCGCGCCAGCGCTTGTGACCCCTCAGGGGTTACATGCTGTGCGAGACGGCGAAGCCCGTGAAGCCGCCCATGCCCAGATCGGCAAGCACGCGCACCGCACCGGTGCCGAGGTCGACCGAATAGAGGCCCGCGGTCTCTGCGCCATCAAGCTGAAGAATGGCATAGGCCATGTCCTTGCCTTCTTCCGGCGAGACGATGTCGAACCCACCCCAGGCCGTGACGTCGATCGCTTTGCCATCCACCGTCAGATATCCCACGCTCTTCAGCGTGCCATCGTTGTTGGCCAGCGTGATCAGCGCATTGGCGCGGCTGTCGAGCGCGAATTGCGCGGTCGCGCCCGCGGTCGCGCCGGCAATCGCGTTGGTGTAGGCATTCGCGAAGATCTCGGGCGCGGCGCCGGCCGACATGTCGCCCTCGGCGTAATAGGCATCGGTGAAGCGGCGGACCGAATTGGCGCGCTCGTCGCCCTTGCCGAAACCATCGGGGAAATAGACGAGGTTTGCGCCGTCTGCGCCCACGGCGCGCACCGCGTCGATCGCATTATTGAAATCGAAGGCCACCGCGCCCTTGCCGATCATGGCGTTTTCCATGAAGTTTGCGCCGAGGTCGGTCAGGGCGCCGGTCATCGGGTCGATTTCATAGATCATGCGGTCGGCATAGCCCAGCAACTGCCCGGTGACCGGACGATAGGCGATCGCGCGCAGCGGCGTTTTCAGCGCATGGGTTTTCACTGCACCCGGCATCGCGATATCGGCCATGGTGACGAGGGTCGAGCCCTCTTCGGCAAGCGCATAGCCCATCACGCCGGCATGATCGTTGGCCAGAGCAGGGGCCCCAAGAACAAGGGCGGCGGCAGTCAGGGCGAAAGAGGTGTTGAACAGCATTGATAACGTCCTTTTTGCTTGCATTGGACCACTCCGTGCGGGCCAATTCGCTCCAGCCACGGCAGGACGCGGCCCAGAGTTTCAGCGCCTGCCAATTTTTTTAAAACGGTGATCGGAATCGAAGACCTGCAAGAGACACGGCGCGGCGAGGAGGGGCCTGCAAGCGGCAGTCCCGGGGCCGGTTTGTCCAGCCCGCAGGACAGGCTCGAGGGGCTTATTGCGCGCTGTGCCTTGGGGGACCGGTCTGCGTTCGATGCGCTTTATGAGGCCACCAGTGGGAAACTTTTCGCGGTCTGCTGTCGTATCCTTGATCGTGGGAACGCCGCCGAGGATGCCTTGCAGGATACCTATGTAAAGATCTGGACCCATGCCGGCCGCTACCGGGTGACCGGCCATTCGCCGATGACCTGGCTGATCACGATTGCGCGCAACACCGCCATCGACCGACTCCGCGCGCGCCGCGGCAGCGGCGATGTGACAGAGTATCACGACATCCATCCCGCCCCTGGGTCGAATCCGGAAACCGCGGTGCTCGCCCGCTCGGAGGCGGGGCGCATCCTCGCCTGCCTGAACGAACTGGGCGAGGCGCGCCGCAAGGCCATCACCGGCGCCTATCTTGAGGGGCTGAGCTACGAGGAGCTGGCAAGCTCTGCGGGAATTCCGCTGAATACGATGCGCACCTGGCTCCGGCGCGGGCTCGCGGCATTGAGGGAGTGCATGGCACGATGAGCGAGAGACCCGACGATCTTGTGCCCGATGATGACATGCTGGCGGCGGAATATGCGCTCGGCCTGTTGGTGCAGGACGACCGCGAGGCCGCGCGGGCGCGCCTTGCGCGCGATCAGGCCTTCGCTGCGCGCGTCACAGCCTGGCAAATGCAACTGTCCGAGATGGCGGATCTGGCGCCGGTTCAGCCGCCCGCGGGACTGCGCGCGCGCCTGATGGACCGGGTTTTCCCGCGGCCCGCCCGCGTTCCGTTTTGGCAGCGGCTGGGTGTGTGGCGGGGCCTGACGGGCGCGGCCGTCGCTGTGGCGCTCGGGCTTGCCGTGGTGGCTTTCGGACCCGAGACCGCACCGGTGCCGCAGCACCTTTACTCCGCCGAGATCGCCTCGAGCGCCGGAGATTTCCGGGTCGTGGCGCTGGTCGACAAGGCGACCAACGAGGTGACGCTGACGCGCACCCTCGGCGCGGCGCCGGAGGGCCGCATCCTTCAGGTCTGGGCGCATGGGCCGGATAAGCCCGCGCAATCCGTCGGCCTGTGGCCCGCCGGCGAAAGCATACGCCTGCCGCTGCCGCCCGAGATCGCGGCGGTCAAGGGCGTCCTGACGCTGGGCGTCTCGGAAGAACCGCCGGGCGGGTCTCTGACGGGGCGGCCCTCGGGGCGCGTGTTCGGCACGGTCGACATCCCCGGCGTGACCTCGACACTCTGAACTGCGCCACAATTCGGCCCGGTCATCCGGGGCCCGCGGAGGCCGCCGCGTTCGGCCGACCTGTCTGCACCCCGTCGCGAATCCGTGCTCCCGGCGTCGCTGTCGCGTCAATCGTTTGCGGACCGCTTCGGACCGGGGGTGTCGATGAGGCGGGGGCATTCGGAAGGTGCGGAAGGCGGATTTTAAGGTCGCGGATCGCACCCGCGGCCATCGGCAATACCAGCCGTTCGCTGGCCCCGTGGAGAGAGGCGCAACGCGCAGGTTGCAGCCCTTCGCTGCGAAGGCGCAATCGACTTGGCCGCCCTGATCGCGAGGCTCGAGGTAAGGTCTGTGCCGCAGTGCTTCGTATCGAAGCCGGAGCGGGGATGGCTCCTCCTCCGACCGGCGTCACAATCATGTCCATTCCAGTGTCATCGGGGCGATCACCGCCTTAGGCGAACCCATTACCGCCCGGGCACGCAGGCTGGTCCGGAACAACGGCTATGCCGCGAACGCGGTCGATGCCTTTGTGAACCATGGCTGCGTAACCAACCCAAATCAGCCTCTGGCAAAGCCGGGGCGGTTCAAACCGCGCCGCCGCTCTCGCCGGATGGCGCTGTCTCTGCCCGGGATCAGGGACCGCGCGACTGTCCTAGAGGAGACGGGTTCGAACCCGTCTGACATCACCCCGATGCGGGCGCGCTCAAAACCTTGCCACGAAGTTGTCGACCACGTCGAAGAGAACGCTGCGCCGGGCTTCGACCATCGGGCCATGCGTCAGCCCGGCCAGCACATGGGTCTCCACATGTTCGGCATGGCTGAGGGCGCTGCGCAGCCCTTGGGACATTGCAATCGGGGTCTCGATATCCCATTCGCCCACGGCAAGCAGCACGGGGCAGGTGATCTTGCCCGGATCGTAAGGCGCGCGCCCCTGACACCAGTAGTTCAGCGAATCCGCGACAATGCCGTTCGGAGCGCGGATCGCCGGCGGGGATCGGGTGCCCGATTTCGGGTCGCTGGCGAGGAACGCCGCCTGCCACCGCGCGAGCCATTCCGGCGGTGCCAGAGCGGCGCGCGCTTGCTCGGGCACAGCGCGCATCTTTCGCTCGAGCGCATCGGCGGCGGACACGTACCGATAGGCCGGGAGCCGGCCGCTCTGGCCCTCGGCGCTCACCGGCGGGGTCTTGCGCATCCATTGCGCCCCGATCAGAACCAGACCCGCCGCCCGCACACCCGCGGCAACGGTCGCGGCACAAATCGTCGTGCCCCAGGACCAGCCGAGCAGGATTGGCGGACGCTCCAGCGCGAGGGCCTGCAATACCACCCGCAGATCTGCGACGGCCTCGGACGTGGTGGTCTGCGGTCGGCCGCACTCGGGCGGGGCCTCCATCGTGGGGCTGCGCCACGACAGGCCGTAATTGCGCAGATCGACCGCGTGAACGTCATGGCCGCGCGCGGCCAGATGCGTCATCCACGACTGCCCGTCGAGCGACAGATCGAAGGTGCAATGCGCGGGGTAGCTCGCGCCGTGAACCATCACGATCGGGGCCCGCGCGGGGCCTTGGCCGCGGCGAGTGCGCACATTCACAAAGGCGTCCGGGGCCACATTGGGCAGGACGATCCGGCGGTCCTCGAAGCCCGGTTCGTAAAGCGGTGCCTCCATGTCTATTGCCTCACCTGAAGCTCGCGTCGCAGCGTATCGCAAAACCGTTGCGTGGCCTCGCCGGGCGGGCGGTCCTTTGGCAGAAAGAGGTAATAGTCGAGCGGAATCGACGGCTCGAAATCCCGTGTCACGACCGCGGGCGATCCGAAACCCCGCGCACTCAAAGACCCCAGAAGCGCAACCCCAAGGCCCCCGGCCACCATGGCATAGGTCGAGAACACCCGTTGCGTGTCCATGCGTTGCAGCGGGGTGATGTTGCGCCGCACCAGCATGGCCTGAATCTCCGACCAGAACACGCTGCCATCGCCCCAGCCGATGAACTCGACGCCGTCGAGATCTTCGGGGCGGATCACCGTCTTTGCCTCGAGCGGATGGCCCGGGGGCAGGATGCAGACGATCCGATCCGAGATCAGGGGCACCACGTCGACCTGGGTGAAGCGGGTGGGCTGCAGGCCGATGCCGACATCGAAACTCCCCGCCTCGACCCCTTCGAGGATACTGCCCGATCCGCGCGACACGAACGAGACCCGGCTCTCGCTGTCTTCTGCGAAGAACCGCTTGAGCACCTGGGGCATGATCGAGAAGGACAGGCTCGGGAGGCATCCGATGCGCAGATGGCTGTCGCTGCTGCGTTGCAGCTCGCGCGCCTTGGCGGCGATGTCCGACATCCCGGTGAAATGCAGCAAGACGTAATCGTAGAAGGCGAGGCCCTTGGCGGTCGGGACGGCGCGGCGCCCCTGACGCTCGAAAAGCGCGAAGCCAAGCTCGAGTTCGAGATCCTGCAGGGTTCTCGACACCGAGGGCTGCGCCACATTCAGCAGCCGGGCCGCCGCAGACACCCCCCCGGCGGATACTGTCGCGCGGAAGCATTCGATCTGGCGCGCGGTCAATCTCATTTCATAGCCTCAGCGTATGCGTTGATATTAAGATAGTATTTTTTGTTATAAGTTAAATCGTTAGAGTAAGACTGTCTAGAACAACAAGAACCACCTTCAGGGACCACGCCATGAAAATGACCCTCCGTTCCGCCGTCTCGGTGATCGCGCTCAGCGCGGCCACAAGTGCCGGCGCGGCTGATCTCACGATCGGGATCGCGGCCGAGCCCAGCTCTCTCGATCCGCATTACCACAACCTGACGCCGAACAACTCGATGCGGCTGCATGTCTTCGAAAGCCTGATGTCGCTCGATGCCGCGCAGCGCGTCGTGCCCACGCTGGCCGAAAGCTGGACCGCGGTGGATGACACGACATGGGAGATCAAGCTCCGCAGCGGGGTCAGCTTTCAGGATGGCAGCGCCTTCGACGCCGATGACGTGATCTATTCGTTCTGCCGCGTGCCGCAGGTGCCCAACAGCCCGTCGTCCTTCGCGGGCTATCTCAAGCCGATCGCCTCGATCGAGACGCCCGATCCGCTGACGCTCCGGGTTCACACCAACGCACCCTATCCGTTCCTGCCCGACGATCTGACGCGGATCGCGATCATCTCGTCCGGGGAAGCGAGCGGCTTGGTCTACAGCGAGGAGGGCTGTGCCGCGGCCGGGCCGTTCCCGACGACCGAGGCCTTCAACACGCTCGGCGCGAGTGTCGGCACCGGCCCCTACAGCTATGTCGGTTTCGTTCAGGGCGATCACGTCGAGCTCGCGAAGAACCCGACCTATTGGGGCGGTGCGGCGGAATGGGACAAGGTCACCTTCAAGCCGATCAGCAGTGACGGGCCGCGCGTGGCCGCCCTGCTCGCCGGGGATGTCGATCTGATCGAGAGCCCGCCCTCGCAAGACCTCGAGCGGCTGCGCAACACCGATGGGATCCATGTCGTCGACGGCATGTCGTCGCGGGTGATCTATATCGCGATGGATCAGGCGCATGAGCCGACGCCCGGCATTTCGGGGACCGATGGCAAGAACCCGTTGATGGACCCGCGTGTGCGCAAGGCACTCTCGATCGCGATTGACCGCACGGCGATTGTCGAGCGGATCATGGGCGGGCAGGCGGTGCCGGCCGGTCAGGTCACCGCGCCGGGCCTGTTCGGCTATCTCGAGGAGGCTGTGCCGCAGCCTGCCGACGGTGCGGCGGCCAAGGCCCTGCTGGCCGAGGCGGGCTATCCGGACGGGTTCAAGATCATCTTGGCGACCCCCAACGATCGCTACATGAACGACGACCGCATCGCCCAGGCCGTTGCCCAGTTCTGGACCCGGATCGGGGTCGAGACCGAGGTCGATGCCCAGACCAACACCGTCTTCTTCTCGCGCCGCAACGATTTCGAGTTCAGTGCCTATCTGGCGGGCTGGGCCTCGGGCAGCCCGGGCGCGGCCTCGGCGCTGAAATCGCTGCTGGCCTGCCCGAACAAAGAGACCGGTTTTGGCAGTACCAACAAGGCGGGCTATTGCAACGCCGAGCTGGATGCCGATCTCGCGCAGGCGCTTCAGACGGTGGACAATGCCAAGCGCGAGGAGCTGTTGAAGGCGGCGGTCGCCATCGAGGTCTCGGATAGCGCGATCATCCCGATCCACTACGAGAAGACCCCCTGGGCGATGCGCGACGGGCTGACGTATGAGCCGCGCGTCGATCAGTATACGCTGGCGGCCGGCGTCACCGCGGCATCCCGATAGGCGTTCCTCGACGTCGATCCTGGAGAGATTTCGAATGTTCGTGCATATCCTGACGAGGCTTTTCCAAAGCCTCGTCACCATGGCCGCGATGGCGGTCCTCGTCTTCGTCGGCGTTTTCGCCATCGGCAATCCGGTCGATCTGTTGATCAACCCCGAGGCGGATCAGGCGGAAATGGCCGCCGCGATCGCGCGTCTGGGCCTCGATCAGCCGATGTGGCGACAGTTCCTCAGCTTTGTCTCTGGGCTGCTGCAGGGCAATCTGGGCACCTCCTTCGTCCACAACGCCCCGGCCCTGGGCCTGATCCTCGAGCGGATGCCCGCGACCTTCGAACTTGCGTTGCTCGCGATGATCTTCGCCATCGTGATCGGGGTGCCGGCGGGGCTTGTCGCGGGGCTCTACCCCGAGCGTCTCGTCGGGCGCGGCATCATGGGGGCCTCGATCCTCGGGTTCAGCCTGCCGACGTTCTGGGTCGGCCTGATGCTGATCATGGTCTTTGCGGTCTGGCTCGGGTGGCTGCCCTCCACCGGGCGCGGCGAGACGCGGTCGCTCTTCGGGATCGAGTTCAGCTTCCTGACCCTAGACGGGCTGCGCCACATGTTCCTGCCGGCGTTGAACCTCGCGATCTTCAAGGTCAGCCTCGTCACCCGGCTCGCGCGGGCGGGAACGCGCGAAGTGCTGCTGCAGGACTATGTGAAATTCGCCCGCGCCAAGGGATTGTCGCCGGCGCGCGTGATCTTCGTGCATGTGCTCAAGAACATGATGATCCCGGTGGTGACCGTGATCGGGCTGGAATTCGGCTCGGTCATGGCCTTCGCCGTGGTCACGGAAAGCATCTTCGCCTGGCCCGGTATGGGCAAGCTCCTCATCGAGAGCATCACCCGGCTCGATCGCCCCGTGATCGTTGCCTATCTGATGCTCACCGTCCTCCTCTTCGTCACGATCAACCTCATCGTGGACCTCGTCTATTCGGTCTTCGATCCGCGCGTGCGCCTCTCGGAAAGCTCATGACCGACACATCCCCAGCCCGGGCCCCGGCGGGCCAGACCGCCGCTGCGCGCATGCGCAAGAGGGGCGGCGAACGCCCGATGCAACGCCTCTGGCGCCAGTTCCGGCAAAGCCCGGTCGCTCTGATCTCTCTTGCGGTGCTGGTTGCGATCATCGCCGCGGCGGTTCTCGCGCCACTGCTTGCGCCGCAAAACCCCTACGATCTGCGCCAGATCGACGTGCTCGACGGCACGCTGCCGCCCGGATCGCAGAGCCTGACCGGCATGACCTATCTTCTGGGCACCGACGGGCAGGGCCGCGACATGCTCTCGGCCATTCTCTACGGGCTGCGCATCAGCATCGGCGTCAGCGCCACGGCCACGATCATCGCGCTCGCGATCGGCATGACGCTGGGCATGATGGCGGCCTATCTCGGTGGGCGGGTCGATGCGGTGATCATGCGCCTCGTCGATCTGCAGCTCAGCTTCCCCTCGATGCTGATCGCGCTCATTCTTCTGGCGCTGCTCGGGCGCGGGGTGGACAAGGTCATCGTCGCCCTGGTCACGGTGCAATGGGCCTATTACGCGCGCACCGTGCGCGGCGCGGCCCTTGTCGAGCGGGGCAAGGAATATATCGAGGCGGCGAAGTGCCTGCGGCTCTCGACGCCGAGGATCGTCTTCAGCCATCTGATGCCCAATTGCCTGCCGCCCCTGATCGTCGTCGCCATGGTGCAGATCGCCCATGCGATCTCGCTCGAGGCGACGCTGAGCTTTCTTGGCGTCGGGGTGCCGGTGACGCAGCCCTCGCTGGGGATGCTCATCTCGAACGGCTTCGACTTCATGATGAGCGGCAAATACTGGATCAGCTTTTTCCCCGGCATCGCGCTCGTCGTGACTGTCATGTCGATCAACCTCGTGGGGGACCGCCTTCGCGACCTGGGCAATCCGAGGCTCAACCGATGACCCTATCGCAAGATCTTTCTTCGGAGGTGCCGGTGCTCGACGTGCGCAACCTCTGCACCCGGTTCTTCACCGAGGCCGGGGTCGGCAAGGCGGTCGAGGATCTGTCGCTGTGCCTGCGCCGCGGGGAAATCCTCGGGCTTGTGGGCGAGAGCGGCTCTGGCAAGACCGTCGCCGGGTTTTCGCTGATGGGGCTGATCGACCCGCCGGGGCGCGTGGTCTCGGGGCAGGTGCTGTTCGAAGGGGTGGATCTGACCGCGCTGAACGAACGGGCCCTGCGCAAGCTGCGCGGCAATCGGATCGCGATGATCTTTCAGGACCCGATGATGACCCTGAACCCGGTTCTGACCATCGGCACCCAGATGATCGAGACCCTGCGCGCCCATCGCCGCATCAGCCGGGCCGAGGCCTGGAGCCGGGCGCGCGACGGTCTGGCGCGGGTCGGCATCGCTGCGCCGGAAGAGCGGCTCGCGGCCTATCCGCATCAACTCTCGGGCGGGATGCGCCAGCGTGTCGCCATCGCGATTGCGCTGCTGAACGAGCCGAGCCTGATCATCGCAGACGAGCCCACGACCGCGCTCGACGTCACGATCCAGGCGCAGATCCTGGCCGAGGTGCAGCGGCTGTGCCGCGAAACCGGCACTGCGCTGATCTGGGTCACCCACGATCTTGCGGTGGTGTCGGGCCTCGCGGACCGGATCGCGGTGATGTATGCCGGGCGCCTCGTCGAGGAAGGCCGCACCGAGGCGATCATCGAGCAGCCCTTGCACCCCTATACCCGGGGGCTGATCGCCTCGGTGCCCTCGCGCAACCTGCGGGGCGAGCGGCTGCGCCAGATCCCGGGCATGACGCCGTCCTTGATGTCCTTGCCCGAGGGCTGCGCCTTTGCGCCGCGCTGCGATCGCGCCTCGGAGGCCTGCCGCGCGCGGGCCCCGGTCATGGAGACCCCCGCATCCGGCCGGATGGTCCGTTGCTTCCACCCCCTGACTGCACCGGAGGATCGGTCATGAATGTTCACTCCCCAGCGGAGCAAACCGATCTGCTGTCGATCGACGCCCTGTCCAAGCGGTTCGAGCGCCAGCCGGGTCTGATCGCGCGGGCCGGGGCGCTCGTCGGGCATCCCCCCGACCGCCGCGCGGTTCAGGCGCTCAGCGACATTACGCTCTCGGTCCGGCGCGGCGAGGTCATGGGCCTCGTGGGCGAAAGCGGATGCGGCAAGTCCACGCTTGGCCGGATCGTGGCCGGGATCACCACGCCCAGCAGCGGCGCAGTGCGCTTCTCACGCTCGGGGCGCGCGGCGCCGGGGGGCGCACAGATGATCTTTCAGGATCCCTTCGCCTCGCTCAACCCGCGCAAGCGCGTGCGTGACATCATCGGTGAGGCGCCGGTCTTTCACGGTCTGACGACCCGGCGCGAGATGACCGCCTATGTGGCGCGCTACATGGAGCTCTGCGGGATCGATCCCGAGCTGCAGGACAGGTTCCCGCATCAGTTCTCCGGCGGTCAGCGCCAGCGGATCGGGATTGCGCGTGCCCTTGCGGTCGAGCCGGATTTCCTCGTCTGCGACGAATGCGTCGCCTCGCTCGATGTCTCGATCCAGGCCCAGGTCCTGAACCTGTTCATGGAGCTGCGGGAAAAGCTCAACCTCACCTATCTCTTCATCAGTCATGATCTGTCGGTGATCGAACATATCTCGGACCGGATCGCCGTCATGTATCTCGGGCGCATCGTCGAGACAGGCCCCACCGAAGAGCTCGTGCGCAATCCCCGCCATCCCTACACGCGGGCCCTGCTCGACGAGATGCCGGTCGTATCCGCCGCGCCCCGCGCGTTTCAGCCGATCCGCGGCGAGATCCCCTCGCCGCTGTCGCCGCCGCCCGGGTGCCATTTCCACCCGCGCTGTCCGCGCGCCGAGGCGATCTGCACGACCAACCAACCGGGGCTTGCCTCGGTCGGCCCGCAGCACCGCTGCGCCTGCCATTTCGCCACGACGGAGTCCTGATGACCACCAAGATTTGCCATATCGAGAATGTCCTCGACGTTCGTGACGCCGCCGTTGCCGTGCAAAGGCCGCTCGTCTTCGACAGCCCGCACAGCGGCACGACCTATCCTCTGTCCTTCGATGCGGCGCTGCCCGTGTCGCAGCTGCGCCGTGCAGAGGACACCCATGTGGATGATCTCTACGGCGCAGCACCTGCGCATGGTGGCGCGTTGCTGCGCGCCTTCTACCCACGGGCCTTCATCGACGCCAACCGCAAGCTCTCCGAACTGGACCCATCCTTGCTCGAGGATGGTTGGGCCGATCCGCTGCAGACCAGCAGCAAGACGGGCGTGGGCAGCGGGCTTATCTGGAGCCTATGTCCCCCCGATCAGGCGCCGATCTATGACCGCAAGCTCTCGCGGGCGGAGGTGCAGGACCGGATCGCCCGCTACTATCGCCCCTATCACATGATCCTGCGCGATCTGATCCGGGAACGGCACGGCCGGTTCGGACAGGTTCTGCACGTCAATTGTCATTCGATGCGCTCGTCGAGCCGGCTTGACCGCGCGGATGGCGCCGAGAACCAGCGCCCCGATTTCATTCTGGGCGACCGTGACGGCACCACCTGCGATCCGGACTTCTTCGCATTCCTCCATGAGACGATTTCCGGCTATGGCTTCAGCGTGGGGCGCAACGAGATCTTCCGGGGGCAGGAGCTCGTCGCGGCCTACAGCGCCCCCGGCGCGGGGGTCAGCTCGGTCCAGATCGAGATCAACCGGGGGCTCTACATGAATGAGGAAACCACCGAGCGCCGCCCGGATTACGATGCCTTCCGAGATGTGATCACCGACCTGATCGGCAAGATCGCATCCTACGCCGACGCCTGCGTCGCCCCTGCCTGACATGGAGCGGAGCGAATTCCTGACGGCCGCTCGCGCGATCTGTGGCCCGGCGGCCGTGCTGTCGGAGCCCGCGGACATGGCGCGGTTTCTGACCGACTGGCGCGGCATGTTTCACGGCGCCGCGCTCGCCGTCTTGCGACCAGCCTCTACCGCGGAGGTCTCGGGCCTGATGCGCCTGTGCCATGATCAGGGCATTGCGGTCGTGCCGCAGGGGGGCAATACCGGACTTGCGGCGGGCGCGACGCCGGACGAAAGCGGCCATCAGGTTGTGCTGTCGCTCGAGCGCATGACCGCCGTCCGCGAGGTCGATCCGCGCGCCATGCTCGTGATCGCCGAGGCCGGCGTCGTTTTGCAACATCTGCGCGAGGTGGTGGACGATGCGGGGCGGCTCTTGCCGATTGCCATCGCCTCGGAAGGGAGCGCGACCGTCGGCGGGGTGGTTTCGACCAATGCCGGCGGCTCAAATGTCCTGCGTTACGGAATGACGCGCGACCTGGTCCTCGGGCTCGAGGTGGTTTTGCCTGACGGCGCGATCCTCGACGGGTTGCGCCGCCTGCGCAAGGACAACGCGGGCCTTGACTGGAAGCACCTCTTCATCGGAACCGAAGGCGCGCTCGGCGTGGTGACCGCCGCCGTGCTGCGGCTGGTTCCGCGGCCATCGACGCGGGCCGTCGCCTTCCTGCGCGTCGCCGGATTGTCGGCCGCCACCGATCTGCTCGACATGGCGAACACGCGGCTGGGAGAGACCCTGACCGCTTTCGAGGTGATGGCGCCGTTCGCCCTGAAGCTCGTGGGCACCCACTTCCCGGTGCGGCCACCGGGAGATCCAGAGAGCTGGGCGGTGCTGATCGAGGTGGCCTCTTCTCTGCCCGGCGTTTCCGATGCGTTCATGGAATTCGTCGAAGCGGCGCTGGCCGAGGGGTTGGTCTCGGACGGGACGCTGGCCGCATCGGAGGCGCAATCCAACGAATTATGGTCGATCCGGGAACGTATCACCGAGGCGGAGGCACGGGCCGGGGCATCGCTCAAGCACGATATCTCGTTGCCGGTCGACGCCATGGCGCGATCGCTCCGGGAGATTGAAACAGCACTCTTGGCCTTGGACCCGAGGCTTCGGGTGAATCTGTTTGGTCACTTGGGCGATGGCAACCTGCACCTCAACGTGCTTCTGGCGCCCGAGTCGCCGCGGGCCGATATCACGACCCTGATCCACGATCGCGTTGCCCGGGCAGGCGGGTCGATCTCCGCGGAACATGGTCTTGGGCAATATCGGCTTGCAGATTACGTTCGCCTTGCGCCAGACGCCGAGACGGATATTGCGCGGCGGGTAAAAAGGGCACTGGACCCGGATGGCGGTCTCAATCCCGGCAAGGCGCTGCCAATGTGACCGTCGTCGGGCCTTTGATCAGACGGCGGCTGGTGGCGAAGGGGGGCCTTCCTGCGCGCGGTGGACGCCCGGATTGGACCCGCCCGATGACCTCGGGGGCCGCCCCCAACCGCGTCCATGCGCAACACCCGATCGCCGGTTTCCGAATCTCGCCATCGGCGCCGCGCCCGCCGCGATCCTCGGGCGTGGCAAGCGGCCAAGAGCTTCAGCGATAGAGAACGGGTCGCTGCGCCGTATCGCGGAATCTGCCACGGTAATTCCGAGGGGAGATACCGAAAGCCTGACCAAAGGATTTCGAAAAGGCGCTGGGCGCGGTAAAGCCGCAGATGATTGCGATTTCGACCACGGGCAGCCGCGAATAGAGGAGCAGATCCCGCGCGCGCTCCAGTCGGATCTTGAGAAAAAGCTGACCGGGCGACATCCCGAGCCGTCGCTGGCACAGGTACTCGAGTTTGCGCCGGGAGACGCCCAGTCGGCGTGCGATCGTTGCGATATCCAGAGGGTCCTCGATATGCGCGCGCATGAGAGCGCGGGTCCGATCGAGCATGTCTTCATGCGCGGCTCTGCTCGGTGGGTCAGGGGCGTCCTTCGAGGTCTGCGCGATCCCGGGGCGCGAGAACAAGAGTTCCGTCTCGACCGCGGAACTCAGCTGCGCGCCGAATTGTTCCCGGACGATCTCGATCGCCATCGGAGTCCCGGCGAGAAAACCACCGCAGCTATGCACCCGACCGTGCACCGAACTGGGCTCGGAGTTGAAGCTGATGTCGGGATACCGCTCTTCAAGTGATTTTGCCGCCTCCCAGTGACAGGAGACCGGCGCATCGCCGGTGATCCCCGCTTCGATCAGCAGACAGACGCCAAGGTCGCAGCCGCAGACACGCCCACCGGCCCGAAAGGATCGGCGTATCGCATCAATGATCGGCTGGCGGATGGGGGCAGGCTGTTCGTAGCTGAGCACTACGACCAGAACGTCCGGGCGCGCGATCTGGGCGACAGAGAGGTCGGGCTCGACCCACATTCCATTCGCGCAGCAGACCCGCCCGCCGCTGACGGTCGCGATCCGGACGCGGTAGAGATCCGTGCCGTGCATCCGGTTCGCAGACCGGAATACGTCTTGCACAGCCACGATGGTCAGCAGCGAGGCGCTCGGTGTCACCACGATCTCGACGCTGAGCGGCGCGCTGCGTCCCGCGGCGTCCAATTCCGGGGAAACCGGACGAGTTTGCGTTTCTATTTTGCGCATGGGGACAATTATTTTGCGCATATTCGCATAATGTCCAGAGAAATGCGCTCTAAGCTTTGGGGATAGAGCTTCGGCGCAACCCGCGTCCTCCCCGCATTCCAAAGGTTTTCCATGCTGCTTCCGCTGCTACCCATATGGGGTAGGGGCAACCCGTTCTGGTCTCCGAATGGGCCCTGCTCCCTGCCTGAAACGATCCGGTGTCGGGCGATCGGTCCGCTATGCGGGGGCTTGTCATGACGCTCCCTTCCTCGTCTTATGACGTGCTCTTCCAGCCCCTCCGGATTGGCCCCAAGATCGCGCCGAACCGCTTCTATCAGGTGCCGCATTGCAATGGCATGGGGCGCCAGTATCCGAGTTCCATGGCGCGGATGCGTGGGATCAAGGCCGAGGGCGGCTGGGGCGTCGTCTGCACCGAGATTTGTGACATCCACTGGACCAGCGACATGACCCGCGAGGTCCGGCTGTGGGATGATCGCGATATCCCCTATCTGGCGCGAATGGTCGATGCCGTGCACGAACACGGCGCGCTTGCCGGGATCGAGCTTGCGCATATGGGCTATTCCGGGCGCAACCTCTACAGCCGCGAACCCGCCCTGTCACCCTCGGGTCAGGTCGGGCCGACCCTCTATCCGGGGTATGCCCGGGCGATGGACAAGCAAGATATCCGGGACCTGCGCCGCTGGCACCGCAAGGCGGCGCTGCGGGCCAAGGAGGCGGGCTACGACTGCATCGTCGTCTATGCCTCGCACAGCCTTTCTCTTGCGATGCACTTTCTGTGCGCGCGCCACAATCAGCGTGCCGATGAATACGGCGGCTCGATGGAAAATCGCGCACGCCTGCTGCGCGAACTCATCGAGGACACCAAGGAGGCGGTGGGCGACACTTGTGGCGTGGTTGTCCGGTTGGCCGTCGAGGAGCTGCTGGGGCCCAACGGGATCACGGCGGCCGAGGAAGGCAAGGATATTCTCAGCTTTCTGGCAGAGTTGCCTGACCTTTGGGATATCAATTGCAGTTCCTGGGAAAACGACTCGATCACCGCGCGTTTTGCCGACGAGGGGTTTCAGGAACCCTATTTTTCCTTCGTGAAGAGCGTCACGTCGAAACCTGTGGTCGGTGTGGGAAGATACACTTCGCCCGACCGGATGGCCTCGCTCGTCCGCAAAGGTGTGCTCGACATGATCGGCGCGGCGCGGCCCTCGATCGCCGATCCGTTCCTTCCCGAGAAGGTCCGGCAAGGCCGCATCGACGAGATCCGCGAATGCATCGGATGCAATATCTGCGTGGCCTATTCGAACAGCGGCGTGCCGATGCGTTGCACGCAAAATCCCACCGCAGGCGAGGAATGGCGGCGGGGCTGGCATCCTGAATACATCCGGCCAAAGGAAAGCAACGAGCGTATTCTCGTGGTCGGAGGTGGCCCCGCGGGCCTCGAGGCTGCGATGTGGCTCGGCAAACGCGGTTACGAGGTGCTCCTTGCAGAGGCAAGCGGGGTCCTCGGGGGCCGTGTGGCGCGCGAGAGCCGGCTTCCCGGGCTCGCTTCGTGGGGGCGGGTGCGGGACTATCGAAGCTATCAGATTTCCCAGATGGCCAATGTGCAGGTCTATCTCGAAAGTCGTCTCGTCGCTGATGACGTTCTCGAGATGGACGTTTCGCGTGTCGCGATTGCCACCGGCGGGCTCTGGCGGCGCGACGGGATTGGCCGCGGACGTTTCTCCCCGCTGCCCGGTCATGAGCGGGCGCAGGTCTTCACGCCCGATGACATCATGGCGGGCGCCGAGCTTTCCGGACCTGTGGCGATCTATGACACCGATCATTATTACATGGGTGGCGTGATTGCCGAGGCGCTGCGGGCCCGCGGGCTCGAGGTTACGCTGATCACCCCGGCCGCCACGGTTTCGGCCTTCACCGAGCTGAACCTGGAGCACGACAGGATCCAGAAGCGCCTGTACGGCGCCGGCGTCAACCTGATGCCGCACCATACGCTCGAGCTGATCGGTCCGGATCATGTGTCGCTCCGGCATGTCCACGCCGGCACCGCTTTGCCGCTCGAGGCCGCCTCGGTCGTCCTCGTGACGACGCCCGTGCCGAATGACCATCTGTGGCGTGCGCTGCGATTGCGACAGGACGAATGGGAGGGGGCAGGTATCCGGGATATCAGCCGGATCGGCGATTGCTGGAACCCGAACACCATAGCGCAGGCCGTCTGGGGCGGGCATCGCTACGCCCGAACGCTCGGTGCGCCCGAGACCGAAAACGACGAAGTGCCCTTCCGACGGGAAATTCTCGAACTCTCCAACGACTTCTGATCGACCGTGCAACGCGGTCACGACACTGGATCCATCCTCAAGAGGAGCTCTGACATGTCCGACTTCGAAAAATGGAAGGCTCTGCTGCTCGGCGGCGCCCTGAACCGCCGGGATTTCCTCGCGGGTGCTGCGGCGCTGGCGGGGACGGCGGGGCTGTCCGCTGGCCTGGCGCCGCGCGCCGCACATGCCGAACCCAAGCGCGGAGGGCATATGCGCCTCGGGCTTGGCAGTGGCTCCACCAACGACACGCTCAACCCGTGGAACTACCCCGACGCCTTCACGACGATGCTGGGCTATGGCTGTCTCGGAAACTGCCTTGTCGAAGTGGATGCCGAGGGCAATGCCGTGGGCGATCTGGCCGAAAGCTTCGCTGCCTCGGATGATCAGAAGACCTGGACCTTCCGGCTGCGGGAGGGGCTGAGCTTCCACGACGGGCGTCCGGTGCGTGCCGAGGACGTGGTCGCCTCGATCCGCTTCCACATGACGCCCGAGTCGACTTCGGCGGCCAAGAGCCTGCTGGCCAACATTACCGACATCACGGCCACAGAGGCCGGCGAAGTGGTCTTCGTGCTCGGCGATGGGGCGACCGACTTCCCCTATTTCCTCGCGACGGTGCTGCTCGTCATCATGCCGTCCGAGGGCGGTGTCGTGGATTGGCAATCGGGCATCCGCACCGGCCCGTTCGTGCTGGAGGAGTTCGAGCCGGGGGTGCGAGCGAAACTGCGCCGCTTCGAGGGCTATCACAAGCCGGGCCTGCCCTATGCCGACAGTTGCGAATTGCTCTCGATCCCGGATACGACGGCGCGCACCAATGCGCTCCTGAGTGGCGATGTTCATTATGTGGACCGCCTCGACATGCGCACGCTCGGGCTGCTGGGGCGCAAGCCGGACATCCGGATCCTCAACATCCCCGGCTATGCGCATTACTACTTCTCGATGTTGAACGATGTGCCGCCCTTTGACGATCCCAACGTGCGGATGGCGCTCAAATACGCGATCGATCGCGAGGATATCCTCGCCAAGGTGCTGCAGGGCTATGGCTCGGTCGGCAATGACAACCCGATCGCCGCATCGGTCAAATATGCCGTCGATCCGCAGCCGGTGCACAGCTACGACCCCGACACGGCACGGGAGTGGTTGAAGAAATCCGGGCTGGAGAGCCTGACGGTTGATCTGCATGTCGCCGAGGTGGGCTTTCCGGGCTGTATCGATGCGGCCGTGCTGTTCAAGGAACATGCCGCAAAGGCGGGGATCGACATCAACGTCATTCGCGAGCCGAGCGATGGCTACTGGGACAACGTCTGGCTGAAGAAGGGCTTTTGCGCGACTTACAGCGATGGCCGCCCGTCCTGCGACTGGAATTTCTCGGTCTTTTACGCCGCCGATGCCGCCTGGAACGATTCCCGCTGGAAAAACGCCGAGTTCGACGCGATGCTCGCCGAGGGCCGTGCCCTGCCGGACGGGGAAGAGCGCGCCGCGCTCTATGCGAAGATGCAGGATCTGGTGCAAAAGGATGGCGGCAATATCATCGTGGCCTTCAATGACTTCGTGTGTGCCCATTCCGACGCCATAGATCACGGCGCCGTCGTCGGTTTCCCGCTCAGCGATGGCTACCGGATCACCTCGCGCTGGTGGTTCAGCTGATCCGCAGCCCGGCGCCCGGCGCAAGAGTGGCCGGGCCGATCACCTCTTGAGGACATGCGAACATATGAGATTGCATCCCATCACGCGGACGGTGTTGAGCAGGTTGATTCTCGGCCTGATGACACTGGTCCTTGTCTCGGCGCTGATCTTCATGGTGGTGGCCCTGTTGCCCGGGGATTTCGCGCGGGCGATACTCGGCCCGAACGCAACCCCGGAGACTGTCGCGGCCTTTCGTCACGAGGTCGGCCTCGACCGGCCTGCGCTGGCGCGCTATCTGGAGTGGATCAGCGGCGCCGTGCGGGGCGATTTCGGGCTGTCGTTCTCGAGCCGTTCGGGAAATACGCGCACCGTGGCCGAAATGATCCTGCCGCGGTTTCGAAATACCCTGTTCCTCGCGGGATTTGCGGCGCTGATGGCCGTTCCCCTCGCGATTACCCTGGGCGTTCTGTCGGCCCTGTACCGCAACAGCTGGCTCGACCGGACCGTGAACGCGATGACGCTGACGTCGATTTCTCTGCCGGAATTCTTCGTCGCCTATCTGTTGATGTTCTTCTTCGTGGTGAAGATCCCGCTCTTCTACTCGTTGGCCAGCGTTGATGCGGGCACGCCGCTGGGTGAGCGTCTCTTGCGCACGGCGCTTCCCGCGCTGACCCTCGTCCTGGTCACCGTCGCCCATATGATGCGTATGGTCCGCGCCTCGATCATCGCCGTGCTGGCCAGTCCCTATATCGAGATGGCCCGGCTCAAGGGCCTGTCGCCGGCGCGGATCATCCTTCGCCACGCTCTGCCCAATGCCTGGGCCCCGATCGTTTCCGTCATCGCCGTGAACCTTGCCTATCTCATCGTCGGCGTTGTCGTGGTCGAGGTCGTCTTCGTCTATCCGGGTGTCGGGCAGCTCATGGTCGATGCGGTGTCCAAACGCGACGTTCCGGTTGTGCAGGCCTGCGCCCTGATCTTCGCGGCGACCTATATCCTGATGAACCTTGCGGCCGATATTCTGACGGTGGTGTCGAACCCGCGCCTTCTGCATCCCAAGGAAGGCGGTGTCCGATGAGCAGGGCGCTCGTTTCGCACATGGTCAAGGCCTGGGGCGGTGCGCGCAACGCCCCGGTCATGGCGCAGGTCGGGCTCGTGGTCATGATCTTCTACGCGGCGCTCGCCCTTCTCGCGCCGCTGATCGCACCCTATCCGGAGACCGCGCTGGTCGGTGGGATGTTCGAGCCGTGGAGCGCAACTTTCCCCTTGGGGACCGATCAACTCGGGCGCGATTTTCTCTCGAGGCTTATCTATGGCGCGCGCAACACGATCGGTCTCGCGCTGGCCACGACGCTCTTGGCCTTCACAACCGGCGGGTTTCTCGGCCTTGTCGCGGCCGAGCGCGGGGGATGGGTCGACCAGGTGCTGAGCCGCATCGTCGACGTTCTCATGGCCATGCCACAGCTCATTTTCGCGCTCGTGCTGCTCACCGCTTTCGGCTCTTCGATCCTCAATCTGGTGCTGATCATCGCCGCGCTTGATGCAACCCGTGTCTTCCGTCTGGCGCGCGCGGTCGCCCTGAATGTCGTTTCGCTGGATTTCGTCGAGGCCGCGAGGCTTCAGGGCCATGGGGCGCTGCGTATCATCCTGTTCGAGGTGCTGCCGAACGTGATCCCCCCGCTCGTCGCCGAACTCGGCCTGCGTTTCTGCTTCGTCTTTCTCACGATCAGTGCGCTGTCCTTCCTCGGCATCGGGATCCAGCCGCCGACCGCGGACTGGGGGTCGATGGTGCGCGAGACTGCGGCGCTCATCAGCTATGGGGATGTGACGCCGCTGCTTCCGGCGGGGGCCATCGTCCTTCTGGCGATCGCGGTGAACTTTGTCGTCGACTGGTTTCTTCTCAAGGCAAGCGGGCTCAAGGAATGACGCAGACTGCATCGCCGCTGCTGCGGATCAAAGGCCTCCACATCGAGGGCGAAAGCAACGGGGTCTGGCACGAGATCGTGCGCGGCATAGACCTGACGCTCAACCGGGGCGAGGTTTTGGGCCTGATCGGGGAGTCGGGGGCTGGCAAGTCCACGCTCGGCCTTGCCGCGATGGGATATACCAAGCCGGGGTGCCGGTTGACGGCGGGCTCGATCCACTTCGACGGTCAGGACCTTGCTCGGGCAGACACCCGCAGCCTGCGCGATCTGTGGGGGCGGCGGATCGCTTATGTCGCTCAGTCGGCGGCGGCGGCGTTCAACCCCGCACACCGGCTGATCGAACAGGTGATCGAGGTGCCTGTCGTGCATCGCACAAGCCTGAGCCCGGCCGCGCGCGAGGACGCCGTCACCCTGTTCCGGGACCTCCAGCTCCCGGATCCTGAACGGATCGGGCGGCGTTTTCCCCATCAGGTTTCCGGAGGACAGCTTCAGCGTGCGATGACGGCCATGGCAATGACATGCCGCCCCGATCTGATCATCTTCGATGAACCTACGACGGCACTCGATGTCAGCACCCAGATCGAGGTCATGGCCGCGATCCGAAGCGTTGTGCGCGAATTCGGAACTGCGGCGATCTACATCACGCATGACCTTGCCGTGGTGACGCAGATGGCCGACCGGCTGATGGTGCTGCGCCACGGGGAGCTTGTGGAGGAGGCGCCGACCGCAGAGATGATCGCGACGCCTCGGCAGAGCTATACCCGGTCGCTCTGGGCGGTGCAGGCGCTGCACAAGCCCGAGCGCCCGTCGGACGGGCGCACCTTGCTCGAAGTCGACCATCTGGGCGCTCGCTATGGAAGCTTTCGCGTGCTCGACGATGTGAGCTTCTCGGTGCCCGAGGGCCGGACCGTCGCGCTCGTCGGGGAATCCGGTTCGGGCAAATCGTCGCTCGCGCGCGTGCTCACGGGGCTGTTGGCGCCCTGTGACGGACAGATCCGATACGACGGGCGGCCTCTGCCGGCACGTTTTCAGGATCGTGACCGCAGCCTGCTGCGCGAGATCCAGATGATCTACCAGTTACCGGATACGGCACTGAACCCGCGTCACCGGATCGGCGATATCATCGGACAGCAAGTGACGCTGCATCTCGGTCTGCGCGGTGCCGCGCGTGAGCGGCGCGTCCGGGACCTGTTCGAGATGATCGAACTCAGCCCGCATCTCGCAAATCGCCTTCCCTCCGAATTGTCCGGTGGGCAGAAGCAACGTGTCTGCATCGCCCGCGCCCTTGCCGCCGAGCCCAGATTGATCATCTGCGACGAGGTCACTTCGGCTCTCGACCAGCTTGTCGCCGAGGGCATCCTGAAATTGCTGATGCGCCTGCAGGCGGAAGTCGGTGTCTCTTACCTCTACATTACCCACGACATTGCGACGGTCGATGCCGTCGCCGATACGGTCGTTGTGATGCAGCAGGGCCGGATCGTCGAACAAGGCACCAAGGGCGATGTCCTCTCGGCACCACGGGACAGCTACACTTGCCGTCTGCTGTCATCCGTTCCGCGCATCGAGGTCGGGTGGCTCGATGCGGTGTTGTCGGGCCGCTCGGGTTCGGGTCCCCGAGCGAAAGCGGATGACGGCACAGTTTGGTCGTCGGCATGGCTGCCTCCTGCTCCCTGATCATCATCACCCGCAGGGCCCCCATCCTCAACCGAAGACCCTGCCGGCCTTTCAGGGGCTTCACGTTATTGGACGGCGAGATTGGGGCCTGCGCACAGGCTTCAATCTGGGCGCGGATCAGCGCAGCGGTATTCGGGGGCATCCGCCGCAAGGCCTTGATCGCGGCTTTCGTGTAGCTGATCTGCTTAAGAACACAGGAGACTCATCCGATCCGGACGCTGGTGCGTATACATTCGACTCACATCGTTGGATTTAGGGGAGAGCTTCGATGAATCGACGTCTTTTTTCGATGGGTGCACTCGCCGGACTGCTGAGCATGATGCAGCCGCTCAGCGCCGAACCCGCGCCTTCGTTCAGCTTCCCCTCGATCGACGGGGGCATCCTGGACACGGGCGAGTGGCGGGGCCAGCCGATTTTGGTGGTGAACACCGCTTCGATGTGCGGATTCAGCGGGCAACTGGCCGACCTTCAGACGCTGCACGAAACCTATGGCCCGCGCGGGCTCGTCGTTCTGGCGGTGCCCTCCGACAGCTTCAAGCAAGAACTCTCCGACGCAAAACAGGTCAAGGAATTTTGCGCCTTGCAGTTCGGCATCACCCTGCCGATGACCGACATCCTGCCGGTGACCGGGGCGCAGGCGCATCCGTTCTATCGCTGGCTGCGCGAAACCCACGGCTTCACCCCCGGCTGGAATTTCAACAAGGTTCTGCTCGATGGCGAGGGGCAGGTGGTCGGCACCTGGGGGCCGATCACCAAACCACTCTCGGGCGCGATCACCGAAGCCTTTATCCCGCTGCTGCCTCGGTCGTGAGCGGCGCGCTGATCCTGATCCTCGGCGATCAGCTCTCGCCCGGGATGTCGTCGCTGGCCGGAGCCGATCCGCGCCGCGATGTGGTCCTGATGGCCGAGGTGCTTGCCGAAGCGCGCTATGTCGATCACCACAAGCAAAAGCTGGTGCTGGTCTTCGCCGCGATGCGCCACTTTGCCGAAGAACTGCGGTCCGCGGGCTGGCGCGTCGACTATCGGCGGCTGGGAGAGGGCTTGCCCGACCTCGAGACGGCGCTCGAACAGGCGATCGCCCGGCATGACCCGGATCAGCTCGTCGTGACCGAGCCGGGGGAATGGCGTCTGTGGCAGGCGATGCAGAGCTGGCCCGCGCGGTTCGGGCGGCCGGTCACGCTGCGCGAGGATACCCGCTTCCTGTGCAGCCGCACCGAATTCGCGGCGTGGGCCGAGGGGCGCAAGACGCTGGTGATGGAGCATTTCTATCGCCTGATGCGGCGCAAGACCGATCTGTTGATGGAGGGCGATCATCCCGCGGGCGGGCGCTGGAATTTCGACGCCGAAAACCGCGCCCCGGCGCAGGGCAGCCTGTTCCTGCCCGCCCCGCCCGCGGGCGCGCGCGATGCGATCACCACCGAGGTGCTGGCGATGGTGGCGCGCGCGTTCCCCGACAGCTTCGGCCGGATCGAGCCGTTTCACTGGCAGGTTACCCGCGCAGGCGCCGAGGCCGCGCGGGACCGCTTCCTGCGCGAGGCTCTGCCCGAGTTCGGCCGCACGCAGGATGCGATGCTGGCCGATCGGCCGTGGATGTATCATTCGCTCCTCTCGCCCTATCTCAACCTCGGGCTGCTCGACCCGCTCGACCTGTGCCGCCGGGCCGAGGCCGAATGGCGCGCCGGCCGCGCGCCGCTTGCCGCCGTCGAGGGCTTCATCCGCCAGATCATCGGATGGCGCGAATATGTGCGGGGTGTCTATTGGCTGAAGATGCCCGAGTATGTCGAGGAAAACGCGCTCGGGGCGCGACGCCCTTTGCCTCCGTTCTATTGGACGGGCGAGACCCCGATGCGCTGTTTGGCGCAGGTGATCGGCCAGACGATCGACACGGGCTATGCTCATCACATCCAGCGCCTGATGATCACCGGCACCTATGCGCTGCTGATCGGGGCCGATCCCGCGGCGGTGCATCGCTGGTATCTGGGGGTTTATGTCGACGCCTATGAATGGGTCGAGCTGCCCAATACGCTGGGCATGTCGCAGCATGCGGATGGAGGGTTTCTGGCGACCAAGCCCTATGCCGCCAGCGCCAATTACATCGACCGGATGTCGGATTACTGTCAGGGCTGCGCCTTTGATCCCAAGGCCCGGACCGGGGTGCGCGCCTGCCCGTGGAATGCGCTCTACTGGGAATTCATCGCCCGCCATGCCGAGAGATGGGCCGGCAACCCACGCATGGCCTTGGCCCTGCGCAGCTGGCGCGCCAAGCCCGAGCCCGAGCAACTGGCGCTGCGCGCCGCCGCGGCCGCGCATCTGGCCGAGCTGGATGCCGCGCCCCCCTATGCGCCCTGATCTGCACTGTGCTTCCCGCGCGCCCCACGGCAGCGATCCGAGCAATAGCGCACCTGCTCCCAGTCCCGCGCCCATTTGCGCCGCCAGCTGAACGGCCGTCCGCAGACCGCGCAGGTCTTGGTAGGCACGTCGGATTTGCGCCGGGCCTTCACCACTCCACCCTCTGCCCCTTCCAGTCCCAGAAGCTGCCGGTGTCGGCCGGGGTCAGCCGGTCGATGACCGCCAGAAGCGCCTGCGCCGACTGTTGCGCCGGGATCCGGGGATGAGTGGCGGCGTAGGGGGCGCTCAGATCGGTCGCGACGGTGCCCGGATGCAGGGCCACGACGATCGCCTCGGGGCGCTTGCGGGCGATCTCGATGGCGGCGGTGCGGATGATCTGGTTCTGCGCGGCTTTTGCGGCGCGGTAACTGATCCAGCCGCCCAGACGGTTATCCCCGATCGAGCCCACCCGCGCCGACAGCGAGGCGAAGACGCTCCGCCCCGATCGGTGCAGCAACGGCGTGAAATAGCGCAGCGCCAGCGCGACCCCGGTTGCGTTCAACGCGAATTGCGCCGCCATCGCCTGAGCGTCGATCGCGTTCAGGCTCTTCTCGGGGCGATCGGCGCCGATCTGCAGGGCCCCGGTCGCGTTGAAGATCAAATCGAAGCTTCCCTCCAGCGTCCGGGCGATCCGCGCGACGCTGGCCTGATCGGTCAGATCGAGCCCCTGATCGCGCCGCGACAGGCCAATCACCTCGGCACCACGCCCGCGCAACGCCTGCACGAGGGCGTCGCCGATCCCCCCGCTTGCCCCCAGAACCAGTGCTCTCATCGCCTTCTCCCCGTCCGCGCGCGCTTGGCGCCTTGCCGGTTCAAGTCTGCGTTACCCGGGCCGGTTTTGGCCCCAAAACGCCCGCGCCATATGAACCGTTGCGCTCTCATCTCCGTAACCAAACCAAGGAAAGCACGAGGGTGCTTCCTGTCCACAGCAGAGCTGACACAGAGAGAGGAGACTTCAGATGCTGCGCAATTTCATGATGGCCACCACCGCCACGATGATGCTCGCCGGACCTGCCCTTGCCGATGGTCACAAGGTCGACATCGTCGATACCGCGGTTGCGGCGGGTGATTTCACGACGCTGGTGGCGGCGGTTCAGGCGGCCGGGCTGGCCGACACGCTCAAGGGTGAGGGGCCCTTCACCGTCTTTGCGCCGACCGATGCCGCCTTTGCCGCGCTGCCCGAAGGCACGGTCGAGGGTCTGCTCAAGCCGGAAAACAAGGATCAGCTGGTCGGCATCCTGACCTATCACGTGGTGCCCGGCGCGGTGAAATCCACGGATCTGACCGAAGGCATGAGTGCCGCCACCGTGCAGGGCGCGCCGGTCACCTTCTCGCTCGAGGGCGGGGCAATGATCAACGGCGCCAAGATCACGGCCGCCGATATCGAGGCGTCGAACGGCGTGATCCATGTGATCGACACGGTGATCATGCCGCCGGCCAATTGATCGGGGCATCAGGCAAGGCACGAGGCCCCGGGGTTCATCCGGGGCCTTTCGTACAAAAGGACCGCAGGCAATCACCTCAGCCCCGCATTGCGCCAACCGGGACGAGGCGATGCGCGACGATGATGAGCGCCACCCCCTCGGCACAGATCCCCGCGATCACCCAATCCCCCGCCGAGGCATTGGCGACGATCACCCCGACCAGCGCCCAGATCACCCCGGCGCGATAGCTCCAGATCGTGGGGCGACTGGCCGCGACCCCGACCGCAACCGCCAGCACGCCGCCGATCAGCGCGATGGCCGCGATCCGGGGCGGCAAAATGCCATAGCCCGTCAGCACGACCGATACCGCCACCCCCGAGGCCGCCGTCAGCCAGCCCGCATAAAGCCCGACCGCCGCCGTCTCGTGCAAGCTCGGTCGCAGCCGGCGCATCGCCATGATCGCGCCCGCCGCCATCGGCAGGATCATCACCGTCGCCAGCACGGGCGAGCGCATCGCCGCCTCGATCCAGAAGAGGCCGATGAAGAGGCTCACCCCCAGGGGCCATGCGGCGCGGCTCCAACCCGGGGTCGCGGCGGGGCGCGCCACCGCCCAGGCCGCCGTCGCGATCAGGGCCAGATAGATCAGCCCCCAGATCGAGAAGGCCCAGCCCACCGGCTGCGCGGGCCAACGATCGACCTGAACGGGAAAGCTCTCGCGGTAGAAGCCGCCAAATCCGTTCGAGAAGATCGGCGAGGCGGCAAAACCCACCGCAAGAATCAGGATGGCAAGCCGCTTTCTGCGGTCAGTCATGGTAAGTCTCCGAGTGTCAGGCGCGAAACGCCCGTGGCAGGATGCGGGTTCCCGACCGGGGCTCAGGTGCCTTCGTGGCGCAGCGTGACCTGAACCACGTCGCAGCGCCCCGTGGCGAAGGCCGCGGCGCAGCCCTCGAGATAGAATTGCCAGCTGCGCAGGAAGGCATCGCCATAGCCCAGCCGGTGGATCCGCGCGCGCTGCTCCATCATGCGCTCCGCCCAGATTCGGCAGGTGCGGGCATAATCCTGACCGAAGGCGAAGCTCTCCTGCACCCGCAGCCCGGCCTGCCCCGCGGCATGCGCGATGCTGGCCGAACAGGGCAGCATGCCGCCCGGGAAAACATGCTGGCGGATGAAATCCGAGCGCTGCCGATAGACCGAAAATTCGGCGTCGGGCACGGTGATCGCCTGCAGCACCGCGCGCCCGCCCATCGCCAGCCGCGCCTTGAGGGTGGCGAAATAGGTCGGCCAATACCGCTCGCCCACGGCCTCGACCATCTCGATTGAAACCAGATTGTCGAACCGGCCCGTGACCGCGCGGTAATCCTGAAGCCGGATCTCGGCCCGTCCGTCGAGACGCGCATCGGCATAGCCCTTTTGCGAGGGCGAGAGGGTGATGCCCGTCACGCGATGGCCGTGCTCGGATGCCGCTTCGGCAAACCCGCCCCAGCCGCAGCCGATTTCCAGCAGGCTCTCGCCGGGGGCGAGCTGCGACAGGATGCGATCGTTCTTGCGCGCCTGTGCGTCTTCGAGATCCTCGGTGCCGGCGAAGATCGCCGAGGAATAGGTCATGCCGCGGTCGAGCCAGAGCTGATAGAATTCATTGCCCACGTCGTAATGCGCGCGGATGTTGCGCGACGAGCCGCGCAGGCTGTTGGCACGCAGGAGCCGGTCGATCAGCCGCATCCGCCAGCTTTGCAGCCGCGTGGGTTCGGACCACTGCGCAAGGCCCGCCTGATTGCGCATCGCGATGGCGAGCGCCCCCTCGAGCGTGTCGCTGTGCCAGTCGCCCGAGATCCACCCCTCGGCTAACCCCACATCCCCGCGCATCGCGAGCCGCCGCAGCAGGCGCCAGTCGCGGATGCGGACCTCGGCCTCGGGCCCCTGCGAGCCGAAGTTCAGCCGCGCCCCGTCCGGAGTGGTGACGATCAGACGTCCCTCGCCGATCCCCTCGAGGGCCGAGAAGAAGCGGGTCTGGAGCGCGCGGGTCGCGATGGTCATCGGCTGATCTCCTCATGGGGGGCGGGGGGAAGCGGGCGATAAGCGGCGCCCTTGAGTTTCAGGCGCGCCGCGTGCGAATAGATTTGCACGACGACCCGCAGCGCCCCGCCCGGACGGCGCAATGCGCCCGCGAGGATCGCCCCGGTGGTCAGCGGGCTGAGCGCGCCGGTCATCGCGGTCTCGACGCCCGCCTCGCCGTCGATCTGCGAGATCAGGATCGAGAGGCCGTCGGGGCGGAGCGCGAAGCGAAAGCGATACTCGCCCGCCACATCCTGAAACGGCGAGACGTGGAACACCTTGCGCGCGCTCATCCGTGTGGCTGGGGTGATCGGGGCGAAATCGGGTTGCGCCAGCAGATAGCTGTGGCGCTGGCCGAAAGTGTTGTTCACCTCGGCGATGACGGCGCAGAGCGCATCCCCCTCGATCAGCATCCAGAAGCTGACCGGGTTGAACCAATAGCCCAGAAACCGAGGCTGCGTCAGCAGAGCGAGCACTCGGCCGGGCGCGCGCGCAAGACCCGCCTGCGCAAACTGATCCCAGGCCCAGTCGGTCCCACGGCCCGCTCCGCGCGGCCCTCCGTGATCGCGGCGGTAAAGCGCGAGCAGATTGAAGCGATCGAGTGACAGGCCACGCGGTGGGTGCGCGGTTTCGGGCGCCAGCAGGATGTGATCGGCCCGCGTGCGAAAGCTGTGGCGCAGCGGGCCGCGGCGGGCGTGCGTGATCTGGGCGCTGAAGGCGAGCACCTCGCCCGCGGCCAAGCGCGCGCCGAGCGTCACGTGCGCACCCGGGCGAAGGGCCGCGTGCGCGCGACGCGCCAGGCGCTGGCAAAGCCGTCCTCGTGGAAGCCGTTGCGCAACCACGCCCCGGCAAACCAGGTGTTGCGCTTGCCCTGCAGCGCGGCGATCTGCTTTTGCGCCGTGAGCGCCGCCAGATCGAAGACCGGATGGCTGAAAGTGACCTCATCATAGATTAGCCGTTCGTCGAGCACTTGCGTCGGGTTCAGACTGACGAAGAGGGGATCATCCTCGGGGATGTTTTGCAGCCGGTTCATCCAATAGCTGACGTCGACCGCGCCCGATCCGGTATCGCCGCGGCTGACCCACGAGCTCCAGCATTTGCGCCGCCGCGGCATCACCCGCGGATCGGCGTGCAGGACGGTGCGGTTGGGTTGGAAGCGGATCGCCGAGAGCGCGGCGCGTTCGCTCTCATCGGCATCGGCCAGCATACGGAGCGACTGATCGGGGTGGGTTGCCAGGATCACATGGTCGAAAGCCTCGGGCTCGGCTCCCTCGACGCGGAGTTGCACGCCCTTGCCATCGCGGCGGATTGCCTGCACGGGTGCGCTGGTGCGCAAGACAACGCCCGCGCGGATCAGAGCCGCCTGCAGCCGCGTGACGTAGGAGACCGAGCCGCCTTCGACCGTCCACCACTGATGGTGCTGGCCCTTGGACATGAGCCCGTGGTTGCGCATGAACCGCACCAACGCCTGCGCCGGGAACGCGCCGATGCCCTGATCGGGTGTCGACCAGATCGCGCCGCAGAACGGATAGAGATAGGCCTCGCGGAACTGCGCGCCGAGCCCCATCTGCGTGACCAGTTCGGCGATCGTCACATCCGGCGTGGCTGCGACCGCCGCCTCGGCCCCTGCGTTGAAGCGCAGGATATCGCGGATCATCCCGTAAAACCGCGGATCGACCAGATTGCGGCGTTGGGCGAACAGCGTATCGAGCGAGCGCAGCGCATATTCGATCCGCCCCTGGTTCAGCGACACGCCAAAGCTCATGTCGGAGCGGATCACCGGCACGTCGAGATCGCGGAAAAGCCCGGTCAGATGCGGGTAATTGGTGTAGTTGAAGACGATGAAACCGGTATCGACCGGCTGATCGCCGCGCCGCCCCGCCACCACGGTGCGCGCATGCCCGCCAAACCGCGGCTCGGCCTCGAAAAGGGTCACGCTGTGATCGCGCGCCAGAAGCCAGGCCGCCGAGAGGCCGGAAATGCCACCACCAATGACAGCGACGCGTTGCGGGGCGCCTTGAGTGAGATCGAATGCCATGGGACTTCTTCGGTTGCTTCGAAAGAGGTTACGGGCTTGGGCCGTCAGCGGATCACTCCGCCGGAGATTTTTTGGCGCCGAGTGATCCGTGCGCGCCTGTGACGCGTAGGTTGATCATGGAAACCGTCATTGCGCCCGTTCGGGACACAGCTCATACCTTGGAGACGCCCTTGCCCCCGCCGGGGCAACAGGGCGTTGCAAAGGCGCCGATGACGCTGGAGGCCCCGGTGACGAAAGAGCTTTCCGACCTCAGCCGCGACCTGATCGCCGTGCGCGACCGGCGCGACCGCGAGGCCTTCGGGCGCCTCTTCGACCATTTTGCACCGCGGCTGAAATCCATGATGCTGCGGGGCGGGCTGACCGATGGAAGCGCCGAGGATGTGGTGCAGGACGTGATGCTGGCAGTCTGGCACAAGGCCGCGCAGTTCGACCCGCACCGCGCCGACGCGGCCGGCTGGATCTATGGCATCGCCCGCAACCGCCGGATCGACCTCGCGCGCCGCAAGCCGCTGTCGCAGCCCGAGGAGATGCCCGATCTGCCGAGCCTCGATCCTGACGCCGGTCAGCTTCTGGCCCTGCAGCAGGAGGCGCATCACCTCGCCGCGGCCCTCGCCCGCCTCGCGCCCGAACAGGCCGAAGCTCTGCGCGCGGCCTATTTCGACGATATCCCCCACAGCCGCATCAGCGAGATGACCGGACTGCCGCTCGGCACGATCAAGTCGCGCATCCGCCTCGGCCTCGACCGCCTCAGACATGAGCTGAGGAGCATCGCACCATGACAGACATTCAGCATCATATCTCCGACGACCTTCTCGACAACTATCGCGCCGGGTCGCTACCCCATGCCTTCTCGGTGGTGGTGGCCGCGCATCTGTCGCTGTGTGACGAATGCCGCGCCCGGCACGAGGCGCGCGACATGATCGGGGGCGCGTTGCTCGAGGGGACCGAGGTGGCACCGCTCGGCACGGACGCGCGGGCCCGGATCATGGCCGCGCTCGACACGCCCGCGCCCGCCCCCGCGCCGCGCGGGTCGGGCGTGTTTCCGGCACCCGTGATGGCCGAGCTCGGTGGACGCCCGCCGCGCTGGCGGATGCTGGGTGGCGGGATCCGGCAACAGATCCTGTCCGCCGATCGCAGCGGATCGCTGCGGCTGCTTTACATCCCACCTGGCAAGGCGGTGCCCGAACATGGCCATCGCGGGCTCGAACTGACGCTGGTGCTGCAAGGCAGCTTCGCCGATAGCGAAGGTGCGTTCCGGCGCGGCGATGTCGAGACGGCACATGACGACATCAACCACCAGCCCATCGCGGGACCCGGTGAGCCCTGCATCTGTCTGGCCGCGACCGACGCGCCGCTGCGCTTCCACGCGATGCTGCCGAGCCTGTTGCAGCCGATCTTCCGGATATGAGCGGCGCGCGGCCCCAACGTGTCTGGATCATTGGCGCGAGCGCGGGCATCGGTGCGGCGCTTGCGCGTGCCCTGGCGGCCCAGGGGGCGCAGCTCGTCCTGTCGGCGCGCGACGAAGCGGCCTTGGCCAGACTTGCCGCCGACTGTGGCAGGGCCGAGGTCGTCCCGCTCGATCTAGGGCAACCCGTTGACCTCGCCGCGGCCTGCGCGCGGCTGAGGGCGGCAGCCCCCTTCGACGCGATCATCTGCACCGCTGCGCTCTATGATCCGGGGCGGGTCGCCGATCTGGACCCCGAACGGGTCGAGGCGATGGTGCGCGTCAACCTGCTGGGCACACTCGAGGTTGCGCGGCTGTGCCCGCCGCTGATCCGTGACGGCGGGCAGCTCGTGCTCTTCGGGTCGGTTGCGGGCTATATCGGCCTGCCGGGTGGGCAGCCCTATTCCGCGACCAAGGCCGCGATCAACAACCTCGCCGAGAGCCTCGCCGTCGAACTGGCGCCGCGGGTCGATGTGCGGCTGGTCTGCCCCGGGTTCGTCGCAACCCGCCTCACCGCGAAGAACCGCTTCACGATGCCCGCCATCGTAACCCCCGAGCAGGCGGCCGAAGCGGTGCTGCGCGGCATGGCAGGGCGCGGCTTCGAGATCCATTTCCCCCGCCGCTTCACCCTCGCCATCAAGGCGCTGCGCCTGTTGCCCTACGCCTTCTCCCTGCCGCTCTTGCGTCGGCTGGGCTGAAACCCCGGTCAGGCCAGCTTGCCGCTCAGCGCCGCGACACCCACCCAGGCCGCGAAGCCGGTCAGCGCAATGCCCCAAAACCCGTCGACCACCACCTGCTGCATCGACCAGTCGCGCAGCGTGGCGTAGTTGGTCATCTCATAGGTGCCATAGCACAGGAGCCCCAGCACCATCCCGCCCGCAAGCGCCTGCAACGGCGCCCCGGCCCTGAGCGCGGGGATCGAGACAAACCACATGAGCCCCGCGACATAGGCCAGATAGAAGAGCGCCGCAGGCCCAAGCCGCAACGGATCGGCCAGCAGATGCCCGACATGACGCTCGAAGACGGGGCGGATCAGCAGACGGATGCCGACGATATCGGCCCCGAGGAACGCGGCCGTGGTGATCAGGTAAAGCAGGGCATAGGTCGGCATCCGGGTCTCCGTCGGGCGCTCGGGTCAGACGCGCCCGGTGCGGCGCAGGCTCAGGAATTCGCGGCGCAGGTCCGAATTGGTCTGGAACGCGCCGCGCATCACCGAATTTGTCATCACCGACTGGTCGTCCTTGACCCCACGCCAATGCATGCAGAAGTGATCCGCCTCCATCACCACGGCCAGACCATCGGGGCGGATGCGCGCCTCGAGTTCATCGGCGAGCATCACCACAGCCTCTTCCTGGATCTGCGGGCGCGACATGATCCAGTCGGTCAGGCGCGCGTATTTCGACAGGCCGATCAGCTCGGATGAGGGATTGGGCAGAACGCCGATCCAGACCCGGCCGATGATCGGGCACAGATGGTGCGAACAGGCGCTGCGCACGGTGATCGGCCCGACGATCATCAGCTCGTTCAGGCGCGACACGTTGGGAAAGGTGGTCATCTCGGGCGCCGGGCGATAGCGGCCGCCGAAGACCTCGTCGACGAACATCTTGGCCACGCGCTTTGCGGTCTCGGCGGTGTTGTGATCCGAGCCCGTGTCGATCACCAGCGCGCTCAGCACGCCCTGCATATGCTGCGCCACCTCGCGCTGCAGCGCGTCGAGCTCGCCCTCGTGCAGGACCGCAGAGATATTGTCGTTGGCGTGAAACCGCTGCCCGCTCTCGATCAGGCGCGCGCGGATGCGCTCGGACACCGAGGTCGCTTCCGCGGCCTCAGGCTGGGTTTTCGCGTCAGTCGTGGAGCGGTCCAGCATCTCTTCTATCCCTTTATCAAGCGGGCAGCGCCCGGCGCGTGTTTCGTTCCTGTAAGGGCCGGTGGCGGGGAGTTCGCTTTGCCGGTCAAGCCGGTTGCCGCAGGGCCCTTGGACTTCCTACGCAGCGAAGAGGGTTTCGGATCACTCCCGGCGATCGCGCGGTGCTCTCGGCGCCAGATCGCGGGGCCAATCCACCGCTTGGCGGTCATGGGATTTGTCCGGTTCCTGCTATCGCTACGCAACCTTGCCGAACTTCGGCACAAACGCAGTCTCGGCATCAACGATGACACCATCCGTTTTTGATGAACCGCTTCACGGCCCTCGGCATCCCGGTCACCGTGGCGCGCGGAGAAGTGTGCCCGGGGAAAGGGCGGCCGCGATCAGCAGATGATTTGCGCAACAGCGCCCTCTTCAGGCGTAGCGCGCCCCCGTCGACATCTGGAGGCTGGCCGTTCGCGACCGCGCGCTCAAGCGTTCCCACCGTATCGTCCGGCTGCGGCGCGCGGGCTTGATCGGCCGGGGCGGGCGAAGTCCGGTCCCGCCTCCGTGACCCGGTCGCCGGGGCGCCCTGATCGCTCGTCGGGGTCGCGGCGGCCGATCGCCGGGGCAGGTTGAGGGGCGTATCGCGGCCCCGCTGTCCCCGCTCCGGCGCTTGGCCATCAGGGGGCGGTTATCGCATCGACGGCGGCGCCGAGACGCGCGACGATCTCGTCCACCAGCTGTTCGGTCACGATATAGGGCGGCGCGATCAGCAGGTGGTCGCCGATCGTGCCGTCGGCCGTCCCGCTTCCCGGATAGATCAGCAGCCCGCGCGCCCGACAGGCCGCCGAGAGCTTCGCGGCCATCCCGGCCTCGAGCGGGAAGGGGGTCTTGGTGGCGCGATCGGCGACGATCTCGATCGCCTGAAACAGGCCGCGCCCGCGGACGTCGCCGACGAAGGGGTGATTGCCGAATCGCGCTTCGAGCCGCTGGCGCAGGTGCTGCCCCATGCGCGCGACGTTTTCGGCTAGCCCGTCCTCGACGATGACGCGCTGCACCGCCAAGGCCGCAGCGCAGGCCACCGGATGGGCCATGTAGGTGTGCCCATGCACGAAATTGTGCCCCGAGGCGGCAAAGGCGTCATGCACCGCGGCGGTGCACATCGCGGCGGCGATGGGTTGGTATCCCCCGCCGAGCCCCTTGCCGAGGGTCACGATGTCGGGGCTCGCCCCCTCATCCTCGATGGCGAAGAAGGGACCGCAGCGATGCACTCCGCACATCACCTCGTCGGCGATCAGCAAGATGCCGTAGCGGTCACAGATCTCGCGGATATGGCGGAAATATCCCGGCGCGGGGGCAACCGCCCCGGTGCTGGCCCCAACCACCGATTCCGCAAGGAAGGCCGAGATCGTCTCGGGCCCGAGGCGCAGGATTTCCGCCTCGAGGGCGGCGGCCGCGCGCTGGCCATAGGCCTCGGGGGCCTCGCCGGGTTCGGCGTAGCGATAGGGGAAGCAGGGCTCGATCAGATGCGCCTCGGTCAGCATCGGCAGATAGGGCAGACGGCGCCCGGCGCTGCCGCCGCGGGCCAGCGCGCCAAGTGTGTTGCCGTGGTAGCTCTGGCGCCGGGCGACGACGCGAAAGCGGCTCTCGTCGCCGCGGGCGAGGTGATAGCCGCGCGCCATCTTGATCGCGGTCTCGACCGCCTCGGAGCCGCTGCCGACGAGATAGACCTTGTCGAGCGGCAGGGCGGTCGCGTTGCACAGGGTCGTGGCGAGCTCTTCGGCGGGGGCCGAAGTGAAGGCGCCGGTATGAACGAAATCCACCGCTGCCGCCTGACGCGCGATCGCCTCGACGACACGCGGGTCGCCATGCCCGATGCACGAGACCGCCGCCCCGCCCGACCCGTCGATATAGCGGTGCCCCGCCTCGTCGGTGATCTCGATGCCCCGGGCGCTGACGGCCATGGCGGGGCGTTCGGGCGTGCGGTGGAAGACGTGTGAGCTCATCGGTTGGGTCTCCGTTCGGGACCCTTGGAGAAGTCCCAGTCCTGGTCGTTGGCGCCCGAATAGGTGCCGCTTGCATAAAGGCGGCGTTCGATCTCGCCGATGCGCTGACGCGCGGTTTCGCCCATGCAGGCGAGCATCGCCGCCAGCAGGGTCTCGACGGCCGCGGTGGCCGCGGTGAGGGAGGGGAAGAACGAGGGGCTGTCGGGGGCAAAGACCAGAACCGACTGCGCGAGCGGCGTGAGGGGTGTCGCGCGGCTGTCGCTCAGGCAGATCAGCTTGGCCTTGCTGAGCCGGATCGCCTCGGCCACCTGATCGATCTCTCGGCCATAGGGGCGGAAGTTGATCGCGAGCACGACATCCTCGGGCCCGAGGCTCTGCATGTCGGCCACGAGCGACGAGCCATCCCCCATCATCACCACATTGTCGCGCAGCATCCGGGCGAGATAGGCAAAGGTATGCCCCGGCCCCCGACAGCTCAGGAAGGCCGAGATGCAGACCCTGCGCGCCGAGGCGAGGATCTCGGCCGCGGCCGCGAATTCCGCCTCGGTATTGGCGCCCTGTGTGTGCTCGAGGTTGACCTTGGCGGCCGAGAAACAGGCCTCGAACAACCCGCCCCGGTCATCGCGCGAGATCAGATGCGCGGCGCGGTCGGCATAGGCCGGCGGCACGCGCCGGAAATGCTCGGCATGCAATGTCTTGAGCTCGGCCCAGCCCGAGAGTCCGACCGTCTCGGTCAGCCGGGTCAACGTGGCCGGCGAAATCCGCGCCAGCCGCGCCACCTCGCGCATCGAGCGCGTGACCACATCGTCGGGGTGGTCGAGGATATAGCGCGCGCCTTCCTCGATTCGCCGGGGCAACTCGGGGATCGCCGCGATCAGTCGCTTGCGGAACGTGTCGTAGTCCATCCTGCCCTCTCAGTTTGCCAGAAGGTCCGGCAACCAGATGACGGTCTGCGGGAAGGCGATCAACAGGATCATCACCACGAGATCGGCCAGAAGGAACCACAGCACCCCCCGAAACACCTGATCGGTGCTCATCATGTCGCCGATCACGTTCTTGATGACGAAGACGTTGAGCCCGACCGGCGGGGTGATGAGCCCGATCTCGAGCAGCTTGGTCAGCACCACCCCCGCATAGATCAGGCTGATGTGTTGCGCCTCGAAGACCGGCAGCAGCACGGGCAGGGTCAGCAGCATCACCCCGATCGGGTCGAGGAACATGCCGAGGATCACGTAGAGCACCGCGATGCTGACGATGATCGCAACCTGACTGAGGCCGGCATCTGCAAAGAGGCTCTGGACATAGTCGGGCAGGCCGGCGAAGGCGAAGAACCGGGTCAGGAGCGAGGCGCCGATCGCGATCAGGAAGATCGACGAGGTCGACTGGATCGTCTCGCGCATCGCGTCGCCCAACCCGCGCATCGAGAGCGTGCGCTTGGCGAGCCCGATCAGGATCGCGGCCCCGGCGCCGACGGCCCCCGCCTCGGTGGCCGAAAAGAAGCCGCCGAAAATCCCGCCGAAGACGACGATGACCATCAGGAAGAGCGGCCAGGTCTCGCCCAGGGCTGCAAGCCGCTCGGCCCAGTCGGTGCCTTTCTCGCGCGGGGCAAGCTCGGGCTGGCGCAGGACGCGCAAGAGGATCATCGCGGCATAGGATAGCGCGGTCAGCAGGCCGGGGATCACCGCGCCAATGAAGAGCGAGGAGACCGGCACCTCGGCGAAGATCGCGTAGAGGAGCAGCACCGTCGAGGGCGGGATCAGCGAGCCCATGGTGCCCGCGGCCGCGATCGTGCCGACGGCAAGGCTCTTGTCATAGCCGCGCTCGACCATCGCGGGCACCGCAATCTTGCCCATCGCGGCGGCGCAGGCGACCGAGGAGCCGGTGACCGAGGAGAAAAGCGCAGCCCCGCCGACCGAGGAAATCGCAAGCCCCCCGGGCAGGAACGAGAGCCACGCACGGGCAAAGCGAAAGAGCCCGTCGGTGAGCCGCGCATTGAAGGCGACATAGCCCATGAGCAGGAAGAGCGGGATCGCCGAGAGGCTCCAGCTTGCGGCGAAGGCATGCGGCGTCGAGCGCAGCACCGCCCAGGTGGCCCGCTCGCCCTGCAGCGCCCAGATCCCGCCGATCGCGACGAGACCGAGGGCCGCCGCCACGGGCACGCGCAGCGCGAGAAGCACGGTCAGAATGGCCAGCCCGGTGAGGGCGATCGCAACACTATCCATGGCGCGGCTCCATCAGGCGCGGCACCGAGCGCAGGGCCTGCAAGACATAGACGATGGCCGTCAGCCCCCCCGCCAGCGGCAGGAAGAACCGGGCGGGCCAGGTGATGACCGGGATCATGCCCATGATGAATTCGCCCTTGGCATAGGCGCGCATCGCCTGTTCCCAGGCGCCCCAGCTGACGAGCACGAGAAACAGCGCGAAGGCGAGGCCCGCAATCAGATCCGAGGCCGCCTGAAGGCGCGGCGGCAGCTTGTCGTAGAGGATATCGACCGCGATGTTCTCGCCGCGCTGGGCCACGAGGATCATCGGCAGGAAGATCAGCGCCGGCATCCACCATTCCGCGACGATCTCGATGGTCGAGGGAAGCGGATGGGCAAAGACGAGGCGGCCGATCACATCGGCGATCACCTGCAGCAACATCAGGCTCAGGCACAGCCCCGCGGCCCAGGCGAGTAGGCGCCCGAGACGGGCAAGGACGGTATCGAGAAGGGTCATGCGGTGTCTTTCATCAGGGGAGGGGCGCCCGCACCGGGGCGCCCCGTGCCGGGGTCAGAGCCCGTAGCTGTTGGCGTCGAGCGGGTCGAAGACCTCGGATTTCAGCGTGGCGACCAGCTCGTCGCGCGACATGCCGGCCGCCGTGCGCGCGGTCCATTTCTTGAGGATTTCGCGATAGGCATTGGCGACCGCCTCGGGCTCTTTCACGCCATAGGTCGTGCCCGCCGCGGCGATGACCGTGCTCAGATCCTTGTCGTTGAACGCGGCAATCGAGCTTTCCAGAGCGGCGGGGGCGTCGATCACCTCTATCCCGTTGCCGGGGGCGGCGGCGCGGGCCTCGTCGTCCTGTTTCAGATAGCCTTCGGTCGTCGCGATCAGCGCCTCGGGCACCGCGTCGAGGATCGCCCGGCGCTGCGCCACGCTCAGAGCGGCCCAGCTGTCCTTGTTGAAGGTCAGCAGCGGACCCGCGTTATAGACGCCGTAGCTGCCCAGCGTGATCGATTTGGCCACGTCCCAGAGCGAATAGGTCTTGAGCGAGGCCGCCGGTTGCAGCGCCACGTCGATGATCCCCTTGTCGAGCGCCTCATACATCTCGGCACTGCCGGTATGCACCACGGTGCCACCGCTCGCGGTGACGAACCGGTCCCAGGCCGCGCCCGGCGTGCGCACGCGCTTGCCCTTGAGATCGTCGGGCGTGCGGATCGGGTCCTTCGAGATCAGCGCATAGGGCGCGGTCGCGTAATTGCCGGTGTAGACGACATTGCTGGCCGCAAATTCGGCCTGACAGGGTTCGCAGGCGGTGATGATGAATTCGGTCACCGCGGCCGCCACCGCGAGCGCATCGCCCGATTGCATCGTCAGCTCGCTCACGATCTGCGCCGTCGGCAGATCCGAGGGGTTGTAGGTCAGCGCCAGGATCGAGGCGTCGGCGATCCCGTCGCCAAGCCCCTGCAGCGATTCCTTGGCGCCCATCAGCGCGCCGCCACCCACGATCTTGAACGTCAGATCGACGTCCTTCTCGGCAGCGAGCTTTGCAAACATCGGCTCCCATCCGGCCCATTGGGTCGGGTGCGAGGGCGCCGTCCAAGTCGCGACGCTGAGCTCGGTCGCGCCGACGGGCACGGCAAGGGCAGCGGTGGCAAGAGCGGCGGTGGCCGCAAGGAACATGTGTTTCATCCGTATCTCCTCAGTGATCAGTCGAGTGAAAGCCGCTCGAGCGGCACGTTCTTGAAGGGCAGGGCGGTAGCATCTGCCTGAGCGGGTCCGGGCGTGTCGGCCTGGATGATGCGGGGGAAGGTCGCGCTGAAGGCGGCGGTGAAATGGTTCTTCGCCTTGACCAGCAGCAGCGGCACCTGCGCGATGTCGATACCGTGCAGGAGAAAATAGTTGCGGTCGTTGGGCGTGACGCAGATCGACGAGACGATGATGCGCAGCGGCCCGTGGCGCAGAACGGTGCTGTCGCCGATCGACATCCTTTGCCCCTTGAACATCGGTCCCGCGCTGACGAAGGCGCCATCGGTCAGCGTCTCGACGCTCAGCTTCAGCGGCACCGGGGCGCCGAAGATCCCGGTGTGACGCGCGCCGAGTGCGGCCTCGATCACCGCGCCGGGGCCGGCCGCCGTGGCGCGCGCCACGAGCGCGGGGTCATGGAAGAAGGCGAAGATCGTGCCTTCGGGCAGGCTGTCGAGCGCCGCCACGGCCGCCGCAAGCAGCCCGGGCGTATCCGCGCCGCCGCCCGAGAGCGGGTTGTCGGATGGCTCCACGATGGCGGTCGGCCCCTGATCCCAGGGGCGCTGCGCGAGGATCTCGGCGGCGGAGGGCAGCACCGGGCGGAACCGCGCGCGCCGCGCCAGCATCGCCTCGCAGACGGTCTGCGCCACCTGCTCGCCCGCCGCCGCGTCGGTGCAGGTGACGAGAACGCCCGCGTCGGCCGCCGGAATATCGGCATAGGCGAAGGAGGCGAAGGGATAGGCGCATTTGACGCCCGGAACCGGGGCCGCCTGTGCGATCTGCTGAATTTCGGTCATCGGCAGGCCGGGCGCGGTGCGCATGTTGTGGCTCGGCAGGATCCGCCCGATCGTGCGCCGCAGCACCCGGAAGCGCGTGCCGCTCTCGACCATCTCGGCGAGCAGATCGAGCGCGTCACTGGCCGCGGTGTTCATGTCGACATGCGGATAGGTGCGGTAGACCGTCACCGCGTTGAGGGCTTCGGCCATTGCGTCGGTCGGGCAGGCATGCAGATCGAGCGAGGCAGTGATGGGCTTTTCGGGATAGCGGGCGCGCAGCGCAAGGCAGAGCGTCTCCTCGGGGGCGAGATCCCCGGTCGTGATCCCCGCACCATGCAGCGAGAGATAGATCCCGTCGGCCGCATCGAAGACCGGATCGGCCAGAACTTCGGTGAGCCAGGCGTCGAAGACCTCCTGCTCGGCCGGACCGCCCGGCTCGACCGCGGCGCAGCGCGAGAAGAGCAACCCGATGCCCAACGTTTCGGCCCGCTCGATAGCGCCGCCGATCTCGGTCGCGGTGCCCCACATCGCCGCCGGAACCGCGTCCCCGCGCAGCCACTCCCGGGATTGAAACTCCGGCAGGCCGACCTTGGTGGGGGCGAAGGAATTGCCTTCGTGCCAGAAACGAGCGACGGCGACTTTCATGATACCCCCGGAACGTTTGGATTTTCTGAGATTTTTTCTGAAACAAATGTTTTGCAAATGTTTTATGATAGCGGCTGCGGAAAAAGTCGCTCCATGCAAGGCGCGCTTTGAAATGATGTTTTGGAACAGAGCGTTGAGCGCTTCTTGGCTGTTCTGCATCCTGCCTTCGCGCGGGCAATGGGCCGCGCCGCCGGGCGCGCGCGACAGGGCGCTGAAACGTGATCGCGGTCAAACGAAACAGGTGTCTCGAATCCGGGCGCGGCCGGTCCTTGCCCGCGGAGCCGCTCAGCCCGGCAGCGGTCCGAACACGAGGTCGAGCTGGAGCTCGAAGAGCGATGCAATCTCGAGGCTGGCCTCAGGGTTCAGGGTCCCGTTGTGGACGAGCCCGACCCAGAGCGGCGCCGCCAGCAGATAGGCCCCTTGCGCGGCACAGCGCGAGGAGGTTTCCCCGCGGGCGACGGCGCTCTCGATCAGCGACTGCAAATGCCCGATGAAGGGCAGGTAGACATCGCGGCGGTAGGTGACGGCCAGTTCCGGAAAGGCGCGGGCCTCGGTCAGGACGAGACGCGCGACATTCGCCCGGCCCGAATGTTCGATTACCGCCATCATCGGCACCAAGGTGCGTTGGCAATAGCTTCGGATCGTCTCGTCCGGGCGGACCGGCTCCTGATTGGCGGTGCGCAGCGGGTCGGTCACGATTTCCCGCAACAGGTCGAGAAACAGCGCCTCCTTGCTCTCGAAGTAGCGATAGGGCGTCCCCTTGGCGAGGCCGGCCCGCGCGGCGATCCGGGTCATCGTGCTGGCGCTGAAGCCGTGATCCATGAATTCGCTCATCGCCGCGCTCAGGATCTGGGCGCGGGTGTGGGCGGTCTTCTCCGGACTCGGTCCACGGGTGCGCGGCCCCGGGCGGTCGTGCGTTTTGCCGTCGTCGGAGTGGAGCGCGGGGGGGCTGGCCTCGGGCTGCACAGGGTCCGATGCCGGACAAGCCTCGGGGGGCAGGGGCGGGCTCTGGGCTGGCGGTCGCATGGGGGCAGTATCCGAAAGCGCGGCTCCGCTTGCAAGCCGCATCCGAGCGCACGTTTTCCACCTTGATTATAAATGACCATTAGGTCATTAAAGGTCGTTAAGCGGTATACAATCGTATATCGACGCCGATTTTATGGGAAACTGTCGTGCCTGAGGATGAGATGCGAGGCTGGTGGCCGTTCTGGCTGACCGCTTTGACGCTGCTGTGCGGGGCGATGGGCGCGACGATGGCGAGCCCGCTTTTCCCCCTCTACGAGGCAGCCTGGGGGATCTCGCATGCGACGATCACGCTGCTCTATGTGGCCTATATGTTCGGTGTGCTCGGCTCGCTGATGTTCCTCACGCGCTTCACCGACAGGATCGGCGCGGTGCGGATGCTGCGGATCGGCAGCGGGATGCTCGCGCTGGGCCTCTTGCTGTCGGCGCTGATAGGCGGGCTGGTCGGGGGGCGGGAGACCGGGGTGGCGGCGCTGCTGCCGGTGCGGTTCCTGATCGGCATTGCCTCGGGGGTGCTGACCTCGGCGGCGACGGTCGGGCTGTTCCGGCTCGAACCTGCGCCGGGGCGCATCGCGGCGATGGTGGCCTCGCTGACGACGATGGCGGGCTTCAGCCTCGGGCCGATCGTCTGTGGCCTCGTGGCGCAGTTTGCGCCTGCGCCGCTGGTTGTGCCCTATCTTGTGGTGCTGGCGGTGGTCGGCCTGCTGGGGCTGGGGCTCATGCGCCTGCGTGCGGATCCGGGTTCGGCCGTGGCGCGTGACGTATCGAGTGGCGGACCAGGGAGCGGACCGGGCAGCCGTGCGGGCGGCGCGCGCAGCTTCCTGCCCAATCTCGCCCTGCCGGAACCGGGCCGGATCGCCGGTTTCCTCGTCGTGGCTTCCGCCGTTTTCTCCGCCTATGCGCTTTTCAGCCTGCTGGCCTCGCTCGCGCCCTCCTTCCTGCCGATGATCCTGCCTTGGCACGGGCCGGCGGTCAGCGGCCTTGCGGTGGGCCTCGTGCTGACCTGCTCGGCGCTCGTGCAGCTGCCGGCGCGGCGGCTTTCGCCGCGGCCCTGCCTGCGGCTCGCGCTTGGCATCATGATCGTCGGCACGCTCACGCTGCTTGTTGCGATGCGTCTGGGCAATGCATCGCTCTTCATCGTGGCGGAATTCGCGATCGGCTGCGGCCATGGGCTCGCCTTCCTCGCGGGGATGACGCTGCTCGGCCTGATCGCGACCGGCCCGCGCCGCGGGGCGATCCTCTCGACGCATCTGTCGATCGGCTATCTCGGGGCGATCGTCCCGACCCTCGTCGTCGGCTGGCTGGCCGATCATCTCGGTCTCGCCCCGGCGGTGATGCTGTTCTGCGCCTCTTTCGCGCTGATCTGCGCGGTTCTGCTGGCCCTCTCGCGTCTCGTCGGCGCGATGCGGCTTGGCGAGGGCGTCTAGGTTTCAACAAGGATAGGGAGATCCTGATAATGTCTGACACGCAACAGGGCCTGCGATTAGGCTGGCTCGTTCCCGTCTATGGCGTGATCCTCGCCGTGGTCGGGTTGATCCTGGGCGGCGGGGGCCTCTGGCTCGTGTCGCTCGGGGGCTCGTGGTATTACCTGATTGCCGGGCTCGCGCTCATCGTGACCGGTGGTCTGATGGCGCGGCGCAAGCCGGCGGGCTTTGCGCTCTTTGCGCTGGCGGCGGCGCTCACCGTGATCTGGGCGTTGTGGGAAACCGGTGGCGCCTTCTGGGGCCTCGTGCCGCGGCTCGCGCCTTGGCTTGTGATGGCGATCGTGGCGGCGCTGCTCTACCCGCTGATCGGTGGCACGACCGCGCGCAAGGGCGCCTTCTCGCTGGCCGCTGTGCTGGTTCTCGTGGGCGTCGCGGGGGCTGTTGCCATGTTCTACCCGCATGGCGTGATCCGTCCGGCCAAGGTGGCCGAGGCCGCGATCCCCGCCGCGCCGGGCGCCCCGTCGCGCTGGCAATATTACGGCTACAGCCCCGAGGGCACGCGCTTCGTGCCCTATACCGGCATCACCCGTGACAATGTCGACAAGCTCGAGCTCGCCTGGACCTTCCGCACCGGCGAAGAGCCGGTGAAGGGGACCGAGTTCCAGAACACCCCGATCCAGATCGACGACAGCCTCTATGTCTGCACGCCGCTCAATCAGGTGATCGCGCTCGATGCCGACACCGGTGCGGAGAAATGGCGCTTCGACCCCAAGGTCACGCCGAACAAGTTCTGGAACCGCTGCCGCGGCGTTGGCTATTATGAGAGCAAGCTGATCCCGGCGGGCGAGCCCTGCCATGCGCGGATCATCCTGACGGTCAGCGACGGGCGGATGATGGCGCTCGACGCGGAAACCGGCGCCACCTGCGAGGCCTTCGGTGCGAAGGGCGAGGCGAACCTGACCGACGGGCTCGGCGAGGTGAAACCGGCCTATTACATGCCGACCTCGATGCCCACGGTGATCGACGATCTGGTGATCGTCGGCGGCTGGGTCTTCGACGGGCGCGAAGTGGGCGAGCCCTCGGGCGTGGTGCGGGCCTATTCGGCCGAGACCGGCGCGTTGGTCTGGGCCTGGGACCTCGGCAATCCGGCGATTACCGGCCTGCCGCCCGAAGGCGAGACCTATACCCGCGGCACGCCGAACATGTGGTCGACCCCGTCGGTCGATCCGGCGCTCGGGCTGATCTATCTGCCGCTCGGCAACGAGACGCCCGACTTCTGGGGCGGCGAGCGCTCGGCGGCGTCCAAGGAATATGGCTCGTCGATCGTGGCGCTGGATTACCACACCGGCCGCGAGAAATGGCACTTCCAGACGACCCATTACGACGTCTGGGATTATGACGTGCCCGCGCAGCCCGCGCTGGTCGATCTGCCCGACGACAAGGGCGGCACCGTTCCGGCGGTGGTTCAGGTCACCAAGACCGGCTATGTCTATGTGCTCGACCGTCGCACCGGCGAACCGATCAAGAAAGTGGTCGAGACCCCGGTGAGCCAGGACGGCGAAGAGGGCGCGGCACTCTCGCCCACCCAGCCGCTCTCGGTCGAGATGCCGCATTTCGGCGGCGACCGGCTGACCGAGGCGGATATGTGGGGCGCCACCTTCTTCGATCAGATGGCCTGCCGGATCGCCTTCAAGTCGATGCGTTACAACGGCGCCTTCACCGCGCTCTCGTCGAAGGACAAGGCGCTGATCTATCCGGGCTTCTATGGCGGGATGAACTGGGGCTCGGTCTCGATCGACGAAAATCTCGGCTACATGATCGTCAACGATATCCGGATGCCGCAGCAGGCGACCTTCATCAAGCGTGAGGATGTCACCCCGGAGATGACCGCGAACATGAGCCATGACGCGGGCGTCCATCCGCAGGCGGGCACGCCCTGGGCGGCGCTGCGCGGCGGGTTCTATTCGCCGCTTGGCATTCCCTGCCACATGCCGCCGTGGGGCACGATCTCGGCCGTCGATCTGAAGACCGGCGATCTGGTGTGGCAGCGCCCGGCGGGCGGGATTCAGGATTCGACCCTCTCGAACGGGATGAAACTGCCGCTGCCAATGCCGATCGGGATGCCGACGCTGGGCGGTCCGCTCTCGACCGCGGGCGGGGTGACCTTCTACGCCGGGACGCAGGACTATTACCTGCGCGCCTATGATACCGCCTCGGGTGACGAGCTCTGGAAGGGCCGGATGCCGGTGGGCGGTCAGGCGACCCCGATGAGCTACGTCTCGCCCAAGACCGGCACGCAATATGTGCTGATCGCGGCGGGGGGCGCGCGGCAATCGCCCGACCGTGGGGACTACGTGATGGCCTATCGCGTCAAGCCCTGAGCCCGGCAGGGCGTGTCATCGGGCCGGGCTCCTTCGGGGCCCGGCCCTTGCAGGTGGTCCGCCCGCGCGGCGACCAGACCCTCGCGCAGGCCGGAAGCGGATCAGGCAGGTTGGGCACATGCGTCTGAAGAGGGGGCACGAAAGCCGCGCCGCGCGGAACAGAGCCGCCGCGCGCGCCGCAGGTGGTGGGCGATCCTTCGTCCCTCTTCAGCTTCCGGCATACCAGGCGATGAAATAGCCCGCGACGACCGCGGTGCCGATCACGCCCGCCACATTCGGCCCCATCGCATGCATCAAGAGGTAATTGCCCGGGTCGGCCTTCTGCCCCTCGACCTGACTCACGCGCGCGGCCATCGGCACCGCCGAGACCCCGGCCGAGCCGATCAGCGGGTTGATCTTGCGCGCCGAGAACAGGTTCATGAATTTCGCCATCAGCACCCCCGAAGCGGTGGCGATGCCGAAGGCGACGACGCCGAGCGAGAGGATCTTGAGCGTCGAGGCATTCAGGAAGGCCTCGCCTGTCATGGTGATCCCGACCGAGGTGCCGAGCAGAATGGTGACCACATTGACGACCTCGTTTTGCGCGGCCTTCGAGAGGCGCTCGGTCACCCCGCTCTCGCGCAGGAAATTCCCGAGCATCAGCATCCCGATCAGCGCCGAGGCCGCCGGCACCAGCAAGATCACCACGATCGTCACGAGCACCGCGAAGATCAGCTTTTCGAGCCGCGACACCGGGCGCAGCGACTGCATGCGGATCTTGCGCTCGGCCTCGGTCGTGAGCGCGCGCATGATCGGCGGCTGGATCATCGGCACAAGCGCCATATAGCTGTAGGCCGCGACCGCGATCGGTGCGAGCAGATGCGGCGCGAGCTTGTTGGCGAGGAAGATCGAGGTCGGCCCGTCGGCGCCGCCGATGATGCCGATCGCGCCGGCCTCATGCGGCGAGAAGCCGAGGAAGGCCGCGCCAAGGAAGGTCGCGAAGACCCCGAACTGTGCCGCGGCGCCAAGGAGCAGCGTGCGCGGATTGGCGATCAGCGGCCCGAAATCGGTCAGCGCGCCGACACCGAGGAAGATCAGCGGCGGGAAGATTTCGAGCTTCACCCCCATCGAGATGTAATAGTAAAGCCCGCCGACCTCGGTGCCATGGGGCGCATTCACCAACCCTTCGGTCGGCAGGTTGGCCAGAAGCGCGCCGAAGGCGATCGGGATCAGGAGGAGCGGCTCGAACTTCTTGGCGACGGCGAGGTAGAAGAGCACACCCACCACCAGCCACATCACCATCATCTGCCAGGTGACATCGGGAATGGCGGTGAGGTTCCAGAGCTGCACGAGCTTGGAGCTTTCCGGGGTGGCACCTTCCATCGCGGCGGGTTCCTTGTCTTCGGGTCAGGACAGCGTGACGAGCACCTGGCCCTCGACCACGGTGGCGCCGGCGGCGACCCCGAGCGAGGCCACGGTGCCGGCCTGCGGCGCGGTGATCGAGGTGTTCATCTTCATCGCCTCGAGCACCAGAAGCTGTGTGCCGGCCTCGACCTGCTGGCCCACGCTCACATCGACGCTGACCACGGTGCCGGCAAGCGGGCTCGGCACGGCGCCGGGGCCTGCGGCCATCGGGGCGGCGGCGGGAGCCGCGGCAGCGACCGGGGGCGCGACGCGGGGGGCGGCGGCCGGACGCGGCACCGGGGCCGGGCTCGGCGCGGCGGGGCTGGTGGCGTCGATCTCTTCGACGGTGACATCGTAGGCGACGCCTTCCACGGTGATCCGCAAACGTTTCATCAGCTCTTTCCTCTCGGGTTCCCGGTCACCGGTGGCGCGGGCATGGGCAGGATCTTGCCCCAGTCGGTATGGGTGGCATGGCCGGTGATGAAGGTGGCGAGCCGCCCTTCGAGCGGCCAGTTGTCGGTCTGATGCGCGGGCGCGACGACGCGGTTCACGCGGTAGCCGGGGCCCATCACCGTGGCGACGGCGGCCGCGATCGCGGCAAGGTGGTGCGGCGGCACGCCCTCGGCGGCCGGGGGCATGGGCGCAGGCACCGGCGCGGGGGCGGCCGCCTGCGCCGCCGCGCGGATGAAATAGGCCCCGACGAGCGCACAGGCGCCCCAGATCAGCGCCAGCACCGCGAGCACCGCGACGAAACCGGTGCCGATCAGTTCGAGATCGTCGATCATGCGCGGCCCCCTTTGCTCACAGCGGAATGTTGCCGTGTTTCTTGGGCGGCCGGGTCTCGCGCTTGGACAGAAGCCCGCGCAGGGTCAGCGCGATCTGCGCCCGGGTCTGATGCGGCTGGATCACGTCGGACACAAAGAGCATCCCGGCCGAGAGATAGGGCGAGGCGAATTGCTCGCGATACTCCGCCGCCAGCTCCTTGACCTTGGCGCCGCGATCCTCGGCCTCGGCCAGCTCCTTGTGATAGAGCACGTTGACCGCGCCCTCGGCGCCCATCACCGCGATCTCGGCCGAGGGCCATGCCAGCACCATATCGGCGCCCATATCCTGACTGCACATCGCCAGATACGCCCCGCCATAGGCCTTGCGCAGGATCACGGTGACCTTGGGCACCGTCGCCGAGGCATAGGCGAAAAGCATCTTGGCGCCGTGGCGGATGATGCCGCGCCGCTCCTCGAGCACGCCGGGCAGGAAACCGGGCACATCCACGAGCGTCACCAGCGGGATGTTGAAGATGTTGCAAAACCGCACGAAGCGCGCCGCCTTGTCCGAGGCGTCGATGTCGAGCGCGCCGGCCTTGACCGCGGGCTGGTTCGCGACGAAGCCCACCACCACGCCGCCGACCCGCCCGAAGCCGATCACGATATTGGCCGCGAAAGTCTCCATCACCTCCATGAAATCGCCCTCATCCGCGATCCGGGCGATCACCTTGCGGACGTCGAAAGGCATCTTCGGATCGTCCGGCAGGATCGCGTCGAGTTCGAAATCGTCGCCCAGCGAGAGCTCGGTCTCGGTCCGGTGCGGCGGGTCGGACATGTTGTTCGAGGGCAGGAACGAGAGCAGCCGGCGTGCGATCTCGAGCGCATGGGCATCGTCCTCGGCGATGAAATGCACATTGCCCGAAACCCCGGCCTGCGTCTCGGCCGAGCCGATCTCGGCCATGGTCGTGGCCTGCCCGGTGACCGAGCGGATCACCTCGGGGCCGCAGATGAACATATGCGCATTCTCGCGCGTCATGATCAGGAAATCGGTCAGCGCCGGGGAATAGGCGGCCCCGCCCGCGCAGGGCCCGGCGATCACCGAGATCTGCGGCACCAGCCCCGAGAGCTGGACGTTGCGGTAGAACACCTGCCCATAGGCCGAGAGCGCGCCGACGCCCTCCTGAATCCGCGCCCCGCCCGAGTCGTTGAAGCCGATCACCGGGATCCCGGCCTTGGCGGCGTAATCGAGCGTGTGGCAGATCTTGCGCGCGTGGATCTCGCCCAGCGAGCCGCCCGAGACCATGAAATCCTGACTGAAGGCCGCGACCGGACGGCCGTCGACGAAGCCGGTGCCGGTGATCACCCCGTCGGTGGGGATCTCCCTGTCCTGCATGCCGAAATGGCGGGTGTTGTGGCGCGCGTGCAGGCCGAATTCCTGAAACGTGCCGGCGGTATAGAGCGCCTCGAGCCGCTCGCGCGCGGTCAGTTGCCCCTTGGTGTGGCGCTTGTCGATCTTCTCGACGCTCGCACCACCCTGCGCCTTGGCGCGCCGTTTCTCCAGTTCTTCGGAGAGTGCCTTGGAAATCGCCATTCCGCTTTCGTCCCGTCGTCATGGCCGGCCCTCGGCGGGTAGGCCCGTTTCCTGTCGCGTTCGTGCGCGGCCTCTGCAACCGTCTTTTGCGCGCGTGTCCGGCGGTGTCGCCGGACGCCCGGAGCGGCGCTCTCGGCCCGAGGCTACGCCGCGCACAACCGGGAGTTAAAGCGAAAATCTCCCGAGTCGCTTTGACTTGCCGCAATGCAGCACCGCCACAATGCCGGTTGCCCGCTATTTCAGCACCGACCGGGGGGCCGGATCGGGGGCGTCCTCGGCGCTTGCGCGACCCGGGTCGCCGCGACCGCGCATGCGCTTGGCCGTCCGATCCTGCGCCCCGAACGGAGGTCGCAGGGGCGCGTTCAGCGCGTCTCGCTCAGGGCCGCGCGCAGGCGCGGCGCAAGGCTGCGCGAGAGCGGCGCGGAGATGTGATCTGAGTCCATATAGGCCGGAATGCCGCCGATGATCGAATGGCAGGTGGTGGCGTCGCAGAAGACATCCTTGAACGAGATCAGCCGCGCCCGGTCCGAGCCGAGCCGCCGGAAGGCCCGGGCAAGCGGTGTCTCGGGCGGCACCTCCGCCGCCGGGTGGGTGCAGGCCTCGGCGTCCTGTCCGGGACGCGCCAGGCAATCGGGCAGTTTCCAGGGCAACATCGGCACGTCGTCGATCACCAGCACGCGCTTGCCGGCCGCGATGAACCGCGCCCAGACCCGTGCGAGCCCCGCGCCGTCGTCTTCGACCCAGCCCGCCTCGGTCCAGCGCTTGAGCTGATAGGCATTGCCCGAGACGATGACCGTGTCGATCGCCGGATCGTTCAGGATGATCCCGGTCGCCTCGGCGCGCAGCGACAGGCAGGCCGCGCGGTTCTCGGGGGCGAGATAGGTCGCGAAGACATCCGGGGCGTCGGTCGTCGGGCAGGAGGAGGCGAGGAAGGTCTCGACCCGGATGCCGTCGGTGGCGACGAACTGGCCAAGCGCGGAGGCCCACATCCCGGCATGGGAATCGCCCAGGAGCGCGACCCGCCGCGTGGCGGTCTCGGGCGGCGCGCCGAAGGCACAGCGCGCGAGCGTCGCCTCGCCCGGCTCGCTCTGGCAGCTCGTGCCGTTCGGCAGGGCGATGATCTGGCTCGCCCAGGTCTGCAGCGCGAAATCGGGATCGGCGAGGCGGTGCGAGGCGGGGCAGTCCGCGCCGGGTTCGCTCGCGCGGGCGCCGAAACAGGGTGCGGGATCTTGCGAGAGCGCAAAGAGCCGGGTGGCCACCTCGGCGCTTTTGCCGCTCTGATGCCGGGCGAGGCCGAAGGCGAGGCCCGCGAGCGCGAGCGAGAGCGCGACGAAGGCCGCGAGCCGGCGTCCGGTCGTGCCGGCGCGGTGCGGCGCGGCGCCGGGGCTGCGGAAGCGGGTTTCGATGAAGCGCCACGACAGGGCCGAGAGGATGAGCGTCGCGCCGAGAAGCGCCAGACGTTGCACGACCGAGAGCGCCTCGACCCCGAGCGCGAAGGGCGCGAGGATCAGGAGCGGCCAGTGCCAGAGATAGACCGAATAGGAGATGTCGCCGAGCCGTTGCACCGGTGCCCAGGCGATCACGCGGTGCAGCGGCCGCGCGCCGTGTCCGTCGCCGATGATCAGGAGCCAGGCCGTGGCGAGCACCACGGGCAGGGTGACCGGCCCCGGCACGCCCGAGCGCGGCGAGAGGAGCCAGCCCGAGGCGACGAGCACCGCCCAGCCGAAGAGGACGGAGAGCGCCCGCGTCCGCGTCCAGCCACCGCGCGTGCGGGCGAGCCGCGGCACCGCAAGCGCCGAAAGCCCGCCGAGCGCGAATTCCCAGGCGCGGGTGTAGGTCAGGAAATAGGCGGGGCCTGGATCGTGGCGCGTGGCGAGCGTCGCGGCGAGAAGCGACAGCGCGAAGACCCCTGTGAGCAGCGCCGCAACGGTGCGGCGCAGGGCCGGGGCGCCACGCCTGCCAAAGAGGCGCCACCCCGCCCAGAGCAGCGCGGGCCAGACCAGATAGAACTGTTCCTCGACCGAGAGCGACCAGAAGTGATTGACCGGCGAGATGACGCCACTGTCGGCGAAATAGTCGACCGCATGGGCCGCGAGCCACCAGTTCACCCCATAGATCGCCGCCGCGCCGATCCCGCCCAGCGTCTCGGCCGTCCAGGCGGGCGGCAGCAGCCAGAGCGTGCCGATCAGCGTGAGGATGAGCACGCTCAGCGCCGCGGGCAGCAGCCGCCGCGCCCGGCGCAGGTAGAAGCGGGCGAAGGTGAACTCGCCCCGCGCGAGTTCGCCGATCAGATGCGCGGTGATCAGATGCCCCGAGATCACGAAGAAGATGTCGACGCCCACGAAGCCCCCGGGCAGGAGCCAGGGAAAGGCGTGATCGAGCACAACCCAGCTCACGGCGAAGGCGCGCAGCGCCTGGATGGCGGCGATCGGGCTGGAGGGACGAGGGGTCATCGGCGGGCCTGTGCGAGCAGAAAGGGGCGGGCGCCGATGGCGCAGCCCCGGCGAGAGCGCATATGCCCCGGATCGGGGGGGCACTGCAACGGCTGCGGCATGGTGGAGGGCACGGCAGACGGCACGGCGGACGATGAGGCAGAGGGCGGGGCAGAGGGCGGGGCGGTCGAGAGAGGCCGCGTGCGGCGAGCTGTGGCGACGCTCTGGCGCCGCGGAGGCTCAGCCCGGCAGTCCGAGCCCCGCGCGGAACCGGGCGAGCTCGGTCTCGGGCGGGATCGCCCCGGTGTAGATCTCGACGTAATGCGCGATCCGCTCGAGCCGGGTGGCGAGGCTCTCCTCGGTCTGCATCGAGATATAGCCGATCTGCACCAGATAGATCGTGCGGGCGCGCACATCGGCATCGCCCGGCGCGTGGCCCCAATGCGCGAGCAGCGCGCCGAGCGCGTCGAGCCGCGCGGCATCGGCGGCATGGAGCCGCGCCCGGATCGCCGGATCGGTGAGCGCCCAGCCCCGCACCGCGAATTCGAGCCGGGCATCGAACCGCGCGCTCAGGAAGGCCGCGAGCACATTGAGCATCGCCTCGGTCCGGGTCTCGGCATAGGCCCGGGTGGCGGCCACGAGCGGGGCGGTGGTCTGCGCCTCCCAGCGTTCGGCCAGCGCCGCGAGCAGCGCCGCGCGATCCTTGAAGAACCAGTAGAACGAGGTCCGCGAGAGCCGCAGCCGCGCGGCGAGCGGCTGGATCTTGACCGCCTCGATACCGCCCTCGATCAGCGCCTCATAGGCGGCGTCGAGCCAGAGCTCGGGCGAGCCGCGCCAGCCGCTTTCGCCCTCCGGCGCGCCGTCGACTGCCTGTTTTTCACTCTGTTCCATGGCGGCAGGGTAGAGAAAAGGCGGCAGCGCGGCAAGAAAATGTTCATCCGCGACTGGAAACTTGACACATGTGAACATTTTCGGAATCGTCGGTCTGTCACAGGAGGTTCCGATGTCATCCGATCCGCTTCTTCAGCCCTTCGATCTTGGCGCGCTGCGGCTGCGCAACCGCATCCTGATCACCGCGCACGAGCCCGCCTATACCGAGGATGGCATGCCTAAGGCGCGCTATCGGGCCTATCACGCGGAGCGCGCGCGGGCGGGCGTGGCACTGACGATGACGGCGGGCTCGGCCTCGGTCTCGCGCGACAGCCCGCCCGCCTTCGGCAATATCCTTGCCTGGAAGGACGAGGTGACGCGCTGGATGACGGAGCTGACCGACGAATGCCACGAGGCGGGCGCCGCGGTGATGGTGCAACTGACCCATCTCGGGCGGCGCACGCGCTGGGACAAGGGCGACTGGCTGCCGGTTCTGGCGCCCGGGCCCGCACGCGAGGCCGCGCATCGCGCCTTCCCCAAGGTGATCGAGGATTGGGATATCGCGCGGATCATCGAGGATTATGCCGATGCCGCCGAGCGGATGCAGGCCGCGGGCCTCGACGGGATCGAGCTCGAGGCCTATGGCCATCTGATGGATCAGTTCTGGTCGCCAGCGACCAATGCGCTGGCCGCGCCCTATGGCGGCAGTCTCGAGAACCGGCTGCGCTTCGGCTTCGACGTGCTCGAGGCGATCCGCAAGCGGGTCGGGCGCGATTTCATCGTCGGCATCCGCTGCGTCGCCGACGAGCAGTTGGAGGGCGGGATCGACGCCTCCGAGGGGGCCGAGATCACCCGGCGGCTCGCGGCCTCGGGGCTGGTCGATTTCCTGAACGTCATTCGCGGTCATATCGACACCGATCCCGGCTTGACCGATGTGATCCCGGTGCAGGGGATGCGCAACGCGCCCCATCTCGATTTCGCCGGGCAGATCCGGGCGGCTTCGGGCCTGCCGACCTTCCACGCCGCCAAGATCCCCGATATCGCCACCGCCCGCCATGCGATCGCCGCGGGCAAGCTCGACATGGTCGGCATGACCCGCGCGCATCTGGCCGATCCGCATCTGGTGGCCAAGCTGATCGCCGGGCGCGAAGAGGATATCCGGCCCTGCGTGGGGGCGAATTACTGCCTCGACCGGATCTATCAGGGCGGGATGGCGCTTTGTCTGCACAACCCCTCGACCGGGCGCGAGATCGAGATGCCGCATACCATCGCGCCCGCGCCGCGTGCCCGCCGGGTGACGATCGTCGGCGCGGGGCCCGCGGGGATGGAGGCCGCCCGCGTCGCGGCCGAGCGGGGCCACGCGGTCACCGTCTTCGAGGCCGCCGATCAGCCGGGCGGGCAGATCCGCCTGACCGCCCTGCAGGAGCGCCGCCGCGAGATGGGAGCGATCATCTCCTGGCGCTACGAGCAATGCCTCAAGCACGGGGTGAACTTTCATTTCAACACCCTGGCCGAGGCCGACACGGTGCTGGAAACCGCGCCCGATGTGGTGATCGTCGCCACCGGTGGTTTGCCCGATACCGAGGTTCTGGCCGCGGGCGATGATCTGGTGGTTTCGGCCTGGGATATCCTGTCGGGCGAGGCGCGGCCCGGGCGCGAGGTGCTGATTTTCGACGATGCGGGTGATCATGCGGGGTTGCAGGCGGCCGATCTGCTGTCGGCCGCCGGGGCGCAGGTCGAGATCGTGACGCCCGACCGCGCCTTCGCGCCCGAGGTGATGGGGATGAACCTCGTGCCCTATCTGCGCGCGCTGCAGGGGCGCGAGACGCGGTTCACCGTGACCTGGCGACTGATCTCCGTGGCGCGCGAGGGCAACCGCCTGCGCGCCACTCTGGGCAGCGATTATGGCCCCGCGCGGGAGGAGCGGCTGGTCGATCAGGTGGTGGTGAACCACGGAACGCGCCCGCTCGACGACCTCTATTTCGAGCTCAAGCCGCTTTCGTCGAACCTTGGGGCGGTGGATTACGAGGCGCTCATTGCGGGGCGCGATCCGGCGCTCGCGGGCAATCCGGCGGGGGCGTTTCAGCTCTTCCGGATCGGCGATGCGGTGGCGGCGCGCAACACCCATGCGGCGATCTATGACGCGCTGCGGCTCCTGCGCGGGCTCTGATCTTCGACGCGTCGCGGCCTCGCGCGGCGCTGCGTCGTTCTGTCGCAGGGTCCGGTGCGAGGGCGAATCAGCGCATCGAAGCGATTCGCTTTGCTGACTGCGGGGTAAGGAATCCCCGACCAGGGGCAACCGAGCATCGCGCGAGTCACCGCGCGGGTGGGTTCGGGGCTGGTAGGGAATTCCCGACCTCGCGAAACGACAAGGTTAAAAAAGCGTTTAGTTTCAATGAACGCGTGATTGTTTCCATTTTGGATAGTTGACGCTCGGGCAGGCTGCGCCTCAGGCTTTCGCCGTCGGGAAGGGGCGCGTGCCAGCGTGCCTTGGATCTACTGGGGGACATGTTATGACGATTATCGCCGCCACCGGCGTCGTGAATATTTTCACGGCCGGGGATCAGGAAAGTGTTGTGTTGTCGCGTCTTGCCGGGGGTGGCTATGTCGCGATCTGGCAATCCTACGACCAGAATGGCAGCAACTTCGGCCTCGTGGGGCAGATGTTCAATGCCTATGGCGAGCGGATCGGCGACGAGTTCTTCGTAGAGACGACGACGGCGGGATCGCAGAATTCCGCGACGGTGACCGGGCTCGAGGGCGGCGGTTTCGTGGTGAGCTGGCAAGACGCCCCCTCGGGCGATGTCTTCGCGCAGGTCTTCGACGCGGCGGGCGCCCCGGTCGGCACCGAAGTTCAGGTCAATACCGAGACCTATTCCACCCAGAACGAACCGACGCTGGTCGCCCTCGCCGATGGCGGCTTCACCGTGCTCTGGTCGAGCTACAACAACGAAACCAATAGCTACGACATCCGCGCGCAGCGCTATGACGCGAGCGGTGCCGCGGTCGACGGCGAATATACCGCCAACACGACCACCGCAGGCACGCAATCGGCCTCGGATGCCGCCCCGCTTGGATCGGGCTATGTGGCCGTCTGGTCCTCGGCGGGCACGATCATCGCGCAGCGCGTCGCCGCGGATGGCACGCTCTCGGGCGGTGAGATCACGGTCGGCACCTCGGTGCCCGGCAGCCAGAGCGATCCGCAGGTGACCACGCTCGCCGGCGGGCGCTTCGTCGTGGTCTGGACCGCCTATGGTCCGGACGGCAGCGGCTACGGCGTGATGGCGCGGGTCTACGAGGCCAACGGCACCGCCATCGGCGCCGAATTCATCGTCAACGCCTCGACCCTGTCGACGCAGTTTCAGCCGAGCGTGACCGCAACGCCCGACGGCGGCTTCTTCGTCACCTGGTACAGCGACCAGTTCGGGGGCAGCTACACCTACGACATCCTCGGGCGCAAATTCGACGCAAGCGGCGTGGCCGATCCCGAGGGCGAGATCCGGGTTTATGACAGCGTGAGCTCGAATGTCGCCAATCCCGATGTGGTGGCGCTCGACAACGGGCTGATCATCGTGGCCTTCGATGGCGGTTCGAGTGATGGCGATGGCTCGGGGCGCGGGGTCACGCAGGTCGTGCTGATGGACGAGGCGGCGCCGGTGGCGCTGCCCGTCGCACCCCAGATCGAGGGGCTCTCGAGCATGCTGTCGGTCAGCGAGACCGAGCTGCAATCGGGCGGCGTGCTGCTCGATTCGGCGGTGGCGGTGTCGGATGCCGACAGCGCGGATTTCGCGGGCGGGCGGCTGGTGATCGGCCGGATCACCGCCGAGGGCGACGCGATCCCCTTCGGCCAGCAGATGCATGATGCGATCTCGATCCGCGATCAGGGCAACGGGCCGGGCCAGATCGGGGTGAGCGGCAGCGCGGTGAGCTTCGGCGGCGCGCTGATCGGCACGATCGTCTCGGACGGGACGGAGGGGGCCGATCTGGTGATCGCGCTGACCGCCGCGGCCGATCCTGCGGCGGTTGAGGCGCTGATCGAGAACCTCGTCTACAGCGCGACGGACGACGATCCGGCGGCGCAGGTGCAGCTTGCGCTCCTGCTCGAGGACGGGGCGGGGGCGACCTCGGCGCCGCATGTGATCACCATCGACATCACGCCCGAGACGGATGCGCCGCAGCCGGTGCTGGCCGAGCCCGAACAGGTCAACACCACGACCGAGAACGACCAGACCGCGCCGGATGTGGCGGCGTTGAGCGACGGCGGATGGGTTGCGGTCTGGCAATCCTACCTGCAGGACGGCTCGGGCTGGAGCATCCATGCGCAGCGCTACGATGCGACCGGCGCCCTCGTCGGGCCCGAGCTGCGGGTCAATACCACGATCGGCGGCAGCCAGACCGAACCGGCGGTCGCCGCGCTCTCGGGCGGCGGCTTCGTCGTCACCTGGTACGATCCCAATCATAGCGCGGCGGACGGTTTTGTCCGCGCGCAGCTCTACGACGCCACGGGCGTGGCGCTGGGCGGCGAATTCGCCGCGGCGACGGGGCTTGCGGGGCAGTATACGCCCGATGTGGCCGGTCTCGTCGACGGCAGCTTCGTGATTGTCTGGGAGGGCTATAATTCCGCCACCAGCAGCAACGATATCTTCGTGCAGCGCTTTGATGCGGGGGGGGCGGCGCTCGGTGCGCCCTTCGTGGCCAATACACTCACCGACGGCGCGCAGGCCGATGTGCAGATCGCGGCGCTTGCCGGGGGCGGCTATGTCCTGAGCTGGACCGATCTCTCTGGCGTCGACGGCGATGGCCATGGCGTGCGCGCCCAGATCTTCGCGGCCAATGGCACGGCGGTCGGCACCGAGATTGCGGTGAACACGATTACCGAGTCGGCGCAGGAGGTCAGCGCGGTCGGGGCGCTCGCCGATGGCGGATTCGTCGTTGCCTGGCAGGATTACCTGCACGACGGGTCGGGCTATGGCATCTTCGCACAGCGCTATGACGCGAGCGGCGCCGCGGTGGGCGAGCCCTTCCTGGTCAACCAGACCACCCAGAACTACCAACTCGCGCCGAGCGTGACCGGCACCGCGACCGGCGGTTTCATCATCGGCTGGAATGGCTACACCGATGCCGCGACCACCGGCTATTATCAGGCGCTGGTGCAGGCCTATGACGCGGCGGGCAACCGGCTCGATGGCGAGCTGTCCCTTTCGGGCGATGTTTCGAGTTATCACACCACGCCCGAGCTCGCGCTGCTGGCGAACGGCGATCTGATCGCGGTTTTCCATTCCGACAGCGGAGATGGGTCGAGCGGGCGCATCCTGCAGCAGATCCTGGGAAATCCCGCAAATTACGGCGATCCCGCGCTGGCGCCGGTGATCGCCGGCTTCAACACCGAACGCGTGCTGAGCGAGGCCGAGGTCAATGCCGGGCCAGTGCTGCTTGATGCCGACGCCCATGTCGCGCTCGGCGATCTCGACAGCGCCGATTTCCAGGGCGGGCGGCTCGAGGTTACGCGCACCACGGGCGATGGGTATCAGGATCTCTTTGCCGCGCCCGACGACGCGAGCCAGGATGTCCTCGGGATCCGCAATCAGGGCACCGGTGCGGGCCAGATCGGGGTGAGCGGCACCACCGTCAGCTTCGGCGGCACGGCCTTCGCCACGATCGTCTCGGACGGCACTGCGGGCAGCTCGCTCGTGGTCGAGTTCCTCGCCGGGGCGAGCCTCGCCGCGGTCGAGGCGCTGCTCGAGAACCTCACCTATGCCAACCCCTCGGACGACCCCGAGGCGAGCCGCATCCTGCGCATCGTCGTGACCGACGGCAACAACGGCCGCTCGGAGCCGATCCTCGTCGACCTCACCATCACGCCCGAGGTCGAGACCCCGGTCGCCGCGGGTGACGAGATGCTGGTCAACAGCTTTACGAGCGGCAATCAGGAGACGCCGCACGTCGCGGTGCTCAGCGACGACAGCTATGTGATCATCTGGCGCTCCTACAATCAGGAGGCCTCCGACGACATCTATGCCCAGCGTTACAGCGCCGACGGCACCCCGCTCGGCGGCGAATTCCGCGTCAACACCACGCTCGCCGGAAGCCAGACCGATCCGCAGATCGTGGCGCTTTCGGGCGGTGGTTTTGTCGTCGTCTGGTACGATTCCAACGTTTACGCCACCCAGGACAGGCTGCGCGCGCAGATCTTCGACGCCTCGGGCGCCACTGTCGGCAGTGAATTCACGATCGAGGGGGCGAGCAGCCAGTATGGCTCGGATCCCGCGATCACCACCTGGGGCAGCGGTTTTGCCGTGGCCTGGACCGGCTATGACAACCTCGACGGCAGCTATAATTACGACGCCTTCGTGCAGCGGTTCGACGCGACCGGCGCCAAGGTCGGCGCCGAGACCCGGGTAAGCACGAACGCGACCGGCGGGGTCAGCGATCCGGCCATCGCCGAGCTGGCGGGCGGCGGCGCGGTGCTGGTCTGGACCGACGCGACCGGTCTCGACGGGGACGGCAGCGGCATCGTGGCGCGGCTGATCTCGGCGGCGGGCACGCCGACCGGCACGGATTTCGTCGTCAACGCCCTGACCGAGGGCAACCAGAGCCTGCCGAGCGTCGCGGCGCTCTCGGGCGGCGGTTTCGTCGTCGCATGGCTTGACGCGAATGGCGCCGACAGCGCCTCGCACGGCATCTTCGCGCAGCGGTTCGATGCGACGGGCGCGGCGCTGGGCGAGGTCTTCCTCGTCAACGAGATGGTCACGAGCAGCCAGACCACGCCCGAGGTCATCGCGCTGCCGGGCGGCGGCTTCGTCATCGCCTATCGCGACGACAGCGGGGCCGACGGCTACAGCTATGGCGTCTTCGCGCAATATTACGACGCGGATGGCCACCGGATCGACGGGGCGCAACAGCTCTCGAGTGCCACGAACGGCTATCAATATGACCCCGCACTCGCGGCGTTCTCGGATGGTAGCATCGTCGCGGCATGGATGAGCAACGGCGTCGCGGGCGATGTGTCGAATGAGATCCATCACCGCCTCTTCAGTGCCGGGATGGATTTCTCGGGGCCGTCTGCAGACCCGGCGATCGAGGGGCTCGCATCGACCGTTTATGTCGTTCAGGCGAGTGCCGCGACGCCGATGCTCATCGACAATGGGCTTCTCGTCACAGATCCGGATTCGGGTAATTTCGAGGGCGGCACGCTCGCGCTGCGCTGGCTCGGCTCGATTGCCGATGGCTTCGAGCAGCTCGGTTTCGGCAGCGGCGGCGGGCGCGTGACGCTCGCGGGCGCCACGCTGCAGGTCGATGGCGTCGCGATCGGTACGATCGACGCCACCGAAGATGGTGCGGATGGCGCGGATCTGGTGATCGCGCTTCTCGCGGGCGCCACGCCCGACCGTGTCCGCGTCGCGCTCGAGGCGCTGACCTACGCCAATTCGGCGACGCTTGCGGTGACCGGCTCGCGGCTTTTGTCGATGCGGCTCAGCGATGGCGATGGCGGGGTGAGTGTCCCCGCGAGCATCGCGATCACCGTGCAAGGCTCGGTTTCGGTGTCGACGATTGCCCTTGGTGACGTGACTGCGAGCCTCGTGGTCGAGGAAGACGCGGCGCAGATCGCGGGTCAGGTGATCGACGCTTCGGTCGATTTCTCCTATACCGGCGCGGCTCTGTCGGGCGGCAATCTGTGGCTGCGCTACAGCGAGAGCGTGATCTATCGCGACGCGGCCCTCTACGACCGGCTCACCGTGGCCAATATCGGCACCGGGCTCGGCCAGATCTCGGTTTCGGGCTCCGCGATCAGCTATCAGGGTACGGCTTTCGCCACGATCGACGGGACCGAAACCGGCCTCGACGGCACCGCGCTGCGCATCACCTTCGGCGCCGCGGTCACCGAGGCGGCGGTCGATGCGCTGATTGAGGCGCTGCGCTACGGCAATACCGCCGATGGCCAGAACGAGGGGCGCACGCTGATCCTGCGGGTGACCGACGCCAGCAATGCCAGCACGGGCGACGCCTATATCACCGTCGATAGCCTGCAAAACTATGACGGCGCGCTGGTGCCGATGGCCGCCGAGACGCAGGTCAACGCCTATTCCGACAACAATCAGGACGCACCGGCGGTCGCGGCGCTCGCCGATGGCGGCTATCTTGTGGCCTGGCAATCCTACGGTCAGGACGACCTGTCGAGCTGGGGCATCTACGCGCAGCGCTACGATGCGAACGGCACCCCGACCGGGCCGGAATTCCAGGTCGCCGAGGGTGGCAACTTCGACCAGACCGAGGTGAGCGTGGTCGGGCTGGCCTCGGGTGGCTATGCGCTCTTCTGGACCGACAGCGGGCAGGACGGTTCGGGTCAGGGGATCTACGGCCGGATCTATGCGGCCGATGGCACGGCCGGGCCGGAGTTCCTGGCCGAGGTCAACACCTCCTCGACCCAGCATTATCCCGCGGTCACCGAACTCGCGAACGGGCGGATCGTGCTCACGTGGTCGGCCTATACGTCTGGCAGTTCGGGCGATGGCAGCGGTTATGGCGTGGTCGCGCGGATCTTCGAGGCCGATGGCACGCCGGTCACCGGCGAGATCGCGGTCAATACCTATGTTACCAGCACCCAGGAAGATTCCGCGATCGCGGGGCTTGCGGGCGGCGGCTTCGTGGTGACCTGGGCCAGCTCGGGGGGGGACGGCACGGACTACGGCATTTCGGCGCAGCGCTTCGCCGCCGATGGCACGAAGCTCGGGACCGAATTCGTGGTCAATACCACGACCACGAGCGCCCAGACCGAACCCGCGATCGCCGCGCTTTCGGGCGGCGGCTTCGTCATCGTCTGGACCGACTATACAGCGGACGGATCGGGCTATGGCGTCTACGCACAGCGCTACGACGCATCCGGCGTGGCGCTCGGTGGCGAATTCATGGTGCACCAGCTGACCGAGTCGACCCAGTATCAACCGGTGGTGACCGCGCTCGACGATGGCGGGTTCCTGATCGCCTGGTCCGACAGCGGCTCGAACACCGCCGACCCCTCGGGTTATGGCGTCTTCGTTCAGCGCTTCGCGGCCGATGGGACGCGCGTCGATGCGCCGGTTCTCGTCAATACCGAAACCTCGGGGAACCAGAGCGACGCCGCGCTCGCGCTGCTGGCCGATGGCCGCGTCGTCGCGGTCTGGACCTCGGCCACCTCGGGCACGGCGGGCGACGGCAGCAGCGACGGCGTCTTCCAGACGATCCTCGCCCCGGCGGGCACCGCGCCCGCAAGCCTCGCGCCGGTCATCGACGGCCTGCCCGAGAGCGTCACGCTCGACGAGGCGGCGGTCAATGCGGGCTTCGTGGCCCTCGACGTGCCCGCCGCGATCGCGGTCTCGGATGCCGACAGCGCGAATTTCGCGGGCGGGCTTCTCGAGATCACCCGCGTGGTGAGCTATTCGACCGCCGATCTCTTCGCCGCGCCCGATAACGGCGTGCAGGACGATCTGGCCTTCCTCGGCACTGGCGTGAGCATCGTGGGTACCACCGTGCGGGTGAACGGCGTCAGCGTGGGCACGATCACCTCGGACGGGCTCGGCGGTGCGGCGCTCTCGGTGAGCCTGAACGCCGGTGCCACGCCCGAGCGGATCGAGATCCTGCTCGAGGCGCTGAGCTATCGCAACCTGAGCAACGACCCCGAGGCCGAGCGCACCCTGCGGGTGGTGCTCGCCGATGGCGATGGCGGCTCGACGAGCCAGACCTTCACCGTCGTCGTCACCCCCGAGGCCGATGCGCCCGGTGCGGTCGATGGCGAGGCGCAGGTCAATACCGCGACCTATTCCGATCAGATGCAAAGCGCGGTGGCCGGACTGGCCGGCGGCGGTCATGTCGTGGTCTGGGCCTCGCGCTATCAGGACGATCCGGACAGCTCGAACTTCGGCATCTTCGGGCAGCTTTACGATGCGAGCGGTCAGCCGGTGGGCCCCGAGTTCCCGGTCAACACCACCTTCATCGGGACGCAACAGAACCCCGTGGTGTCGGCGCTGCCCTCGGGCGGGTTTATCGTCGCCTGGGACGGAAACGGGGCCGATGACACGGCCGGTGTCTATGGTCAGATCTTCGCCGCCGACGGCACGCCGGTCGGCACCGAATTCCGGATGAACGACGCCACCTCCGGCTCGGAACTCGACGTGCAGCTCGCGGTTTCGGCCTCCGGCACCGTGCTCGCGGTCTGGAGCGACACCAACGGCGACAGCAACGGTTACGGCGTGCGCGGGCGGCTCTATGACAGTGCGGGCAATGCGCTGAGCACCGACATGCAGCTCAACACCACCGAGACCTCGACCCAGTACATGCCGGTGGTCACCGCGCTTGCGGGCGGCGGCTTCGCGGTGGCGTGGGACTCTTACGGTCAGGACGCGGCGGGCGGCTATGGCGTCGTGCTGCAGATCCTCGGCGCCAATGGCGCCAAGGTTGGGGGCGAGATCGCGGTCAACGTCTCGACCGCGGGCTATCAGACCGTGGGCGGGATCGCGTCGCTGGCCAATGGCACGATCGTCGTGACCTGGACCGAGCAGGACGGGGTCGATGGCTCGGGGCAGGGCGTCTTCGCGCGGCTCTTCTCGGCCAGTGGCGTGCCGCTTGGCGATGAATTCCTCGTGCCCGAGGCGGTCTACACGACGCAGAACGCCCCCACGGTGATCGCGCTCGCCGATGGCGGTTTCGTCATCGCCTGGGCGGATGGCGGGGGCGTCGACGGCTCCGGCTGGGGCGTGATCGGCCAGCGCTACGCCGCCGATGGCAGCCGGATCGACGGCCCCTTCGTGATCAACGAGGAAGTGTCGAGCACCCAGAACGAGGTCGCGCTCGCGGCGCTGATCAATGGCGGTTTCGTCGCCAGTTGGAGCTCGACGACCTCGGGCACGGCGGGCGACGGCAGCGGCTCGGGCGTGTTCCAGCGCCTCTTCGGTCAGGACACCGATTTCGACCGCGCGGGCATCCCCGAGCTTGATGCGATTAACGCGACCGTCAGCTATGCCGAGAACCTCGTCAATGCGGTGCCGCAACTGATCGACGCGAATGGCGCGGCGGTGGTCTTCGATCCCGATGCCTCGGGCTGGGGCGGCGGCTTCCTGCGGGTGGACATGGTCGAGACCTCGACCGCCTATTCCGCGCAGATCAACGCGCCCGACGACCTGAGCCAGGACATGCTCGGGCTGCGGCTCGGCGCGGGGATCACGCTGGTCGGCTGGATCGTCAGCGTGGACGGCGTGGCGGTCGCGACGGTGGTCTCGAACGGGCTCGCGGGGGCGCCCCTCGAGCTCGCGCTCGAGGCGGCGATGACCACGGCGGCGCTCGAGCGGCTGGTCGAGGCGCTCACCTATCGCAACGTCTCGGACGATCCCGAGGCGGCGCGCACGATCCGCATCCAGATCGGCGATGGCGATGGCCATGCCTCGGATCCGGTCATCGTGCAGGTCGAGATCACGCCCGACCTCGACGGCGTCTCGCCGGTCTATGGCGAGCGGCAGGCCAATACCACGATCACGAACGCCCAGACGGCGCCCGCTCTGGCGAGCACGGCCGAGGGCTTCGTGATGGTCTGGCAGTCCTATCTGCAGGACGGCAGCGGTCAGGGCATTTATGGCCAGCGCTTCGATGCGGATGGCAACAAGATCGGCACGGAATTCGCGGTCAATACCACGACTGCGGGCGATCAGAGCGCGCCGCAGGTAACCGCGCTTGCCGATGGTGGCTTCGCGGTGGTCTGGGAGGCGCCGGGCACCAGCGGCACCGAGATCTGGATGCAGCGGTTCGCCGCCAACGGCAGCACGCTCGGTACCGAGACCCAGCTCAATACGGTGACCTACAGCACGCAATCCCAACCCGACATCACCCTGCTCGGCAATGGTGATCTGCTGGTGGCTTGGACCTCGTACAACAACCTTTCGGGGACGGGATACAGCTACGACATCTACGCGCGTCTCTTCGACGGCACGACCGGCGCGGCCAAGGGCGCCGAATTCCTGGTCAATACCGAACTGGCCTCGACCCAAGATGTGCCGCAGGTCAGTGCGACCGCCGATGGCGGCTTCGTGGTAACCTGGGCCTCGGCGACCTCGGGCACCGCGGGTGACGGGGACGGCGAGGGGGTCTTCGCCCGGATCTATGCGCCCGACGGCTCGGGCGGCTATGCCGCGACCGGGTCCGAGAGCCAGATCAACACCTATACCGCCTCGACCCAGACCGATCCTTCGGTCACCGGGCTTGCGGGCGGCGGCTCGGTGGTGATCTGGTCGAGCTATGATCAGGACGGCTCGGGCTGGGGCGTCTTCGGTCAGATCCTCGATGCGAGCGGCACTCCGGTGGCGCCCGAATTCCGCATCAACGAAGAGCGCTCCTCCACCCAGGACGATCCGCAGGTCGTCGCCCTCGATCACGGCGGCTTCGTCGTGGTCTACGCCGACGCCTCCGGGCTCGACGGCTCGGGCTGGGGCGTGATCGCGCAGCAGTTCGACGCCGCAGGCGCGCGGATCGACGGGCCGATCGTGGTCAATACCGAGACCTCGAGCACCCAGAACGCGCCCACGGTCGCGGCCCTTCCGGGCGGTGGCTTCGTGGTCGGCTGGGCCTCGGTGACCTCGGGCACTGCGGGGGATGGCGACAACAGCGGGATCTTCTATCAGATCTTCGGCAATTCGGCGCCGGTCCTGACCGATCTGGTGGCCGATACCGACGAGGACACCAGCTTCGTCTTCGACGCGGCCTTTTTCGCGGCGGGCTTCGTCGATGAGGACGGTCAGGAACTCGCCGCGATCCGGATCGACGTGCTGCCGAGCTCGGGCGAGCTTTTGCTCGAGGGCAGCCCGGTCGCCCCGGGCACCGAGATCAGCGTGAGCGATCTCGACGCCGGCAAGCTGATCTATGTGCCACTCGGCGATTTCAACGGCGCCGACACCTTCGGCTGGTCGGGCTCGGACGGGCTTTCCTTCAGCCCGGTGCAGGCCGAGACGCGGATCAACGTCCTGCCGGTCAACGATCCGGTCTCGCTCGAGGCCGGGCCCGATGCGACGGTGGGCGAGGGCACTGCGCTCAACCGGCTGATCACGCTGACCGATCCCGACAACGACACCTATACGATCACCGTCGATTACGGCGATGGCAGCGCGGCCTCGAGCTTCAACACCACCTCGAAGACGCCCGGCCTCTATCATCTCTACGCGGACGAGGGGGTCTATACCGTCTCGGTCAGCGTGACCGACAATGCCGGGTCGAGCGCGCTCGACAGCTTCACCGTGACGATCGAGAACCTGCCGCCGCAGGCGCGGGCCGATTACTTCACCATCGGCGAGGATGCGACGCTCTCGGGCAATCTCTTCGTCTGGAACGGGGGCGGCACCGACACCGATCCGGGCGGCGATCCCTTCTCGGTGAGCGCGATCAACGGCACGGTGCTGGTGCCGGGTGCGGTGATCGTGCTGGCCTCGGGGGCGGCGCTGACGGTGCTCGCCAATGGCGACATCCTCTACGATCCGACCGTTTCGACCACCTTCCAGGCGCTTGCCGATGGTCAGAGCGCGCTCGACAGCTTCACCTATACGATCACCGACGACGGCGGCGCGAGCAGCACCGCGAACGTGCAGGTGACGGTGCAGGGCGCCGACGACAATGTGATCGCCCAGGATGACAGCTTCACCGTGGCCGAGGATGCCACGCTTGCGGGCAATGTCTTCGACGACAACGGGGCGGGGCCCGATATCGACCCCGAGGGCGATGCGCTCAGCGTGAGCGCGGTCAACGGTCAGGCCGCGCTCGTCGGGGCGGCGATCAGTGTCTCGGGGGGCGGCATCCTGCGGATCCTCGCCAATGGCGCGGTCAGCTTCGACACCAATGGCGGCTATCAGTGGCTCGGCGTCGGCGAGACCTATCAGATCGGCTTCACCTATGTGGCGACCGAGGCGGGCGCCGGTCTCTCGGCCTCGGCCGCGGGCACGGTGACCATAACCGGCGTCAACGACGATCCGATCGCGGGCAACGACTACGCCACGACCGATGCAGGCGTCGCCACGGCCGAGATCATGGTTCTGTCCAATGACAGCGATGTCGATGGCGACAGCCTGACGCTGGCGAGCTTCGGCCAGGGCGCGAACGGGACGGTCACGCTCGGTGCGGGCGGCGGTCTGATCTACACGCCCGACGAGGGCTTCTCGGGGACCGACAGCTTCACCTATGAGGTGAGCGACGGCCAGGGCGGCAGCGACACGGCCACGGTCACCGTCTCGGTGGCGCAGGGCAACACGGCGCCCGAGGCGGTGGCCGATGCCTATTCGGTGCACGCGGGTCAGGTTCTGAACGTTGCCGCGGCGGCCGGGGTTCTGGCCAACGACAGCGATCTCGACGGCGATGCGATCAGCGTGACCTCGGTCACGGCGCCCTCGAACGGGGCGCTCACGATGCTGGCGGACGGGTCCTTCACCTACACGCCGGACAGTGGCTTCGTGGGGACCGAGACGCTGACCTATACGGTCACCGACGGCACCGAGACGGTGTCGGCGCAGCTCGTGATCACGGTGGGCAACACCGCGCCCGAGGCGGTTGCGGATGCCTATTCGGTGCACGCCGGTCAGGTGCTGAACGTGGCTGCGGCGGCCGGGGTTCTGGCCAATGACAGCGATCTCGATGGCGATGCGATCAGCGTGACCTCGGTCACGGCGCCCTCGAACGGGGCGCTCACGATGCTGGCGGACGGGTCGTTCACCTACACGCCCGACAATGGCTTCGTGGGCACCGAGACGCTGACCTACACGCTGACCGACGGGGTCGAGACGGTCTCGGGGCAGCTTGTGATCACGGTGGGCAACACGGCGCCCGAGGCGGTGGCCGATGCCTATTCGGTGCACGCCGGTCAGGTTCTGAACGTCGCGGCTGCGGCCGGGGTTCTGGCCAATGACAGCGATCTCGATGGCGATGCGATCAGCGTGACCTCGGTCACGGCACCGTCGAACGGGTCGCTCACGATGCTGGCGGACGGCTCCTTCAGCTACACGCCCGACAGCGGCTTCGTGGGGACCGAGACGCTGACCTATACGCTGACGGACGGGGTCGAGACGGTGTCGGGGCAGCTCGTGATCACGGTGGGCAACACGGCGCCCGAGGCGGTGGCCGATGCCTATTCGGTGCATGCGGGTCAGGTGCTGAACGTGGCGGCGGCGGCCGGGGTTCTGGCCAATGACAGCGATCTCGACGGCGATGCGATCAGCGTGACCTCGGTCACGGCGCCGTCGAACGGGGCGCTCACGATGCTGGCGGACGGGTCGTTCAGCTACACGCCGGACAATGGATTCGTGGGGACCGAGACGCTGACCTATACGGTCACCGACGGCACCGAGACGGTCTCGGGGCAGCTTGTGATCACGGTGGGCAACACGGCGCCCGAGGCGGTGGCCGATGCCTATTCGGTGCATGCCGGTCAGGTTCTGAACGTGGCGGCGGCGGCCGGGGTTCTGGCCAATGACAGCGATCTCGACGGCGATGCGATCAGCGTGACCTCGGTCACGGCGCCGTCGAATGGGGCGCTCACGATGCTGGCGGATGGCTCGTTCACCTACACGCCGGACAATGGCTTCGTGGGGACCGAGACGCTGACCTATACGGTCACCGACGGCACCGAGACGGTGTCGGCGCAGCTCGTGATCACGGTGGGCAACGAAGCCCCCGTTATCACCTCGGCGTCGGAGATCTCGATCGAGGAGAACACGACCGCGGTGGGCATGATCACCGCCACCGACCCCGAGGGCGATGCGATCAGCTTCGCGATCACCGGGGGGGCGGATGCCGCGCTCTTCGAGATCGACGCCACGACCGGGGCGCTCAGCTTCGTCGCAGCCCCCGATTTCGAGGCGCCGGGCGATGCCGGGGGCGACAATGTCTATGACGTGGTGATCGGGGTGACCGACGAATTCCTGTTCCTCACCGAGCAGGCGGTCAGTGTGAGCGTCACCGATGTCGCCGAGGGCACGCCGCCCGTTCTGATCACCGGCACGAACGGCAACGACCGGCTGATCGGCACCGATGCGGATGAGATCATCGACCCGCTGGCGGGCCGGCTCGACGTGATGATGGGGGGCGGCGGGGCGGATGTGTTCATGCTGGCCTCCTCGTGCACGAACGGTGTGCGCGAGACCCGCAACATCACCGATTTCACCGCGGGCGAGGACCTGATCGACCTCGGGGCGGCGGCGGTGGCGCGGGTCGTGTCGCTCGGGACTGCGACCTATCTCTACCTCGACCACGAGCAGGATGTGATCATCCTGAACGGGGTGACGGGATGGGATGACAGCTACCTCGTTTCCGATGCGGAAACTTACTTTGCGTGAAAACGGGCTGAGTCGGGGGCATCCATGCTTGAGAAAAAGGTCAAATTTGTTAACCTTGCTTCATTGAACCGTATGCGGGTGGGGATCCGTCAGCCTGATCGGGGAAAAGTGATGAAGACTTTACGTTCTGTTGCGGCGGCTCTCCTGCTCGCCCTTACGCCTGTTGCGGCTTCGGCCGCGTCGATCGACCTCGCCGCCAACGGCTATCAGCTCGAGGGCTCGAGCTGGAGCTATGATCCGACCGATGTCGTCCTGATCTCGGACGGTCTGGGCGGGTTGTCGCTCTTCGCGACCGATGTCGCGACCTTCGGGCTCGATGCCAGTCTGACGAGCTTCGACGTGACCGATGCCAGCCAGTTCAGCTTCCTCTTCGGCGGCCAGGGCGCTGATTTCGCCACCGCGACGGGGGCTTCGGTGATCGGCGGCGACTCGAATGCGATAGAGTTGCTCTTCGAGGGGGTGTCGGGCTACGGCAGCCTCGCCGCGCTCGACGGTGGCGCGCTTCTCGCGACGCTGACCTTCTCGATCACCTCGGGGGGGCCGGATGGCATGAGCGGGACCGGCGTGCTCAGCTTCGCGCAGCTCGAGGATCTGCCCGATGTGGGCGTCGTGCCGCTGCCGGCCGGGGGGCTTCTGCTGATCTCGGGTCTGGGCGCCGCGGTTGCGCTGCGCCGGCGCAAGGCGCGGGGCTGATCCGCGCGGCAGCCATCCGACAAGAGACCACCGCCCGGGCCCTCCGCCCGGGCGTTTTTCATGCGCCGTGGCCTGGCGGGGCTTGACCCGCCGCGCGGCCCTGGCCTATGGCCCGCCCATGATGACCGATCCCCGAGACGAAGCCGCCGATCCGGCCCCCGAGACCCCGCAAGAGCCCGCCGCCGCGGAGCCGCAACCCGAATGGCGCAACTTTTATGGCCGCCGCTCGGGCAAGACGATGCGGCAGAGCCAGAAGACCTATCTGAGCGAGGATCTGGCCAGCCTGACGCCGCGCGGTGTCTCGCGTGAGGATAACCCCGATCGCGAGACCCTCGACCCGCGCGGCTTTTTCGGCAACGACGCCCCGATCTGGCTCGAGGTGGGCTTTGGCGGTGGCGAGCACCTGGTGCATATGTGTGCGCGCTATCCGGGCGTGAACATCATCGGCTGCGAGCCCTTCATCAATGGCGTGGCGATGCTTCTGGGCAAGATCCGCGCGGCCGGCGTCACCAATATCGCGGTCTATCCCGGGGATGCGCGCGACCTGATGGAGGTGCTGCCCGATCAGTGCCTTGCCCGCGCCTTCCTGAACTACCCCGATCCCTGGCCCAAGCGCCGCCACCATCGCCGCCGCTTCGTCACGCAGGAGCATCTCGTGCCGCTGGCGCGTTGCCTCGTGCCGGGGTCCGAGTTCCGCGTGGCGACCGACATTCCCGATTACATGCGCCAGACCCTGCTCGAGGTGCCGCAGGCCGGCTTCGCGCTCACCGCCCATTCGGGGCAGGCCTGGGAGGACTGGCTCTCGACCCGCTACGAGCAAAAGGCCCTGCGCGAGGGGCGCTTGCCCGATTACGCGACCTTCCACCGGCTTTAAGGTCGGATTTCGCGTATTTCGACCAAGAAGAAGCGCAGGGTCTTTCAGGGGCTTCTGCCTTGGGCTAACAGACATCTGCCCTCAGCGGCGGGAATTCAGGGAGGTTTGCGATGTCCGGTCACGGCGATCCGATCAAGATGACGGCAGGGCGCGGCGCGGCCCTCAAGGGTGTGGCCGAGGTGCCGGGCGACAAGTCGATCAGCCATCGCGCGCTGATCCTTGGGGCGCTGTCCATCGGTGAGACGAAGATCACCGGGCTTCTGGAGGGGCAGGACGTGCTCGATACCGCGAAGGCGATGCGGGCCTTTGGCGCCGAGGTCACGCGCCACGGCCCCGGCGAATGGTCGGTGCAGGGTGTGGGCGTGGGCGGCTTTGCCGAGCCCGAGGATGTGATCGATTGCGGGAATTCGGGCACCGGCGTGCGGCTGATCATGGGCGCGATGGCGACCTCGCCGATCTGCGCGACCTTCACCGGCGACGGGTCCTTGCGCAAGCGGCCGATGGGGCGGGTGACCGATCCGCTGGCGCTCTTTGGCGCGCGGGCCGTGGGGCGCGCGGGCGGGCGGCTGCCGATGACTTTGGTCGGTGCGGCCGAGCCGGTGCCGGTCAGCTACACGACGCCGATGGCCTCGGCGCAGGTCAAGTCCGCGGTGCTGCTGGCGGGGCTGAATGCGCCCGGCCAGACCGTGGTGATCGAGAAAGTGCCGACCCGCGATCACACCGAACGCATGCTGCGCGGCTTTGGGGCCGAGGTCACGGTTGAGGTCACGCCGGAGGGCAACCGCATCACCCTACAGGGTCAGCCCGAACTGGTGGCGCAATCGGTCGCCGTGCCGCGCGATCCCTCCTCGGCGGCCTTCCCGGTCTGCGCGGCGGTTCTGGTGCCGGGCTCGGATATCCTCGTGCCGGGTGTCAGCCAGAACCCGACCCGCAACGGGCTCTTCCTGACGCTGAAGGAAATGGGCGCGGACATCGAGTTCCTGAACCCGCGCGAAGAGGGCGGCGAGCCGGTCGCCGATCTGCGGGTGAAATATTCCGAACTGACCGGGATCGACATCCCGGCGGGGCGGGCCAGCTCGCAGATCGACGAATATCCGGTGCTGGCGGCGGTGGCGGCCTGCGCGCGCGGCACCACGGTGATGCGCGGCGTGCATGAGCTTCGGGTCAAGGAAAGCGACCGGATCGACGCGATGGCCCGGGGCCTTGAGGCCTGTGGCGCGCGCATCGAAGAGGATGCCGATACGCTGATCGTCCATGGCCTTGGCCCCGAGGGCGTGCCGGGCGGGGCGACCTGCGCGACCCATCTCGACCACCGCATCGCGATGAGCTTCCTGATCCTCGGCCTCGTCAGCCAGCAGCCGATCTCGGTCGATGACGGCAGCCCGATCGCCACCTCCTTCCCGGTCTTCGAGGAGTTGATGAGGGGCCTCGGCGCGTCCATCGTTCGGGATAACGGATAGCGCGGAGCCTCCGGCGGGAGTATTTTCACCAAGAAAAAGCCGATAGGCCTCAAGCGGCTGGTCTTTTTCTTGGCCCAAATACTCAAGGAACGACCGCGCCAGAAGCGAAAGGGCAGGCATGAACTTTACTGTGGCCATCGACGGGCCGGCCGCCGCCGGCAAGGGCACGATCAGCCGCGCGGTGGCGCAGCGCTTCGGCTTTGCCCATCTCGACACCGGGGCGCTCTATCGTGCGGTCGGCGTCAAGGCCGAGGGGCAGGGGCTCGACCCGGCCGCGGCGGCCCGCAGCTTGACGGCGGAGGATCTGGAGCGCGAGGATCTGCGCACGCTCGAGGCCGGTCAGGCGGCGAGCCGGGTCGCGGTGATCCCCGAGGTGCGCGCGGCGCTTCTGGACTTCCAGCGCGAGTTTGCCCGGCGCGCGGGCGGTGCGGTGCTCGATGGCCGCGATATCGGCACGGTGATCTGCCCCGGCGCCGAGGTGAAGCTGTTTGTGACGGCAAGCCCCGAAGTCCGTGCGCGCCGCCGTTGGCTTGAGCTTGGTGGAGAGGCCGCGCCGAAGCCCTATGAGGCGGTGCTCGCCGAGGTGCTGGAACGCGACGACCGCGACATGAACCGCGCCGATGCGCCGCTCAAACCGGCCGCGGATGCGCTGATCCTTGACACCTCCGAGATGAGCGTCGAGGCGGCGGTGGCGGCGGCAGTCGCGGCGATCGAGGCCGCGTTGGGGCCTGACCGCTGATGGATGCCAAGGTCGTCCTTCACGTGCAGGAGGCCGAGGCCGAGGCACTGCGCGCGGGCACGTCGAGCTCGCTCTATGCGCGGATCGCGCAGGTGATCCTCGGCCGGGGCGGCATGGTGCTGATCGCCAAGCGCTTCCCCCCGCGCGAGCCCGATGGCGATCTGCATATCGTCGACAATGGCCTGCGCCCGCGGCCCGATACGCTGATGACGGCGACCGCCTATCTCGAGGATTACTGGCATCTCGATCCCGCGGGTGTTCTCGCCGAGAGCTCGATCGGGCGCGCGCCCTTCCGCTCGCGCGCGCAACCGCGCGCCGAGGCCTATCGCTTTCTCGCCAGCCTGCGCGCCCGATATGCGCGGGCGCGCCGCACCCGCTATGCCCGGCGGCAGCGCGGCAAGGTGGGCGATCTGCCCAAGGGGGCGATCGCGGTCTTCCTGCAGGGGCCTGCGCCCTATCGGCGGGGCGATGCCTTCCTGAGTGCCGAGGCGATGCTGCGCACG
>QKJR01000022.1 GCA_003249215.1 Rhodobacterales bacterium
CGAAATGGTGATGCCGGGCGACAACCTGAAGTTCACGGTGGAGCTGATCGCCCCGATCGCGATGGAAGAGAAGCTGCGCTTCGCCATCCGTGAAGGCGGCCGCACCGTCGGCTCGGGCGTCGTCTCCAAAATCCTCGAATAATCACGAGTTCGACGTGGGCCGGGGGCTCTGCCTCCGGTTCCACCTCTCAACGAAAGGGAAATAGATGGCACTTCAAGGCCAAAATATCCGGATCCGGCTCAAGGCCTTCGATTACCGGGTGCTCGACGCGAGCACGCTGGAAATCGTGAACACGGCCAAGCGCACGGGTGCTCAGGTTCGGGGCCCGATCCCGCTGCCGAACAAGATCGAGAAGTTCACGGTTCTCCGTGGCCCGCACATCGACAAGAAGTCGCGCGACCAGTTCGAGATCCGCACCCACAAGCGGCTGCTCGACATCGTCGACCCGACGCCCCAGACCGTGGACGCGCTGATGAAGCTCGACCTGGCCGCCGGCGTCGACGTGCAGATCTCGGTGTAAGGAGAGATCAGATGCGCTCTGGTATTCTCGCCAAGAAAGTCGGGATGACCCGGCTGTTCATGGAGGATGGGAAACAGATTCCCGTCACCGTCCTCCAACTCGATAACCTTCAGGTGGTTGCCCAGCGGACCGCCGACAAGGACGGCTATACCGCCGTTCAGCTCGGTGCCGGTGCCGCGAAGGCCAAGCGCGTGTCGAAAGCCATGCGTGGCCATTTCGCCGCCGCCAAGGTGGAACCGAAACGCAAGATCGTGGAATTCCGCGTCGATCCGGAAAACCTGATCGACGTCGGCGCCGAGATCTCGGCCGAGCACTTCGTTGCCGGTCAGAAGGTCGACGTGTCGGGCACCTCGATCGGTAAGGGCTTCGCCGGTGCCATGAAGCGGCACAACTTCGGCGGTCTGCGCGCCTCGCACGGCGTGTCGGTCTCGCACCGCTCGCATGGCTCCACCGGTCAGTGTCAGGACCCGGGCCGCGTGTTCAAGGGCAAGAAGATGGCCGGCCACCTCGGTTCGGTCCGTGTCACCACGCAGAACCTGGAAGTCGTGCGCACCGATGTCGAACGCGGTCTCGTGTTCATCAAGGGCGCCGTGCCGGGCTCGAAGGGTGGCTGGGTCACCGTGAAGGACGCCGTCAAGAAGAAGCTGCCGGAAGGCGTGCCGTTCCCGGCCGCGCTGAAGATGGCTGCCTCGGCTGCTCCGGTTGAGACTCCGGTGGAAGCCGTTGTCGAGGCCCCCGAAGGAGGCGCTGAAGAATGAAAATCGACGTGATCAAACTCGACGGCGGCAAGGCCGGCACGCTTGAGCTCGACGAGGCCCTGTTCGGCCTCGAGCCGCGCGCCGACATCCTGCACCGCGTCGTGCGCTGGCAGCGTGCTCAGGCCCAGGCCGGCACCCATTCGGTGCTCGGCAAGTCGGACGTGAGCTACTCGACCAAGAAGATCTATCGCCAGAAGGGCACCGGTGGCGCGCGTCACGGTTCCAAGAAGGCGCCGACCTTCCGTCACGGCGGCACCTACAAGGGTCCGACCCCGCGCAGCCACGCCCATGACCTGACGAAGAAGTTCCGTGCGCTTGGTCTCAAGCACGCCCTCTCCGCGAAAGCGAAGGCCGGCGAGCTCGTGATCCTCGACACGGCGGCTTCCGAAGGCAAGACCTCGGCGCTGGCCAAGCAGGTGAAGGATCTCGGCTGGAAGCGTGCGCTCATCATCGATGGCGCCGCGATCGACGAAAACTTCGCCCGCGCCGCCCGCAACATCCAAGACCTGGACGTGCTGCCCTCGATGGGTGCCAACGTCTACGACATCCTGCGCCGTGACACGCTCGTGATCACCAAGGCGGGTGTCGAAGCTCTGGAGGCTCGGCTGAAATGACCGACAAGGCGAAACTCTACGACGTGATCCGCAAGCCGATCATCACCGAAAAGGCGACCATGGCCTCCGAGGCCAATGCCGTTGTCTTCGAAGTGGCGATCGACGCCAACAAGCCGCTCATCAAAGAGGCCGTCGAGACCCTCTTTGGCGTGAAGGTCAAGGCGGTGAACACCACCGTGACCAAGGGCAAGGTGAAGCGTTTCCGTGGCCAGATCGGCACCCGGAACGACGTGAAAAAGGCCTATGTGACCCTCGAAGAGGGCAACACGATCGACGTGACCACCGGTCTCTGATCGTCTCAGGCTCTGAATCGAAAGGCCCTCGCGCAAGCGGGGGCCTTTTGCTTTGGGCAGGGTGGGATCGCGGCCACAGGCTGAGCGAAACACAGCCATTTGACCCGCCGGGTTCTTGATCCGCAGCGCATTCGCGGCCAAGACTCAATGGCCCTTTGGACAAGAACGATTGCCATGCTGACCAGACGCCACTTCGTGATCACCTCCGCCGCGCTGTTTTCCGCGCCGATGGCCTATGCCCAGACCGAACCGGTGGCCGAGACCGCTCCGATCGACGCCGCCCCGGTCGATGCCGCCGAGCCCCTGCCGGAACCCGCCGTGCGCCGGCCGGTGTCGAACCCGTCGAACTGGGATCGCTGGGACGCGCAGGTGACCCCGGCCGCCTACGACCCGGCCACGTCGAACCCCTGGGGGCTCGATCGCCGCTTCCTGCCGCAACGCGTCGAGGCCAATCCCGGCCTCACCGTGGGCAGCATCCATGTCGATGCGGTCGCGCGCTATCTCTACCATATCGAGGAGGGCGGCACGGCGATGCGCTATGGCGTCGCCATCGCCAAGGGCAATCTCTACGAGCCCGGCACCTATACGATCGCGCGCAAGGCGAAATGGCCGACCTGGACGCCGACCCAGTCGATGATCCAGCGCGATCCGCAATATGCCCGCTATGAAAACGGCATGGACGCCGGGCCGAACAACCCGCTCGGCTCACGCGCGCTCTATCTCTATACCGGCAGCCGCGACACCTATCTGCGCATCCACGGCTCGCCGCATCCCAAGTCGATCGGCGGCCGGGCGAGCTCGGGCTGCGTGCGGATGGTGATGGCGCATATCATCGACCTCTATCCGCATGTGGAAAAGGGCGTGACGGCGGTGCTCTACCCGCCGGAAGACGCGCTCGGCGCGCGGAGCTGATCCTCGGATCAGCCCGCGGGCGTTTCCTGCGGGCGCGAACAGATCGGCCGACCGGTGGTCGAGCGCAGCGGCAGGAAGGTCGTTTCGACCGGCCCGACATGGCGGTAGTAATAACAGCCGTCGGTGTCGTCGATCTTCACGGCGGTGAGATCCTGATAGGGCGCGGCGATCGCCAGCACGCCTTCGGGCAATTGGGCGATATAGCCGCCGGGGCTGCCGCCGCCGGTATAGGACGCATCGCAAGCACTGAGCAGAGCAGCCGCAACCCCAAGCAGCCAAACTGTTTTTCGCATTCGTCATTCTCCCAGACTTCTGTGCGAAGCATGCGGGAAACGGCGCGCGAAGACCAGAGACTTTGCGGCGCGCTCGCGGCGGCGTGTTCCCGGGCTCAGTGGAATTCGCGCAGCTCGACATTTGCCCGGCAGGCCACGGCGGCGCGCCGCCCCCAGTCGAGCGCGGCCGCCATGTCGGCCAGCTCGAGCACCCAGAGCCCGCCCACATGCTCGCCGGTCGTGAGATAGGGGCCCGTCTGTTCCGAGACCGCGCCGCCGGCCTCGAGCCGCAGCGATCTCGCCTCGGGCGCGGCATGCAACCCGCCGACAAAGACACGGATACCGGCCGCCACCATAGCGTCGTTGAGCGCCGAGATGTCGCGCCGCATCGCATCGTCTTCGGCAATGGCCGGGTCGTAATCGTCGGGGCGATGGATCGCGATCAGATAGCGCGGCATGGCGGCTCCTCGGGCTGTGCCTCAGGCTAGCGGGGCAGGGGCGGGCAGGGCAATCGGAAAGGGCTGGCCGGGGCCGCCGGGGCTGCTACACTTTGCCGGCGGCAAGGAGATGCGAGATGGAGAAGGTCACAGGCGGTTGCCTCTGCGGCGCCGTGCGCTTCGAGGCGACCGGCGCGCCGCGTCGTGTCGGGATCTGCCATTGCCTCGATTGCCGCAAACACCATGGCGCGGTGTTTCACGCCTCGGCGATTTTTGATGCGACAGCGGTGGTGGTGACGGGCGACTTGCGCGCCTATGAAGGCCGCGCCTTCTGTCCGATCTGTGGTTCGTCGGTGCTGTCGCGCTCGGGCGACGAGATCGAGCTTCACCTCGGCGCGCTCGACGAGCCGAACCGCTTTGCGCCGAGCTACGAGCTCTGGACGATCCGGCGCGAAACCTGGCTTCCGCCCTTCGAAGGGATGGTGAGCCATGCGCGCAACCGGGACGATCCGGCCTGACGGCGGGCGGCCCGCCCGCCGCCGGGATTTCCCCGGGCCGCCCTATAGACACGCCCCCCCAACACCGCTATACCGCGCCAGTCGCCCGGCCCCGGATTCGTCCGGGGCCTGTGACATTCGTGGAATCCCGACCCCTAGGGGTCACAAAGCAACGGAAGACAGAAAGCATGGCACTCAAGTCGTATAAACCGACGACGCCGGGCCAGCGCGGGCTGGTGCTGATCGACCGTTCGGAGCTTTGGAAAGGGCGCCCGGTCAAGGCTCTCACTGAGGGTCTGACCAAGAACGGCGGCCGGAACAACACCGGACGGATCACCATGCGCCGCAAAGGCGGCGGCGCGAAGCGTCTCTATCGTATCGTCGATTTCAAGCGCACCAAGTGGGACGTTCCCGCGACGGTCGAGCGGATCGAATACGACCCGAACCGGACCGCGTTCATCGCCCTCGTCAAATATCAAGACGGCGAACAGGCCTACATCCTCGCGCCGCAGCGCCTCGCCGTTGGCGACAGCGTGATCGCCGGCGCCAAGGTCGACATCAAGCCGGGCAACGCGATGCCCTTCTCGGGTCTGCCGATCGGTACCATCGTCCACAACGTGGAGATGAAGCCGGGCAAGGGCGGCCAGATCGCGCGCGCTGCCGGCACCTACGCTCAATTCGTCGGCCGCGATGGCGGCTATGCCCAGATCCGTCTGAGCTCGGGCGAACTGCGCATGGTGCGTCAGGAATGCATGGCCACCGTCGGTGCCGTGTCGAACCCCGACAATTCGAACCAGAACCTCGGCAAGGCCGGTCGCAACCGCCATTATGGCAAGCGTCCCGCCGTCCGCGGCGTCGTGATGAACCCGATCGACCACCCGCACGGCGGTGGTGAAGGCCGCACCTCGGGTGGCCGTCACCCGGTGACCCCGTGGGGCAAGCCGACCAAGGGCGCCAAGACCCGTTCGCCGAAGAAGGCGTCGTCGAAGCTCATCATCCGCTCGCGCCACGCCAAGAAGAAGGGTCGTTAAGATATGGCACGTTCTGTCTGGAAAGGCCCTTTTGTCGACTCTTATGTCCTCAAGAAGGCCGAGAAGTCCCGTGAATCGGGTCGCAACGAAGTCATCAAGATCTGGTCGCGCCGCTCGACGATCCTGCCCCAATTCGTGGGTCTGACGTTTGGCGTCTACAACGGCCAGAAGCACATCCCGGTGCTCGTCACCGAAGAAATGATCGGCCAGAAGTTCGGTGAATATTCGCCGACCCGGACCTATTATGGTCATGCTGCCGACAAGAAAGCGAAGCGGAAGTAAGTCATGGGCAAGGAAAAGAACCCCCGCCGCGTGGCCGACAACGAAGCGATGGCGAAAGCCCGCATGCTTCGCACGTCCCCGCAGAAACTGAACCTGGTGGCTGCCATGATCCGTGGCAAGAAGGTGGACAAGGCGCTCTCCGACCTCACCTTCTCGAAGAAGCGGATCGCCGGCGACGTGAAGAAATGCCTTCAGTCGGCCATCGCCAACGCCGAGAACAACCACAACCTGGACGTCGACAGCCTGATCGTTGCCGAGGCCTATGTGGGCAAGAACCTCGTGATGAAGCGCGGTCGTCCGCGGGCGCGTGGCCGTTACGGCAAGATCATGAAGCCGTTCTCGGAACTCACCATCACGGTGCGTCAAGTTGAGGAGCAAGCCTAATGGGTCAGAAAGTCAATCCGATCGGCATGCGCCTCCAGGTCAACCGCACCTGGGACAGCCGCTGGTATGCGGATACCAAGGACTACGGCAATCTTCTGCTGGAAGACCTGAAGATCCGCGACTTCATTCGTGAAGAAGTGAAGCAAGCCGGCGTCTCGCGCGTGATCATCGAACGTCCGCACAAGAAGTGCCGCGTCACGATCCACACCGCCCGTCCGGGCGTGATCATCGGCAAGAAGGGCGCCGACATCGAGGTGCTTCGCAAGAAGATCGCCAAGATGACGGACTCGGAACTGCACCTCAACATCGTTGAAGTCCGCAAGCCCGAGCTCGACGCCCAGCTGGTCGCCGAAAGCATCGCCCAGCAGCTCGAACGTCGCGTGAGCTTCCGCCGCGCGATGAAGCGGGCCGCCCAGAACGCGATGCGCATGGGCGCCCTCGGCATCCGGGTGAACGTCGCCGGCCGTCTCGGCGGCGCCGAAATCGCCCGCACCGAGTGGATCCGCGAAGGTCGCGTGCCGCTGCACACCCTGCGTGCCGACATCGACTACGCGCTGGCCGAAGCCACGACCCCCTATGGGATCATCGGCATCAAGGTCTGGATCTTCAAAGGCGAAATCATGGAGCACGATCCGTCGGCCCGTGACCGTCGTCAGTCCGAAATCCAGGATGGCCCCGCTCCGCGTGGCGCCATGACCGACCGGCGCCGGTAAGGAGTAAAGAAGATGCTGCAACCGAAGCGCACAAAATTCCGCAAGATGCACAAGGGTCGCATCCATGGCGAAGCCAAGGGTGGTTCGACCCTGACCTTCGGCCATTTCGGCCTGAAGGCGGTGGAGCCCCAACGCGTCACCGCGCGGCAGATCGAAGCGGCTCGCCGCGCGATCACCCGCCACATGAAGCGTCAGGGCCGCGTCTGGATCCGGATCTTCCCCGACACTCCGGTGTCGTCGAAGCCGACCGAAGTCCGGATGGGTAAAGGCAAGGGCTCGGTGGATTACTGGGCCGCCCGCGTGAAGCCGGGCCGGATCATGTTCGAGATCGAGGGTGTGCCGGAAGACATCGCCCGCGAGGCGCTCCGCCTCGGCGCGATGAAGCTGCCGATCAAGACCCGCACCGTGGTCCGCGAAGACTGGTAAGATCCGCGCCTTCGGGCGCGATCGCCAAATCGGAAGCCCCCGCCGAGCGATCGGCGGGGGCTTTCTTTCGTTCCGTTGCTGTCAGTCGCTCTCGCCAGGCTCGGCGATGGCCAGATGATCCGAGGCCTGCGGCGGCTCATAGGCCGGGACATGCGACATCCGTTCGCTGGCCACTTCGAAGGCCTGAGCGAGCGACAGGTCCTTTTCATCCATGAGGCGCATGGCCTCGAAGGCAATGGTCTTGGAAAAATGTCTGCTCGTGCCGCTCATGATTTTCTCCTTCATGCATGGCGCGACAGATGCGGGTTAACGGCAAGTTGACCTGTGTCAGATTGCGCAAAAAATATGCGGGGCGTGAACTTTTGCAACAGTGGCGCCAAAGCCGGCGCTTGGCCTGATTGCCCACAGCCGCGACGCCCCCTAGGCTGAGCGGATCAGTCCGGATCGCCCATGCGACGCATTTTATTTCTCTGCTTCCTGACGTTGAGCGCGACGCCGCTTCGCGCCGAGACTTTCCGCCTGATCTGTGAAAACCAGCGCCGCGAATATGCGATGGTCTTCGATGACGAGACCCGCAGCCTGAAGGCCGGCGACACCGATTATCGCGTGCTCGCGGTCGAGCGCCATGACGATCGCTTCATCGTCGTCGGGCTGACGGTCGACCAGGGGCCGACCTTCCGGCTCCACCTCAGCCCCTATCGCAAGATCGAATTCTTCATCGGCAACCAGCTGTTTCAAACCGACGGCTGCCGCTAGAGATCATCCGATCCGGCTCAGGCCCATTTGTAATTGAAGCTGACCGAGATCCGTTCGTCCTCGGCCATGTTGAGCGGCACCTCGTGGCGCAGCCAGCTTTCCCAGAGCAGCACGTCGCCGACCTGCGGCTGGACATAGACGAAGGTGCGCAGCTCTTCGCGGGCGTTCTTGCGCCGGGGCGGCGCGGCCATCAGCCGGCCCGAACGCGGGTCCTCGAGCTTCAGCGCGCTGGCGCCTTCGGGCATCGCCACATAGGTCGTGCCGGAGATCACCGAATGCGGGTGCAGATGCGACGAATGGGTGCCGCCCTCGGGCAGGATGTTGATCCAGAGGTCTTCGAGCACCAGCGACCGGCCGTCGAGATCGAATTCGAGGTCTTCGGCGAAGGCCGCGACATGGGCGTCGAGCGCCTTCACCAGATCGGCGAAGATCGGAAAGCGCCAGGGCAGGTCGGTGAGCGAGGCATAGGAGGTATAGCCCGGATAGCCGTTGGCCTCGCACCAATCCTGCCCGGCCTCGTCATCCTCGGCGATCACGAGGCAGGAATTCTCGAGCTCGCCCGCGTCGATCTTGGGGCCGAACTCGGAGAGCCGGGCGCGATAGAGGCGGGTGACGAAGAGCGACGAAATCTGGGCCATGGGGCATCCTCCGGCTTGTGCTGCCCGACTGCTACGCCGGGAGCGGCCAAAGGAAAAGCCCCGCGATGGGGCGAAACGCCGGATCGGCGCCGCGGCGCTTGACAGGGCGGCGCGGGGCGGTTTGACTGAACCCATCGGCCAGGGCCGGCCGCCGCCGTCTGGTGGCAAAACTTTCCCTTGCCCTTGGCCCCCCGCTCTCCTATAGAACGCCATCTCGCGAATCCCGTTACCGGGAGTCGCGTGTTTTGCATGAACCCACCGGGTCCGTGGTTACCCCGAGCAACGTCGGGCGCCCTCCGGTGACTGGAAAGGAAAAGGCGATGGACGCCAAAGAACTGCGCGACAAGACGCTGGACCAGCTCAAGGAAGAGCTGGAAAGCCTGAAGAAAGAATCCTTCAACCTGCGCTTTCAGCAAGCCACCGGCGCGCTGGAGAACACCGCCCGCGTGCGCCAAGTGCGCCGCGATGCTGCCCGTGTTCTGACCGTGCTCAACGAAAAAGCCGCGCAAGCGGCCGGCAACTGAGGGAGGCCTGACAGATGCCCAAACGTATCCTGCAAGGCACCGTGACCTCGGACGCCAACGCTCAGACCGTCACCGTGCTGGTGGAACGTCGTTTCACCCACCCGGTTCTGAAAAAGACCGTCCGGAAATCCAAGAAATACCGGGCTCACGACGAGAACAACACGTTCAAAGTCGGCGACACCGTGCGCATTCAGGAATGCGCGCCGAAGTCGAAAACCAAGCGCTGGGAAGTGATCACCGCCTGATAGGCCGTCACTTCCCGGTTTGATCGAAACCCTGGGGGCAGGCCCCCACAGGTCGGGAGAAACCACATGATCCAGATGCAGACCAATCTGGATGTCGCTGACAACTCCGGCGCGCGCCGGGTGCAGTGCATCAAGGTCCTGGGTGGTTCCAAGCGTAAATACGCCTCCGTCGGCGACATCATTGTCGTCTCGGTGAAGGAAGCCATCCCGCGCGGTCGCGTGAAGAAGGGCGATGTCCGTAAGGCCGTCGTCGTGCGCACCGCCAAGGAAGTCCGTCGCGAAGACGGCACCTCCATCCGCTTCGACCGCAACGCGGCCGTCATTCTCAACAACCAGAACGAGCCGGTCGGCACCCGTATCTTCGGGCCGGTGGTTCGTGAGCTGCGTGCGAAGAACTTCATGAAGATCATCTCGCTCGCGCCGGAGGTGCTGTGATGGCTGCGAAACTGAAAAAGGGCGACAAGGTCGTCGTTCTCACCGGCAAGGACAAGGGCAAGCAGGGTGAAATCACCCAGGTGATGCCCGCCACCGGCAAGGCGATCGTCGACGGCATCAACATGGCGATCCGTCACACCCGCCAGACCCAGAATTCCCAGGGCGGCCGCATGCCGAAGGCGATGCCGATCGACCTGTCGAACCTGGCCCTTCTCGACAAGAACGGCAAAGCGACCCGCGTCGGCTTCAAGATCGAAGGCGACAAGAAGGTGCGTTTCGCCAAGACCACCGGGGACGTGATCTGATGCTCGACACTGCGACTTACACCCCCCGCCTGAAGACGCTCTACAAGACCGAAATCCGTGCCGCGATGAAGGAGGAATTCTCCTACAAGAACGACATGCAGATCCCGCGTCTGGACAAGATCGTTCTCAACATCGGCTGCGGCACCGAAGCCGTGAAGGACTCCAAGAAAGCCAAATCGGCCCAGGACGACCTCACGACGATCGCCGGTCAGAAGGCCGTCGTCACCAAGGCCAAGAAGTCGATCGCGACCTTCCGGGTCCGCGAAGGCATGCCGCTCGGCGCCAAGGTGACCCTTCGTGGCGACCGCATGTACGAATTCCTCGACCGCCTCATCACTGTTGCGCTGCCGCGCGTCCGTGACTTCCGCGGCGTGTCCGGTTCCTCTTTCGACGGCCGTGGCAACTATGCCATGGGCCTGAAAGAGCACATCGTCTTCCCCGAAATCGACTTCGACAAGGTCGACGAGGTTTGGGGCATGGACATCGTGATCGGCACCACCGCGCCCACCGATGCGGAAGCCAAGGCGCTGTTGAAGCTCTTCAACATGCCCTTCAACAGCTGAACCTCGAGAGGAACATTCGTATGGCCAAGAAATCCATGGTTGCCCGCGAGGTGAAGCGCAAGAAGCTGGTCGAGCAATATGCCGGCAAGCGCGCCGCCCTCAAGGCTGTCATCAACGACCAGGAGCGCCCGATGGAAGAGCGTTTCCGCGCGTCGCTGAAACTCGCGAAACTGCCGCGCAACAGCTCGGCGACCCGCATTCACAACCGCTGCCAGCTGACGGGGCGTCCGCACGCCTATTACCGCAAGCTGAAAGTGTCCCGGATCATGCTCCGCGAGCTCGGCTCGATGGGCCAGATCCCGGGCCTGGTGAAATCGAGCTGGTAAGGAGAGAGTGAGATGAACGATCCTATCGGCGATATGCTCACCCGCATCCGCAACGCCCAGATGCGTGGCAAGACCACCGTCTCGACCCCCGCCTCGAAGATGCGCGCTCGCGTGCTCGACGTGATGGTGGCCGAGGGCTACGTCCGCGGCTATGAAAACGGCACCGACGCCAAGGGTCACCCGACCTTTGAAATCGGCCTGAAATACTTCGATGGCGCCCCGGTGATCCGGGAACTGAAGCGCGTGTCGAAGCCCGGCCGTCGCGTCTATTCCAGTGTCAAGGACATCCCGTCGGTCCGTCAGGGCCTCGGCGTGTCGATCGTCTCCACGCCGAAAGGCGTCATGTCGGATGCCAACGCCCGGGCGCAAAACGTCGGCGGCGAAGTCATCTGCACCGTGTTCTAAGGAGGGCTCAATGTCTCGTATTGGCAAAAAACCGGTCGAGCTGCCCTCGGGCGTGACGGCGACCGTCTCGGGCCAGACCATCGAGGTCAAAGGTCCGAAGGGCGTCCGCAGCTTTACCGCCACCGACGATGTGACCATCGCGGTGAACGATAATGCCGTGAAAGTCACCCCGCGCGGTTCGTCCAAGCGTGCCCGTCAGCAATGGGGCATGTCGCGGTCGATGATCGAAAACCTCGTCATCGGCGTGACCTCCGGCTTCAAGAAAGAGCTCGAGATCACCGGTGTCGGTTATCGCGCTCAGATGGCCGGCTCGACCCTGAAGCTCAACCTCGGCTATTCGCATGACGTCGACTTCATCCCGCCGGCTGGCGTGACCGTTTCGGTCGGCAAGCCGACCGAGATCACCGTCGAAGGCATCGATCAGCAGCTCGTCGGCCAGGTCGCGGCCAACATCCGCGAATGGCGCGGCCCCGAGCCCTACAAGGGCAAGGGCATCCGCTACAAGGGCGAGTTCATCTTCCGCAAGGAAGGCAAGAAGAAGTAAGGACGCGAAAAATGGCAAACAGCAAACGGGAACTGTTCCTCAAGCGCCGCCTGCGCGTTCGGAACAAGCTTCGCAAGGGCAACACCGGCAAGATCCGTCTGTCGGTGCACCGCTCGTCGAAGAACATCAGCGCCCAGCTGATCGACGATATCGCCGGCACCACGCTGGCGTCGGCCTCCTCGCTCGAGAAGGCGATCGGTGTCATCGGTCAGAACAACGTCGAAGCGGCCGCCAAGGTTGGCGCCGCTCTGGCGGAACGGGCGAAAGCGGCCGGTGTCGAAGAATGCTACTTCGACCGTGGCGGCTTCCTCTTCCACGGCAAGGTGAAGGCTCTGGCCGACGCCGCGCGTGAAGGCGGCCTGAAGTTCTGACGATCCTGTGGGCGGCGCTCGCGCCGCCCCGATGATCCGGGAGTGCCGGCCCGCCCGGCCTCACCTGGATTGATCCAATTGGTGCCGAGCGCACCACCCAGAGAAGGAATGCCTTATGGCAGAACGTGAAAACCGCCGGGGTCAGCGTCGCGAACGCGAAGAAGCCGCCCCGGAATTCGCCGATCGTCTTGTCGCGATCAACCGTGTGTCCAAGACCGTGAAGGGTGGTAAGCGCTTCGGCTTCGCCGCGCTCGTCGTCGTGGGCGACCAGAAGGGCCGCGTCGGCTTCGGCAAGGGCAAGGCCAAGGAAGTTCCGGAGGCCATCCGCAAGGCCACCGAGCAAGCCAAGCGCAACATGATCCGCATTCCGCTCAAGGAAGGCCGGACCCTGCACCACGATGTCGAAGGCCGTCATGGCGCCGGCAAGGTGGTGATGCGCACCGCCGCTGAAGGTACCGGCATCATCGCCGGCGGCCCGATGCGCGCCGTGTTCGAGATGCTCGGCATCAAGGACGTGGTGTCGAAGTCGATCGGCTCGCAAAACCCCTACAACATGATCCGCGCCACGCTGGACGGCCTCAAGAAGGAAGCCAGCCCCCGCTCGGTCGCGCAACGTCGCGGCAAGAAGGTGGCCGAGATCCTCGGGGCGAAGGCGGAAGCCGACGCCGACGCTGCGTAAGGAGACGGAAACATGGCGAAAACCATCGTTGTCAAGCAGATCGGCTCGCCGATCCGCCGCCCGGCCATCCAGCGCGAGACGCTGAAGGGCCTTGGCCTCAACAAGATGCACCGCACCCGCGAGCTCGAAGACACCCCCGCCGTGCGCGGCATGGTGAACTCGATCCCGCATCTGGTGGCGATCATCGAAGAGCGCGGCTGAGCCTCTTCGAACGACAGATCCGAAACGGCGCCCCCCGGGGCGCCGTTTTGCTTTGGTGCCGTCTTGCTTTGGCGCGCGGCTTTGCTCTGGCGCACAGCGCCTGTGTGCCCATGGGCCTGTTCCGAATCTCTCGGCGGGCCTAGCTCTGGGACAGCAGAGGGAGAGCCACATGGAAGTCGGACTTTACACCTTTGGCGATCTCGGCCGCGACCCGGTGACGGGCCACAAGGTCGACGCCCAGGAACGCTTTCGCAACCTGATGGAAGAGATCGAGCTCGCCGATCAGGTGGGGATCGACATCTTCGGCCTCGGCGAGCATCACCGGCCGGGCTATGCCGTCTCGTCGCCGCCGGTCACGCTGGCCGGTGTCGCGCGCTCGACCAAGAACATCCGCCTGTCCTCGGCGGTTTCGGTGCTGTCCTCGGACGATCCGGTCCGGGTGTTTCAGCAATATGCGACGCTCGACAATATCACCGGCGGGCGCGCCGAGCTGATGGTCGGGCGCGGCAGTTTCATCGAGAGCTTTCCGCTCTTCGGCTATGACCTCGACGATTACGATGCGCTGTTCGAGGAAAAGCTGCAGATGCTGATCGCGATCAACCAGGACGAGCGGCTGCGCTGGCCCGGCACGACGCATACCCATGCGATCCCCGGCCTTGGCATCTATCCGCGTCCGGTCTCGGGCAAGCTGCCGATCTGGATCGCCGCCGGCGGCACGCCGAATTCGATGATGCGCGCCGGTGTCCTCGGCCTGCCGCTGGCGCTGGCGATCATCGGCGGCGCGCCGCGCCGCTTCGCCTCGCTCGCCGATCTCTATTATCGCGCCGCCGAGCAATCGGGCAACGCCGACAAGGCGCGGGTCTCGCTCAACGTCCATGGCTTCGTCGACGACGACAGCCAGAAGGCCGCCGACACCTTCTTTCCGGCACAAAAGGCGGTGATGGACCAGATCGGCCGCGAGCGCGGCTGGCCGCCCCAGACCCGTGCGCAATTCGACGCGGCGATGAGCCCGGAGGGCGCGCAATTCGTCG
>QKJR01000052.1 GCA_003249215.1 Rhodobacterales bacterium
GTGTCGTTGCCGTTGCCGCCCTCGATCGTGTCGTCGCCATCGCCGCCATAGACCAGATCGCGCCCGAGGTCGCCGCCCTGGCCGTTGTCGTTGAAGACATCGTTGCCGTTGCCCAGATAGACCACGTCACGCCCGTTGCCGCCGAAGACTGTGTCGTTTCCGTCGCCGCCATAGATCGTGTCGAAGCCGTCGTCGCCATAGATCAGGTCATTGCCCAGACGCCCGTTGATGACGTCATTGTCCCAGTCGCCATGGAACTCGTCATCGCCGTTGCCGCCCTCGATCGTGTCGTTGCCATAGCCGCCATAGACCGTGTCGCTGATCGCCTCGCTGTTATCGAGGAAGAGGTCGTTGCCCTGGTTGAGATAGACGAGGTCGGCGCCATTACCGCCGTCGACCGTATCGTTACCCTCGCCACCATAGATCGTGTCGTAGCCGTTGCCGCCAAGGATGCTGTCGTTCCCGTTGTTTCCGTCGATCAGATCGTCGTCCAGGCCGCCGTCGATCGTATCCGCGCCGTCGCCGCCGAAGATCGTGTCATCTTCATCCTCACCATAGATGAGGTCATTGCCATAGTTCCCGTTGAGCAGGTCAGCGCCGTAGCCACCTTCCAGGGTATCCGCGCCACCGCCGCCCGACAGCGTATCATCCCCGTAATAGCCCCGGAACCGCACGGCGACCGAGGTCCCCAGTGCGGTCATGATATCTCCCATGGAGCTTCCACGGATCTCTTCGATATTCGAGACCGTGTCGGTAAAGGCCGCCCCGCTCCATGCGCCGGTCACCGTGCCGGCCAGCAGGTCGGCGTCGATCCCGGAGGTCATCTGGCTGCGATCGTAGCGCAGCCGGTCATAGCCTGCACCCCCATTGACCGTGTCGTTTCCTGCACGGGTAATGAAGCTGTCGTTGGCATCGCTTCCGATCAGGCTGTCGGAGTAATTCGTGCCATCGATCTCGAGGCGGCCGCCACTGGCTGTGATCGAGACGGTTTCTTCGTTGCCGTAGCCGTCATTATAGATTATCCCCTGAGAGAGGTCCACGGATATGCCCTGCGAGGGGCCGGTCTCAGCCCAAGCCCCGAAGAACGTCAGTCGGATATCTCCGGAAACGACAAGGTCATAGCTATCGACGCCCTCGTTGCCGACGATCTTGATCCAACTGTCGGTCCCGCCGTCGATAGAAAATGTATCATTGCCGGTCGTGCCGTAGATGGAAAACCCTCCGGTTTCCCAATAGAGGGCGCTCTGCACATCGATCAATGTATCGGTGCCGGTCGATTTGACAATTGTTCCAGTATTCGCGTCGCCGTCGATCGTCACCGAGATCGGACCGACGCCGGTCGCTTCCTCGCCGTATTCGTCATAGAAGCCGTAAACGAGATCGAGGCCGCCGTCACCGGGTTTGGAGTCCGACAGGATGATCTGGTCATTGCCATTCGACACGAAGATCATGTCGACTTCACCACTGGGCGCACCGCCTGCGTTGATCGTGTCGTTGCCCTCACCGCCGCCGATATAGTCGCCGTATTCGGCCGACGTGATGATCTGGGCGTTCTGGGTCAGGCCGATCAGGTTGAAATCGGAGATCGGACCAAGAGCCTCGCTTGCGTCGAAGGTCAGGGGCTGAAGGTTCAGCAGGGCCGAGAAGGCCGTGTCGTCGTCCATCGACATCGCATCGAGCGCCCCGATGAAATCGGCCACACCCCAGGAGAAGTCACTGACCTGCGAAATGGTGCGGGTCACGCCGCTTTCGGTCACCGTGGTGGTCCAGCCCGTCAGCGTGCCGTAGAGGATGTCGTTTTCGAGTTCGGCCGCGCTCGGAAATCCGCTGCCGTAGAAGGTCGTGACCGCGCCGGTCGACGGGTTGGAGACAACGATTTGCGTCGAAGTCGCACTCACCACGTCGATAGACAAATCGTAGGTGACGGCGTCGAAGAACGCGAAATCGAGAATGTCCTCCGGGCCCCAGAAACGAATAAGCATGTAGTCCCCCACAAATGGCAGTTGCGGCCGCGGGCCGCTATCAGCGCTGTCCAAAAGATAGCTCGCAGAGCCGTGATGGCCGGAGGCTAGCAAAGACCTCCGCCAATCCCAAACGTTAATGTCTATTTTTTTCGTAAAATCGAAACTTTCCAAGGGCATCTGGCATCGGAAATGCCGATGCCGCTGACCACGGCCGTTCTAACAGACTGGAATTCGTACCGAAATCCTGCCCCCGACGTGATCGCGTCAGGGAGATTGGAAATCGTTTTTGGTCAAATAAAAGGCAAAACGGCGGCCCCGAAGTTGCCATGGGGCCGCCAGTCACCGCTCAGAGCGGGGATTTGACGAAGGCCGGCATTGCCGCTCCGGTCTCGGCGGCACCGAGGAACGCTTGCGCCGTGTCGAGGGCTTCGCGGATCGTCACATCCATGTCGAGATAGCGATAGGTGCCGAGGCGGCCGACGAAGGTCACCCCCCCAGTGGCCTCGGCCAGCGTGACATATTCGCCGAGCAACGCCTTCTCCTCGACCTGACGGATCGGGTAATAGGGAATGTCCTCGGGCTCGCAGGAGCGCGAGAATTCGCGATAGCAGACCGTGCCCTCATGGCTTTCCCAGGGCGCGAAATGCTTGTGCTCGGTGATCCGGGTATAGGGCACGTCGCGATCGCCGTAGTTCATCACCGCGCAGCCCTGGTAATCGCCCTGATCGGCGAAGCGCTCGAAATCGAGCGTGCGATAGCCCAGACGCCCGAGACGGAAATCGAAGAAACCATCGAGCGGACCGGAATAGAAGATATGGTCGTAACCCTCAGCCATCTGCGGCTCATAGGTGGTCCCGAGCTTCACCTCGATCCCCGGGTGATCAAGGATCGCCTCGATCATGGGCGTATAGCCCTCTTCGGGCATTCCCTGGAACTTGTGGAAGAAATAGTTGTCGTCGTAGTTGAACCGCACCGGCAGCCGCTTGAGGATCGAGGCGGGCAGATCGCGCGGCGAGCAGCCCCATTGCTTCTCGGTATAGCCCTTGAAGAAGGCCTCGTAGAAATCGCGCCCGACGAAGCGCAGCGCCTGATCCTCGAAGGTCTGCGGATCCTCGATCGTCTTGTCGGCGATCTCCTCGATGAAGGCACGCGCCTCGGTCGGGTTCATCGTCTTGCGGTAGTACTGGTTGATCGTGTGCAGGTTGATCGGCAGCGAGAAGACCTGCCCCTGACTCGTGGTCTTCACCCGGTTCTGATAGGGTTTGAAGGTGGTGAAGGCGTTGACGTAGTTCCAGACCTCCTCGTCGTCGGTATGGAAGATGTGCGGGCCGTAGATATGGACCATCACACCGGTATCCGCGTCGCGCTCGGTATAACAGTTTCCACCGACATGGCTGCGGCTGTCGATGATCGTGACCGCCATCCCCGCTTCGGCCAGCTTGCGCCCGATCACCGCGCAGGACAGCCCCGCGCCCACCATGAGAACCTTCATATCACCCTCGTCTCGCATCCTTTTGAGCGTTTGTTGCACAGCCCCCCCGTGATGACAACTCGCGGGGCGGGATTGATCAGCGCAGGGCCGGCAGGAGCAGGTGCGAGACGATCTCGGCATAGTCGTCATCGCTCAGAACGCCGAGATTTCCTTGCGCAGGCAGGTCGGGGCGGGGCGGAAACAGAGGGGCGGGCCGATCGGGGAAGAAGGTCTCTTGCAGCCAGCCATTGGCGATGCGGAAATGGTGCATGATCGCCTGCGCCTGGTCAGCCGCCATCACCGGGCGCGGCTCGGTTGGCAGATCGTAGATATAGGGCGTCAGCCGCGCCCGGAGTTCGTTGGCTTTTCCATGGGCGAGGAAGGGGATCGCAGGTTGCAATCGCCGCAGTGCCTCGAGTACCGGGGCCGATCGGGATCGATTGTCGACATCCGAGCGAACGAAATCGCTCAGGTCGAGATCGGACCGGCCGAGCGCCGCGCTCAGGAAGTCACTGAGGACATCGTCGCCTGTGAAAGCCGAGCGGTCGAACAGGCGGACGGTCAAGGCTGCGCGCCCCCAGACCTCGATCCATTTCATCAATTCGCGGCGGTAGTAGAGATAGAGTACCGGACTGCCGGCACCGCAGCATTTGTCAACGAACGCGTCGAAGGGCGCGCTGGAGAAGCCTTGCCGAAGGTGTTCGGCATACATCGACAGGATGGCATCGTCTTGCCGGCGCACATAGGCCACGATCTCGATCTCGTCGAACAGCGGGGCCAGCATATCGCGCAACAGGGCGATCCCCTCGGCATCGAACAGATTGCCGGTCAGGTTCTCGCTCGACAGGATATAGCGATCGACATGCGGAGGCAGCTCGGCCAGATGGGCGGCAATCTCGGCCGTGATCCGGTGACGCAGTTCGACCTTTGCGGCCTCGCTGTCGATCCCGAGCGACAGGGCGAGACCAGAGATTTCCGGGCTGACCGCGAAGCACAGGGTCAGGTGATTGGAATAGGGCGAACAGGCCCGGCCATAGGCCGCGCCATGCCGCGACAGCCACTCGGGATTCGCCTCGAGGCTGCTCTGCAACAGGGTAGATGCAGTCTTCGGGGTGCCGATATGCAGGACGAGCTTCATTTTTCGTCGACCTTCCGCGATCTTCCGCGCCCGCGCTAGATATCCAACCCGGTGCTGCGTGCCCGCTCGACCGCGTTGAAAACTCCAAGATCTTCGTAAAGACGTTCGTTCTCGGCCGTCCAGAGGCTGTCTCGGTCGATCTCGAGATCGACGGCCTTTGTCTTGGTCTCCGCCGCAAGCGCCGCCTCGCGTGCGGCGAGGCCCGTCGCGGCATCGCGGCCGAAATGTTCGGCGATGCGCACGGATTCGGACGGGTCTTTCAGGAAGGTATCGAAATTCACGAAAATCGAGCGCTCCGGGGTGTAGCGCTGGAAGAACGGATCATTGAACAGGGTCGAGCAGGCGACGAACTGAGAGAAGATTCTCAGATGGATCGGCCCATGGTGGATCAGGTACTGGCCAAAAGCCTCGGCATCGTCGGCGATGGTGTCGAAACTGAGCCATTCGACATCCTTGCGGCGGAATCTGAAGTCGATGAACTCGGAAACCAGAGTTTTGCGCGGATGCCGATAGCTGCAAACGAAGCTGAATCTGGGCAGGGCCCATCCCAGCAGCGGCACCGCCAGATGACCGAAGGCGAGGCTGTTGTCGGGCATCCCCTTCAGCGTGCCGACGAAAAACTGATCGACCCGGGCGGCTTCGGGTGTTTGCGCATTCACCTCGAGGCTCAGTTTCTTCGTATCGAGATAGCTCTCGAGGTCGACATGAAACCCGCTGTTCTCGAAGCCCAGGCGTTCGAGGAATTCTGCCAGGAGATAGGTCCCGGCCTTTGGGATGGTGTAGATGTAGATCTTCACGGCGGTGCCTTTCGGGGACCAGGTCTGCGGGCGCGGTTCGGCTGCGTTCCGCGCGAGTGTCTAGGCTCGCGGCAGGACTGTCCACAGGCTTTTGGGCGTATCGGCGACCGAGCACCGGCCGAGCGCGACACCGCCCGCGTTGTCCTGTGCGATCAGCCATTCGCCGCGCGCCGGCCGCAGCAGGAGCTTGCCCTGATCGGTCGCATACACCAGCCACTCGGCCGTGGTTACGCCCGTGGTCTGTGCGCTCAGGCGTCCGAGATGCACGCCAGTGCCAGAGCCGACGAGGGCGAAATCCGGGTCGCCCTGATTGAGCAGTGCCCAGAGACCGTCCGGCCGCGCCTCGAGCACCCAGTTCACGCCGGTGAACTGGGGCTGGCGCGCGAGGTCCTCGGCGATCGTCTGAACCGAGCCGGTATATTGGTTGCCGTCGAGATAGCGGGCCTCGCCCGAGACGCGGCAGAAGAGCCGGCAGCGCAGGCCCGTCTCGAGAAGGCTTCCGTCGGGCATCCGGGCGCCGGGCAGCAGGCGTTGGGTGGCATCTTTTTCGGCGCTTCGCATCGACGCTCTCACTCGGGGTTGCGGAACAGGGTTTCGGGCGCCGGATAATGCGTCAGCTCCCGTTGCCAGAATTCGGCTTTGGAGACGGTTTCGAAGCGCTCCAGGTAATGTGCGCGCAAGGCGTCGTAGCCGGTGAGGAAGGCGCTGAGCTCGGGCGCGAACTCCGCCGCGGCCGCCGCGCAATCGGCCAGGATCGCGGGGTTCCGCGGATCGTAGACGCGCGCGCTGTCGGTATGCGGGTTCTCGAGGATGACCCGTGTAAACCGCGTCCGCGCTTCGACCGGTGGATAGAGAAAGCCGTATTCGCCGAGCGCCGTACTGTTGAGTTCGGCATTTTCGCGCAGGGCCGCGCGCAGATCGGGCGCGACATATTCGAAGGCGGCATCGAAGGCCTTGAACTCGCCCAGCCGCCTGACGTAGCGCGCGGCGAATTCATGCGTCAGGAACATGGTCTTGCCGTTCAGGTCCGCCAGAACCTTGGCATAGAGGCGCAGACCCGCCGCATCCGAGATGCTGGCATGTGCGACGAGGCGTTGATGGAAGAAGCGCGCGAAGGACGAGGGCTCGGTCGCGCCGTAGCGCATGTTGATGATGATGCCATGGGCGATCGACATGTATTCCTGGCCATAGGAATGGGCCGGTTCATGCCAGGCACAGAGGTTGGCGTTCGACAGGATCGCACCGCCTGCGGCCCGGTGGCGCAGGCTGTATTCGATATCGTCCCCGCGCAGGAAGAAGGCCGCAGGATAGCCCAGTTCGGTGAAGCGCGCATAGGGCAGGCTGAAGAAGATGAAGGTGCAGTATTCGGGGTAATGCGCGGGCGCCATCTCGTCGGCGAACCCGTCCTCGAGAACGTCGCGATTGTGGCGCAGCAGGCGCGGCGCGATCGCGGTGCGGTCGGCGGACAGATCGTCATCGAGGAAACGCCCCCAGAGCGCCCCGTCTTCCCACATCTTGGCCGGTTCGGACTTCATCAGGACCGGCAGCGTGAAGATCGTGGTATCTGCGCGGAACACGGTCGTTGCCCAATGCCGCAGGAGGCTCTCGAGCGACAGGCTGAGATCGTCGTCGAGCAGAAGAAGCTCGTTCACCTCGATCCCGGCATGGCCGATCGCCTGATCGAGTTGCAGGAGCGCCTGGCTCATGTTGCCGCCGCCGCCGAGATTTGCGCCCTTGACCACATGCGCTCGGACATGCGCAAGCCCGGCGAAGTCTTCGTAATCGCCGGCCGACAGGCCACCCGAGGTATCGAGGACATAGAAGAAGACGTTTTGCAGCAGACGCGCATAGACCGGGCTGAAGCGGCATTGCTGCTCGAAGGCCTGCAGCAGAGATTTGATGTCCGCGGTCCGCCCGAAGGTGCGCAGCACGACGACCATCCGCGCGGCGCTTTCGCCCGGTGCGGTGGCGTGCCAGACGGCGTCGTGGATCACCGCATCGTCGCTCAGCGCCCGGAGGCTCCAGTGAAGCCGCGCGTTGCGGCCCAGATCGTTCTCGATCGAGAGTGTGACCGGGGCTTCGGTACGCCGACTGTCCGCCGCATCCGCGCCGGGCAGGAGCGTCCCCTGTCCGAGCAGGCTCGTCGTTCCGGTCGAGGTCGTGCGGCAGACCTCATAGGCGAACGCGCCCTCGACATCGACGCTCAGGCGGATGCGGTCGAATTTGCTGTGCTTGCGGAAGACCTCGGTGAACAGGCTGTTGCGCAGGCCGCCGGTGGAAACGACCTGTTGGCGCAGCAGGGGCAGAGCGCGCTTGCCGCTCAACGAGACCTGTTCGATGCCCTCGCTCTCGAAGAACAGCGGGTCGAGCGAGGCGATCTGGTTCGATTGGTCCATCCGAAAGATCGGAACCCAGTCGCCCTTGTGAACGGGGGTCGTGACGCTTGACCATTTCGACAGTTCGGCGGCGAGGACTTCGATCGTTTTCTTCATCTGGCCAATCGCGGTTATTTACAAATTTTGCCGGCAAGCACGCCGATCCTGTTCGGGACCACGCCCCGCAGGGATCAACACCACCACGCCTGGCTCGGGGCGCGAGCCCGTGAACGGCCGATCGTGCTCATTGCACTGCCTGTCTTCGTGTCTATCGTCCATTCCGAAGGGCATCAAGACGCGGTTTCCGCGAGATCGCCCCGTCGCATCTCTGACACCGCGCCGGCATCGCGGCCCAGGACGTGGCAGGGGTTTGGGATGAGGGGGCGGGGCTGTGCATCGCGCAACATTGGCTTTCCCGCGTTCTCGCGCTTATATGACGCGACAACAACGAAAGACGATTTCCGTGACGATCCACCTGCATCAGAACGACCTTCCCGACGGGCTCGATCTCGGCCCGGTCGTGGCCATCGACACCGAAACCATGGGGCTCGACCCGCGGCGCGACCGGCTTTGCCTCGTGCAGCTGTCCTCGGGCGATGGCGATGCGCATCTGGTGCAGATCGCCAAGGGCCAGAGCGCGGCGCCGCGGCTTTGCGCGATGCTGGCCGATCCGGGCACCGAGAAGCTCTTCCACTTCGCACGCTTCGATATCGCCGCGCTTTACAATGCCTTTGGCGTGGTCACCGCGCCGGTCTTCTGCACCAAGATCGCCTCGAAGATGGTGCGCACCTTCACCGACCGGCACGGGTTGAAATACCTGCTGCAAGAGCTCGTCGGCGTCGATATCTCGAAGCAGCAGCAGACCTCGGACTGGGGTGCGGCCGAGCTGACGCAGGCGCAGCTCGAATATGCGGCCTCGGATGTCCTCTATCTGCACCAGCTCAAGGCCGCGCTGGCCGGGCGTCTGGCGCGTGAGGGGCGGACCGAGCTGGCGCAGGCCTGTTTCGATTTTCTGCCGGCGCGCTCGCGGCTCGATCTGATGGGCTGGGAGGAACCGAATGACATCTTCCACCACTGATTACCTCGAGACCGCGCGGCGCGTGATCGGGATCGAGGCGGAGGGGCTCGTGGCGCTCTCTGCGGGGCTCGACGGCGCCTTTTCTGCCGCCGTCGAGACGATCCTGAAGGCGCGGGGGCGGGTGATCGTCTCGGGCATGGGCAAGTCGGGCCATATCGCGCGCAAGATCGCGGCGACGCTGGCCTCGACCGGCACGCCCGCGCAATTCGTGCATCCGGCCGAGGCGAGCCATGGCGATTTGGGCATGGTCACGCGCGAGGATGTAGCGCTGGTTCTGTCGAATTCGGGCGAGACGCCCGAGCTGGCCGATCTGATCGCGCATACCCGGCGGTTTTCGATCCCGCTGATCGGGGTGGCCTCGCGGCCCGACTCGACCCTGTTGCGGCAGTCTGACGTGGCGCTCGTGCTGCCGCAGGCGGCCGAGGCCTGCGGCACCGGGGTCGTGCCGACGACCTCGACGACGATGACACTGGCGCTGGGCGATGCGCTCGCCGTCGCGCTGATGGAACACCGCCAGTTCACGCCCGAGCATTTCCGCGCCTTCCACCCGGGCGGCAAGCTCGGCGCCAAGCTTTCGAAGGTTGGCGATCTGATGCATCTCGACATGCCGCTCGTGCCCGAGGATAGGCCGATGTCCGAGGTGCTTCTGGTGATCAGCCAGAAGGGGTTCGGCGTGGTCGGGGTGACCGGTTCGGACGGTCGGCTCGTCGGGATCATCACCGATGGTGACCTTCGGCGGCACATGGCGGGGCTCCTGGAGCATACGGCCGCCGAGGTGATGACCCGCGATCCGCGCACCATCGTGCCCGGGGCACTGGCCGAGGCGGCGCTTGCCCTGATGAACGAGCGCAAGATCACCTGCCTCTTCGTGGTCGAGAACGGCCAGCCCGCCGGTATCCTGCACATCCACGACCTGTTGCGCGCCGGGGTCGCCTGATGCGCTACGACAACCGCCATTCGAAGTTCGTCGCGCTGGGCAGGATCGTCCTGCCGCTCGCGGCGCTGGCGCTGTTGTCGACGCTGTTTTTGTTTTCCGACAAGGTCGATCCGACCCAGGCCCGGCTCTATTCCGAGGTCGATGTCGACGCGCTCGCCAACGAGCCGCGGGTGAACAAGCCGGAATACTCCGGCATGACGCGGGATGGCTCGGAGCTCACGGTGCGGGCCGAGGTCGCAAGGCCCGATCTCGGCGGCGGCAATGGCACGACGGCGGATCACCTGATCGCCAAGCTCGAGGCGCCCTCGGGCACGGTCACCGATCTGAGCGCGCTGACCGGGCGGATCGACCCGGTTTCGGACCGGATGGAGCTGCGCGACAAGGTCGCGATGCAGACCTCGCAGGGCTATCGCATGAATTCGGATTATGTCGAGATGGCCACTGATCAGAGCTGGCTGACCTCGCCCGGACCGGTGCAGGGCGAAGCGCCCTTCGGCACGCTCGAGGCCGGCTCGATGGAGATGGTGCGTGACGACAAGGGCGATCACGATCTGGTTTTCAACGGCGGCGTGAAGCTGATATATCAGCCGCAGGAATGAGGTTCTTCATGCGTGCCCTGTCTCCCCTTCTGGTTTCCCTCCTGCCGCTCCTGCCGATGGCGGCGTCGGCGCAACAGGTCGTGTTCGGCGGGCTGCGGGCCGATACCAAGGCGCCGGTCGAGATCATCTCGGACACGCTGCGGGTCAATCAGGAGACGGGCCTTGCGGTGTTCTCGGGCAATGTCCGCGCCGCTCAGGGCGAGATGCGGATGAGCACTGACGAGCTGACCGTGGAATACATGGGCGAGGACCGGTCCAAGATCCATCGTCTGCTGGCGGCAGGTCAGGTCATTCTGGTGTCGCCGACCGAGCAGGCCGAGTCGCAAAATGCCGTCTATGACGTGACCACCGGGCAGATGGTAATGACCGGCGATGTGCTGCTCACCCAAGGGCAGAACATCATGACGGGCACCCGCCTCGACGTCGATCTCGAGACCGGCACCGGGCAGATGCAAGGGCGTGTGCGCACGATTTTGCAGCCGGGGGACAAGTGATGGACGCCACGAGCGACGATCTGACCCCGCCCGAGCTGCAACTGGCCGAGGGCAGCGGCGGCCTGCGGGTGGTGTCGCTGCGCAAGAGCTATCGCAAGCGCCCGGTGATCCGCGAGGTGTCGCTGCATCTCGACCGGGGCGAGGTGGTGGCGCTTCTGGGCCCCAATGGCTCGGGCAAGACGACGTGTTTCTACAATATCGCGGGGCTGATCACGCCCGATGCCGGGCAGGTGCTGATCGACGGGCGCGATGTGACCACGCTGCCGATGTATCGCCGCGCCAAGCTCGGGATCGGCTATCTGCCGCAGGAGGCTTCGATCTTTCGCGGGCTGACGGTCGAGCAGAACATCTCGGCCGTGCTCGAGATCGCGGTCGCCGATCCGCACCGGCGGCGTGAGCGGCTCGAGGAGTTGCTCGGCGATTTCTCGATCGAACATCTGCGTCAGGCGCCCGCGCTTGCGCTCTCGGGGGGGGAACGGCGCCGAGTCGAAATTGCCCGCTGTCTGGCGGCCGATCCGAAATACCTGCTGCTCGATGAGCCGTTCGCGGGTGTCGACCCGATCGCCGTGGGTGAGATCCGCGCCCTCGTGTCACATCTCAAGGAGCGCGGCATCGGCGTGCTGATCACCGACCACAATGTCCGCGAAACGCTGGAAATCGTTGATCGCGCTTATATTTTGCACGATGGTAAGGTGCTGATGTCGGGTGGAACCGAAGAGGTGATCCGCGATGAAAACGTGCGCCGGGTCTATCTGGGGCAGAACTTCCGCATCTGGTGATCGCGGATGCTGCGCTGCGGCGTATGTCCCCCGTTGACAGCCCCCGCGTTCCGTTCCCAAATGAGACAAATGCGTGAACACCGAACCCTCCTCAGAGTGACCGCGCCGCCCGATTTCCGGCAGCCCGAGGAGAGTGTCCACCGTGTCGCGCATTTCGACCTCCCCAAAGAGATCGCATTAACCGGCTCGCAACCCCGGCCTGTCATGCCGGGGCCGGGCCAATGACGTGAAGGAGAAGCCATGCGTTACCAGATCAGCGGCAAACAGCTCGACGTCGGCGAAGCGCTGCAGACCCATGTGAAGGCCGAACTGGGCGAAACCGTGGACAAATACATGCAGCGCCCGACCGATGCGACCATCGTTTTCTCGAAAACCGCGCATCAGTATCTGTGCGAGGCGACGGTGCATCTGTCCACCGGCCTCACGGCTTCGGCCAAGGGCGCCGCGAACGAGATCTATGCCGCCTTCGAGGCGTGCCGCGAAAAGATGGACAAACAGTTGCGCCGTCACAAGCGCCGGCTGAAAGATCACCACAAGGAACGTGTGGAGCCGGTTGAATTCGGCGAGGCGGGGCTGTATGTGCTCGCCGCGGAAGAGGACGAGTCGGCCGCCGAAGGCACCAGCCTTGCGCCCGTGATCGTCGCCGAGATGGAGACCAAGGTCCCCACGCTCTCGGTCGGCGAGGCGGTGATGCAGATGGAGATTGCCGGTGTGCCGCTGCTCGTCTTCCGCAACGAGAAACATGGCGGGGTCAATGTCGTGCATCGCCGCGACGACGGCAATGTCGGCTGGATCGACCCGCGCAACAGCAAATGAGCGACCCGACCGCGGCGGGCGCGGAAAAAGGACAGATGGATCTTTCCTCTCTGCTCAAACCGGGGGCCGTCAAGGCCCTCGTTCATGTCACGAGCAAGAAGCGCCTGTTTCAGGATCTCGCCGATCTGGCACATTCGGCCTATGGGCTGGATGCGCCGCAAACCGTCGATGCGCTGCAGGAGCGTGAAAGCCTCGGCCCGACCGGTGTCGGCCATGGCGTGGCGCTGCCGCATGCGCGGCTGCATGGTCTGACCAAGGTCGTGGGCGTGTTCCTGCGGCTCGAGAAACCGCTTGATTTCGATGCGGTGGACCGGCTTCCAGTGGATCTCGTCTTCGGGCTTTTCGCGCCCAAGGACAGCGGGGTCGACCATCTCAAGGCGCTCGCCCTCGTCTCGCGCACGATGCGCAACCCCGAGATTTGCGCCAAGCTGCGCGCCAATACCGATCCGGCGGCGCTGCATGCGGTGCTGACGGCGGCTCAGGGCGGCGTTCAGGCTGCCTGAGCCCGCGCCCTAGCCCTGCCAGGGGCCAAAGCCGAACTGCATGTAATCGCGCAGATAGGCCGCCTGCACCGTCTCTTCGAGCTCTTGAGACCAGATATCGGCCAGTTTGACCGGCGCCGGATCGTTTGCGGGCGCCACGAAGGGTGGCGCTTCGATCCCGGCGGCTGCGGCCAGATAGGCGAGATCGGCACTCAGGCTCTCCTCGCGCGCAAGCAGGTCCGGCGTCGCGATCTGGCCGAAGGCCGCGAGCGTCGCCGACTGGCTCGCCCAGAGCGTATGAACCGGCAGGCTGGTCTGATTGTTCAGATTGGCCTTGAGCCAGGTTGCGAAGGCGAGCAGCACCTCGGCATAGGCCGCCGTGTCGGTGGGTTTCTTCGGAAATGGAAGGCGATAGGTCTTGGCGAGGACCTCGCGGGTCTCGGCGAAGACCGGCCAGCCGATCAGCACGGCATAGGCCAGATGCACGCGCAACACCGGGTGGCGCAGCACGGCAAAGCTGCGATGACCGGGGTGGCGGCGTTTCCGCTGCCGCAGCGTCTTTTGCGAGAAGCTATCCTCGAGCGGGCCGAGGCTTTCCATCCAGGCGCGGATCGGCGCATCGAGTGCGGGGCGCAGCGGCATGTAGAGCAACCACGCCTCCTTGCAGGCCACGAAGCCGGGCACGTTGGCGTCCCGGCGCGGTTCGAATTCGGGGTGCGCGACAGGTTGAAGCGATCCATCCGCGCGAGCGAGGCCTCCATCGCGGGGAAGTTCGCGACCTTGGCCTCGAGCGGCTCGGGGTTTTGCGGCACCAGACGTCGGGCAGCGCGGAAAGCCGCGCCTCGACGCCGAGCCAGGCCGCGAGCCCGTTCAGAACCTCGACGCTCTGCGCATCCTCGTAGTCGATGTAGAAGGCGGTCTGCCCCGAGGTTTGCAGCGCATTCATTAACAGGATCTGAAAGCCCTGCAGGGTGGCGAGATGCTCTTCGAATTCGCGCGCGTCGAACTCGGCCTGCGCGGCCTTGCGGTGCTTGGCGTCGCCCAGCTTCCACTGCCCGGTCGCCCGCGCAATCATCAGGCTGACATAACTCTCGATCGGGTTGCAGGTCAGTACGATCTTGGCGCATTTCGGGTCCTTGAGCATCGCCTCGAAGACCCGCGCATCGTGGTTGTGGAAATAGCGGCAGCCGTTCAGTCCGGGCGCCGAGCGGATCTTGCGCCAGAGCACCATCGGATCGGCGTCGCGGTCCTCGCGCGTCACGCCCAGCAGTTCGGTGCGCTTCGGATAGCCAATCAACGCGGGATTGAAGGCCTCGCCGTGGCATGTCACCCCCTCGAGCGCATTCAGTGCGGCCTCGAGCAGGTTCGATCCGGTGCGCATCTCGGCGAAAATCACGAAACTGTCGAACTTGGACATCAACTCACTTCACGAGATAGGGGCGCCCGCGGCGCGAGGATTTCGGGCGCGGATCCTCGCCCACCGGAAAATCGCCCATCAGACGGGGTTTCATCCCCTGGTTCTTGAGGTTCTGTAGGAACTGGCCGAAGCCGGTCAGATCGACCATCTGCGGCGCCTCGGTCAGGCGGCGGGTGGCGCGCGGGCTGATCTCGTCGATCACGGTCTGCAGGGGCTCCATCGGGTTCTCGATGAAGTCCGCCATGTTCCAGATCCGCACCCGCGCCTTGACATACATCGAGCGCAGGATCGCGAGCTGATCTATCTCGAGCTGCTGCAGCCGCGCCGCCTCGCGCCGGATCTCGGCGAAGTTGCGGTTCGAATGGAAGAGCGGCACCGCCCAGGCGCCGGTGATCACGGAAATCTGGGCATGTGGGTCGGTCGCGGTGAACCAGTTCACCGCCTGATTGTCGCGCGGGCTGAACATGAAGCATTGCCGCTCGCCGCGCGCGTTCCAGACGAGATTGGTCAGGAAGGCGCGCGGGTTATAGTCGCGCAGCGCCGCGCTGTCGGTCATGCAGCCGTTGAACATCGTCTCGGCGCCCGAGAATTCGGCGCGTTCCGGGGCGTAGAGATGGCCATGCACCCGCGCGCCCACATATTTCGAGAGCCAGCCTTCGAAATTTTCGAAAATGTCGGTAAAGCCCTGAAAGATCGAATAGGGCGCCGAGGTCTTGCCGTTTTCGCGGTCCTGCAGGGGGAAGCGGCTCTGCATATAGAGGCCGGGGCGGCCCTTGGTGCGCCGCTCGACCGCCTTCGAAAACAGCCGGTCGATCTTCGAGGGGTTCGGCTCTGCGAGGGTCTCGGAAGACGGGCGCGGCGAAAGGAAGGTTTCATAGAGCCGGTCGGCCCGCGGCCAGATCTTGCGCGCCACGAAGCAATCCGAGCGGCGCAGGAGCTGCAGGTGATCGTCGTAGAAGATATGCGGCTTGCCCTGATAGTCGAATTTCGAGAGCGTCAGCGACCGGCTCTCGATCGCGGTGGCATAGAGCCGCGAGAGGGTCTGGAAATAGCTTTCGTCGGGGATCCAGACACGTTTGAAATAGGCGTCGTAGGCCGGACGTTCGGGGTCCTCGAGGATCGCGCTGAGGGTGCGACGGCTCAGGCACCACCACTGGCTGCCCAGATGCGGCACGAGGCCTACGGGGATGCGGCGGCGAAAGCCGATCCGGCGTTGAAATTCGACATAGCGGTCAAACAGCCTGCGCTGCTTCTTCCAGGAGAAGGGGAAGCGCAGGGTGAAGCGTTCGAGGTCGATGCCGCCGACGGTCCAGCCGACCTCGGTCGTCGTCACGCTCTCGATGAAATCGGTGAAGGGACGGGCGGCGAGATAGGCGGTCAGTTCCTGCACCGGGCGCAGCGGCAGGCACGAGCCCGAAGCGAGGTAGACATGCTGCACCTCGGCGTGGCGTGCGAGCATCTGCTCGGCCCCGGCCTGCGCGGCCTGCACGAGCGACCAGGTGCCCCATTCGCATTTGAAGCGTGCGCAGAAGGAGACGGTCTCGAGATCGCCGAGCGCCTGCTTCAATCCGTTGAAGGGCTCGGGGGGCACGCGGCGATCGACATGGATCACAACCGGGGCGCCATTCTCGGCCCAATAGCGGGCAACCTGCGCCGCCCGATCGAGCGCCGTGTGGCACATCATGACGAAGCCGACGGTCATCCGCGCCCCCTCATGCCCAATTCCCTTTCGACATCAGCCCGAGAATTTCGAGCTGCCGCCAGTTGATGTATTTCTCGGAGAATTTACACCAAAGATCGGGCTCCTCCGAGATGGATTCGGAATAGGCCTGATATTCCCGCGAGCTGGCGTAATGCTGTCGGCGCTCAAGCTCCTCCGCGACCTTGGCCGTCAGCGGCGAGAGGAATTTCGCATGAAGCAGGCAGCCCGAGGCCTTCTCTCCGCCCCAGTCGTCGAAGACCCGGTTCAGCCCGCGCGGCAGCAGCATATGCGTGGACGAGGCATAGACATAGCTGCGATGCCATTTCACCAGCGGGATCTTGTTGAGCGAGGGCGCGGCATAGGGATTGTCGGCGAAGAACATCCGGGCGCGCGGCCCGCCCTGAATCCAGAGGTTCTGGAAATGCCAGTTGCGCTCGATCGTGTAATTTCCGGCATCGAACCATTGCGCGATGTCGAACGGGTTCTGACCGCGGCGATAGGGCTCGGCGTCGATCGGGCCCTTGGGATACATGTCGAGCAGAAAGGCCGAAAAGGCGCGCACCTCGTAAGTGTCGAGCCAGTCGGTGAGGGCCGCGATCGGGCGGGTGTCGCAGAACGGATAGACGAAGAACTCATCCGGATCGAGGGTCAGAACCCAATGCCCATGCGCGTATTTGCGCAGGATCCAGTTGATCCAGTCGACCCCGTATTTCGAGGCCTTGTAGCTGCCCTTGGTGGTCCAGACCGAGCAATCCTCCTGCGCGGCCAGATAGTCGCGTGAGCCATCCTCGCTGTCGTTGTCGACGAAGAGGAAATGCTTCACCCCCATCTCGCGATAGTAGCGCAGGAAATAGGGCAGGCGGATATTCTCGTTGCGCACGGTCGAGACGACGAGCAGGTCGGCGGGGGCGATCCGCGCCGTGCGGTCGGCCACCGGCGTCAGTTCCCGGCGCTTGAGAAAGGCGCGAAGCTGACGGCGGCGCCGCTCCTTCCTCATCTTGTAGAGTTGCCTCAGACCCACGCGCCGCCCTTGATCATTACCTCACCACTGTGCCGGGTTTCGCCGAAATAGCTTGAAACGGGGTTAACTGTCCCTTTCGGGGAAACCGCCTGTTTTGGCTCGTCGGGTCAGAAACGTGCTGGCATCAGCCTCTGCGCGGCGATCTTAGGCAATCCGCGGGTCTGCGACAACAACTCTATCTCTTTGGCACAAAAGACTTTAAGGCGCTCTGCCCCGGGTCATGAGGCCGAGCTGCTCGAGCTGTTCGGCGCCCTCGAGGCGTTGGGAGGCCTCGCTCCAGAGATCGGGGTCGGAAATCAGCCCGTCATAATAGGTCTGATAGCGCTCGGAATGGGTGAAATGCTCGCCGCGGGTCTTCTCCTCGCGCGATTTCTCAATGATCTGATCGAGGAATTTCGTGTGCAGCAGAACCCCGGTCGGCAGCCCGAGCCGCGCATCGAAGCCACGATTGAGGCGCCGTGGCAGGGCGGTATGGGTCGAGCTCAGATAGCACCAGCGCGGGTTCCAGCGGATCAGCGGCGTCTTGTGCAGATGCGGGGCGAATTCGGGCCGATCGGCGAAGAAGTGACGCATCCGGGGCCCGCCGCGGATCGAGATATTCCGGTATTTCTCTTGGTATTCATAGCTGTAACCATGCGCATCGAACCAGTTCAGCGCCTCGGCCGGATCTTCGCCGGACCGATAGCCGCCCTGCGAGAGCGGCCCCTTGGGATAGAGATCGAGCATCATCGCGGCCATGAACCGCGTCCCGCGCGCCTCGAGATCGGCGGTGAGCGCCTGCAGCGGCCGGCTTTCCCAATCGGGGTAGATCAGGATCTCGTCGGCATCGACCGTCAGGCACCAGTGCCGCCGCCCATAGCGCATCAAGAGCCAATTCATCCAATCCATCCCGAACCGCGCCGCGCGATAGCTCGCCGCGGTCTGCCAGAGCGACACATCGGGTTCGTTGCGCAGCGCCTCGATGGTGCCGTCGGTGCTGCCGTTGTCGACGATCAGGAAATGGCCGATCCCGAGCCGACGGTAATGTGCGAGGAAGAAGGGCAGGCGGACGGCTTCGTTGCGCATCGTGGCGAAGAGCAGGATCGTGTCGCGCCGGATCGCGCCGCTGCGATCGGCGACCGCCGCAAGCCGGTGCCGGCTGCGCAATGCGCGCCAGAGCAGCCGCTTGCGACGCAGCCGCAGCCGGTAAAGCGCCCAAAGCTCGGAGAGATAGGACAAGCGTGACCCCCGTTTGGGTCAGTATTCATAACTTCCCGTCTGATGCCAGCGCCAGGCATCCGCGATCATCGTCGGGAGATCGGTGCGGGCGGGGCGCCAGCCCAGCGTCTCGATCGCCTTCGATGACCCCGAGACGAGCTTGGCCGCGTCGCCCGGGCGCCGCTCGCCCTCGGTGATCGGCACTTCGCGGTTGGTCACGGCCTTCGACTGCGCGATCACTTCGCGCACCGAGAAGCCATTGCCGGAACCGAGGCAGAAGACTTCGGAACCCTTGCCGTCGAGCAGCCATTTCAGCCCGAGGACATGGGCATCGACCAGATCCGAGACATGGACATAGTCGCGGATGCAGGTGCCGTCCGGGGTCGGATAATCGCTGCCGAAGACGGTAAGCGCGGGGCGTTTGCCGGCGATCGCGTCGAGCATGAGCGGGATCAGATGGGTCTCGGGGACGTGCTGTTCGCCGACCTCGGCCTCAGGATCGGCGCCGGCCACGTTGAAATAGCGGAAGATCACCGAATTGAGGCCGTGGCTGGCGCGGAAATCGCGCAGCATGTCCTCGATCGCGCGTTTCGAGCCGCCATAGGCGTTGATCGGGAATTGCGGCGTGCTCTCGTTCAGCACCACGCCATCCTGATCGCCATAGGTCGCGCAGGTCGAGGAGAAGACGAAGTTAAGGCAGCCCGCCGCGATCGCCGCCTCGATCAGGTTGAGGCCGGCCATCACATTGGTGCGCCAGTATTTCGACGGGTCCTTCATCGACTCGCCGACGAGGCTGAGCGCCGCGAAATGCATCACCGCCACCGGGCGCCATTTCGCGAAGGCATGGTCGAGGGTCGCTCGGTCGAGCAGGTCACCCTCCTCGACCGGGCCGAACTTGACCGCCTGTTTCCAGCCGGTCGAGAAATTGTCGTAGACGACGGGCACGAAGCCGGCCTTCTGCAGCGCCTTGCAGGCGTGCGCACCGATATAGCCGGCGCCGCCGGTGACGAGAACGTGCTGCGCAGTCATCGGGTCACTCGGCCGCCGTGCGCATCGCCATGAGATCGGTCAGATAGTCCGAAAATTCCTCGCGCAGGTCATCGCGCGCGAGGCCGAAGGCCACGGTCGCCTGCAGGAAGCCGGCCTTGGTGCCGCAATCGTAGCGCTGCCCGCGGAAGCGGAAGCCATAGACCGGATTGCCGGCCGCGAGCTCCTCGGCGATCGCGTCGGTGAGCTGGATCTCGCCGCCCGCGCCCTCTTTCTTCTTGTTGAGGTTGGTCATTACGTTGGGCGTCAGGATATAGCGCCCGATCACGGCGAGGTTCGACGGCGCATCCTCGGGTTTGGGCTTCTCGACCATGCCCTTGACCTTGACGATCGAGCCCATGTCTTCGGACACGTCGAGCACGCCATAGGACGAGGTCCGCTCGTGCGGCACTTCCATCGCGGCGACGACGTTGCCGCCGGTTTCCTCATAGGCTTCGACCATCTGCTGCAGGCAGGGCTTGTCGGCGGCGATGACGTCATCGGTCAGGATCACTGCGAAGGGCTCGTTGCCGATCAGGCGACGCGCACACCAGACCGCGTGGCCGAGGCCGAGCGGACGGTTCTGCCGGACATAGGCGATCGCGCCACTGTCCATGTTGGTGGTCTTGAGCATATCGAGCAGGGCGGTCTTGTTGCCCTTGCGCAGCGCGGCTTCGAGTTCGGGGGCATCGTCAAAGTAATCCTCGAGCGCGGATTTGCCGCGCGAGGTGACGAAGATGAATTCCTTGATCCCGGCGGCGCGCGCCTCGTCGATCGCATATTGGATGAGCGGCCGGTCGACCAGCGTCAGGATCTCTTTGGGAATGGATTTCGTTGCCGGAAGAAAACGGGTTCCGAGGCCGGCAACCGGAAAGATTGCCTTCGTGACCTTGCGTTTCATACTACACCTATGCTCGGGGCGCTTGCCCGTGATTGTGCCATCTCGGACATTGTGCGTCCTTGAGGCTATTTTCTCAACCTTTGCGTCAAGGTTAGGTAAAAGTTAAGGGGGAAACCTCCGGAAACATTACACAATCCGCGGATTTCCGCTTGCTGCATCGCAGCACCGGAAACACTCAATCGGCAGTTGCGCGGCTATTCCATCCCCATTTCGGACATCATTGATTCGAGTCGCGGCACGTCGGAGGGGTTGTTCAGCTCCCAGAACTGGCGCCCGCGCGCCTCGACCTCGACACAGAGCACCCGGCGCCCGTTTTCCAGGAACCGGAGCTGTTCGAGGCCCTCGAGCGTCTCGAGCGGGCCGACCGGCCAACGGGGATAATCGGCGAGCGTCGCCGGGCGATAGGCATAGACGCCGACATGATGAAAGACCGGTGTCGGCTCTTCGGGCGCATAGGCGCGGCCGGTATAGGGGATGACCTCCTTCGAGAAATAGAGCCCCTGATTCCCGGCGCCGTACACGGCTGTCGTGCCGCCGACGCGGCCGTGGCGGCGGTCGTCCTTCAGCGCCTCGAGCATCGCCCCCTCACAGCGCAGAACCGGCGTGGCGAGATCGGCCGCGGGATCGGCCTCGATCCCGGCGATCAGCGCCTCGAGAAACCACGGCGGGGTGAGCGGAGCGTCGCCCTGCAGGTTGACGACGATGTCATAGCCGCCGCCAAGGGCCGCATGGGCCTCGGCGCAGCGCTCGGTGCCGTTCTGGCAGTCCGACGAGGTCATCACCACCTCGGCACCGAAGCCTTCTGCCGCATCGCGGATCCGCGCGTCATCCGTCGCGACCACGACCCGCAGATCGCCCGTGACGGCGCAGGCCGCCTCCCAGCTTCGCTGGATCAGGGTCTTCGAGCTGCCGCTTGCGCCGGTCAGCGCCACAAGCGGCTTGCCCGGATACCGGGTCGACGCATAGCGCGCCGGGATCACGATGAGGATCGACATCACTTCACCAGCAGAACGCCGGGGGCGAAGGCGATGAAGAAGGGATTGGCGAAGCCGTCCTTGCCATAGGTGAAGGGCGCGTGATCCTCGAAACGGACCATCTCACCGCCCGCCCCGCGCAGCACCGCATCGCCCGCCGCAGTATCCCATTCCATCGTGCGCCCGAGCCGCGGATAGAGATCGGCCTCGCCGGTCGCCACCAGACAGAACTTGAGCGAGGACCCCGCGGAGGTCATGTCCTTGACTGCATAGCGCGCGATGTAATCGTCGGTCGCCTGATCGCGGTGCGATTTCGAGGCCACGACCATCAGCCCGCGATTGTCGGGCACCGAGACCGAGATCGGGCGCTGCTCGCCGATCGCTTCCTTGTGGAACTCGGGGCCGAGTTCCTCGACCGCGCGACCGTCGGCGAGCGTGTAGAAAAGCCGCCCCTTGGCGGGTGCATAGACCACGCCGCGTTGCGGGACGCCGTCCTCGACATAGGCGATGTTGACGGTGAAATCGCCGCGGCGCTGCACGAATTCCTTGGTGCCGTCGAGCGGATCGACGATCAGGAAGGTGCTCACCGATTGACTGTGGCTCGCGGCCTGTTCTTCGGTCACGAGCGCGACCCCCGGGAAGGCCTCGGCCAGACCGGCCGAGATGAGCGCATCGGCGGCCTCGTCGGCCTCGGTCACCGGGGATTGGTCGGATTTCGACTTCACCTCGAATTCGGGCGAGTTGTAGATTTCCATGATCCGGTCCCCAGCCTCGAGAGCGAGACGCCGCATCACCATGACAAGCCGATCGTAATCCATTCACATCTCCGTTGCGGCGCAAAAGGGCCCGATTGCTATGATGTTATTGGACTCTTATGATGCCACGGAAAGAGAACGGCAAGGTTTTCGGGTCATTTTGGGCGGAAGCTCGAGGCAACAGGCATGTTCAAGGCCAGACGCAGCAATTCCACTCTCGGATCGACCTTCAGCCTGCTGGAGCTGATCTATCATGCGACGGTGCGCGCGCTGCGCAAGTCGCATGGCCATGCCGTGCTCGGCCTCTTGAGCAACATGTTCCAGACGATGATCCTCGTGCTGACCTTCTATGTGATGTTCGGCGTGCTCGGTTTGCGGGGCAATGCGGTGCGCGGCGATTACCTGCTCTATATCATGAGCGGGATCTTCCTGTTCCTCACCCACAACAAGACGATGGGGGCGGTCTTCGGGGCCGAGGGATCGACCTCGGCGATGATGAAACACGCACCGATGACCACGGCGGTGTCGATCACCTCGGCGGCGCTGGCGGCGCTCTATATCCAGATGTTCTCGCTGATCGTGGTGCTTTACATCTACCATGCCGCCTTCAAGCCGATCGAGATTTATCAATGGGTTGGCGCGCTCAGCATGTTGCTTCTGTCGTGGTTCGTGGGGATCGCGCTGGGCTTGTGCTTCCGCGCGGCGCGCCCCTGGGCGCCGGGGCCGGTGGGCATCATCCATACCGTCTATGCCCGCGCCAACATGATCGCCTCGGGTAAGATGTTCCTGGCCAATACACTGCCGCACAAGATGCTCGTGCTGTTCAGTTGGAACCCGCTTTTCCACACGATCGACCAGGCGCGCGGCTTCACCTTCATCAATTACAACCCGCATTTCTCGAACTGGGAATATCCGCTGATCGTGGGGTTGGCGCTGCTGATGATCGGGTTGATGGGCGAGTTCTATACCCGCCAATATGCGTCGATCAGCTGGTCCGCGGGCAAGTGACGCCCGCCTCCGGTTGCGGCGGTCTCAGGCGCGCCGCACTGTGTCGCCAAGCTGGATGACGGGTTCGAGTTCGATCACCTCACCGCCGATCAGTCCGTTGTGCGGGCGTCCGGCGATGATCTCGGCGGCCTTGCGCCCGATCTCGCGCCGGCAGGCATCCATCGTCGCGAGTCGTCGTGGCAGCCCGTCCAGCAGATCGACGCCGTTGAACCCCGCGAGGCCGAGCCTGCCCGGCACGTCGATCCCCTGATCGAGGCACCACAGCAGCCCACCCGCGCCAATCATATCGTTAGAATAATAGAGAAAATCCAGATCTGGCGAGCGTTTGAGGATCGTCTGCGTCATCTCGCGTCCCTTGGCGAGCGCCGAGCCGCCGGAATAGAATTCCGTATCGACCAGCTCGAGCCCTGAGGCCGCGAGCCCCTCCTGGAAGCCTTCGAGGCGTTTACGCGCGCGGTGATCCTCGGGCATCTTCGTGCCAAGAAAGCCGATCTTGCGATAGCCGGCGGCCACGATCGCCTCGGCCATGTGCAGCCCGGCACGGCGGTGCGAGATGCCGACGACCGAATCGACCCCCTCGCCATCGACATCCATGATCTCGACGACCGGAACGCCCGCGTTTTCGAGCATCGCGCGCGCCGCGGGCGTGTGCTCGATGCCCGCGATGATCACCCCCGAGGGGCGCCACGAGAGCATTTCGTAAAGCACCGCCTCTTCCTTCTCGGGCGAATAGTTGGTGACGCCCACGACGGGTTGCAGCCCAGTATCCTCGAGCTCCGCGGAAATGCCGGTGAGCACTTCGGGGAAGACCAGATTCGAGAGCGAGGGGATGATCACCCCCACGAGGTTCACGCGTTGCGAGGCCAGCGCGCCCGCGATCTTGTTGGGCACATAGCCGAGCACCCGTGCCGCCTCGAGCACCTTCTCGCGCGTCGCCTCCGAGACGTCGCCGCGATTACGCAAGACGCGACTCACCGTCATTTCCGAGACCCCTGACGCCTCGGAGACATCGCGAAGCGTGAGCGGGCGGCGGGATTCGGTGGGCATTCGGGACAAGGATCGACCTTTCGCGCGGGGTTTCTTTTGCTTAGCGCCAAACATTTCTCTTGCGCAAGCGCTTCGCGTGTGTAATGTTAGCGATAACGGCAGAGGGCGAGAAACCGAAAAACCCAAAGCCAAAGACCCGGTTCGCGTGTAGACTCCGATCGCGACAGGGCATCCTAGAGGGGAAGCGGTGATCCGATCCGCTTCCCCTTCTGCATTTTGGCGCCGGAATCCTTTTGGCCCGCACCAGCTTGCCTCCGGATCACTTGCGTGATGCGCCATTGCCCGCGATAAGGGGCCCGTGGCCCCGTGGCTCAACTGGATAGAGCAGCCCCCTCCTAAGGGGCAGGTTACAGGTTCAAATCCTGTCGGGGTCACCACTCGCCGCGGTATCGCCGACCTGCTCGGCGCCCCGCCGTGGGCTCAGGCGAACTCGGGCCGCTCGCGTTTCATCTTGCGCACCATCGCATCGAAGAGCAGCGTCGCGAAGGCGGCGTTGTCCTTGAGGCGCTGCGCATCCTCGGCGCATTTGCGTTTGATCTCGTCCGAGAGCTGCACGTTCGGCCCCGGGATCGCGGCGGCGGCGCATTGGATCTCGGCCGCGCGCTGCACCGTCCAGAGCAGGAAGAAGGTCAGCGGAATGTCCGCCTCGCAGACCGCGATCCCGTGATTGCGGAGCACCAGAACATGCTTGTCGCCGAGCGAGGCGAGCATCCGCTCCCGCTCGTCTCCGTAGATCGTGATGCCTTCGAAATCGTGATAGGCGACGCGGCCGTAAAGCTGGGCCCCGTTGAAGTTGTTGTGGTCGATATGACCGTCCTTCATCACCACGGCGGAGATCGGCGTGGTATGGGTATGCGCGACGCAGCCGACATCGGAACGGAATTCGTGGATCACGCCATGCAGCGCGAAGCCCGCCGGGTTGGGGCGATAGTCGCTTTCGCGCTTGAGCTTGCCGTCGACGCCGACGACGAGCAGGTTCTCGGGCGTCACCTCATCGTAATGCAGGCCCATCGGGTTCACCAGATAGGCATGCTCCTCGCCCGGCAGGCGTACCGAGATGTGGTTGAAGATCAGCTCGGTCCAGCCGAGATAGCTCACGAGGTGATAGAAGTCGGCGAGTTGCACGCGCAGCTCGCGCTCGGCCATCCCGGCCATCGGCGTGGCATCTTGGTGCAGTCGGGTCGGCGTGTCCATCGGGTTTCCCTCGTCTCGTCCGGGGTTTGATACAGGAAATTTAGGGTAATTTTCATGCAATTATTTGACCTGTCAAGAAATTGACGAGTATGATTTACATGAATTGATCCCAAGGTGTCGCTGCGGCACATTACGGTAAAATTCTCGCAGCGGAAGCGGGCAAACCCGTCCCGAAGCGATCAGTTGTTGTGCGCCGCAGGTTTCAGCCCGGCGCTTTCCCCGCCGCCGGGCCTGCCCTGCGCCCCTGTTCAAGGATCTGTCATGAGCCAAGACGCCACCATCGCCGCGCTGAGCCACCGCATCGAACTGCTCGAAGCCGAGAACGAGGTGCGCCGGGTGCAGATGCGCTACATGTTTCTGTGCGACACGCCGCTGCCGGAATATGGCGTCACCAGCGACGCCGAGCGCATCGACCGGATCATGGAGCTTTTCGCCGAAGAGGCCGTCTGGGAAGGCGTCGGCGAGTATTACGACGGCCAGTTCGGTCGCGCCGAGGGCAAGGCGGCGGTGCGCCGGCATTTCGAGGGCTTCTGGGGCGGCAAGACCGATCCCGCGCTGATCCTGAATTGCCACTACGTGACCTCGGAGCAGATCCACGTGGCCGAGGACGGGCTGACCGCGAC
>QKJR01000100.1 GCA_003249215.1 Rhodobacterales bacterium
AGTGCAGCCGGGCCCCCAGCCCCCGCCCCCTATTCCGCCGCCATCGGCAGAGGCGCCCCGCCTTCGCGCAGGGCCGCGATCAGCTCGGTGCGCCGGACGCGAGCGGCAGCGACCGCCTGCGCCTTGACCGGGCCATAACCGCGCATGCCAAGCGGCTGCTCGGCCAGTTCGCGGATCAGGGCCTCGGTCTCGGGCGTGGCCTTCGGCAGCCAGTCGGCCATATCGGCCTCATATTGCGCAATCAGCGCGCGCTCCTCCCGCCGCTCGGGCAGGCGGGCGAAGAGGTCGAGCGCCGTGCCCCGCAGCCCTTTCATCGCCGCGAGAAGACGGAGGAGCGGCACGATCCAGGGCCCGAACGCGCGTTTACGTGGCCGCCCCTCGGGATCGGTGCCGCCAAGGATCGGCGGGGCGAGGTGGAAGGTCGGGCGCAGATCGCCCTCGAACTCGGCCCTTGCACGGTCGAGCGTCTGCAGATGGAGCCGCGCCACCTCATATTCGTCCTTGTAGGCGAGACACCGGTGATAGCCCTTCGCGACCGACAGGCGCAGACCTTCGGGCGCGCGCTCGACCAGCGACAGGTAGCGCGCGGCGAGGCTTGCATCCTGATACTCGGTCAGATGCGCCACCCGTGCCGCGACGGGATCGGGGGCCTCTGGCGCCGCCTCGGGCGCGGTCAAGGCCGCGGCCTCTTCGGGGCGAGCCATCGCCCAGCGCCCCAGCGCGAAGGCGCGCAGGTTCGCCTCGACCCCGGCGCCATTCAAGGCAATCGCGCGCTCGATCGCCTCGAACGTCAGCGGCAGATGGCCCGCCTGCCACGCCGCCCCCAGCACGACCATGTTGGAATAGATCGAATCGCCCAAGGCCCGCCGCGCGAGTTCGGTCGCATCGAACATCGCCAGCCGCTCGCGCAGCCGCGCCTGCAGCGCAAGGCGCAATTGCCCGGCCGGCAGGCGGAAATCGCGGTTGCGGGTGAACTCGCCCGTCACGATCTCATGGGCATTGACCACCGCCCCCGTGCGCCCCGTCGCGGTGAGGCCGAGCGTCTTCGCCCCCGCGCTCACCACCAGATCGCCGCCGATCAGGCAATCGGCCTCGCCGACCGCGACCCGGATCGCCGAGATATCCTCGGGCCGCTCAGCGATGCGCAGATGGATATGCACGGCGCCGCCCTTCTGCGCGAGCCCCGCCATCTCCATCATCCCCGCGCCGCGGCCATCGAGATGCGCGGCCATGGCCAGCACCGCGCCCACCGTCACAACGCCGGTGCCCCCCACCCCGGTGATCACCACATTATGCGTGCCGTGGATCGCGGGCAGCACCGGTTCGGGCAGGTCGGGCAGATCGAGCATGGCCGCCGCGGCCTTGCGGGGCTTGGCGCCGGTGAGTGTCACGAAGCTCGGGCAGAAGCCCTTGAGGCAGGAAAAATCCTTGTTGCAGCTCGACTGGTCGATGGCGCGTTTGGTGCCGAGCTCGGTTTCCACTGGCACGATCGAGACGCAATTCGACTGCACCGAGCAATCGCCGCAGCCCTCGCAGACATCGGTATTGATGAAGACCCGCTTGTCCGGGTCGGGGAAGGCGCCGCGCTTGCGGCGGCGGCGCTTTTCGGCCGCGCAGGTCTGCACATAGATCAGCGCCGAGACGCCGGGGATGCGCGCGAGCCGCTCCTGCATCGGCATCAACTCGGCACGTTCGACCGTCTCGACACCCTCGGGGAAATCATTGAGCTCGATCTCTTCCTTGGCGTCATAGACGACGACAACCGGCTTCACCCCCATCGCCAGCACCTCGCGCGCGATCTGCGGCGCGGTCAGGCCGCCTTCGTTCGGCTGCCCGCCGGTCATCGCCACGGCATCGTTGAAGAGGATCTTGTAGGTGATATTGACGCCCGCCGCCTTCGCCGCGCGGATCGCGAGCGACCCCGAGTGGTTATAGGTGCCGTCGCCCAAGTTCTGGAACACATGGGGCCGTTTGGAGAACGGCGCCTCGCCGATCCAGTTCGCGCCCTCGCCGCCCATCTGGGTGAAACCGGTGGTCTCGCGGTCCATCCATTGCACCATGTAATGACAGCCGATCCCGGCATAGGCGCGGCTGCCCTCGGGCACCTTGGTGCTCGAGTTATGCGGGCAGCCCGAGCAGAACCACGGCGTGCGCACAGCAATCTCGGGCGCATTGTCGGCGCGGCGCGCCTCGGCCAGACGGGCAAGGCCCGCCTTGACGGCTTCCGTCCCGCGCCCCTCCTCGATCAGGATCCCGCCGATACGTTCCGCGATCAGGATCGGATCAAGCGCCGCGCGGGTCGGGAACAGCTCGGCCCCCGTGCGGTCGTGGTGCCAGCCCAGCACCCGCCGCCCCTTGCGGTTGTCAAAGATCGCCTCCTTGACCTGCACCTCGATCAGCTTGCGCTTCTCCTCGACCACTACGATCACCTCGAGCCCCTCGGCCCATTCGGCGAAGGAGCGCATGTCCATCGGAAAGGTCTGCGCGACCTTCCAAGTGGTGATCCCCAGCCGCTCGCATTCGGCGGGCGTCAGGCCCAGCAAGCTCATCGCATGCACGAGATCGAGCCAGTTCTTGCCCGCGGCCACAAAGCCGATCCGCGCGCCCGCCCGGCCATGTATCCGCTTGTCGACCCGGTTTGCCCGGGCGAAGGCCTCGGCGGCGAAGCGCTTGTGGTCGATCATCCGCGCTTCCTGCGCGACCGGCGTGTCACCCAGTCGGATATTGAGCCCGCCCGGAGGCATCGCGAAATCGGGCATCACGAAAGACAACCGATGCGGATCGCCATTCACGACCGCCGTCGCCTCGACCGTGTCCTTCATCGTCTTGAGGCCGACCCAGACGCCCGCAAAACGGCTGAGCGCATAGCCATAAAGGCCGAAATCGAGAATCTCCTGAACCCCGGCGGGGCTCAGCACCGGCATATAGGCATCGACCAGCGCCCAGTCGGATTGGTGCAGCACGGTCGAGCTTTCCCCGGTATGGTCATCGCCCATCGCCATCAGCACCCCGCCATGGCGCGAGGTGCCGGCCATGTTCGCATGCCGCATCACGTCGCCCGAACGGTCGACGCCCGGCCCCTTGCCATACCAGAGCCCGAAGACGCCGTCGTATTTCCCCTCGCCGCGCAGTTCCGCCTGCTGGCTGCCCCAGAGCGCGGTCGCGGCCAGATCCTCGTTCAGCCCGGGCTGAAACAGGATATCCGCCGCAGTCAGCACCCCGGCCGCGCGGCTCATCTGCAGATCGACCGCGCCGAGCGGCGAGCCGCGATAGCCGGTCACGTAACCGGCCGTGTGCAGCCCCGCCGCCCTGTCGCGCGCGGATTGCATCAGCACCAGCCGCACCAGCGCCTGCGTGCCATTCAGCAATACCTGTGATTTCGATAGGTCAAAGCGGTCGCCAAGCGACACATCCTGCCTGCTCATTGTGCACCTCCCCTTGCGACAACGGCATGAAATGATGATAGGTCAAAATAACTGACCCACAAAGCTCTATTTCCGCGCGAGAAGAGTTTGTTTATTTCACCCGGTAAAGATAAGAAATTGGCGCGTGAACGTGCTAGTATGAACGAAAGTGACCGCCATGGATTGGGACAAGCTCAGAATCTTTCACGCCGTGGCGGATGCCGGGTCGCTCACCCATGCGGGGGACGCGCTGCATCTGTCGCAATCGGCGGTGAGCCGGCAGATCCGTGCGCTGGAAGAGGCGCTCGGCACGACCCTGTTCCACCGCCATGCGCGGGGGTTGATTCTCACCGAACAGGGGGAGCTGCTGTTCGAGGCGACCTCGAGCATGGCGAAAAAGCTCGACTCGGCCGCCGCCCGCATTCGCGACAGCGAGGAAGAAGTGTTTGGCGAGCTGAAGGTCACCTCGACCGTCGGCTTCGGCACACTCTGGCTCGCGCCGCGGCTGGTGAAGCTCTACGAGCGCTATCCCGACCTCAAGATCGACCTGATGCTCGAGGAGCGCGTCCTTGATCTGCCGATGCGCGAGGCCGATGTGGCGATCCGCATGAAGGAACCCGCGCAGGCCGATCTGATCCGCAAGCGGCTCCTCAACATCCGGATGCGGCTCTATGCGACCCAGGAATATCTGGCGGGCGCGGGCCCGCTCGAGCGGCTCGAGGACATGCATCATCACCGGCTGATCTGTCAGAACCCCTCGACCCCGCAGGTCAGCGCGGGTGCGGCCCTGATCCAGCAGGTGATGGCGCAGGACGTGCATTCGATGCTGACCGTGAACAACTATTTCGGCGTTCTGCAGGGCGTGCTGAACCATATCGGCGTCGGCATCCTGCCCGATTATCTGACCGTCGATTTCCCCGGCATCGCCCGCGTCCTGCCCGAGATCGAATCGGTCGAGGTGCCGGTCTTCCTCGCCTATCCCGAGGAATTGCGCCAATCGCGCCGCGTCGCCGCCTTCCGCGATTTCGTGCAGGAGGAAATCGTGACCTACCGGCGCCTGCAGTCGGGGGATGCGATCCTCGACTGATCGCGCCCACCCGGCGCCTCGCCGCCCTCGCCGCCTTTTCCCGCGCCGCCTCGCGAGGCGCGAATCTCCGCCCGTCGCGCCGGCCGGGGGCGTTCACACCTGCCCGGACAGGTGAGACATTCACGCAACGCATAGCTGCCATGATGCATCTGCGGCATGAATCACCTTGATCCGTTCTCAAACTGCACATAAATCGTGCATCGAAGGCGATGGATTGAGGAAACTCCCATCACCTTTACCTCCCTGTTGGACTATGGCCGAGCTTTGGCTCGGCCTTTTTTTTATTCTGTGCCAAGGGAGCGCCGCGAAATCGCCGCGCCCCCGCCTGCGGCGCCCGAAACACCCGCAAACGCGGTTAAAAGGCTGCGGAAATCGGCCCGCGCGCGCCGCCTGCCTCTTTCCCCGCGCCCCGTCATGTCCTAGAGAGGCCGCGATAGCCCGCGCCCTTCCGGAGGAAGCCATGAACGAGCCGCAGATCACCACCGACCTGATTGCTGCCCACGGTCTGAAACCCGACGAATACGAGCGGCTCGTCGAGATCATGGGCCGCGCGCCCTCGTTCACCGAGCTCGGCATCTTCTCGGCGATGTGGAACGAGCATTGCTCGTATAAATCCTCCAAGAAATGGCTGCGCACGCTGCACACGACCGGCGATCAGGTGATCTGCGGCCCGGGCGAGAATGCGGGTGTCGTGGACATCGGCGATGGCCAGGCGGTCATCTTCAAGATGGAGAGCCACAACCACCCCTCCTATATCGAGCCGCATCAGGGCGCCGCGACCGGTGTAGGCGGCATCCTCCGCGATGTCTTCACCATGGGAGCGCGCCCGATCGCGGCGATGGATGCGCTGAGCTTCGGCCTGCCCAGCCACCCGAAAACCGGGCATCTGGTCAAGGGCGTGGTCGAGGGCATCGGCGCCTATGGCAACGCGTTCGGCGTGCCCAACGTCGGCGGTGAGGTGCGCTTCCACGCCGCTTATAACGGCAACTGTCTGGTCAATGCCTTCGCCGCAGGCCTCGCCGAGACCGATAACATCTTCTACTGCGCGGCCTCGGGCGTTGGCATGCCGGTGGTCTATCTCGGCGCCAAGACCGGCCGCGATGGCGTCGGCGGCGCCACCATGGCCTCGGCCGAATTCGACGACACGATCGAGGAAAAGCGCCCCACCGTGCAGGTCGGCGACCCCTTCACCGAGAAATGCCTGATGGAGGCCTGCATGGAGCTGATGCAGACCGACGCCGTCATCTCGATCCAGGACATGGGCGCCGCGGGTCTGACCTGCTCGGCGGTCGAGATGGGCGACAAGGGCGGGCTCGGCATCAAGCTGATCCTCGACGCCGTGCCGCAGCGCGAAGCCAATATGACCGCCTATGAGATGATGCTGAGCGAGAGCCAGGAGCGGATGCTCATGGTGCTCAAGCCCGAGAAAGAGGCCGAGGCGCGCGCGATCTTCGAGAAATGGGATCTCGATTTCGCCATCGTCGGCGAGACCATCGCCGAGGATCGGTTCCTGATCCTGCACGGCAACGAAGTGAAGGCGGACATTCCGCTCTCGAAACTCTCGTCCTCGGCGCCGGAATACGACCGCCCCTGGATCGAGACGCCGAAGGCGGAGCCCCTGACCGCCCTGCCCGAAATCGGCGCCATCGACGCGCTGAAATCGCTGATCGGCTCGCCGAACTATGCCGCGAAGAACTGGGTCTTCGAGCAATATGACACGCAGGTCATGGCCGATACGGTCGTGCGCCCGGGCCTCGGCGCCGGGGTCGTGCGGGTGCATGGCACGGAAAAGGCGTTGGCCTTCACCAGCGACGTGACGCCGCGCTACGTCAAGGCCAACCCCTATGAGGGCGGCAAGCAGGCGGTGGCCGAGGCCTATCGCAACCTGACGGCGGTGGGGGCGCTGCCGCTCGCCACCACCGACAACATGAACTTTGGCAACCCCGAGAAGCCCGAGATCATGGGCCAGTTCGTCGGCGCGATCAAAGGCATCGCCGAGGCCTGCAAGGTGCTCGACTTCCCGATCGTGTCGGGCAACGTCTCGCTCTACAACGAGACCGACGGCACCGGCATCCTGCCCACGCCGACGATCGGCGCCGTGGGCCTGCTGAAATCGCTCGACGAACTGATCGCGGGCCGCCCCGAGGTTGGCGACATTGCCCTCGTGATCGGCGTGACCCATGGCCACCTCGGCCAGTCGGCGCTGGCCTATGAGGCCTTCGGGATCGAGGCGGGCGATGCGCCGGCGGTCGATCTGGCCGATGAGCGCAAGAACGGTGAGTTCCTGCGCGCCAATCGCGCGCTGCTCAAGTCGGCCTCGGATCTGGCCGATGGCGGCCTTGCACTTGCGGCCTTCGAGATGGCCGAAGGCGCCGGGCTCGGTGTCGAGCTCGACCCGGCCGCGATTGCCACGCTCTTCGGCGAGGATCAGGCGCGCTATCTCGTGGCCTGTGACGTTCAGGGCGCCGATGCGCTCGAGGCCGCGGCCCAGGCCGCGGGCGTGACGCTCGCCCGCGTCGGCACTTTCGGCGGCACGGATGTGGCCTTCGGCGCCGATCGCGCGCCGCTCGCGGAGCTGTCGACGCTCTATCGCACGGCCTTCGCCGCAGCAGTCGAAGGCTAAGGTCACAGCAGGTGGACCGGACGGACGGGGGGCTTTGCGCCCCCCGCACCCCCCGCAGAGTATTTTGCCAAGGAAAATCCGGGCGCGCCGGG
>QKJR01000074.1 GCA_003249215.1 Rhodobacterales bacterium
CCGAGGGCGTGATTGCAGGGCTCGGGATCGAGGGCTACGAGGCGGCCACGCGGCGCATCCTGACGCTGATCGGCGCGTAAGGTTCGGGACAGGGGCTCAGGCCGCCTGCGGTCCGTGGCGCGGGCCATCGGCCAATGCAGCGATGCGCGCGGCGCAGGCTTTTGCCTCCTCTTCGGTGTGGAAGCTCTCGATCCGGATCCAGTCGTTCTCGCTGAGCACGATTTCCATCAGCGGCTGATCGGGGAAATCAGGGGCCGAAGGCTCGGTGTAGACGCGCGGCGGCGCAAGATCTTCCAGAGCGATCTCGCGGAGGCGGGCCGCGCCGAACATCGGTTTTTGCCAGAGCTGGACGCGGCGCGTGCGTTGGTCGATGCGCAGCCGTTTGGCGGGCGCAATGCCACGCTGCATCAGCATCACGCCCAGAATCGCGGTCAGGGCGAGCCAGGCGAGCAACATCAAAGCCGCCCAGGCCGGTTCCAATTGTTCACCTGCCAGCCACGCCATTGCCATGACCGAGGCAAGCGAAAGGGCTGCGCCCGGCAGCAGCAGGGCGAGCCGGATGAGGGCACTCTGAGGCCCGTCGGTGAAGACGAGCGACTCGTACCCTTCGCGGGTTTTGGCGCGACGAAAACGAGTCATGGGAACGGCTTTCTGGCTCAATGCGCGCGCATAGTGCCCGTGGAATGCGCCCAAAGCGTGGCATCCCCCAAAAAAGCAAAAGGGCGCCGCAAGCGGCGCCCTTCGCATTTCCCTGGCGGGACGGATGATTACATCATGCCGCCCATGCCGCCCATGTCGGGCATGCCGCCGGCCGGAGCTTTGGGCTCGGGCTTCTCGGCGATCATGCATTCGGTGGTGATCAGCAGGCCAGCAACCGAAGCCGCATCTTCCAGAGCGGTGCGGGTCACTTTGGCCGGGTCGATGACGCCGAATTTGAACATGTCGCCATATTCTTCGGTCTGGGCGTTGAAGCCGAAGGCCAGATCCGACGATTCACGGACCTTGCCGGCCACGACAGCGCCGTCGACGCCGGCGTTTTCGGCGATCTGACGCATGGGAGCTTCGAGCGCGCGGCGAACGATGGCGATGCCAGCGTCCTGATCCGAGTTCGCGCCGGTCAGATCGGCGAGAACCTTGCCAGCCTGAACCAGAGCCACGCCACCGCCGACGACGATGCCTTCCTGAACGGCCGCACGGGTCGCGTTCAGCGCGTCATCAACGCGGTCCTTGCGCTCTTTCACTTCGACTTCGGTCATGCCGCCGACGCGGATGACAGCGACGCCACCGGCGAGTTTCGCAACGCGCTCTTGCAGCTTCTCACGGTCGTAGTCCGAGGTGGTTTCCTCGATCTGGGTGCGGATCTGGGCGACACGCGCTTCGATCTCGGCTTTCTCACCGGCGCCGTCGACGATCGTGGTGTTCTCTTTCGAGATCGTCACTTTCTTCGCGGTGCCGAGCATGTCGATGCCGACGTTCTCGAGCTTCATGCCGAGGTCTTCCGAGATCACCTGGCCGCCGGTCAGGATCGCGATGTCCTGCAGCATGGCCTTGCGGCGATCACCGAAGCCCGGGGCTTTGACGGCCGCGATCTTCAGACCGCCACGCAGCTTGTTGACCACGAGGGTCGCCAGCGCTTCGCCTTCCACGTCCTCGGCGATGATGAGGAGCGGTTTCTGGGTCTGGATGACGGCTTCGAGCAGCGGCACCATCGGCTGCAGCGACGAGAGTTTTTTCTCGTGCAGCAGGATGTAGCAGTCTTCGAGATCCGCGATCATCTTGTCGGGGTTGGTCACGAAATAGGGCGAGAGATAGCCGCGGTCGAACTGCATGCCTTCGACGACATCGACCTCGGTTTCCATGCCCTTGTTTTCTTCGACGGTGATCACACCCTCGTTGCCGACTTTTTGCATCGCATGGGCGATGAAGCTGCCGATGTTGGCTTCGCCGTTGGCCGAGATCGTGCCGACCTGAGCGACTTCGTCCGAATCGGCGACCGGGCGGGCAGCGGCCTTGATCGCGTCGACGACTTTGGCGGTGGCGAGATCGACGCCGCGCTTGAGGTCCATCGGGTTCATGCCGGCCGCGACGGCCTTGAGGCCTTCCTTGATGATGGCTTGCGCCAGCACGGTCGCGGTGGTGGTGCCGTCGCCGGCCTCGTCATTGGTGCGCGAGGCGACTTCTTTCACCATCTGCGCGCCCATGTTCTCGAACTTGTCGGCAAGTTCGATTTCCTTGGCGACCGACACACCGTCTTTGGTGATGCGCGGCGCGCCGAAGGATTTTTCGATCACGACGTTGCGGCCTTTCGGGCCCAGCGTGACCTTCACCGCATCGGCGAGGATGTTCACGCCTTTGAGCATGCGATCGCGGGCATCGGTCGAGAATTTGACGTCCTTGGCTGCCATTCTATTGGCTCCTTCTGGAATTTCGTGGAGATCAGGGGATCAGAGCGGCCCGATGGCTCACTCGATGATGCCCATGATGTCGCTTTCTTTCATGATCAGCAGTTCTTCGCCGTTCAGAGTCACTTCCGTGCCCGACCATTTGCCGAACAGGACGCGGTCACCGGCTTTCACGCTCGGCGCGATCAGCTCGCCCGAATCCTTGCGCGCGCCTTCGCCCACCGCGACGATCTCGCCCTCGGCCGGCTTTTCTTTCGCCGAATCCGGGATGATCAGGCCGCCCTTGGTTTTTTCTTCGCCTTGCACGCGCTTGACCAGCACGCGGTCATGAAGCGGTTTGAATGCCATCTGGGTCACTCCCTAAGGTTCCAGGTTCAACTCTTTTAGCACTCATTCTTGCTGAGTGCTAACGAGGCGGGAGTTAGTCACGCCCCCCCCGGGCTGTCAACACCCGCGACGGGGAAAATTTCCGCCGCATTGCGGCGATTGCGGGGGCGGCGGCGCCGGGGCCTTGGCCGCCCGGCCACCTTCTGGCATCGTGCGGCCATGCTCTCTTCTATCGTGCCCCGCCGCCCCCGCCTCCTGCCCGCCGTCGTCGCGCTCGTGCTCCTTGCCCTGCCGGGCGCGGGGCGGGCCGCCTGCACCGGCACCAATCTCTTCGATGCGCTGCCCGCCGCCGAACAGGCCGGCTTGCGCACCGCGGCCGAGGCCGTGCCCCATGCGCAGGGCCTCGTCTTTCGTGCCACCCGCGCGGGGCAGGAGGTGATTCTCGTGGGCACGGATCACCTGCCCGATCCGCGCCATGCCGAGACGCTCGCGCTGATCGAGCCGCTGATGGCGGGCGTCGGGCGTCTCCTCGTCGAGGTCGGCCCCGAAGAGGAGGCCGCGCTCAAGGCGGCCGCCGCGCGCGATCCCACGCTTTTGTTCTCAGAGGGTCCGACCCTGCCCGAGATCCTGCCGGCCGCGGATTGGGAGGCGCTCTCGCGTCTGGCGGCCGAGCGCGGGATGCCGGCCTTTCTGATCGCCAAGATGCGGCCGATCTATCTGGCGATGATGCTCGCCGTGCCGCCCTGCGCGATGAAGGATCTGGCCTCCGGCCAGGGCGGGCTCGACAAGGAACTGATCGCCCGGGCCGAGGCGCGCGGGCTGCCGATTGCGGCGCTCGAACCCTATGACACGATCTATCGCCTGTTCGACGCCGTGCCCGAGGAGGATGCCCCCGCGATGCTGCGCGCGGCGATGGTCTCGGCCGCCGATGCCGCCGATTCGATGGTCACCCTCGCCGATCTCTATTTCCGGGGCGAGCCGCGGCTCGTCTGGGAATTTACCCGCGCCCAGGCGCTCGACGCGGGCCTCGACCCGGCCGAAGTCGAACGTCAGATGCAGCTGTCCGAGGATCTCCTGATGATCGGGCGCAACCGCGACTGGATCCCGGTGATCGAGGCCGCGGCCGAGGCGGAGGGCGGGCCGATCATGATCGCGGCGGGCGCTCTGCACCTGTCGGGCAAGGCGGGCGTCCTCACGCTGCTCGAGGCGAAGGGTTGGCACATCGAACGTCTCGACTGAGTGTTAGCGCCAAACGGATGACAAGCCGCTCGGGCCTGCTATAAAGCGCCGGAACGATCAATTCCCGAGGGATTCCATGACCACCAAGGTTTTCGGCCACAAGGCCCCCGACACCGACTCGACCGGCTCGCCCATCATCTGGGCCTGGTATCTGAACGACGTTCTGGGCGTCCCCGCGGCCCCCGCGCTGCTCGGCGAGCCGAACACCGAGGCCGCTTTCGTGCTCAAGCACTGGGATCTGCCGAAACCCGAGATCATCGCAGGCGTAGCCGAGGGCGAGAAAGTCGTCATCGTCGACACCAACAACCCGGCGGAACTGCCCGAGGGGATCAACAAGGCCGATATCACCGCGATCATCGACCACCACAAGCTGGTCGGCGGTCTGGAAACCAAGGGCCCGATCGACATCACCGTGCGCCCGCTCGCCTGCACCGCGACGATCATGTATGACCTGATCGGCGCCGACATGGCCAAGGCGCCGCGTGGGATCAAGGGCGCGATGCTGTCGTGCATCCTCTCGGATACGCTCGAATTCCGCTCGCCCACCACCACGCCGCATGACAAGGCCGTCTGCGAGGCGCTGGCCAAGGATCTGGGCGTGAATATCAACGAGCTCGCCACCGCGATGTTCGAGGCGAAATCGGACGTGTCCGAATTCTCCGACGCGGCGCTCTTGCGGATGGATTCGAAAGAATACAACGTCGACGGCACCGAGCTGCGCGTGTCGGTCCTCGAGACCACCGCGCCGAAGATCCTGCTCGACCGCAAGGCGAGCCTGATGGCCTCGATGGTCGATGTGGCGAAAGAGGACGGCGCCGATCAGGTGCTGCTCTTCGTCATCGACATCCTCAAGGAAGAGGCGACGCTTCTGGTGCCGAACGATCTGGTGAAGAAGATCGCCGAGGCGAGCTTTGGTTGCACCGTCACTGGCGACACGGTCGTGCTGCCGGGCATCATGAGCCGCAAGAAACAGATCATCCCGGCGCTCAAGGTCTGAGACCCAAGCGCAGCGATTTGGCGGGGGCGGGGCATTTGCTCCGCCCTCTCGCATTTTGCGGGCGGGGCAGGGGGCTCTGCCCCCTCGGGCTTGCGCCCTCACCCCCGGGATATTTTTGCACAGTTGATGATCACGAAGGGCTTATCATCAACTGTGCAAAAATATCCCGGGGTGAATTCGCGCAGCAGCGCGAAGAGGGGCAGCGCCCCTGCCTGCCTTTGCTTTCCGTCACAGCCGTGCCATATAGCTTGCCTAGAAGCGCAGCCACAGGGCGGCTTTTCGAAAGCCGCGCAAGATCAGAGACTTGAGGCCCCATGACCCGTATCGTCCAATCGCTCTCCGAGATTTCGGGGTCTTACGACGCGCTCTTTTGCGATCTCTGGGGCTGTCTGCACAATGGCGTGGCGCCCTTCCCGGCGGCGGTGGCCGCGCTGCAGGGCTTTCGCGCCAGCGGCGGGCGGGTGGTCCTTCTGACCAATGCGCCGCGCCCGGCGCGTTACGTGGCCCAGAGCCTCGCGCGGATGGGCGTGCCCGAGGATGCCTGGGACGTGATCGTCAGCTCGGGCGACGCCGCGCAGGATGCGATGTTTGCAGGTGCCGTCGGCAACCGCGTCTGGCACCTCGGCCCCGAAAAGGACGACGGCTTCTTCACCGAGATCCCCGCCGAATGGCAGGGGCAGGCCGATGTGATGCGCGTGGGCTTCGACGAGGCCGAGGGTATCGTCTGCACCGGCCCCTTCGACGAGATGAACGAGGTCCCCGAGGATTACCGCGCGCGTTTCCTGCTGGCCAAGACCCGCGGCCTGCCGATGCTCTGCGCCAACCCCGATATCGTCGTCGACATGGGCGAGACGCGGATCTATTGCGCCGGCGCGCTTGCGGCGCTCTATGAGGAGATGGGCGGCACGGCGCTCTATTTCGGCAAGCCGCATCCGCCGATCTACGACATGGCGCGGCGCCGGCTTGCGGCGCTCGGGCTCACCGACGAGGCGCGCATCCTCGCCATCGGCGACGGGATCAACACCGATGTGGCGGGCGGCGCGGGCGAGGGGATCGACGTGCTCTTCGTCACCGGCGGGCTCGCGGCGGATCAGTTCGGCCCCGACCACCTGAGCCCCGATCCCGAATTGCTCGCGACCTGGCTTGCCGCGCGCCAGCAGGACCCGGCCTTCACCATCGGCACGCTGCGCTGAGGGCGTCCGCCTAATAATCTTACGTTTTGCGGAAATTTTGCGCATGAAAAGATCGGCCTTGCCTTGCCTTCGCCGATCAGCTCTGCTATGCCGCAGCGCAGAAATCGGCACAGGAGCATTGACCATGTCCGACACCACCCAACGCGGCACGATCTATCTCGAAGATATGGAAATCGGCATGAGCCGGAGCCTCTCGAAGGAGATCACCAATCACGACATCGAGCTGTTCGCCGAGGTCTCGACCGATCACAACCCGGTCCACCTTGACGAGGATTATGCCAAGGGCACGATGTTCAAGGGCCGCATCGCGCATGGGATGCTGTCGGCGGGGCTGATCTCGGCGCTTCTGGGCGAGTATCTGCCGGGCCACGGCACGATCTACATGGGTCAGACGCTGAAATTCCTCGCGCCGGTCCGTCCGGGTGAGGTGGTCACCGCCACCGTCACCGTGACCGCGATCGACACCGCCCGCCGTCGTGTCACCCTTGAAACCCTCTGCGTCGTGGGCGATACCACCGTCATCAAGGGCGAGGCCACGGTTCTCGCGCCTTCGCGGAACTGAGACGTCCGGCGGCCTCGTCGGAAGGCGGGGAAGATGCAGCGATACACCCATTGGCAGGGCCTGCCGCAATCGGCCCGTGGCGCTTCGGTCGCCATGGGCAATTTCGACGGGGTGCACCGCGGCCATCAATCGGTGATTGCGCTCGCGCGCGGCTGGAACCATGGCGCGGCGCCGCTCGGCATCGTGACCTTCGAACCGCATCCGCGCGAATTCTTCGCCCCGCAGGCCGCGCCCTTCCGGCTGATGAACCCCGAGGCGCGCGCCAACCGGCTCGAGAAGCTCGGCGTGTCGCGGCTTTATGAACTGCCCTTCGGGGCGGAGCTTGCCGGGATGGAGGCCGAGGCCTTCGCCGCCGAGGTTCTGGCCGAGGGGCTCGGGGTCGCGCAGGTCACGGTTGGGCAGGATTTCCGCTTCGGCAAGGGCCGGGCGGGAGGCGTCGACGAGCTGGCCGCCCTTGGCGCGCGCTACGGCTTCGAGGTGACCGTCGCACCGCTCCTCCATGTCGAGGGGCTCGAGATTTCCTCGACCGAGATTCGCCGCGCGCTGGCCGAGGGGCGGCCGCGCGACGCGGCCGAGATGCTCGGCCATTTGCACCGCATCGAGGGGCCGGTGATCCATGGCGAGAAGCGCGGCCGCGAGCTTGGCTATCCGACCGCGAACATGTCGGTGGCGGGGCTGCATCTGCCGCGGCTGGGGGTCTATGCGGTCAAGGTCGATGTGCTGAGCGGCCCGCAGGCCGGCAGCTATATGGGCGCGGCGAGCCTCGGCGTGCGCCCGATGTTCGGCGAGAACGCCCCCAACCTCGAAACCTATATCTTCGACTTCAAGGGCGATCTCTATGGTCAGCACCTCTCGATTGCGCTTGTCGATTACCTGCGCCCCGAGCTGAAATTCGACGGCCTGCCCGCGCTGATGGATCAGATGGCGGCCGATTGCGCGCGGGCGCGCGAAATCCTCGCCGCCTGAGCCTGCCCCCTTTCCAAATTCCCCGCATCCGCTAGGCTTGGTCAATGAGCACCCTTCGCCCCGAATTCTGGACCCTGCCACTGGCGAAACTGACGCCCGCGGAATGGGAGGCGCTCTGCGACGGCTGTGGCAAATGCTGTCTCAACAAGCTCGAATACGAGGACACGGGCGAGCTCGAATTCACCCGCGTCGCCTGCCGGTTGCTCGATGGCGAGACCTGCCGCTGCATGTCCTATGAGAACCGGCGCGATTTCGTGCCCGAATGCGTGCGCCTGACGCCGAAGTCGATCAAGGAGATCGCCTATTGGATGCCGCGGAGCTGCGCCTATCGGCTGCGCCACGAGGGCAAGCCGCTCGAGCCGTGGCATTATCTGATCTCGGGTTCACATGAGACGATCCACGAGGCGGGGCAATCGGTGCGCGGCTGGACTGTGTCCGAGGCGAGTGTGCCCGAGGAAGACTGGGAAAATTACGTGATCGAGGATCTGGGATGAATTTCGCCTCCGACAATACCGCAGGGGTCGCGCCGCAGGTGCTCGAGGCGCTCAGCGCCGCCAATGCGGGCCATGCGCCCTCTTATGGCGTGGATCCGCTGACGCTCGCCGTGCGCGACCGGATCCGCGAGCTTTTCGAGGCGCCCTCGGCGGCGGTCTATCTCGTGGGCACCGGCACGGCCGCGAATGCGCTCGCCTGCGGGCTCCTGACCGAGCCCTGGGGCGCGGTCTTTTGTCATCGCAACGCCCATATCGAAGAGGATGAATGCGGCGCGCCCGAGTTCTACACGGGCGGCGCCAAGCTCGTTCTGGTCGATGGCGCGCATGGCCGGATCGACCCCGCGGGGCTCGAGCGGGCGATCACCCATACCGGGCGCGCGGGCGTGCACAACGTGCAGCGCGGGATGCTCTCGGTGACCAATGCGACCGAGGCGGGCACAGTATATCAACCCGAGGCGGTGCGCGAGCTGGCGGGGCTCGCCCATCGCTGGGGGCTGCCGGTCCATATGGACGGCGCGCGTTTCGCCAATGCGCTGGCGACCCTGGGCTGCACCCCGGCCGAGGCGACCTGGAAGGCGGGGGTCGATGTGCTCAGCCTCGGCGGCACCAAGGGCGGTTGCATGGGGGTCGAGGCAGTGGTGATCTTCGATCCCGACCGCGGCTGGGAGTTCGAGCTGATGCGCAAGCGCGGCGGCCATCTCTTCTCGAAGCAGCGCTTCCTTGCGGCGCAGATGCTCGTCTGGCTCGCGGGCGATCTCTGGCTCGATCTCGCGCGCCATGCCAATGCGATGGCGGCGCGTCTGTCCGAGGGGATCGCTGCGGCGCCCGGCGCCCATCTCGTGCATCCGACCGAGGCCAATGCCGTCTTCGCCGCCTTCCCGCGCGAGGCCCATCGCCGCGCGCAGGAGGCCGGCGCGCATTACTATCTCTGGCCCTTCGATCAGTCGCTCAAAGGCCCGGGCGAGGAGCCGCTCGCGGCGCGTCTCGTCTGTAGCTGGGCCACGACCGAGGCCGAGATCGACGCCTTCCTCGGGCATCTGCAGGCGTGAGCAAAGGGGCTCTGCCCCTCTGGGCCTGCGGCCCATTCACCCCGGGATATTGGGGTCAGGTTGAAAGCCACAGCCTGCGCTTCAACCTGATCGAAATATCCCGGGGGGGCGGGGCACTGCCCCGACGGGCTGGCCCCCGGTCCGCGATCCCAGCTTTCAGCTCCGCTCGAGGTTGATCCCGATCAGCTCGCTCACCTGCGCCGCATGGGTCAGCGGCAGCATATGCCCCGCGCCCGGCACGCAGGCCGTGCCCACATCCGGGAGCCGCGCCGCGATCGCCTCGCAGACGCGCGCCACGATCGGCGGGCTCGCGTCGCCATGGATCAGCATGACGGGCGCCTCGATCCCCTCGAAGCCGCCTTCGCGCGTGATCCGGCCCGGGTCCTCGAAGTTCGCGGGCGTCACATTGGCCACGATCGGCATCTGTGCCACGAACCGCGCGCGGTGCCGTTCGGGCAGGCTCTCCCAGCTTTGCCCGGTGCCCCAGTCGCGCATGAAGCGCCGCGCCGCCTCTTCGTATTGGCCCTCTGCCAGAAGCTCTTCCAGATGATCCTGATGCGGGCGCAGATCGGTCCATTCGGGGCCGTCCTTCACCGCTGCAAACAGCACCGGTTCGATCAGCGTGAGCGAGCGCACCGCCTGCGGCGCTCCCACCGCAATACGCAGCGCGACCGAGGCGCCGAAGCTGTGGCCGATCAGATCGACGGGCCGATCGATGAAGCTCGCCGCAATGCGCGTCGCGAGCGTCTGATAGGCGCCGGGTGCGGCGTCGTCCGCGTCCCAGTCGCCCGAACGGCCATGGCCGGGCAGATCGAAGGCGGTGGCGGCGATCCGGTCGCCCAAGGGCGCGAGCGTCGGCGCCCACATCTCCGACGTGCCGAGCATGCAGTGGATTGCCAGCGCGGGCCGTTCGCCCGTGCCGATCACCTGCGCATGAGTGGCCACGCTGTAGCGCTCTTCGAGTGCCATCAGAGCCTGCCCAGATGCCGGTCGAGAAACTCGAGCCGGTCCTGGCCCCAGAACCGCTCGTCGCTCTCGCGCACGATGTAGAAGGGTGATCCGAAGACGCCGCGCTCGACCGCCTCCTCGAGGTTCTTTTCATAGGCGACGGCGCCGGTGAAGAGCCCCGAGGTGACGAGCGCGCCGTCGAAGCCGTTGCCCTCGAGCGCCGCGCGGATCACCTCATCCTCGGCGATGTTGCGATCCTCGACCCAGACCGCGCGCAGGATCGATCGCACGAGCCCGCCCAGATCGCCGCCCCCCGCCGCCTGCGCCGCGATCACCGCGTAAGAGGCCGGGGCGGGATTGGGCGGGTAGCCGGTGGGTTTGAGGTTCATCTCCATCCCCAGATGCCCTGACCAGCGCGTCAGCTCCTGCGTGCGATAAAGCAGCCGGTTGGGGTGCCGCGCCGCGGGCCGCGTGCCCCCGGTGCGATCAAACAGCGCCATCAGGTCGAGCGGCTTATAGGTGATGGAGGCGCCATGTTTCTCGGCGATCCGCTCCAGCCGGTCGCCCGCGAGATAGGTCCAGGGGCTGAAGACCGAGAAAAAGTAGTCGATATGTGCCATTGCGGACTTTCCTGCGCGCGTGAGGTTTGCGGGGAGGCTAGCCCGGTGCTAAGGCAGGCGCAATCTTCGCGAATCCGCCGACCTCCCCGGCCTTCAGATAGGTGACCCGATGCCCGCCATGACCGAACCCAAACTGATCGCCGGCAATGCCAACAAGCCGCTGGCGCAAGCCATCGCGCGGCGGATGTCGATGCATCGGGGCATGTCGGTGGGGCTGGTCGACGCCCGCGTCGAGCGCTTCAACGATCAGGAGATCTTCGTCGAGGTCTACGAGAACGTCCGCGGCGAGGATATGTATATCATCCAGCCGACCTCGAACCCGGCGAACGACAACCTGATGGAACTGCTGATCATGACCGACGCGCTCAAGCGCAGCTCGGCCGATCGCATTACCGCGGTGATCCCCTATTTCGGCTATGCCCGTCAGGACCGCCGCGCCAAGGCCCGCACCCCGATCTCGGCCAAGCTGGTCGCCAATCTGCTGACCGAGGCGGGCATCGACCGGGTGCTCACGCTCGACCTGCACGCGGCGCAGATCCAGGGCTTCTTCGACATTCCGGTGGACAACCTCTATGCCTCGCCGGTCTTCGCGCTCGACATCAAGCACCATTTCAAGGGGCAGATGGATGACCTGATGGTGGTTTCGCCCGACGTCGGCGGCGTGGCCCGCGCGCGCGAGCTGGCCAAGCGGATCGAGGCGCCGCTCTCGATCGTCGACAAGCGCCGCGAGAAGGCGGGCGAGGTTGCGGGCATGACCGTGATCGGCGACGTGAAGGGCAAGAAATGCATCATCGTCGACGACATGGTCGACACCGCGGGCACGCTCTGCAAGGCCGCCGACCTGCTCATGGAGCACGGCGCGACCGAGGTTCACGCCTATATCTCGCACGGCGTTCTCTCGGGCCCGGCAGTCGAGCGCGTCACCAAATCGGTGATGAAATCGCTGGTGATCACCGATTCGATCGAGCCGACCGATGCGGTGAAAGCCTGCCCGAATATCCGTATCGTGCCGACCGCACCGATGTTTGCCCAGGCGATCCTCAACACCTGGTCGGGAACCTCGGTCAGCTCGCTCTTTGAGACGGATACCTTGGTGCCGATCTACGAAGGTCTCTATTCGCAGGGCTGAGGCCCGACCTAAATCCTATTGCAAGGGCGCATCGGTCGCGCAAAGCATGGCCCATGCGCCTTTTTCTTTTGACCTGCCTCGTGATGATCGCCTTTGCCGCGAATTCGGTGCTGAACCGGATGGCGGTGGGGGTGGCTGGGCTTGATCCTGCACTGGCCGGGGCGATCCGGCTGGCGGCCGGTTCGGCGGTGCTCCTTGTCCTGACCTTGACCCTGCGCGGGGGCGCGGCGCTGCGGCTCGCGCCCGGGGTGGCGGGGGCGGGCATGGCGAGCCTTTTTCTCTACATTCTCGGCTTCACCCTTGCGAACGAGCGCATTGATGCGGGGATCGGGGCGCTGATCCTGTTCGGCGCGGTGCAGATCACGATGTTCGCCGCGGGCCTCCTCTTCGGTGAGCGGCCCGGGCGTTGGCGTTGGATCGGGGCGGCGATGGCCTTCGGCGGTCTGATCCTGCTGATCGCGCCGGGTGCGAACCTGCGGGTCGATCCGCTGGGGGCCGCGCTGATGGTTCTTGGCGGCTTTGGCTGGGGGCTCTATTCGCTCAACGGCCGCCGGGCGGGCGATGCGCTGGCCGCCACTGCGGTCAATTTCACCCTCGCGCTGATCCCGGCGGGGATCTGGCTTGCGCTGCGCGGCCCGTTGCCGGCGGTCAACTGGGGGATCTGGCCCGCGCTCCTGTCGGGCGCGGTCACTTCGGGGATGGGCTATGCCCTTTGGTATGCGGTGGTGCCGCGCCTCGCGCCGAGCCTCGCCGCCGTCGCCCAGCTTTCGGTGCCGGTGCTCGCGGCGCTGGGCGGTGCGGCCCTTCTGGGCGAGGTGCCGGGGCCGCGCTTCTGGGTCGCCGCGGGCGTTGTTCTGGGCGGGATTGCGCTGTCGTTGCGGCGGGGGTAGGGGCTCTGCCCCTCTGGGCCTGCGGCCCATTCACCCCGGGATATTTCTGCACAGATGATGAGCCGAGCCCGGGCTTGTCATCTGTGTTCAAATATCCCGGGGTCGCCGATTGGGCGCCATCGGTCCGAGCTCGATCGGCGACGGGCAGAGCCCCGGCGCTCAAAGCACGCGGTTCACATGCCCCATCTTGCGCCCGGGCTTGGCCTCGGCCTTGCCATAGAGATGGATCTGCGTGGCCTTGGTGCGCGCAAACTCCGGCACGCGCAGCACGTCGTCGCCGATCAGGTTCAGCATCTCGACATCGGCGTAGCGCGACCCATCGCCCAAGGGCCAGCCCGCCACGGCGCGGATATGCTGCTCGAACTGGTCGACGACGCACCCGGCCTGCGTCCAGTGCCCCGAGTTGTGGACCCGCGGCGCGATTTCGTTGACGAGCAATCCGCCCGGCGTCACGAACAGCTCAACCCCCATGACGCCGACATAATCGAGCGCATTGAGGATTCGTGCCGCGATCAGCACCGCATCCGAGCGCAGGCTCGGGCCGATCTTTGCCGGAACGGTCGTGGTGTGCAGGATGCCGTCACGGTGCACGTTCTCGCCCGGGTCGAAGCAGGAAACCGAGCCGTCGAGCCCGCGCGCCGCGATCACCGAGATTTCGAGCGAGAAGTCGATGAACCCTTCCAGAACCGCCGTCGCCCCGCCCATCGCGGCAAGCGCCGCAGGTGCATCGCCGGGCGCCATGATCCGCGCCTGGCCCTTGCCGTCATAGCCGAGCCGCGTGGTCTTGAGCACGCCGGGCGTGCCGATTTTCGCGATTGCCGCCTCGAGGCTCGCGGCATCGGTCACCTCTGCCCAGGGCGCGGTCGCCAGACTGATCTCGTTCAGGAAGCTCTTCTCGAGGATCCGGTCCTGACTGACCGCCAGCACGGCCCGCCCCGGGCGGATCGGCCGCAGGCTCTCGAGCAGGTCGAGCGCCGAGGTCGGGATATTCTCGAATTCATAGGTGATGACGTCCACGCCCGCCGCGAATTCGCGCAGGGCGGCCTCGTCCTCATAGGGTGCCGTTATCACTTTTTCTGCCACATGGCTCGCCGGAGGGGCGGCGCCGGGCTCGAAAATGTGACATTTCAGACCAAGACGGCTCGCCGCGACCGAGAGCATCCGGCCCAGTTGGCCGCCGCCCAGAATGCCGATCGTGGAGCCGGGGGGGAGCATCTCGACCATCGCGCCCTCACTCATCGGCCGGTTCATCAGGGATCGAAGCCGAGAGCGCCTCGCGCCAGGCATCGAGCCGGGCGGCAAGCTCCGGGTCGCTGATCGCGAGGATGCCGGCCGCCATCAGCCCGGCATTGGCCGCGCCCGCGGCCCCGATTGCCATGGTGGCGACCGGAAAGCCCTTGGGCATCTGCACGATCGAATAGAGGCTGTCGACGCCCGAAAGCGCGCGGGTCTGCACCGGCACGCCAATGACCGGCACCCGGGTTTTCGAGGCCATCATGCCCGGCAGATGCGCCGCGCCGCCTGCGCCCGCGATGATCACATGCAGGCCCCGCTCGGCCGCGGTCTTGCCATAGGTCCAGAGCCGGTCCGGGGTGCGATGGGCGGAAACGATCTTCTTTTCATAGGCCACGCCCAGCTCGTCGAGCACCGTCGCCGCCTCGCGCATCGTGGGCCAGTCCGACTGGCTGCCCATGATGATTCCCACTTTCACGCCCATTTTCGCCCCTCTGCCAATGGAGCGCGCACTATAGGCGCGCGGGCCGTGCGGGCAAGAGGGCAGGGGCCGCGCGGGGCCCGCTCAGGCGATGATGTCGGGGGTGAGCTGATCCTCGACCCGCGCGATCTGATCCTTGAGGGCGAGCTTTTGCTTCTTGAGCCGCACCAGCCGCAACTGATCGGCGTGCCCCGATTCCGAGAGCGCATGGATCGCCTCGTCGAGATCGCGGTGCTCGCGCCGCAGCACCTCGAGCTTCACGCGCAGCACATCCTCGTGGCTCATCTCGATATGGGCGTTCATGTCCTGCATCCGATCGGCCTCGTTCCGGGTTCCGGCCTGTCTGCGGCAGGCTTCTCCGCCCCCCGACTGCGACTCGGGCGGGGGTGAAAGTTAATATAGCGATTTCCGCGCGTTGCAGTGTGATTTTTCGTCCCGCTTCGCGGCAAAGGGTTAACAAGCCCCTCTTGCGGCCGGGCGCGGGGCTTCCCATATTCGGAACACGGGTTGCCGCGACCGGGGCCCGAAGCTGTCGCTTGCTGAAGGACATGCCGATGACGAAACTGAGCTTTGGGGCGCATCCCTACCTGCTGGGCTTCGACCAGCTCGAACGGCTCGTCGAGCGGACTGCAAAATCCGGCTCCGACGCCTATCCGCCCTATAATATCGAACAATCCGCGCCTGACGCCTTCCGCATCACGCTGGCCGTCGCGGGCTTCGCCGAGGATGATCTTGCGATCACGATGGAGGATCGCGCGCTCGTCATCCGCGGCCGTCAGGCCGAGGACATGGGCGAGCGGATCTTCCTGCATCGCGGCATCGCCGCCCGCGCCTTTCAGCGCAGCTTCGTGCTCGCCGATGGCGTCGAGGTGGCGGGCGCCGCGCTGGAAAACGGGCTTTTGCACATCGACCTGCGCCGGGCGCAGCCCGAGCCGGTGGTGCAGACGATCCCGATCCGCAAGAGCTGAGATAAGGAGGGCGTTCGATGGATGTGAAATACGATTTCGAGACGGAGCATGACGAGACCGAGGCCCATGAAGCCGGCAAGATCGTCTATGTCCGCCCGGTCGAGGTGGCCGACCTGCCCGCCGAGGTGCAGGAACAGGCGGCGGGTCTCAAGCGCATCTATGCGCTGCATGACGCGAATGGCGAACGGATCGCTTTGGTCAAGGATCGCTGGATGGCCTTCGCGCTGGCGCGCGACAACGATATGGCGCCGGTCAACGTGCACTGAGCCGGCGCGGCACCCCGAATTGTGACCCGGACAAAGGGCGGCTTTGCGCCGCCCTTTTTTCTTGCCACTCTGGCCTCACAAGGAGGCCCAGATGCTTTTTACCGAACCCGAACTCGACGCGGCTGCCAGCCTCGTCCACGGCCATGTGCCGCCCACCCCGGCGCTCGACTGGCCGCTTCTGGCCGAGGCGCTGGGTGCGGCCCGGGTCATCGTCAAACACGAGAATCACGCCCCCACCGGCGCCTTCAAGGTGCGCGGCGGCGTGACCTTCATGGACTGGCTCACCCGCACCCACCCCGAGATGCAGGGCGTGATCACCGCCACCCGCGGCAATCATGGCCAGAGCCAGGCGCGCGCCGCCACCGCACTGGGCTTGCGCGCCAAGATCGTCGTGCCGCATGGCAATTCGGTCGAGAAGAACGCTGCGATGCGCGCCTATGGCGCGGAGCTGATCGAACATGGCGCCGATTTCGACGAGGCCAAGGACGAGGCGATGCGTCTGGCCGAGACCGAGCCGCTCTTCCCGGTGCCGCCCTTTCACCGCGAACTGGTGCGCGGCGTGGCGACCTACGGGCTCGAGCTCTTCCGTGCCCATCCCGATCTCGATCGCGTCTATGTGCCGATCGGCTGCGGCTCGGGCATCTGCGGGGTGATCGCGGCGCGCGATGCGCTGGGGTTGAAAACCGAGGTGGTGGGCGTGGTCTCGACCGGGGCGGATGGGGCGCTGCGCTCGGTCGCGGCGGGGCATGTCGTGCCCACCAATGCCGCGCGCACCTTCGCCGACGGGATGGCGGTGCGGGTGCCGGTGGCCGAGGCGCTGGCGATCTATGGCCCCGGATCGCACCATCTGGGCGCAGTGAGCGACGACGAGATCGCCGAGGCGATCCGGCTTTACTACCGCGCGACGCATAACCTCGCCGAAGGGGCCGGCGCCGCAGCGCTGGCGCTTGCCATGCAGGAAAAGGACGGTCTCAAGGGCCGCAAGGTCGGGCTGATCCTGTCGGGGGCGAATGTCGATCGTCCGGTCTATGCGCAGGTGTTGGAGGGCGAAACGCCCGCGCCCTGAGATGTGCGCCGCCTCCGGGCTGGCCGCGCCGGGGGCTGTCTGCCCCCCAAAGCCCCCCGGGGATATTTCAGTCAGGTTGAAAGCAGGTCGGGTCTTCAACCTGATGAAAATATCCCGGGGGTGAGCCCGGCACGGGCGAGGGGGCAGGGCCCCCTTTCCACGGCAACGAAAAACGCCCCGGCCGGGACCGGGGCGTTCGTTCTTCCGGAGCGAAGACCGATCAGGCCTTGATCAGGCCCATCGCTTCGAGCTTCAGGATCACCTGATGCGCGCAGTGATCGACATCGACGCCGGTGGTGTCGACGCGCAGCTCGGGCGCTTCGGGGGCTTCATAGGGATCCGAGATCCCGGTGAATTCCTTGATCTTACCTTCGCGCGCGAGCTTGTAGAGGCCCTTGCGGTCGCGGCTCTCGCATTCTTCGATCGGGGTCGCGACATGGGTCTCGACGAAGGCGCCATAGGCCTCGATCATCTCGCGCACAGCGCGGCGGGTCGCGGTATAGGGCGCGATCGGCGCGCAGATCGCGATGCCGCCGTTCTTGGTGATCTCCGAAGCGACATAGCCGATCCGCTTGATGTTGATGTCGCGGTGCTCTTTCGAGAACCCGAGCTCCGACGAGAGGTGTTTACGCACCACATCGCCATCCAAAAGCGTCACCGGACGCCCGCCCATCTCCATCAGCTTGACCATCAGCGCGTTCGCGATCGTCGACTTGCCCGAGCCCGAGAGGCCGGTGAAGAAGACGGTGAAGCCCTGCTTGGCGCGCGGCGGCGAGGTGCGGCGCAGCTCGGTCACCACTTCGGGGAAGCTGAACCATTCCGGGATGTCGAGGCCTTCGCGCAGACGGCGGCGCAGTTCGGTGCCCGAGATATCCAGAACGGTGCCGCCTTCGGGCACTTCGTTCGCGGGATAATAGCTCGCCTTCTCCTGCACATAGACCATGTGCTTGAAGTCGACCATGGTCACGCCGATTTCGGATTCGTATTTCTTGAACAGCTCCTGCGCATCGTAGGGGCCGTAGAAATCCTTGCCCTGGCTGTTCTTGCCGGGGCCGGCATGGTCGCGGCCGACGATGAAATGCGTCACGCCGTGGTTGGCGCGAATGAGCCCGTGCCAGACCGCCTCGCGCGGGCCCGCCATGCGCATGGCGAGGTTCAGCAGGCTCATCGTCGTGGTCGAGGACGGATATTTGTCGAGCACTGCCTCATAGCAGCGCACGCGGGTGAAGTGGTCCACGTCGCCCGGTTTGGTCATGCCGACGACCGGATGGATCAGCAGGTTCGCCTCGGCCTCGCGCGCGGCGCGGAAGGTCAGTTCCTGGTGCGCGCGGTGCAGCGGGTTACGGGTCTGGAACGCCACGATCTTGCGCCAGCCGAGCTTGCGGAAATAGGCGCGCAGCTCGTTCGGGGTGTCGCGGCGGGCCTTGAAGTCGTAATGCACCGGCTGCTGGATACCGGTGATCGGGCCGCCCAGATAGACCGCACCCGCGGTGTTGTGCAGATAGTTCACCGCCGGATGGGCCAGATCGTCGGCACCGAAGACCTTCTCGGCCTCTTTCGCCTTGTTCGGCACCCATTTGTCGGTGACCGACAGGATCGCGAGGATCACGCCTTCCTGGTCGCGCAGCGCGATATCGGTTCCCGGCTCGATCCCTTCGGCGAATTTCTCGCTCACGTCGAGGGTGATCGGCATCGGCCAGAGGCTGCCGTCGGCCAGACGCATATTGTCGACGACGCCGTCGTAATCGGCCTCGCTCAGGAAGCCCTTCAGCGGGTAGAAGCCGCCGTTCATCAACAGTTCGAGGTCGCAGATCTGACGCGGGGTCAGATCCCAGGACACGAGATTGCCAGCCTCGATCTTCAGCTTCTGGGCGGATTCGTAGGAAACGTAGAGTTCCGGGATCGGAGCGAGATTGGGAAGGGGCATCTCTGAAACCTTATGCAAACGGTGGGCCCGAGGCCCGACTTAGGCGGGCTTAACGCGGAAAATGTGATCGTTTCAAGAACTGGAGAACGAAAAGCACGCAAAAAGGCCGCGACGGCGGAAAAATGCGCGACTATGGATCAACAATCCTCTCCCAGACGCGAAAATGGATCGAATTTCTCCACGAGCCCTGTGCAGGGCGCGGGGGACCGCCCGGCGCCGGGGCGCCAGGCGGCCGCGAAATGAAATCAGTCCTGTTCGGCGAGCCAGCGCTCGGCATCGAGCGCGGCCATGCAGCCCATGCCCGCCGAGGTCACCGCCTGACGATAGGTGTGATCGGTGAGATCCCCGGCGGCGAAGACCCCCTCAACCGAGGTCCGGGTGCTGCCCGGCTCGACCTTGACGTAACCGCCGTGATGCAGCGTCAGCTGATCCTTGACGAGTTCGGAGGCCGGCGCATGGCCGATCGCCACGAAGAACCCGTCGCAGGGGATCACGCTTTCGGCGCCGCTCTGCACGTTCTTCACCTTGACCCCGGTCACGCCCAGCGGTGCCTCCGTGCCGAGGATCTCTTCCACGGTGACGTTCCAGACCACCTCGATCTTGGGGTTCTTAAAGAGCCGGTCCTGCATGATCTTCTCGGCGCGGAAGCTGTCGCGGCGGTGCACCACGGTGACCTTCGAGGCGAAATTGGTCAGGAACAGCGCCTCTTCCACGGCCGTGTTGCCGCCGCCGATCACGACCACTTCCTTGCCACGATAGAAGAACCCGTCGCAGGTCGCGCAGGCCGAGACGCCGAAGCCCTTGAACTTCTCCTCCGACGGCAGGCCGAGCCAGCGCGCCTGGGCGCCGGTGGCGAGGATCAGCGCATCGGCCTCGTAGCGCGTGCCCGAATCGCCCAGTGCGACGAAGGGGCGGGCGGAGAGATCGACCGAGGTGATGTAGTCGCCGATGATCTCGGTGCCCATGGCGCGGGCGTGCTCTTCCATCTGCGCCATCAGATCGGGGCCCTGAACCTCGGTCTTGCCGGGCCAGTTCTCGACGTCCGAGGTGATAGTGAGCTGCCCGCCGGGCTGCAGGCCCTGCACCAGAACCGGCTCGAGCATGGCGCGCGCCGAATAGACCGCGGCGGTATAGCCGGCAGGCCCAGAGCCGATGATCAGCACTTTCGTCGTCTTCGTCTCGGCCATGGCGCACCTCTTTCGTCTTGGGATCCGGTCCAGACATATAGGGGGCAGGGGCGCGCGGGAAAAGCCCCTGGATTGGCCCGCGACGAAAGGCCCCCTTGCTGCGATGTCAGGTCTGTATTGCTCTTGTCTCGCCTCGCGCGAAATATTATTGCGCCCGTCGCGGTCCGCGGGTAAGTTTCGCGGCAATTGCGGAGGGTAGTATGGCCAGCACGAAGCTTGACGAGATCGACCGGAAAATTCTGGCCGAGCTTCAGGCCGACGGTCGGATGACCAACGTCGAGTTGGCCAAGCGCGTGGGCATCTCGGCGCCGCCCTGTCTGCGCCGGGTGCGCACGCTCGAGGAGGCCGGTTATATCCGCGGCTATCATGCCGATGTGAACCCGCGCGAATTGGGCTTCGAGGTGCAGGTCTTCGCCATGGTGCGGCTGCAGAGCCAGGCCGAGGCGGATCTGAGCGCCTTCGAGGCGCGCTGCCGGTCCTGGCCGCTGGTGCGCGAGTGTCACATGCTGAACGGCGAGATCGACTTCGTGCTGAAATGCACCGCGCCCGATTTGAGCACCTTCCAGAATTTCCTGATGGGCGAGCTGACGCCCGCCGAGAATGTGGCGAGCGTCAAGACCTCGCTGGTGATCCGCTGCGCCAAGGACGAGCCGGGTGTGCCCTTCGACGTGCTCGAAGACCGGATCGCGAAACTGGCCTGAGCGCTGTCGTCCGGCCGGGCAGGGGGGGCGCCGCCCCCCGTCCTTCGGACTCCCCCCGGGATATTTCGGCACAGATGATGAACAGGGTCTTTTCCCATCATCTGTGTCCAAATATCCCGGGGTGAATGCGCCGCAGGCGCAGAGGGGCAGCGCCCCTAACTCCCGACCTCCGCCGCGCGCACCCGGTCGATCATCTCCTGCGCCTTGCGCGCGTCTTCCAGTGTCCAGGGGTAGGGCGCGCCCTCGCGCACATGCGCCACGAAGGCCTCGAGTTGCAGGACATATTGGTTGAGCCCGGGCCAGCGCATCACGGTTTCCGGTGCGCCGTCGCGCAGGAGCGTCACCACCGCCTCGCCGCCGACATTGGCGGCAAAGGGGGCGTGGACGCGGATCAGGCCGCGATCGCCCTGAAAGCAGGCCTCCTGCCGGTCGTGCAGCCGGATCGAGGTCATCGCGCCAAAGCTGAAGCGCCCCTGCGGCCCCTCCATCTCGCCGGTCACCTGCGCGAAGACCTCGAGTCCGTCCTCGCGCCGGATCGTGGTGCGCAGGGCGACGGGTTCGGCACGGGCGGCGAAGCGGATCGAGGAATAGGCATAGGGCCCGATATCGGGGATCGAGCCGCCGCCCTCGGCGCGGTTGCGGATATTGCCGGGATCGGGGTTGTGAAAGGTGAAGACCGTATCAGCATGGCGCAGGCGTCCGATCGCGCCCTCATCGAGCCAGTCGCGGACCTGATGCCATTGCGGGTGATGCACGATCATATAGGCCTCGGCCGCGAAGAGCCCGCTGCGGTCGCGTGCGGCGATCAGCGGGTCGATCGCATCGGCGGAGAGCGCGAGCGGTTTCTCGCAGAGCACATGTTTGCCGGCCTCGAGCGCGCGGATCGACCAGTCGACATGCAGCGGGTTCGGCAGCGGGATATAGACCGCTTCGATCGCCGGATCGGCAAGCAGCGCCTCGTAGCTGGCATGCACCCGCAGCCCCGGAGCCAGATCGGCGAAGGGCGCGGCCTTGCCGGGGGTCGACGTCGCCAGCGCTGTCAGATGCACGCCGCGCGCGACCTGCATCGCGGGGGCCATCCGTTTGAGCGCGAAGTTCGAGGCGCCGAGAATGCCGAAGGTCATCGCGCGCATGGGAAACTCCTTCTGGATCCGGGAAACTCTAGCCGCGCCGGGGCGGTGTGGACAAGTCGTGGGGGCGGGGCGGGGACGACGCGCTTGCAAATGCCGTTCGCGGGGTGGAGTGTCGCCGGGCAGGCGCGGATATTTTGCCCGCATCTGATTGACGACGGGAGATTTTGAATGCGTGTTTCCGTTCTGGCCGGCCTGATCGGCGCAGGTGCAGTGCTGACCCTTGCGGCCGCGGTCTTGATGGGCGCGCCGGCGCGCGGCAACGGGCTCGAGGCGCTGCTCGGGCGAGCGCTGCGTTCGGGGGATCCGGCCGCGAAGGGAGGCCGGGTCTCGCTGAAGGGATGCCAGCTCGAGGTCGAGATCCGCGCCGAGGACAGGGACAGCTCGGGGTTGGTCCTGCTGCGCGTCGATCTGGCCCAGTTCATGATTGACGAGGCGGGGGCGACGGGTGGCACGCTCACCCTGCGGCGCAAGCCGGTAACTGCCGCGATGCTCGAGAGTGCGACCCGTCTTGTCGCGGCGTTGCCCGCGCGCTTCGCGCCGCTACCTGAGGGCACCCAGATCACACCCGAGCTGCTGGCCCGGCGCGCGGGCGATGGTTCGGGGCGGCCATGGGGTTCGCCCGATCTGCTGCTGGGATTGGATGACGCGCGGCTGCGCGCACGACTGGACCGGCCCCGGGGGGAAATCGCCTTCAGCCTCCAGCAAGAGCCCGGAGGTGGGACGACGCCGGAACACGTGCGCGAATTCACCGATTTCATGCAAGCCCTGCGCGATCTGCCGCCGCCGATGACGGTGGTGTTGATGACGGAAAACAGGCGCTCCCGGAGCGCGCCCGGGGCGATGGAATTCTACAAGGGAAACGTCAAGCTCCCCGCGGAGTGGACCCTTCCCGCTGCGACGCAAGAGGAGGCGCGGGCGCTGGCCAAGGCCTTTCGCGAAGGGCTCGCCGCCTGCCCGTGATCGGCGCGGAGGCGCGACCGTCCGCAGGGGCGCGTACCTCCCGGGCGCGGGCCCCGCGCATCGGCGCGGAATCGCCATGCCGCCCCGCGCGTCAGCGCGGAATCGCCATTCCCTTGTCGCGGGCGAGAACCCGCATCCGTTCCTGCAGCTTTTCGAAGGCGCGGACCTCGATCTGCCGGATCCGCTCGCGTGAGACGTCATATTGCGAGGACAACTCCTCGAGCGTCACCGGCTCGTCGCGCAACCGGCGCTGCATCAGGATGTCGCGCTCGCGTTCGTTCAGCACATCCATCGCCGCGGTCAGCATCGCGCGCCGCGCCTCGAGCTCGTCGGCCTCGGCATAGGCTTCGGCCTGATCGGCATCCTCGTCCTCGAGCCAGTCCTGCCACTGCGTCGAGCCGTCGCCCTCGGCCGAGCCGACCTGCGCGTTGAGCGAGGCATCGCCCCCCGACAGGCGGCGGTTCATCGAGATCACCTCATCCTCGGTGACGTTCAGATCATGCGCGATCTTGGCGACATTCTCGGGGCGCAGATCGCCGTCCTCATAGGCGCCGATCCGCGATTTCGCCTTGCGCAGGTTGAAGAACAGCTTCTTTTGCGCCGAGGTGGTGCCGAGCTTCACGAGGGACCACGAACGCAGGATATATTCCTGAATCGCGGCGCGGATCCACCACATCGCATAGGTGGCCAGCCGGAACCCCTTTTCCGGGTCGAAGCGTTTGACCGCCTGCATCAGGCCGACGTTCGCCTCCGAGATCACCTCGGCCTGCGGCAGGCCGTAACCGCGATATCCCATCGCGATCTTGGCCGCGAGCCGCAGATGCGAGGTCACCAGCCGATGCGCGGCCTCGGGGTCCTGATGGTCCACCCAGGCCTTGGCGAGCATGTATTCCTCTTCCGGTTCCAGAAGCGGGAACTTCCGGATCTCCTGCAGATAGCGGTTGAGGCCCTGTTCGGGGCTCGGGGCCGGAAGATTGGCGTAACTCGACATCGTGTCCTTTCCTCGTGATCGGCCCCCGGATATGGGGGCGGTGCGGCCGGATTCAACCCGGCCTTCTCAAGGCTATTACGAGGATGGGCGCCTTTCCCTCCGCTCGCAAGCGGAATTGACGTAAATTTGAACGGATCGGTTCAGGGGCTCAGAGCACCGGCGCGAGGATCGAGATCAGATTGTCGATCAGTCGCCGCGGCCAGCGCCAGCGGGCGACGGCCTCGGGATCGACCCGGCGCGATTGCGCGATCCAGCGCGCCTGAAGGGCGGCGAGATCGCGGGCAAGCGTGGCATCCTCGGCCAGCACGACATTTTCATAGTTCAGCTCGAAGCTGCGCCGGTCGAGGTTGGCCGAGCCGATCAGCGCGACGCGCCCGTCGGCGAGCAGGGTTTTCGCGTGCAGAAGGCCGGGCCCGTGCTCGTGGATCTCCACCCCGGCCTCGGTCAAGGCGGGGTAATAGCTGCGCGAGGCGAAGCCCACGAAGCGGCTGTCGTTACGCCGCGGCAGGAGGATGCGCACCCTGACGCCCCGGATCGCGGCGGCGCGGAGCGCGGTGGCGATCGCCTCGCCCGGCACGAAATAGGGCGTGGTGATCGTCAGGCTCTCCGAGGCCGCGCCGATCAGTGCAAGGAACGTGTCGGGCACGCCGCGGTTGTCGAGGAGCGGTCCGGTGGCGAAGGCCACGGCGGTGGCGGGCCGCTCGGGTGCCTCCGGCGCTTCCGGGGTACCCAGCAACGGCGCGAGGGTCTCGCCGGTATGGGTCAGCCAGTCGGCGGCGAAGATATGCTGATGCTGGCGGGCGGGGGCGCCCTCGATCCGCAGCATCACATCGATCCAGGGCGCATAGCGCGCCTTGGGGCGGAACTCCGGGTCGGCGATGTTGCGGCTGCCGATGAAGGCCGTCGCGCCGTCGATCACCACGAGCTTGCGGTGGTTGCGCAGGTCGATCCGGCTCGACATCAGTTTCAGCAGCCACCAGTGGAACGGGAAGGCGATGGCCGTCTGCGCGCCCGCGGCCTGCATCGCACGCCAGCCGGGCGTGTCGATGAAGCTGCGCCCGCCGAGCCCGTCGACGAGCACGCGCACCGCCACACCGCGCCCGGCCGCGCGGGCGAGCGCCGCGGCGACCGCGCGGCCGGTTGCGTCGTCGAGCCAGATATAGGTGACCAGATGCACGCTCTCGCGCGCGCCCTCGATCGCGGCGATCAGCGCGGCGCTCTGGTCCTCGGGTTCGGCCAGCAGGGTGATCGCGGGGCCCTGGGCGACGGCAAAGCCGTTGACGGAGGCCGCGCGGGCGAAGGCCGGGCGGAAGGCGGGATCGAGCGCCGCCATCCGCGACGGATCGCCCGGGGCGGGGCGCGGCAGGGTGTTGAGCGCGTCGCGCTGGCGCCGGGCCACGCGCTGATTGAGGCGCGTCTCGCCGATCAGCAGATAGAGCGCGATGCCCGCGACCGGCAGGGTAAAGATCAGCACGAGCCAGCCCGCGCGCACCGCCGGTTCGCGGTCCGAGCGCAGCAAAACCCGCACCAGCGCCGCGATCTGCGCCGAGAAATGCGCGGCTACGCCCAGATCGAAGGTGCTGAGCCAGGCGGGCAGGGTCACGGCGCGGAGGATCCCGCGCGCAGGGCGCTCAGCAGCGCCTCGAGATCGGCAGGCAGGGGCGAGGTGAAGCTCAGCTCCTCGCCGCTCACCGGATGGGTGAAGCCGAGGGTCGCGGCATGCAGCGCCTGACGCGGGAAGGCTGCGGCCGCGGCGGCGGCGGCCTCGCCCACCGCCTTCGCGGGCAGTTTGCGCCGCCCGCCATAGGTCTGATCGCCGATCAGCCCGTGACCGGCATGGGCCATATGCACGCGGATCTGATGGGTGCGCCCGGTTTCGAGCCAGCAATCGACCAAGGCCGCGGCGCCGGCAAAGTCCTCGACCACGCGGGCGCGCGTCACCGCGTGGCGCCCGCCATGGAACAGCACCGCCTGCCGCTGCCGGTCGGTCTTGTGGCGGGCAAGCTGCGAGGTGATCTTGAGGATATTGCCGCCCTCGAAACTGACGCCCTTCGTGCCGCGCAACCGCGGATCGCCCGCATCGGGCACGCCATGCACCACCGCGAGATAATGCCGGTGCACCGTGTGCTTCTCGAATTGCGCGGCAAGCCCGTGATGCGCCCGGTCGGATTTCGCGACGACCAGCAGCCCCGAGGTATCCTTGTCGATCCGGTGCACGATGCCGGGCCGCGCCTCGCCGCCGATCCCCGAGAGCGCGCCCCCGAAATGATGCAGAAGCGCATTGACGAGCGTGCCATCGGCCGAGCCGGGCGCGGGATGCACCACCATCCCCGCGGGCTTGTCGATCACGATCAGATCGGCATCCTCCCAAAGGACGTTCAGCGGAATATCCTCGGGCTGCGTCTCGACCGGGCGCGGCGCCTCGAGCGCGATCTCATAGACCTCGCCCGGCGCGACCTTGGTCTTGAGGTCGGTGACCGGCACGCCCTCGCGCGTCACCGCCCCCTCGGCGATGAGCCGGGCCAGCCGCGAGCGCGAGAGCGCCGCTTCCTCTGGCACAAGGACCGCCAAGGCCTTATCAAGGCGCTCGGTCATGCCGTCTTCGATGGCAATGCTAAGACGGGTTTGCCCGGGGGAGAATTGATCCATGTCCGACATGACGCCTTCCGATCCGGCGCCCGAGCCGCCGCTGCCGCCCGAGATCCGGTTTCTCAAGATATTGGTCACCGCGCTCACGGTCACGATGATCCTTGGGCTTGTAGCGATTGTGGGGCTGCTTGTCATCCGCCTGCGGGCCGCGCCGCCGGTCCTGCCCGAACTGCCCGCCGCGATCACCCTGCCCGAGGGTACGCGGGCGGTCTCGCTCAGCTTCGCCGAGGGGGCGGGCGGGGGTCGGATCGTGGTGCTCACGGCCGATGACCGGGTGCTCGTCTACACGCCCGCGGGCGCGCTGCTGGGCGATCTGCCCCTTACCGCACCATGAGTGGCCCGGTGCCGCAAGGCCCCGTGCCGCGCCTCGGCGTTCTGGCGGTCGCGCTGCGCGGCGGGCGGGTGCTTCTGGTGCGCCGCGCCAACCCGCCCGATGCCGGGCTCTGGGGCTTTCCGGGCGGCAAGGTCGACTGGGGCGAGACCGTCGAGGCCGCCGCCCTGCGCGAATTGCACGAGGAAACCGGCGTCAGCGCCACGCCCGGGCCGATCATCGCCTCGGGTGATGCGATCAGCCATGACGCGGCCGGCGCGGTCGCCTTCCACTACCACCTCGTCGCGGTCCTGTGCCGCGCGCCGCAGGGCGAGGCCCGCGCCGCCGACGATGCGCTCGCCGCCGAATGGGTGCCGGTGGCCGAGGTTCTGGCGCGCGCCCGCCCGATGAGCGCCCGCGTCGACGAGGTTCTGCGCCGCGCGCTGACACTCCTCTGAATTCGCCTGTTTTTTCTTGGCGCAAATACTCACGCGCCGCAGGCCATGAAAAACCCCGGGCCGCATCTCTCGCGCCCCGGGGTTTGGTATCTGGCCGAACCGTGCGGCAGGTCTCACCCCTTGCTGTCGACCGCTGCCGCCTCGAGCGCATCGAGCCGTGCTTTCAGCGCCTCGTTCTCCTCGCGGGCCTTGGCGGCCATCGCCTTCACCGCGTCGAATTCCTCGCGAGTGACGAAATCGCGATCGGCGAGCCAGCGATCCATCCAGCTTTTCATCGCCGTCTCGGCCTCGGTCTTGGCGCCCTGCGCCACGCCCATCGCATTGGTCATGAGTTTCGACATCTCGTCGAAGAACTTGTTCGGTGCGTCCATGGCTGCCTCCGTATCGGGTCACGCGCTTTTGCCCTATATGCGCAGCCCCGCGCCCCGAGACAAGGTTGACTTCGTCGCGGGGCCGGGTTTGGGTGCCGCGCAAATCCGCCTGCCCGCCTGACGGGCGCCTTGCCCGGAACAAAAGCGCATGACGATGGCCATCCCCTTTCCCGCAATCGACCCGAATGCCTTCGTGATCCCCGGCCTCGGCTGGCCGATCCGCTGGTATGCGCTGGCCTATATCGCGGGGCTGGTCGCGGGCTGGCGGATCATCGTGGCGCTGATGAAGCGCCCGGGGGCCTGGGGCGGCACGCCGCCGATGTCCCCGCAGGCGGTCGATGACCTCTTGACCGCGGTTATCGCCGGCGTCGTGATCGGCGGGCGGCTCGGCTATGTGCTCTTCTATCAACCCGCCTATTACCTCGAGCATCCGCTCGAGGCGCTGAAGATCTGGGAGGGCGGCATGTCCTTCCATGGCGGCTTTGCGGGGGTCGTCGTCGGGGCGTTCTGGTTCGCGCGCGCCCATGCCATTCCGGCGCTGCGCCTCGCCGATGCGCTGGCGCTCGTCGCGCCGATCGGGCTCTTCTTCGGGCGGGTCGCGAATTTCATCAAGCCCGAGCTCTGGGGCCGGCCGACCGACGCGCCCTGGGGCGTGATCTTCCCGGTGCCCGAGGCCCAAACCTGCCATGGCATCGCGGGGCAGATCGACGGCGCCTGCGCGCGCCATGCCTCGCAGCTCTATGAGGCCGGGCTCGAGGGGCTCCTGCTGGGTGCGCTCCTCTGGCTCGTGATGGCGCGCGGCGGCTTGCGGCGGCCGGGGCTGATCATGGGCATCTTCCTTGCGGGCTATGGCATCGCGCGGGCGATGATCGAGCTGGTGCGCCAGCCCGATCTCCAATTCGTCACGCCCGTCAACCCGCTCGGCTATGCGCTGCAGATCGGATCGGGCGGGCTCACCATGGGGCAGATCCTGTCGCTGCCGATGATCGCGGTGGGCGGCTATTTCATCGGCCGCGCGCTCCGGCGGGGCCGGGCGTGAGCGCGCGGGAGATGAGCGCTCTGGGCGAGATCCTCGCACGCCGGATCGCGGCCGAGGGGCCGATGCGGCTCGACCATTACATGGCCGAATGCCTGCTGAACCCCGCGCATGGCTATTACGCCACGCGTGATCCCTTCGGCGCGACGGGCGATTTCATCACCGCCCCGGAAATCTCGCAGATGTTCGGTGAGCTTCTGGGGCTCGCCCTCGCGCAGGTCTGGCTCGATCAGGGCGCGCCCGCGCGTTTCCTGCTGGTCGAGCCGGGGCCGGGGCGCGGCACCTTGATGGCCGATATGCTGCGCGCGATCCGGGCGGTGCCGGGGATGCAGGAGGCCGCCGAGATCCATCTGATCGAGGCCTCGCCCACGCTGCGCGCGGTGCAGCGCGCGCGCCTCGCCGGGCACCCCGTCACCTGGCATGATGGGATCGAGACGCTGCCCGAGGGGCCGCTCTACCTGGTCGCCAACGAATTCCTCGATGCGCTGCCGATCCGGCAATTCGAGCGCCGCGGTGCGGGTTGGGCCGAGCGGCAGGTGGGGCTCGATGCGGAAGGCCATCTGACCCCCGGCCTCGCGCCCCCGGTTCCGCTCGAGCGCCTCGCGGGGCGGCTGGAGGATACGGCCGAGGGCGATGTGGTCGAGATCTGCGCGGGCGCGGTGAGCTTCGTCGAAGAGGTCGCGCAGCGCGTCGCGCGGCACGGCGGCCTCGCGATCTTCATCGACTACGGCAACTGGCGCAGCCTCGGCGACACGTTTCAGGCCCTGCGCGCCCATGCGCCGGAAAGCCCCTGGGTCAACCCGGGCGCGGCCGATCTGACCGCCCATGTCGCCTTCGAGCCGCTGGCCGCGGCCGCCCGCGCGGCTGGCGCCCGGCCGAGTGCGATGACCCCGCAGGGGGTTTTGCTCGAACGGCTCGGCATCACGGCCCGGGCCGAGCGGCTTGCGCGCGGTCTTGCCGGTGCCGTGCTCGAAGCGCATATCGCCGCGCATCGCCGCTTGACCCACCCCGAGGAAATGGGTCACCTGTTCCAGACCCTCGCGGTCACCCCCGAAACCGCGCCGCTGCCGCCGGGCTTCGATCCGGCCAGCCCAGATCCGCTTTGATCCGACCATGTCGAGCACACTTGAAATCCTGACCTCTCCGGCGCTGGCCGGTGTCACGCACGGCTTCTTCACCCGCAAGGGCGGCGCCTCCTCGGGGGTGTTTCACGGGCTGAACTGCGGCCATGGCTCGAGCGATCAGACCGCGGTCGTCACCGTCAATCGCGCCCGCGTCGCCGCCGCGATGGGGGTCGAGCCCGCGCAGATGGCCGGGGTGCATCAGGTGCATTCGCCCGATGTGGTGACGCTCGAGGCCGCGCCCGAGGCGCCGCTCAAGGCCGATGCGCTGGTCACCGCGACGCCGGGGCTGCTGTTGACCGTGCTCACCGCAGATTGTCAGCCGGTGCTGTTTGCCGACCGGACGGCGGGGGTGGTGGGGGCGGCCCATGCAGGTTGGCGTGGCGCGCTCGAAGGGGTGCTCGAGGCCACGGTGGAGGCGATGGAGGCACTCGGCGCCCGCCGCGCCAATATTAGCGCGGTGATCGGCCCCTGCATCTCGCAGCGCGCCTATGAGGTTGGGCATGATTTCATGGATCAGTTCCTGATTGAGGACCCGGACTACAGCCGCTTCTTCTCGGGCGGGCCGAACGGGCGGCCGATGTTCGACTTGCCGGCCTTCGGTCTGCACCGGCTGCGTGCGGCCGGGGTGGGCTCGGCGGAATGGACGCGCCACTGCACCTATTCCGACCCCGAGCGATTCTATTCCTATCGCCGCACGACTCATGCGGGCGAGGCCGATTACGGGCGGCTGATCTCGGCGATTCGCCTCTGATTGCGGCGAGATTGCGCGCGGGCCTGCCGCGAAATGGCCATAATTGTGGCGCGTCGGCGCAAGGTTTCCCGAAAAACCCCTGATTTTGGCCGGTTGGGAAACAATCGGCTCTGCCGCATTCGCCCCGCCGCACCGGCGTGGAGCTTCGCATTTCGATGGGCGAGCGCCCAATCCGTGCCGCAAAGCGATGGGATAAAGGCTCATCCGGACAGAGATCCGGCCCGCCAAATCGGCAGGACAACGAGGCAGGAGCAGACCATGACCACGATCAAGAACCGCCGCTGGATGAAATCGGCCCTCGCCGAAGCCACCAAATGCGAGGTGGCGATGCCCTGGGCCCGCGGGCCGCGCCGCGCCGAAATGCTCGCGCGCCGGGCGCAAACCGCGCCCCGCGCGATCGCGCCGGCCAAACGCGCCGGCTGATCCCCGAAATTTCCGGGCCGGGCCGGGGGGCTGCCACCCGCCGGACCCCCCGACCCGGGACCGCGCGCGGCGCTTCTCCCGGCCGCCGCGCGCGGCCAAATTCCTCTCGGACATCCCTTCCGAAGGCCCGGATCGGGCGGTCTCCGGCGGTCGTCGGCCGCCCCCGCCCGGAGGCCTCCCTACAGGCCGGTGATTCGGGGGACTTTTCCGGCAAGACGAAACAGTCAGAGCCGGCGGAACGGGATTAGCCCTCCCGCCCGCGGCAATTCCGACAAGAATTTGACCTGCGATCCCGAAGCCGGCATGGTTGACGGGTCATTCTGCATTCGGTGGGGGCCAACGCAGATGTGACCAGACCGAAAGGCTGATCGCATGTCATATCCCCATCGTGCCGCGGCTGGCCTTGCGCCCGCGGCAAAGACGGTTTCATCTTCCCCGACGGGCCTTGGCGCCCGAGGTCTTTCGACCACGCCGCAGCCCGCCGCGATGCGCGCCCGCGCGCCGATGACCCGCCGCTATGAGGCAAGCTGGCTCACCCCCTCGGGCGACGTCGACAGCTCGACCCGCATCGCCCCGGCGATCCCGCTCTTCGAAGAGGCCTTCTCGGCGCTCGCCCGCGGATCGGTCGTGATGACCGATGCCGGCCCGGTCGCGATCGAGGACGTGCAGCCGGGGATGCGTGCGCTGACCGCGGACGGGCGCGCCGAGCTGGTGACCTGGGTCGGCTCGATGATGATCTATCCCGGCGCGTCAGGGGTCACTCCCGAGGAGCAGACCACGCTGACCCGGATCACCGCGGAGGCCTTCGGTCATGGCCGGCCGATGCCGGACCTGGTGCTCGGGCCGCGGGCGCGGCTCTGCCTGCGCGATCCGCGGCTGATGCGGGCGGCGGGGGTCGAGCGTGCCTTCGTGCCGGCGCGGGTCTTCCTCGACGGGGTGAGCGTGATCGAGGTCACGCCGGTCGCGCCGGTCACGGTCTATCATCTGGTGCTGGCCCGACAGGGGGCGCTGCGGGTCGCGGGGCTCGAGGTCGAGAGCTATCACCCCGGCGAGGGGATCGAGGGGATGATCGAGCCGCGGATGCTCTCGCTCTTTGCCGCGCAATTCCCGCAGCTTGCGCGGCTGGCCGATTTCGGCCCGCTCGACGCGCCGCGGCTGACGCGTTTCGAGGTCGAGAGCCTCTGGGACTGACGAACGGGGTTTTCGGGACGCCTTTGGGGGAAGGCGGTGGGCCGCGCGGTGACCTTTCGGGGTTCTGCGCGGCCCTGTTTGTTCAGTCTGCGGGCAGGGTCTCGCGCAGGATGCGCACCATATTGCCGCCCATCACCTTGCCGATCACCTCCTCGCCGAGCCCCCGATCCATCAGCGCGCGGGTCAGCGCGGCAAGCTCGGAGGTGTCAAAGGGCGTGGCGACCGCCCCGTCGAAATCCGACCCGAGCGAGACGTGATCGGGCCCGAGCAGCGCCACCGCCGCCATGATCTGCCCCGCGATCGCCGCCGGATCGCGACCGCAGATCACATCGGGCCAATAGCCGATGCCGATCACCCCGCCCTTGGCCGCAATTGCCTGCATCAGATCGTCGGGATAGTTGCGCTTGATCGGGCAGACCGAATGGAGGCCGGTATGGCTGACGATCGGGCGGGTGCCCGGCATCGCGAGCACCTCGCGTGCCATCGCGGGCGAGGCATGCGCAAGGTCGATCACCATGTGGCGCGCGACCATCTCGGCCACCACCTGCCGCCCGAAGTCCGTCAGGCCGCGGTCCTCGGCGCCATGCAGGCTGCCGCCAACCTCATTGTCGAAGAAATGCGTGAGCCCGATCAGCCGGAAGCCCGCGTCGTAGAGCCGACCGAGGTTCGCCAGATCGCCCGAGAGCGCATGGGCCCCCTCGGCGCCGAGGATCCCGCCCACGAGTTGCGCGCCCTGCGCCCGCGCCGTCAGCACCGCCTCGAGATCGGCGCGGGTGCGGATCACTTTGAGCGCCTCGGGGGCCTTTGCCGCCATCGCGTTGAGCCGCGCCGCCTGATCGAGCGCCCGTTCGGTCAGGTTGAACCATGTCTTCGGCGGGCGCGCCTGCAGCATCACCAGCGGTGTGATATTGTCGGGCGCGTCGGTCTCGTTGTGCTCGTAATTCTGCCCGCGCGGGCTTTTCGTCACGGTGGTGAAGACCTGCAGCGCGACGTTGCCCGCCCGCAGGCGCGGCAGATCGACATGGCCGCGGGTGCTGCGCGCTAGCAGGTCGCGATCCCACAGCAGCGCATCGGAATGCCAGTCGCCGATGATCAGTCCGGCATGCAGCGCCGCGGCCTCGGGCCCGACCGGCCAGGGATCATGGGGCAGCACGCTGTTCTGGCCATTCTCGACGATGCCGGGGCCAAAGGTCAGTGCTGCCGCCCCCGCAGCGATCACCAGCCCCGCCAGCCCGATCCCGATCCGTTTTCCCCAGCCCATGGTTCCCTCCCTGAAACACCCGGGCAGGCTAGCCCTGCGGGCCCGATGCGCAAAGCGCAAGCCTGCGGGACGTGGCGTCAGGGGGCTTTGGCCAGTGCGCCAAGCCCGAGGGCCTCGGGCGCGATCCCGGTTGCGGTCTCGATCCGGCCGAGCGTGCGCGCCCAGAGATCGGGGGCGCCGGCGTTCACGGTATTCCCGGCCAGAAACCAGTGGACGAAGGTCTCAAACGGCCAGTTGCGGGTAAGCGCCCGGTCGCGCGCGGCGGTCCAGCCGGTCGCCTGCGTCACCGTCTCGGCGCAGTGATGCAGGTCGGAGCGGCCGAAAAGCACCGCGGGCACGCGGTGCAGCATCCCCTCGAGGGCGACGGAAGAGCAGAGCGACACGCTGAGATCGGCGGCCGCGAGCATGTCATGGACATTCGCATCGGTGACCGTCACGCCGGGCAGCCCTTCGAGCGATGCGATCAACTCGAAGGTTTCAGGATCGGCGGTGTTCGGATGCGGTTTGACGATCACCGGCCGGCCCCCGGTGTCGGCCAGAACGGCGGCCACCATCTCGGCCTCGGTCATGTGGCGCAGCCGTTCGGTCGGCTCGGAGCAGCCCTGCAGAAAGATCGCTATGGCATGGGCGGGCAGGGCGGTCGGTTCGCGCTTCTGCGCGATGCGGCTCTCGCGGCGCAGCACGAGGCGGTTGCACTGCCGCGCGAAGAAGGCCTGGGCGGCCTGTGCATTGACGGCCATCGGATCGAAGGGCGCGGTCACGAGCGAGGAGGCGCCATAGACGCCCTCCGGGTCGAGATACCAGAAGGGGAAGAGATAAGCGACGGCGGTGTTGAGCACCCTTGGATGCCGGATGCGGCCTTGCCAGACGAGGTGGACGTCCTCCGTTTCCTCCATCGCGGCCAAGGCCGCCGGATCGCGGCGGCGCACGGTGACCCGCCCGCCCGCCTCGGTGAAGGTGGTGAAGAGCCGCCCGAGATAGCCCGGCAGACCACTGCCATCCGGGGCCGCCATCGGCCCCGGCATGTGCAGGATCAGGCCTGCCTCGGGGCCAGCCATCTCAGCCTTCCATCGCCTCCAGCTCTTCGATGAAGCCCGCGATCATGCTCAGCCCCTTGTCCCAGAAGGCCGGATCCGAGGCGTCGAGGCCGAAGGGCGCCAGCAGCGCCTTGTGGTGCTTCGAGCCGCCCGCCTTGAGCAGGTCGAAATACTTGGCCTGAAACTCGGGCAGCCCGCCCTCGTAGGTGGCGTAAAGCGCGTTCACCAGCCCGTCGCCGAAGGCATAGGCATAGACGTAGAAGGGCGAATGCACGAAATGCGGGATATAGGCCCAGAAGGTCTCATAGCCCGGCATGAACTCGAACGCCGGCCCGAGGCTCTCGGCCTGCACCGACATCCACAGCGCGTTGATATCCTCGGGCGTCAGCTCGCCTTGCGCGCGGGCCGCGTGCAGCTTGCATTCGAAATCGTAAAACGCGATCTGCCGCACGACCGTGTTGATCATGTCCTCGACCTTGCCGGCGAGCAGCGTCTTGCGCTCCTCCGAGGTTTTCGCAGCATCGAGAAGCGCGCGGAAGGTCAGCATCTCGCCGAAGACCGAAGCAGTTTCGGCGAGCGTCAGCGGCGTGTCGGAGAGCAGCGGGCCCTGATCGGCGGCCAGCACCTGGTGCACGCCATGCCCGAGCTCATGCGCCAGCGTCATCACGTCGCGCGGCTTGCCGAGATAATTGAGCATCACATAGGGGTGCACGGTGGTCACCGTCGGATGCGCGAAGGCGCCCGGCGCCTTGCCCGGCTTCACGCCCGCATCGATCCAGCCCTTGTCGAAGAAGGGCTCGGCAATCGCCGCCATCTCGGGCGCGAAGCCCGCATAGGCGCCCATCACGGTCGCGCGCGCCTCGTCCCATTGGATCTTGCGCGGGCTCTCGGCGGGCAGGGGGGCGTTGCGGTCCCAGATCTGCAGCTTGTCGAGGCCAAGCCATTTCGCTTTCAGCGCGTAATAGCGGTGCGAGAGCCGCGGATAGGCGGCCACCACCGCATCGCGCAAGGCCTGCACCACCTCGGGCTCGACATCGTTCGACAGATGCCGCCCGGCCTGCGGCGAGGGCATCTTGCGCCAGCGATCCTCGATCTCCTTTTCCTTGGCGAGCGTGTTGTGGACGCGCGCGAAGATCTTCAGGTTCGCGCCGAAGACGCGGGCGAGCTCATGCGCCGCCGCCTCGCGTTTCGCGCGGTCATGATCCGACAGAAGCGTCGTCGTGGCCTCGAGGTTCAGCACCTCGCCCTCCACGGTGAACTCGAGGCCGGCGGTGGTTTCGTCGAAGAGCCGATTCCACGCGGCGGCGCCCACGACCGACTGATCGTGCAGGAATTTTTCCAGCTCGTCCGAAAGCTGATGCGGCTTCATCGCGCGCATCCGGTCGAAGACCGGTTTGAACCGCGCGAGGGCAACATCGGCGAAGAGCGCCGCATAGGTCGCATCCTCGATCCGGTTGAATTCGAGGCTGAAGAACACCAGCGGCGTGGTGAAAGTGGTGATCTTGTCCTGCGCGTCGGACATGAATTTCACACGGGCCGCGTCAGTGGTGTTTTGATAATAGCGCAGACCGGCATAGGACATCAGCCGCCCGGCGATGGTCTCGATCGCCTCATAGCGCGCGATGCATTCGGCCATGGCGGCCGCGTCGAGGGTGGCGAGCTTGCCCTGATAATCGGCGGCGAAGGCGGCGCATTCGGTCTCCAGCCAGCCCATGTCGCGGGCCACTTCGGGCGCATCGGGGGCGGTGTAGAGGTCGCTCAGATCCCAGTCGGGCAGGGCGCCGAACTCACCGCCCGCGCCGCCGGCACCGGTCTGGGCGTCGAAACGGGGCATCTGGTCGAGGGGGCGGAAGAGGGTCATCGGTCGGGCTCCTTGCTCTGATGCACCAGAGATAGGCGTTCGGCCCCCCGCAGGGCAAGGGGCCGGGTTCTTCTGATCAGGCCGGGCGAGTGACCTGACGCGGACGGCGCATCCGCAGCCCGTCACGCAGGTTGAGCCCGAGCAGCAGCACATTGGTCAGCGCGGCCAGCGTCTCGATCCGGGTGAGCAGGTGATAGCGCCCGTCGATCCAGCCCTGCGCGGCGAGAAACCAGAGCCCGATCGCAAGCGGCACCAGCACGAGGAGGCCAAGCACGGCGATGACCTTCATCCGGGCGAGCTTGACCGCAACCGCCGGGCTGCGCCAGCCGCGCCCGAGCCGCGCGCCGCTCGCGCCCGCCGTGATCAGTGCCGGAATGAGGACGAGCGCCATCACCCAGAGCGCGCGGACCCGTGTCGCGTGCAGATCGGCGGGATAGCCCGAGACCTCGCCAAGGGCGACGAGGGCCTGCAGGCCGAGGATGGTCATGAGCGCGAGGGTGCCCGCGGCGGCATGGAGTTTCGAGAGGGGGGACATGGAAACACTCCGATAAAGATAGGATGCTATGTAGTATGCAATTGCATAGGCTGCTATGCAATACTAGAGTGGCGGCATGACCGATCCCGCCCAGATCCCGCCCGCCGATCCCGCCGACGTCTCCGGACCGGGGTTCGACAAAACCCGCTCGCCCGGCTATCTGGCCAACCACATGGCCCGGCTCTTCGCGACGCGTCTGGCCGAGGCGGTGCGCCCGCTCGGCCTCGCGCCGGCGCAATTCATGGTGCTGCTCGAGCTTTGGGAGGAGGACGGTCTGACCCAGGCCGATCTGGTGGCGCGGCTCGATGTCGAACAGGCGACGATGGCGGGCACTCTGGGGCGGATGGCGCGCGACGGGCTTGTCACCGCGCGCCCGCATCCAAGCGACAAGCGTGCCCGCACGCTGCACCTGACCGAGCGCGCCCGCGTGCTCAGGGCCCCCGCGACCGAGGCCGCGGCCGAGGTGAACCGCCGCGCGCTTGGATCGCTTTCGCCTCAGAAAGCGGCAGAATTCACCGATCTGATGGGGGTGCTCATCGGAAATCTACGATTTCGCGCCTGAACATGCTCAAAATTTGTGCATCGGGTGATATTTGGGGCAAAATGGGCGGCGCCATGCCACTCGTTCGCGGCCACCTGCTTTCGCTCGTCCGAGCCACTGCCTAAGGTTCGGGTAAGGCCGGAGGAATCGAACCGCCATGACGGACTACTTCAACGAAATGTATAACAGCGGCAAGGTCCGCGAGCCCTATCTGCGGCTCGAGGACTGGAGGCGCGCGATGCCCGCAGAGTTGCGGCAGATGAAACAGGCGGAGGCCGAGGCGTTGTTTCGCCGGATCGGGATCACCTTCGCGGTCTATGGCGAGGGCGGTGACCCGGACCGTTTGATCCCCTTCGACATGTTCCCGCGGGTCTTCACCCAAAACGAATGGCGCAAGCTGGAAAAGGGCATCAAGCAACGTGCCCGTGCGCTCAACGCGTTTCTGCTCGACGTCTACAGCCGCGGCGAGATCGTCAAGGCCGGCAAGATCCCCGCGAAACTCGTCTATCAGAACGAGGCCTTCGAGCGCGCGGTGACCGGCTTCACCCCACCCCGCGGCATCTACAGCCATATCGTCGGCATCGACCTCGTGCGCACCGGGCCCGATGATTTCTTCGTGCTCGAGGACAACTGTCGCACCCCTTCGGGCGTAAGCTACATGCTCGAGAACCGCGAAATCATGATGCGGATGTTCCCGAACCTGTTCCGCGAGAACCGGATCGAACCGGTGGACGGCTATGCCGATGCGCTGCGCCGCACGCTGGCCTCGGTCGCCCCCGCGAAATGCGACCGCCAGCCGACGATCGGCATCCTGACGCCCGGGCATTTCAACAGCGCCTATTACGAGCACAGCTTCCTCGCCGACCTGATGGGGGTCGAACTGGTCGAGGGCGCGGACCTCTTCGTCGAGGGCGGCTTCGTCTGGATGCGCACCACCGAGGGGCCGAAGAAGCTCGACGTGATCTATCGCCGGATCGACGACAGCTTCCTCGATCCTCTGTGCTTCCGCCCCGATTCGATGCTGGGCATTCCCGGCCTGATGGACGCCTATCGCTCGGGCGGGGTCACGATCTGCTCGGCGCCGGGCGCGGGCGTCGCCGACGACAAGGCGGTTTATACGTTCGTCCCCGAGATGGTGCGCTTCTACCTCGGCGAGGAGCCGATCCTGCAAAACGTGCCGACCTGGCAATGTGCCAAGACCGACGATTGCAAATATGTGCTCGAACATCTGGGCGAGCTGGTGGTCAAGGAGGTCCATGGCTCGGGTGGCTATGGTATGCTCGTGGGGCCGAAATCGACCAAGGAGCAGATCGCGCTCTTCCGCGCCAAGATCGAGGAAAACCCCGAGAATTACATCGCCCAGCCGACGCTCGCGCTCTCGACGACGCCAACCTTCGTCGAGGAAGGCATTGCGCCGCGGCACGTCGACCTGAGGCCCTATTGCCTCGTGGGCGAGAAGGTCGAGCTGGTGCCCGGCGGCCTGACTCGGGTCGCGCTCACCGAGGGCTCGCTCGTGGTGAACTCGTCGCAGGGCGGCGGGGTCAAGGATACCTGGGTTCTGGCGGAGTAAAGATCATGCTGAGCCGGACGGCGGAAAACCTTTTCTGGATTGCACGTTACGTGGAACGTGCGGAAACCATGGCACGCCTGCTCGAGGTGGGGGCGCGGATCGCGCTGATCCCCTCGGCGGGGCACGGCTATCGCAGCGAATGGGAGAGCCTGCTGCAGGCCTCGGGCACTTCCGAGGGCTTTGCCGAGAAATACGGCGACCCGGTGCAGCGCAATATCGAGAGCTATCTGTTCTTCGATCGCGACAACCCGAGCTCGGTGATTTCCTGCATCGAGCGGGCGCGCGAAAACGCCCGCATCGTGCGCACCGCGCTGACCGCGCAGGTCTGGGATGCGCTCAACGTCGCCTTTCAGGAGATCCGCCAGCTCGAACGCAAGCCGCGCTCCTCGCTGGAGCTGACCGATCTCGCGGATTGGGTGAACCGCACCGGCGCCATGGTGCGCGGCGCGATCGACACCACGCTTTTGCGCAACGATGGCTATGATTTCCTCAATCTGGGCTTCGCGCTCGAGCGCGCCGACAACACCGCGCGGCTGATCGACGTGAAATATTACGTCCTGCTGCCGAGCGTCGATTTCGTCGGCACCGGGCTCGACAATTACCAGTGGCAGACGCTCCTGCGCGCGATGTCGGCGCAGCGGGCCTTCCACTGGGCCTATGGCGGCGAGATCACCGCGGCCAAGATCGCGCATTTCCTGATCCTCAACCGCGAGAGCCCGCGCGCGCTGATCACCGCGATCCAGACGGCGATGGAGCATCTCGACGGGCTTGCGCACAAATACCACAAGTCGGGCCCGGCGCAGATGCGCGCGCGCTCGCTCGTGGGGGAACTCGCCGAGACCCGCGTCGAGGATATCTTCGAAGAGGGGCTGCACGAGTTCCTCACCCGTTTCATTCGCGATGTCGGCGAGCTGACCGACATGGTGCATACGGCTTACTTGAGCGGAGACGCAAGATGATCCTGACGGTCAATCACGTCACCACCTATCAATACGACGCGCCGATGCGCGCCGCGGTGCAGTCGCTGCGCCTGTTTCCCTCGCGCTTCGACGGGCAGCGCACGATCAACTGGGAGGTCGCCGTCGAGGGCGGCATCCGCGGTGGCGCCTTCCGCGACGGGGCGGGCGACAAGGTCGAGGGCTGGTCGCTGCGCGGTCCGGTCTCCGAGGTCACGGTGAGCGTGCGCGGCCAGATCGAGACGATCGACACCGCAGGCGTGCTGCGCGGCCATCGCGAGACGGTCTCGCCCTTCGCCTATCTGCGCGAGACGGCGGCGACCTGGATCGACGACGGGATCGAGGCGCTGGCCACCGAGGCCACGAAGGGCGCCGAGAGCGATCTCGACCGGGCGCACGGGCTCGCCCGCGCGGTGGCCGAGGCGATCGCCTATGTGCCGGGCACCACCCATGCCCATACCACCGCAGCCGAGGCGCTCGCGCAGGGCGAGGGGGTCTGTCAGGACCATGCCCATGCGCTTGTGGCCTGCGCGCGCGCGGTGGGGATGCCGGCGCGCTATGTCTCGGGCTATCTCTATGCCCGCGACGATGGCGAGCCGCACGAGGCCGCCCATGCCTGGGCCGAGATCTGGATCGAGGGCATCGGCTGGATCGGCTTCGATCCGGCGAATGAATGCTGTCCTTCGGATCTCTATATCCGGCTCGGCTCCGGGCTCGACGCGCGCGAGGCCGCGCCGATCAAGGGCATCGCGCAGGGCACCGGCGAAGAGAGCCTAGATGTCACAGTTGCCCTTGAGGCGGTGCAGCAATAGGGTGACGGCGGGCCTTCGGGCCCCAAGGCGATTCCGGGGAAAATCATGACTTACTGCGTGGGCCTGCTGCTGGATGCAGGCATGGTTCTTCTGAGCGATACGCGCACCAATGCCGGGCTCGACAATATCGCGACCTATCGCAAGATGTTCGTCTTCGAGGAGCCGGGCGAGCGGGTGATCACGATCCTGACCGCGGGCTCGCTCTCGGTGACGCAGACCGCCATGGCGCGGCTGCGCGAGGCGGTCGATGACCCCGATGCGACCGGCGAGACCTCGATCATGGTGGCGCCGACCATGCTCAAGGTGGCCGAGATCGTCGGCAATACGCTCGCTCATGTGCGTCAGGACATCGAGAGCAAGATGGAGGCCTCGAAGGTCTCGACCGCGGCCTCGATGATCGTCGCGGGGCAGCGCCGGGGCGGCGCGATGCGGATGTTCCTCGTCTACCCCGAGGGCAATTTCATCGAGGCGACCGAGGATACGCCCTATCTGCAGATCGGCGAGCACAAATACGGCAAGCCGATCCTCGACCGGGTGGTGACGCCCGCGACCTCGCTCGACGATGCGCGCAAGGCGGTGCTGCTGTCGATGGATTCGACCCTGCGCTCGAACCTCTCGGTGGGGATGCCGCTCGATTTCGCGGTGATCGAGAAGGACGATTGCCGGGTGACGACACGGCGGCGGATCGAGAAGAACGATCCCGATTTCGCGCGGATGTCGCTGGCCTGGTCCGAGGCTTTGCGCGACGGTTTCACCAAGATCAAGATCTGAGCCGGGCGGGGCGCCGCCCTCAGCGGGCGGCGTCGAAGGTCGCCGCGCAGGCGTCGTAGAACCGCGCGCGCGTGGCCGGGCCTTCCATCATCAATTCGTGCTGCGCGCCGGCATGGCTCTCGAGCCGGCCCTTGGGCCAGCGCGCCATCTGCGCGATCACCGCAGGCACATGGACGATCCGCTCCGCCCCGCCGAGCGCGCAATAGCAGGGCAGATCGGGCGCCGGCAGGGCAGCGAGCTCGGCGCATTCGAGGATACTCTCGGCGACCCAGTGCAGGGTCGGACCGCCCAGCGTGAGCGCGGGCTCCGCCCCGGCCTGTTCGACCATGAAGGCCCACATTCCGGCATCGGTGGTCAGCTTGTTGTCCTCGAAGGGATCGCGCAGCACATAGGTGCGCGCATCGAGCCCCGGGGGGTAGCACTCGGCGAGTTTCGAATCGTGCAGTGCCTGTGCAAGTGGCCCGGCAACCCAGGAGACCGGGGCCGGCAGGCTGATCCCCCACATCGGCGCCGAAAAAGCGGCGGCGGCGAAGGGATGGCCCGCCATGGTCAGGCGCCGCAGCCCGATCGCGCCGCCCATCGAATGGCCGAGCACGAACCACGGCCGCGGCAGGCCGAGCGCCCCGGCCGCCGCGATCACCGCGTCGAGATCGCTCTGAAATTCGGCATAGCGCCCGACATGGCCTTTCATCGGATCGGCGAGCGGGCGCGTGGCGAGGCCCTGACCGCGCCAGTCGACCGCGAGCATCGCATAGCCGCGCCGCGCGAAATCCGCGGCGGCAGGGCCGTATTTCTCGACGTATTCGGTGCGCCCGGGCAGCAGGAAGACGGTGCCCTTGGCATCCTCCGGGCCCGGCCAGACGCCGAGCCGGATCCGCACGCTGGGCCCGGCCACAGAGGGGCTCTCGGGGTCGAGCCAGAAGGCGCGCCCCCCCGCGGGGCCGCGCGCGATCGCCTCGAAGAGTTCGGTCTCGATCATCTCACTGGCATCGTTGGGGTGGGGGAGGGCCCGGCCGGCGGGCCGGGGGCGTCCTCAGCTCAGCGCCGAGCCCAGTTGCATCGCGAGCCCCATCGAGCCGTCGATCTTCAGCTTGCCGGTCATGAAGGCCATGGTGGGGTTCACCTCGCCCTCGAGGATGCCCTTGAAGGTGTCGGCATCGGCGATCAGCGTCACATCGGCCTCGTCGTCGCCGGCGCGCACGCCCTCGGCATCGACCACGATCGCGCCTTCGCCCTCGATCACGAATTTCGCCGTCGAGGAAAATCCGTTCGGCAGTTTTGCGCTGAGCGCGGTCACTGCGGCGTTAATGATTTCGCTCATCAATCCCTCCCGATTGTGAAGTCCGGATACTCGCTTTCTCCGGCACATGCGTTACACTTCGGTTATGCGTCGTCCAATGTCGATAAACAAATGTGCCGTGGCGGCAGTTCTTGCCGGCCTGATCCTGCCTGCCCTGATCGCGGCGCAGGCCGCACGGGCCGAGACCGACGGGCTGGAACGCTACTTCACAGAGCTGGCCGATCCAGATTACGCCGGATGGCAACGCGCGCAAAGCGATATCGAGCGGGCCTGGTCGCGCTCGGGCTCGGCGGCGATGGATCTTTTGCTCAAGCGGGGCACGGCGGCGCTGGACGAGGGCGATCTTCCGGCGGCGATCACCCATCTGAGCGCGCTCACCGATCACGCGCCCGATTTCCCCGAGGGCTGGAACGCGCGGGCGACGGCCTACTTCATGGCCGGGCAGTTCGGCCCCTCGGCGGCCGATATCGCCAGGGTGCTCGCGCTCGAGCCGCGGCATTGGGGCGCGCTGGCGGGCCTGGGGATGATTCTGAGCGAGATGGAAGACAAGCCGCGCGCGCTGGCGGCGTTTCGCGCCTCTTTCGCCTTGAACCCGCATCAGCAGGATGTGAAAGACGCCATCGAGCGGCTGGAAAAGGAGCTGGCGGGCACCGCGCTCTGAGGTGCCGCCGGGGAGGAAGATGGCGGGGCGGATCACGGCCGTGCTGGGGCCGACGAATACCGGCAAGACCCATTACGCGATCGAGCGGATGCTCGCGCATCGCACCGGCGTCATCGGCCTGCCGCTGCGCCTGCTCGCGCGCGAGGTCTATGACCGGATCGTGCGGGCGCGGGGGCCGTCGGTCGTGGCGCTGGTCACCGGCGAGGAGCGGATCGTGCCCGAGCGCGCGGCCTATTGGGTCTGCACCACCGAGGCGATGCCTGATCTCGGCGCCGATTTCGTGGCGCTCGATGAGATCCAGCTTTGTGCCGATCCCGAGCGCGGGCATGTCTTCACCGAGCGGCTGCTGACCGCACGGGGCCTGCACGAGACGCTGTTTCTGGGCTCGGAGACGATGAAGGGCGCGATTGCCGCACTGGTGCCGGGCGTGCAGTTCACGCGCCGCGAGCGGTTCTCGAATTTGAGCTGGTCTGGTTCGAAAAAGATAAGCCGGATGAAACCGCGGGCCGCGATCGTGGGCTTTTCAGTTGAAAATGTCTATGCCATCGCCGAGCTCCTGCGGCGGCAGAAGGGCGGCGCGGCGGTGGTGATGGGGGCGCTTTCCCCGCGGACGCGCAATGCGCAGGTCGAGATGTATCAGAATGGCGATGTGGATTACCTCGTGGCCACTGATGCCATCGGGATGGGGCTCAACCTCGATATCGAACATGTCGCCTTCTCGGCCACGGCCAAGTTCGACGGCCGCCGGATGCGCGCGCTGTTCCCGCATGAGCTCGGCCAGATCGCGGGCCGGGCAGGGCGGCACACGCAGGACGGCACCTTCGGCGTGACCGGCGAGGCGCATGTCCTGCCCGAAGAGGTCATCGACGCGGTCGAGAACCACCGCTTCGCCCCGATCCAGCGCTTGCAATGGCGCAATCCGCGCCTTGAATTCGGTACCCTGCCGCGGCTGATCCAGTCGCTCGAGGAGGGGCCTTCGAACGAATGGCTCGTCAAGGGGCGCGAGGCGGACGACCTGCGCGCGCTCAAGGCGCTGGCGCAAATGCCCGAGATCGAGGACCGCGTGCGCCACGCCAATGACGTGCGCCTGCTGTGGGACGTTTGCCGGATCCCGGATTTCCGCTCGATTTCCGAGGCCGAGCATGCGACCCTTCTGGCGCGGATCTTCGGCTTTCTTCAGGGAGGCAAGGGCGTGCCTTCGGACTGGCTCGCGGGGCAGATTGCGCGCATCGACCGGCCCCAGGGCGACATCGACACCCTGTCCAAGCGATTGGCGTTTATCCGCACATGGACCTATATCGCGCAGCGCAAGGGCTGGGTCGATGACGAAACCCATTGGCGGATGGAAACGCGCGCTGTAGAAGACCGCCTGTCGGATGCGCTGCATGGCGCGCTGACCCAACGATTTGTGGACCGGCGCACCTCTGTGCTGCTGCGCCGGCTCAAGCAGAAGGAGACCCTCGTGGCCGAGGTGAACGACAAGGGCGAAGTGGTGGTCGAGGGCGAATTCGCCGGCCGTCTCGAAGGGTTCCGCTTCCGGCAGGATGCGACCACATCGCCCGATGAGGCGAAGATGCTGGCGCGGGCGGCCTATGAGGCGCTGCGCCCCGAGTTCAGCCTGCGGGCGGATCGCTTCTACAACGCCCCCGATACCGAGCTCGATTTCACCGAGCAGGGCGGCCTGATGTGGGGCACCACCGCGGTCGGCAAGCTCGTCAAGGGCTCCGAGCCGCTCAAACCCACGGTCGAGCCCTTCGTCGACGAAGAGGCGGGCGAGGATGTGGCCGAGAAGGTCCGCCGCCGCCTGCAGCATTTCATCGACCGCAAGGTCGCGGCACTCTTCGAGCCGCTTCTGGCGATGGGCCGCGATGAGGGTCTGACCGGGCTTGCCCGCGGCTTTGCCTTCCGCCTGACCGAGCATATGGGCATCATCCCGCGCGAGACGGTCGCCGCCGAGGTCAAGGAACTCGATCAGGAGGCCCGCGGTCTTCTGCGCAAGCATGGCGTGCGCTTTGGCCAATATACGATCTTCCAGCAGGCGCTTCTGAAGCCCGCGCCGACGCGGCTGCGCCTCGTGCTCGCTTCGCTCTGGGAGGGCCTTGCCGAATTCCCCGAAAGCCCGCCCCCGGGCCTCGTGACGATCCCGCATATCGCCGAAGTGGGCGCGATGGCCTACACGCTCTCGGGCTATCGCCCGGCGGGCGCGCGTGCGATCCGGATCGACATGCTGGAGCGGCTCGCCGACCTTTTGCGCACGCATGACAGCCGCGCGGGCTTCGAGGCGAACCCCGACATGCTCTCGATCACCGGCATGACGCTCGAGCAATTCGCCGATCTCATGGAAGGCCTCGGCTACAAGGGCGAGAAGGGCGAGCGGGTGAAAACCCGCGCCGCAGCCCCCGCGCCCGAGCCGAAGGCGCCCGAGGCCGAGGCCGAAGGCAGCGCCAACCCGATCCCGGAGGAGAGCTCGCCGATCGCCGAGGCGGCGGGCGAAGCGACCCCCGAGGCGGCCGAGGGCGCCGAGCCCGAGATGGAAGTGTTCTACACCTTCACCTGGGCGCCGCGTCCGCGCGCGCAGCATGGCCGCGGCGATCGCGGTCCGCGCCGCGAGGGCAACCGTGAGGGTGGTAACCGGGACGGTGGCGAGGGCGGTGGCCCGCGTCGCCGCGACGGCAACCGCGAGGGTGGCAACCGCGAGGGCGGCAAGCCCGAGTTCCGCGGCGAGCGCAAGGACGGTGGCAAGTTCGGCGGCGGGAAGGGCAAGGGCCCGAAAGGCGGCAAGCACGGCGGGCCCAAGCACGAGGGTGCGCGCCAGTTCGAGGCCCGTCCGCCCAAGAAGGACAAGCCGATCGACCCGGACAACCCCTTCGCGGTTCTGGCCGCGCTGCGCGACAAGAAGTAACGGCGATGGGCAAAGGCCCCAAGGCACCTCCGGCCGCCGCCGAGCGGCTGCGCATCGACAAATGGCTCTGGCAGGCGCGATTCCTGAAATCGCGCTCGCTGGCGGCCGAGATGGTGTCGGAGGGGGCCTTCCGGCTCAACGGGCAGCGCATCGACAAGCCGGGCCGGGGTGTGGGGCCCGGGGATGTGCTGACCTTCGCCTTGGGCGCCGAGGTGCGGGTGGTCCGGGTGCTGGCCTGTGGCACGCGGCGCGGGCCGGCCCATGAGGCGGCGACGCTTTATGAGGATCTGGCGCCGAGAACTGCGGCGGGGGCTGGCACGGCCGTTCCGGTCGAGGCCGCGGATGAGGACGAGGCGTCCTGAGCGCGGGCCGAAACGCCGCAGGCGGTCCTTTCCGGGCGCAGATGGCTTGATTGATCGCGCCCACTTGGCTAGGTATCGCGGAAAATCACGTCTCGGGGTTGAACAATGACCTATGTCGTCACCGACAATTGCATCGCCTGCAAATACACCGACTGCGTCGAGGTCTGCCCGGTCGACTGTTTCTATGAGGGCGAGAACACGCTGGTGATCCACCCCGACGAATGCATCGACTGCGGCGTCTGCGAGCCGGAATGCCCGGCCGATGCGATCCGTCCGGATACCGAGCCGGGGATGGAGAGCTGGGTCGAGTTCAACCGGAAATATTCGGAACTCTGGCCGGTGATCACGCAGAAGAAGGATCCGATGCCCGATCACGAGGCGCGCGACGGCGAGACCGGCAAGCTCGAGAAATATTTCAGCCCGAACCCCGGCTCGGGCGACTGATCGGGGCGGGGCGCCCCACGCCGGGCGCGACTCGGTGCCGCACGGCGGCATCCGACGTCGAGGCGATTCTCTGCGGAATCGTGCCCGAGGGCATGATTTTTCGTGGATCAGGCGCGTTCAGGGGCTATTTCCCCTAGGGAAGTTTGTGGCAAAACCAAGGTCAAGGCCTTGAACGCCCGGCATTCTCCCTATCCGCTGCATCGCCGCGCTTTGAAATGCCCGGATTTTATGCTACATTCATATGACATAGAAACCCGACCCTCTCCTCGTGCAGGGCTGCTCGCCTGACGGGGCAACTTCAGTGACCGATAGACACATCGCGGGGCCAAGGCGCCCGTGGGTGTCTTCTGCGCTGTCGCTATCTGGGCCGGGGCGGCTGCAAGGAAGCAACTGAATGACCAAGACCAGAAAGACCGAGTTTCGTCCGGACGATTTCGTTGTCTATCCCGCTCATGGCGTCGGCAAGATCATGTCGATCGAAGAGCAGGAGATCGCGGGTCTCCGGCTGGAGCTTTTCGTCATCTCCTTCGAGAAGGACAAGATGACCCTGCGTGTGCCGACCCACAAGGCCGTGGATATCGGGATGCGCGGACTGTCGACCCCCGACGTCGTGTCCAAGGCGCTCGACACCCTCAAGGGCAAGGCCAAGGTCAAGCGGGCGATGTGGTCGCGCCGCGCGCAGGAATACGAACAGAAGATCAATTCGGGCGATCTGCTCTCGATCGCCGAAGTGGTGCGCGACCTGCACCGCGCCGATGATCAGCGCGAGCAGAGCTATTCCGAGCGTCAGCTTTATGAAGCCGCACTCGAGCGTCTGACCCGCGAAGTTGCGGCCGTGTCGGGCACCGACGAGGCCGGCGCCGCGAAGAAGGTCGATGACGTGCTGGTGGGCCGCGCGGCGGCCTGAGCCGGGCCACGCGCTGCGGTCCTCGACCTGATGACGACAAGCTGACGGGCCCTTCGGGGTCCGTTTTGCTTTCGGGGCGGCAGTTCAGCCTTCCTCGACCACATCCGGATCGGTCGGATGCGGATCGTCTGTGCCATCGGCGCGTTTGCCAAAGGTCTTCATCATCGCGGCCTCCAGCTCGGCGTTCAATTGCCGGGTGCGGCGGATGTATTCGGGGTTTTCCGTGACCGGCACGCCGGGCTTCCAGACCTGCGCCAGATCGCGCACCGCGGCACGGTCGGTCTTGAAGAAGATCTTCTCGAGCTCGGCCGCCTCGAATTCGCTGAGCCCCACGTTCTCCAGCACGTAGCGTGCCGCGCGCAGGCTGCTGTCGAACATCTCGCGCACGATGTCATCGGCGCCCGCCTGATAGAGTTCGAAGACATGGATCCGGTCGCGGGCGCGGGCGATGATATGCAGATCGGGCCGGATCCGGCGGGCATAGGCCACGAGCCGGTTCGCGGCGTTCTTGTCGTCGAGGCAGACGACCAGCACGCGGGCATTGGCGAGCCCGGCGGCCGCAAGCAGGTCGGGGCGCGTGGGGTCGCCGAAATAGCCCTTGAAGCCGAAGGCGCGCATCTGCTGCACGGTCTTGAGGTCATTGTCGAGCACGGTCGTGTGAAAGCCCGACATGGTGACCATGCGGTTCACCACCTGCCCGAAGCGGCCGACGCCGGCGATGATGATCGGTTGCTGTTCGTCGATCGCATCGGCCTCGGCCTCGGCCTCGCGCCCGACGAGGCGGGCGATCTTTTCGTAGAGGATGAACAGAAGCGGAGAGACCATCATCGAGAGCGCGATCACCAGAAGCGCCTTTTCCGCTGTGGCCGCGGGCAGGATCCGCTGGCTGACCGCGAAGGAGACGAGGACGAAGCCGAATTCACCCGCCTGCGCGAGGCTCAGCCCGAAGAGCCAGCGGTCCGAGCCGCGGATCTTGAAGAGATGGGCAAGCCCGAAGAGGATCGCGGCCTTGAGCGCCATCACCCCGATGACGAGGAGCGCGATCTGCAACGGCGCCGCGGCGAGTGTGGCGAAGTTGATCCCGGCGCCGACCGCGATGAAGAAGAGCCCCATCAGGAGGCCCTTGAAGGGTTCGATATCGCTCTCGAGCTCGTGCTTGAATTCGCTGTCGGCCAGCACGACACCAGCGAGAAAGGTGCCAAGCGCAGGCGAGAGGCCCACCATGTTCATCACGCTGGCGATGCCCACCACGATCATCAGCGCCACGGCGGTGTTCACCTCGCGCAGGCGGGCGTGATGGACGAAACGGAAGAGCGGCCGGATCAGGAAATGCCCCGCCGCGATGATGAAGACGACGGCGGCGAGGGTGACCAGCGTGACGCCCCAGCCGGGCAGGTTTTCGAGCAGATCGAGCGAGCCGTGGCCGCCCGCCTCGGCCTTGGCGAGCGCGCGGGCGCCGGGCAGCGCGAGGAGCGGCAAGAGCGCGAGCATCGGGATCACCGCGATATCCTGCGTCAGCAGGACGGCAAAAGCCGAGCGCCCGCCGCCGGTCTGCATCAGGCGCTTCTCGTTCAGCGTCTGCAGCACGATCGCGGTCGACGAGAGCGCGAAGATCATCCCCAGCGCGATCGCCGCGCGCGGCGGCTGCCCCACCGCCATGGCGAGGACCGCGACGGCAAGCGTGGTCAGCAGCACCTGCAACCCCCCGAGCCCCAGAAGCTTGTCGCGCATCGACCAGAGCGAGCGGGGATTGAGCTCGAGCCCGATCAGGAACAGCATCATCACCACGCCGAATTCGGCGAAATGCTGCAGGTCGGTCATCTCGTTGCCGGTCAGATGGAAGACCGGCCCGATCAGCACCCCCGCGAGCAGATAGCCGAGCACCGAGCCAAGGCCCGCGCGCATCGCGAGCGGCACCGCCACCACCATGGCGATCAGATAGAGCGTGGCCTGGAGCAGGAAGCCTTCCATTCGGAACTCGCATGTGAAAGCGGCCGCGGGGCGGCCGGATGGGCGACGCCGCAGCGCGGCGCAGTCAGGGGAGAATGCCAGCCTACCGCAAGGACAGCCGCGCACAAGGCCGGAAAACCATGCGTTTCAACACTGTTACGCGAAGTGAAACTCAACTGCCCTTCAGCAGCTTGAGCGTGTAGCTGCGCGAGCCCTTCTGATAGGTGAGCTGCCCGTCGCCGATCGCGGTGACCTTGCCACCGTCGAGCCGGTCGCCGACCGCGACCTTGACGAATTTGCCGTTCGGCATCCGGATCAGCGCGCGGCGGCTCTTCGACGAGCCGTAGAGCCCGATCAGGTTCATCTCGCCAAGCTGGATGCCGTTCTTGACGGTGGCCTGTTTCGCGACCGAGGCCGAGGTCGGCAGTTTCGGCGCCGGCGTGGTGGGTTCGGGCTCGTCGAGCTCGACCGCCGCCACGGGCGCGGTTTTTGTGGATGCGGGGGCGGCTTTCGGCGCGGCCGCAGGCACCGGTGCCGGGGCTGCGGCGGCGACCGGGGTGGGCGCCGGCTCGGCCGCGATCGCGGCGGCGAGCGCGCGTTCGACCGAGGCCGAGAAATTGCGCGGCTTGACCGCGGGGCGGCGCGAGACCTCGACCGCCTGCGCCGTGGCGCTCGCGAAGCGCTGCGCCTCGGCCTGCGCCGCTGCGGCGGCCGCGGCTTGCGCTTCGGCTTCGGCGCGCGCAGTGGCTTCGGCGGCGGCGGTCGCAGTGCTCAGGATCGCGGCGGGGCGCAGTTTGGGGCGTTTCGTCGCGAGCCGGGCGAGCGCCGGGTCGAGGGCGGCAAGTTCGACCTCGGGCGCGGCGGCGGTTTCGGCGGGCACGTCCAGCGCGGCACCGTCATCGGGCGTGACGGCGGCGGGCGTGCCGGCGGCAGGCGCTGGGTCTGCGGTGGGGGCCGGCTGCGCGGCGGCGGCCTTCTCGAGGATCGCCGCCGGGCGCGGCGCCGGGCGGAAGCCGCGCAGCGCCGGGTCGGCATAGGGCGCGGGCGGTTCGGCCGGTGTCTCGGCCAGGGGCGCCTCGGCGGCGGCGGCCTCGGTCGTTGTGGGGGCCGGTTCCGCCGCCGGCTCGGGCGCGGCCATGGCCGCGGCGGCCGCACGGCTCACGGCTTCGGGGCGCGCGGCGGGCACCGTGTCGGGGCGCCCGGCGTAGAGCGTGAAGCCGCCCGGCGTCACCACGCCCTGCGGCGTCGGTTCGAGGCGGCCCTCGGGGTCGATCCGCGCGAGCTGGTCGAAGGGCGGCGGCGGCGTGGGGGTCGCGGGCCGGGTGTCGGTCTGCGGCTCGACGCTCGGCATGGCGGCGGCGTCGGTCCCGGCGAGTGCCGGATCTGGGCCGGCGAGCGTCAGGGCCGGTGTGCGTTCGGCGCTGGGGCCGGTGCCGGATTGCGGCGCGGGCTCGGTCCCGGTCGCGGGTGCGGTTTCCGCCCCCTCGGGCACCTGCGCCGCCGTCCGGAGCTCGGTGCCCGGGGCGGTCGCGCCGGGGGTGAGGCCCATGCTCGAGGCCGAGGCGGTCAGATCGGTGGCCGGGTCGGCCTCGGTGGCGGTGGCCACGGAGGCGGTCTCCGGGCCGGGCTGGGCGGCAGTGTCGGGCGCCACCACATCCACGCCCGGATCGGTTGCCGCGGCGGTTTCGACCGGCGCCGTGGTTTCGGTCGCCTCGGCGAGGGGCGCTTGCGGGGCCGCCGTCTGCTGGGCCGCCGTCTGCGGGGCCGTCGTCTGCGGCGCCTCGCCCAGGAACGAGGACCAGAGCGCGGCGATCGCGAGGAAGCCCACGAGCCCGCCACCCAGCATCAGCCCGAGATGTTTCGGCTTGCCGCCGATCTCGATGCGCTTGCCCCGCTTGGCCCCGAAGACGGTGCGGTCAAGCGCGGTCTCAGGCGCGGGTTGCGGGGTCTCGGGGCTCGATTTCGCGGGGGCGGAGGTCGGGATCGCGCGCGCGGCGAGGCCCGATTTGGGCGCGGATTTGGAGGCAGGCTTTTCGGCGCGGGCGGCCTTGGCGCGCGCGGTCTGCGCCTTGATCCCGGCGGCGAGCGCGAACCCGGCCTGACCGGCGCGGCGCGCGGTGCCCTTGGCGGCCCGCCCGAGACCGGCCCGCGCAGCGCTGCCGATCCCGGCGGCAAGCGCCTTGGCCTCGGCCACTTTCGAGGCGGTGTCGGGGGGCAGGGCGAGGCCCGGCTGCGTCACGCCGGCGCGCGCAAGGCGGCTTTCGGTGTCGCTTGCGACCGGGGTCAGGCGGCCAACGCCCCCCAGCCGTGGTGCGGCGCCCGCCTCGGCCTGCGGCATGACGGTGCCGCTGCGGCGCGAGGTGAAGGCGGCGATGGCGGGCTCGGCCGGCTCGGGGGCCGCATCCGCTACCGTCTCGCCTGTCGTCTCGGGCTCGTCCGATACCGTGACCACGGGGGCAACGCCCTTGAGGCGCTCGAGCGCCCGACCGATCGTTTCGGAGGCGTCTTTCATCGGGGCAGCGGGCTCGGCTGCGAACTCTTCGGTAATTTCGTCGCTTTTGTCCGCAACGGCCGCGGTTTCTGCGGTTACTGCCTCGGCAGGTCCTGCAACCGGCACGGGTTCGGGCCCAGACTCGGGCTCGGCCTCAGGCACGGCCTCAGTCTCGGTCTCTGGACCGGCCGGGATGTCGGGCGCGATCTCCTCGGACAGGCTGTCGCCCAGAGCGGCGACAGGCTCGGGGGCGGTGTCGGGTTCTGCGCTCTCCTCGGACGCCGGGGCGTCGGGCGCGAAGGCATCGAGGCCCGTGATCTCCGCAGCGGCGGGCCCGGAGAAAAGATCGCCCTGCGTCGGGGCAGGGATGGGCGCCGTTTCATCCGCTTCGGCGGGGGCCTCGGGCGCGGGCTCCGGCAGGTCGGCGGGCTCGAGGTCCGCGGCAGGGGGCAGGGGCTCGTGCGTCGGATGGGGGGCGGTCTCGGCCTCCTGGGTCGGGCCGTCCTCGGTCGGGGCCGCTTCCGGCGTCATGGCCTCGACGACGGTCGCCTCCGTCACGCTATCGTCGGGCGTGTTTTCATCCTCGGGCGCGCTTTCGTCGGCCGTGCTGTTCTCGGTCCGCTCCTCTTCGAACGTATCCGGCGTCGCGGAGGGCTCCGCGGCTCGCGCGTCCATGTCGAGCGCTTCGGCTGTCGGCTCCGCGCTCACTATGTCTTGCCGGGCGGCGTCGACGGCCGCACTCTCAGGCTCAGGCTCAGGCTCAGGCTCAGGCTCAGGCTCAGGCTCAGGCTCAGGCTCAGGCTCAGGCTCAGGCTCAGGCTCAGGCTCAGGCTCAGGCTCAGGCTCAGGCTCAGGTGTGCCGAGCAGCTCCTCGGCCCGCCGCTCGATCGGCGCCGCGATGGCGGCCTCCGGGTTTCCGGGCGCGAGAGCCTCGGGCGCGGGCTCCGGATCGGCTTCGGTTCGCACCTCCTGCGCAACCGCGGCCTCAACCTCCGCCTCAACCGCAGCCGCGACCACCGGGGCCGCCGTCACCAGGATCCGCACCGGGTCCTGATCGCGCTCGATGCGCGCGCCCTCGGGCAGAAGCTGCGCGGCGACGCCGGTCGGGCCGAACCAGGGTTCGCCCGCGAATTGCCCCGGGGCGGGGATCGCCACGAAGGAGACCGGGTTGAAGCCGTAGGTGTCGGCGAAGCTCTCCGCCTCTTCGAGGGTTTCGCGCGCGACGACGGCGACCTGCACCACCTCGCCATGGCCCGACCAGTCGAAGACGAGATCGGTCACCGCATAGGGCGTCATCCCCTCGAGCGCGGTTGCGATCTGGCGGCGGCGCTGGGCGGTGCCGGGGCCGGGGGCCTCGATCTCGGTAAAGAGGATCTGCGAGGCGGGAATGACGAGTTTGGAACGCACGCCCTGCGGGGCCGCGGCCTCGGCGCGCCGGCGCAGGGTGTCGAGCGCCCCGGTCAGGTTCGCATCCTCGAGCGCGGCCTCGCCGAGCGAGGTCCAGCCTCCCGCCTCGCGCCGCAGGAGGCCGATGCCATCATGCGAGAGATTGAGGGCGAAGGTCGGTTTCATGGGCGGCTCGTGTCGGGACGGTGCGTGAGGGCGGCAGGCTGCGGGGGCAAGCGGCGGGCCGCTCCGCCCCTTGGTAAAGGAGTTTGCGGCCCATGAAAAGCGCGCCGCAGGTCACGGCCGAGGGATTGACGCTTTTCCGCCGTTTCGCCCCATTCCCGCCCCCATTCCCCGGCACAGTGGCGAAAATTTCGAGGTGAAGCATGTTTCGATATCTGGCCATGGGCGCACTCTTGATGGCGGTGATGGTCTTGCCGGTCGTCACCTATGGCCGGTTCGATCCGACGCGGCTGATCTACATGGCCATGGGCGTGACCCGTCAGATCGACGGCGAGGTCGTGCCGGGGCGGGGCCTTGCGCCGATGCCGGTGGTCCCCGGTCGCTCCGAACCCGCCAAGGCTTCCCCCGATGCGCCGCCGCTCAAGGATACGCCGCTCGCGCATGTCTTCAAATATGACGGGATGTGGAAGGGCGATGACCGGGTGCTCGATGCCGATCAGGGGATGCCGGTGTTTCGCGATGCGGTCTTCGCGGGGGCTGCGAAATCCACCGAGGCCGAGGTGCCGCTGATCGTGGCGCATCACCCGCTGCTGAACGACTGCACGGGCCTGAGCCCGGCCGCGCCGGGCGAGGCGGTGGCGCTGGTGCGTGGCGGCGCGCGGATGAAGGCCGGGGTGATGCGGCAGGACGAGAGCGCGATGCGCGCGCTCGTCACCGATTATCTCGAGGATCTGCGCAAGCCGCGGACCTGGCGCAGCACGCTCGACCCGGCCGCGATCAAGGGTCAGATCTTCGACGCCTATGAGGTTGCGGTGACGCGCAAGGATGTGCCGCTCGTTCTGGTGCTCTCCGGCGCGATGCGCGAGCCGCGGATCTGGAACCTGCAGATTGCGCCGGGGGTGCGGCTTGCGCGGGTCGTCCTGCTCGGCGGCGAGCTCGACGGGGTCGCGCATCTGCCCGAGGGGGTGCCGGTCGAGGCGATCGGGCGCGCGGCGCTGGCCGAGTGCGGCGCGCGCGAGGCCTATCCCCATTCCGAGATCTCGCTGCTGCATCAAAACTATGCCAGGGGGATGCTGGGCGAGCGGGAATACACCGAGATACAGGAGGAGGCCCGCACTGCCTATGAGGCCTGGGCCGCGTGGTTCGCAGCGCGCTACGGGGCCGAGCCGATGGCGGTGTCCTATGGGCTCGACGTGGGGATGGGGGTGCTGATCGGGCCGCTGCCCGCCACGCCCGAGACGCGGCTGCCCTGGGCCCCGCTCGCGGGGGCGCCGGTCTCGCTGACCGAAGGGGCGGCGGTGCTGACCGCGGGGCCGGACGGGGTCGCGGCGCTGGCCGCCCAGATCGAGGCCCGCGCGCGGGCGATCGCGGGGCCGGCCTTCGAGCGGCTCGAGGCGACGCCGCTTCGTGCGAGCGGGATGGGGATCTGAGATGGCAAAGATATTCCTGATCACGCTTCTGGCGGTTCTGGCCATGCCGGTCGCAGGCTTTGCGATCTGGAAGGGGCTGCATTACGTGCCGGGCGTGTCGCGCGTCCTCTCGGATGTGGCCGAGATCGACGATTATTATGCAGGCGCCGAGAAGGGCGCGAGCCGGATCGGCGGGCTGATCGCGCAATCCTACGAGATTTCGCGGGCGATGGCCTCGGCGCAGGGCGACAACGAGAAGATGCTCGAGGGCGCGTTGGGCGTTCTGGGGCGGCGCGCGAATGCGCGCGAACTGGCGGCCTTCACCGATCCCGCGGCCTTCACCCCCGAGCGCCGCCTCTTCGCCACGCGCGTGGTCACGCCGGAGGAATTCCTGACCGAGGGCGAGAACCTGCCCGAGGCGGAGTGGATCGAGCTCTTTCTGAACACAAGGGTGCTGCTCTGGGCCGAGCGGGTCTGCGATCAGGCTCGCGGCACTTTGGCGGCGGACTGCCGGGTCCGCGATTTCGAAGTAAATCAGGCGAAATGGTGCTCGACGCCCGAGCGTGCGACCTTCCTCTTTCGGGACGAGGCCGGGGGCAAGAGCCGCGAGGCGCGCACCGAAGAGGAGCGCGCGCTGGTCAAGACGCTCTCCGAGGGGGTGACGGTGCTGAACGGGGGCGATGCGCATCGGGCCGCGCGGCGGCTGGTGGTGCCTGCGCCTTCCGCGCAGAAGGAGGAAACCGTGCCGCAGGATAAGGACGGCTTCCCGGTGCTCGATCCGCAGGCCGAGAAGCCCGCCAAGCCCGAAAAGGTCTGTGCAGAGGTCTGGATGGCCGAGATTGATCTCGATTTCACCCCGGCGACCGCGCCCGGAACCCTGCCCGCGCCGGACACCGCGCCCAAGGTCACCACCGAAGCACGGCGCCTGAGCGAGGCGTTCGCGGTCACCAAGGCGCCGATGCCCGCCGACCGGGTGCCGGCGCGGGCCGATTACGATGCGCGGCTGCTCGAGGCGCTGGCCGCGGCGGATGCCGCCTGCGCCGCGCCGCGCGCCGCGCATGGCAACTGCATGGTCACCTATCTCTCGGTGGGCTGGGATGGCGCGAGCCGCGCCGCGATCGGCTGGGCCGAAGCGACGCGCGCGGCGCCCGCGCCCGTGCCGCCGAGCCAGTAAGCCCTTGCGAAGGTAATGAAAAAGGCCGGAGCGTTGGGCCCCGGCCTTTTCGTTCAGCCGGGCCTTTTCGGTCAGGCGGTGGCGGCGCTGAGCGCCTGATCGAGATCGGCGATCAGGTCGGCGGCGTCTTCGATCCCGATCGAGAGGCGCACGACATTGGGCGCGGCGCCAGCGGCGATCTGCTGCGCCTCGGTGAGCTGGCGGTGCGTGGTCGAGGCCGGATGGATGATCAGCGAACGCGCATCGCCGAGGTTCGCGACGAGGCTGAAGAGCTTGAGTTCGCTCACCAGTTTCACGCAGGCCTCATAGCCGCCCTTGACCGCGACGGTGAAGAGCGCGCCCGCCCCCTTGGGGCAGATCCGTGCCACACGGTCGTGCCAGGGCGAGCTCTCGAGCCCGGCATAGGTCACGAAGTCGATCCGCGGATCGGCCTCGAGCCATTTCGCGACCGCCGTGGCATTGGCGACATGCTTGGCCATCCGCAGGCTCAGCGTCTCGATCCCCATCAGCGTGTAATGCGCGGCCTGCGGGTTCATCGTCATGCCGAGATCGCGCAGCCCCACCGCGATCGAATGGAAGGTGAAGGCCATCGCCCCGAGCGCCTGATGGAAGCACAGCCCGTGATAGGCGGGTTCGGGCGCGCCGAGCGAGGGGAACTTGCCGGAGGCCGACCAGTCGAACTTGCCGCTGTCGATCACCGCGCCGCCCATCACCGTGCCGTTGCCGGTCAGGTATTTCGTGGTGGAATGCACGACGAGCGTCGCGCCATGCTCGATCGGGCGGCAGAGCCAGGGCGAGGCGAGCGTGTTGTCGACGATGAGCGGCAGACCCACCTTGTCCGCGACCGCCGCCACCGCATCGAGATCGGTGACATAGCCGCCGGGGTTCGAGATCGACTCGCAGAAGATCGCGCGGGTATTGTCATCCACCGCCGCCTCGAGCGCCGCCAGATCGTCGAAATCGACGAATTTGCAGCTCCAGCCGAAGCGCTTGATGGTCTGGCTGAACTGGGTGATCGTGCCGCCGTAAAGCCGCGTCGAGGCAATGATGTTGAGCCCCGGACCCATCAGCGGGAAGAGCGCCATGATCTGCGCCGCGTGCCCCGACGAGCAACAGACCGCGCCCGCGCCGCCTTCGAGCGCCGCGATCCGCGAGGCCAGCGCCGAGACGGTCGGGTTCGTCAGGCGCGAATAGATGTAGCCGACCTCTTCGAGGCCGAAGAGCCGCGCGGCATGATCGGCGTCTTTGAAGACATAGGCGGTGGTCTGATAGATCGGCACCTGCCGCGCGCCGGTCGTCGGATCGGGCTCGGCCCCGGCATGGATCTGCAGCGTATCGAAAGAATAGTCGGACATGGGGGCCTCCTTTGGTCGCGCGGAGACTAGTTCCCGCATTGGGGGCCTTCAATCACATTCATCGGACGGAATATCGGCCCGGCCCGGGGTGGGCTCGGCCGCGAGAACGGGACCGGCGAGGTGGAGAAAGAAGGTCTTCAGATCCGTGGGCCAGGGGGTGAGGCGCGCCTCGAAACCGGTGCGATCGCGGGCAAAGAGCGCGCGCAGCGCCTCTTCATAGCCCGGCAGGTCGCCCGCCAGCGCCTGCATCGCGTGATAGGTCGCCTCCTGCGCGGCGCGGCGCGCATCCGCATCGCGGGCGGCGCGGCTCGCGGTCTCGACCAGGCGGCGCAGCGCGGCCGAGGCGCCGCCCGGCTGTGTCGCAAGCCAGTCCCAGTGCCGTGGCAAGAGCGTGACCTCGCGTGCGCTGACGCCGAGGCGGGGTCGTCCGCGGCCCCGCGGCGTGCCGGGCCGGGCCGCGGGGCCTGGGGCAGGATTAGGCGCCGGCTCGGGGGTGTAACGCGCAGCGATCTCGGCCGCGGTGCCCGAGAGGTCAAGGTCGACGACCCGCCCGGTCCCGAGATCCAGCGCCAGCCAGCCCTCCGGCGCCGCCTTCAGTCCGGGCGCAACCTCACCGATCGGGCCCGCCGCGATCTGTCGTCCGTCGCGGAACACGATGATCCTGTGCATCTTCGTCGCCTTTTCCCGGTTGATCTCTCGATGATCCCTATTTATACCCGGGTAAAATTAAGTCAACCGGAGCCAGTCCCATGTCCCGTGATCCGCGCAAGGCCGCCCTTGCCACCTATAAGGAGCGCAAGCCCGAGGCGGGGGTCTTCGTTCTGCGCCATGGTCCGAGCGGACGCGCCTGGGTCGGGGCCACGCCGACATTGGGCACGATCGAGAATCGCCTGCGGTTCGAGCGCGGGATGGGCGGGCGGCTTCCGGCCGCATTGCGCGCACTCTGGACGATCGAGGGCGATGCGCAGCTCGAGGTGCTCGACCGCGTCGAGCCAGAGCGCGTACCCTTCCTCAAGGCCGCGGATTATCGCGCGATGGCCGTGGATTGGGCGGGGCGGATCGGGGCAGATCTGCTGTAGCGGGGCGCTCAGCGCAGCCAGAGCCCCGCGCGCTTGATCGCATTGCGCAGCACATGCTCGCGCTTGGGCAGGTCGTCGCGGTCGAACATCGCGCGCAGCTTGTGGCCCTTGCCCTGATAGATCAGCTTCTTGGCCGGTTCATAGGCCTTGAGCACCTTCTTGACCGCATTCGGCGCCGCGACCTCTTCGACCATGGCGACGGCGGCATCGCTCTCACGCGCATAAAGCAGCGAGAGCGTGCGATAGTGGCAGCTCACCGCGCCGTCGAGCCCATCCAGCTCCGGCCCCGGGCGCCCGCCACCGAAGGCGTGAATCACCAGCGGCAGCGCGACCTGATCGAGCCAGGGGTCGAGCGATTGGCTCGCCACCGCATCGGGCGTGTGCCAGCGGATCTGATGGGCGTAATACTCGAAGCGCTTGCCGAACTCGGCGGCATCGGCGCCGAAGAACCAGCCGGCGTTGAAATAAAGGTAACGCTGCCAGTATTCGTCATATTGGGTGGTGTCGAGCGAGCTCTCGAAATCGAGGCCGAACTGATCGTAGAGCGATTTCCAGATCGCGGTGTAGCCCGCGTGATAGAGCTGCGGCTCGGGCCAGGTGCCCTCGCGGCGCATCGAGGCCGAGGGGCGGGTAAAGTCGAATTTCACTTGGGCGAGGGGACCGGTGAAGACCGTGTCGGTGTCGAAGAAGACGAAGGGCCCGGGCGGCATCGCCTCGAACATCTCGATCTTGTTGCCATGCGGATAGGACTGGCCGAAATGGCGGTTCTGAAAGGGCACGATCTCGGCGCCGGCCTCTTCAAGGAGCGCGCGGACGGGGGCGGAGATCCGGGTCTCGACCGACCATTTCGCGCCCTGCGGCTCGGCGATCAGCAGACGGCCGGGGAAATCGGGGTTCCAGTGGCGAAAGGAGCGGGCGAAGAGGATCGCCTCATATTCGAGCCGCCCGGCCTGCGCCACGCAGATCACGTTGTAAACACCCGGCTTGCCGCGTTTTCCCGCCATCACTCACACTTTCCGTCTCGTTACGACGGCGACTATCGTCCCGCCCCGGGCCGGGCGCAAGGGCCGGAGGGCGCCCAAGGTTCCGCCTGCGAGCGGCGCAGGCACGCGTGAACGATGAACACCAATCCTGAGGGGGAGTGGTGGGTGACCCTGGAATCGAACCAGGCATGGGTCTCCCCGGCGGAGTTACAGTCCGCTGCCGCACCTTGCAGCTCGTCACCCGACGCTGGCGGGGAAATACCGAAGGGGTCCGGGGGCGTCAAGGGGCGAAAATGCGCGAATGCGGAAATCCTGTGACGGGCCCCTGCCACGGCGCGCGCGGGCGGTGTCGGCGTCTTTTGAGTATTTTCACCAAGAAAAAGCCCAGAGTGTTTTTTCTTGGCCGAAATACTCTGCGGGGCGGTCCGGAGGGGTGCAAAACCCCTCCGGCACGGACGGCGGGGGGCTGGCCCCCGCCGTCCGTGCCGCCGCAGGCCTTGCCAATCGGCCCCGCCTCGCGCAGGAAGGGCGAAACGGAGTGCAAGCGATGAAGAAACCGTCCTGGGTGATCGACAAGGAACGCGCCAAGCGGGCGGCTTCGGCCGAGACCGTCTGGCTCTTCGGGCTTCATGCGGTGCGCGATGCGCTCATGAACCCGGCGCGGGTCAAGCTGCGTCTGGTGCTGACCAAGAACGCCGCCGACAAGCTCGGCCCCGCGATCGCGGCGGGCGGGATCGAGCCCGAGATCGTCGATCCGCGCAAGTTCGACACCCATGTCACCATCTCCGCCGATTCCGTCCATCAGGGCGCAGCACTCGAGGTCAAGCCCCTCGACTGGGGCAAGTTCGCCGAGGTCGCACTGACCGGGGCGGGGGCGTCGCTCGTGGTGCTGCTCGACCGGGTGACCGATCCGCATAATGTGGGCGCGGTGCTGCGCTCGGCCGAGGTATTCGGGGCGCGAGCCGTCATCGCGCCCGCGCGCCATTCCGCGCCGGAAACCGGGGCGCTCGCCAAGACCGCTTCGGGTGCGCTCGAGCGTCAGCCCTATTTCCGCGTCACCAATCTGGCCGATGCGATGCAGGAGCTGCGCGACATGGGTTATGTTCTGCTCGGCCTCGATGGCGAGGCGGAGATCTCGCTCTCCGAGGGGCTCGCGCAGGCGGGCACGCGGCCGGTGGGGCTCGTGATGGGGGCCGAGGGGCCGGGGCTGCGCGAGAAGACCCGCGAGACCTGTGATGCGCTGGTGCGTATTCCCTTCGCGGGCGAGTTCGGCTCGCTCAACGTCTCGAACGCGGCGGCGGTGGCGCTCTATGCGGCCAGCACACGGTGAGTTCACAAAAGCGGGAAGTTTTCCCCACGCCTCTTTAACCGGCGTTTTACAAACCTATGTCTTGCTGTGTAGGCGCGGCTCTGGAACCGCCGCGCCGAAGTTCACTGTCCCTCGTTCCGCGACTTGAGCGCCCGGCCGCATGGCTCGGGCGCTTTTTTCTGAGCAAATTTCGGGAGGTCCGAATGAACGCCAACGAAATCAAAGAAATCCTGACCGGGGCCAAGGTGATTGCCGTCGTCGGCATCTCGGCCAATCCGGCGCGGCCGTCCTATGGCGTTGCCGCGTTTCTGCAGGCCAAGGGCTATCGAATCATCCCGGTCAATCCGGGGCTGGCGGGGCAGGAGCTGCTCGGCGAGACAGTCTATGCCGATCTCGCCTCGATCCCGTCCGACATTCCGGTCGATTTCGTCGATATCTTCCGCCGCTCCGAGGCGGTGCCCGAAGTGGTCGAGGAGGCGCTCGCGCATCTGCCGGCGCTGCGGGTGATCTGGATGCAGCTCGGCGTGATGCATGACGGCGCGGCCGAGGTGGCGCGGGCGCGGGGCGTCAAGGTGGTGATGGATCGCTGTCCGAAGATCGACTATCCGCGGTTGATTGGCGCCTGAGGTCAGGTTTTCGGCGCGAGCAGTTCGGCCAGCACCAGCGCCATGACGCGGGCGCTGTCGGCCATGTCCTGAATGCCGATCCATTCGTCGGGCTGATGCGCGAGCGTGAGCAACCCCGGCCCATAGGCGATGCAGTTCTTCAGCCGGCCGATCCGGTCGATATGCTTCTGGTCATAGGTGCCGGGGCTGACGACATAGGCCGCCTCGCGCCCGAGCACAGCCTCGATCGCGGCCGCGGTCGAGCGCACGACGGGCGCGTCGCGCTCGGTCATCGTGGGTTGCACCTCGAAGAGGTCGCGGATCTCGTAGCTGAAGCCGGGGCGACGGGCGCGCACCCGCTCCATCAGATCGGTGATCTCGGATTTGACCGCGCCGATCTCCTCCTCGATCAGGAAACGGCGGTCGATCACGATCCGGCAGCGGTCGGGCACGCAAGGCGCGGGCAGGGCGGTCGAGCCGGCCTCGGGCTCCGGCTCGCCGCCGTGGATCGAGTTGATGTTGAGCGTGGAGCTGCGCGCGCCTTCCGGGATCACCGGCATTGCGGTGTGTTTCGAGGCCAGAAGCGGGAAGAGGCGCTCCTCCATCTCGGCCAGCACCGCGCCCATGTGCCGCACCGCGCTGTCGCCGAGGAAGGGCATCGAGCCATGGGCGATGCGGCCATGGGTCTCGATCTCGGCCCACCAGACGCCGCGATGGCCAAGGCAGATCTGATCCTTGTGCAGGGGTTCGGGGATGATGACGTGCTGCACGCGGGTGGGATCGAAGCGCCCCTGGGCCGCGAGATAGGCGACCCCGCCATAGCCACCAGATTCCTCGTCCGCCGTGGCCGAAATCTCGATCGCGCCGCGATAATCGGGGCAGGCGGCGATGAAGGCCTCGGCCGCGATCACCGCCGCCGCGATCCCGCCCTTCATGTCGCAGGCACCCCGGCCATAGATCCGGTCGCCCTCGATCTCGGCGCCGAACGGGTCGCGCGTCCAGCCATGGCCGACCTCGACCACGTCGTGATGGCCGTTGAAATGCACGCATTCGCCCGGGCCGGCCCCCTCGCGCCGCGCGACCATGTTCCAGCGCGGGTAGGCCTCGCAATCGCCCGGCGCATCATGGGCGCGGATCAGCTCGACCTCGAAACCCTGATGCAAGAGCCGCTCGGCCAGATAGTCGCAAATCTCGCGGTAATGCCGCCCCGGCGGATTCAGCGTGGGGATGCGGATCAGGTCTTGCGCCAGCGCGACGAGGTCGTCGCGCCGGGCGGTGATTTCGGAGGCGATGCGCTGGGCGAGTTGCATGGCCGCAGGCTAGGCCTGCCGCCGCCCGCGGGCAACCGAAAGCTGGGGCAAAACCGGTGGCGGGGGCGCGGGGATTGGGCTAGCCTCGCCAAAAAAGACGGGGCGGGTCTTCCCTTGGGGCTGCGCCGTTCCTAGATTGTGAATGTGTTTAACATTGGAGGTCGGCATGGCCGGTTTTGAAGCCCAGATCGAGAAGACGAGCCGCGAGATCGCCGAGGCGCAGAGCAAGATCAGTGCGGTGACGAGCCGGATCGAGGCGGCCAAGGATCAGGCGGTGACCGGGCTCGATATCGAGAACGCGACGCTCGCCGACGTGCAGGCCCATGCCGATGCGATGAATGCCAATATCGCCGAGCTGATCATGGGGCTCGACGATGTGACGGCTGGATTTTCCAAGGATTTCGAAGAGCTGCGCTCGAAGACCGGGTGGGAGAGCTTCGTCGGCGTCTTCGCCAAGGGGAAATCGGAAGCGATGCGGGCCGAGCGGCTGCGCGCGGCCTCGATCGACACCAAACTGCAGGATCTGATCGCGAAATCGGATTCGATCGTGACACTGCTGAACGGGCAGCTCGCGGTGCTGAACGAGCAGAAGGCCAAGGTCGAGAAGAACCTTGGCGCGACGCTCTCGGACCGCGAGGCGGTGGTGGCGAGCCTTGAGGGCACGCGCGCCGAGATCGTGGCGATGGATCCGAAGATCATCGAACTCGAGAACAAGATCGCGGTCGAACAGGATGCCGCGGCCCGCACGCGGCTCGAGACCGAGCTGGCGGACCTGAACATGCGCTATAACGCGCTGGTGCAGGATGAGCAGGTGCAGCTCGCGAAAAGCCAGACGCTTGAGCGCTATATCGAGCAGGGCAAGACCTGGGTCGACAGCCTGACCAATCAGGCCGCGACGCAGCTCGTGCTGATCAACAAGCTCTCGACCGATACGCAGCAGCGCGTGGTGCTCTATGATGCGCTGACGAAATCGCTGAAAACCGCGCAGCAGCAAGATATCGCCCACCGGATCAACGAGATCGGGGTGAAGACCGATCAGGAGGCGCAGACCGCGATGGCCGGGATCGGCGCCGCGACCAACGCCAAGATGGCCGAGATGCTCGAGGCGCATGGCGATCAGATGGTCTTCGCGCGCAATGTGCTCGAGCAGAAGGCCAAGGCCGACGAGCGTTTCGCGCGCCGTTTCGCCGCCATCGTCGAGAAGCACGACAAGAACCTCTACGGGGGCTGAGTGGGGGGCGGCTAAGTGGTCGAGACCGATCTGACCCGCGATCACAGGGCGCTCGACGACGATCTGGCGCGCGCGCGCTATTTCGCGAAATTCGAGGCGATCAACCGGATTCTGGGTGGTGTCGCGGCCGAGATGGAGGGCGAGCTGACGCGGCCCGACACGGTGATCCTTGCGCGCTATACCGCGGCGCTTGCGGCGACCTTCCGCGCGCTCGGGCTCAAATACCGGGTCGCGGGGCGGGTCAGCGGGCCCGCCCGCCGGCATCTGACCATCGACCTGCACGAGAGCGGCTTTCCGATCTATCAGGAGCTGGTCGCGATGGCCAATGACGCGGTGCAGGCCTCCGAGCAATTGCTCGGCATGGCCAGCGTCGAGGAACTCAAGGATCAGATGGTGCGCCGGATCGTCGGTGCGCGCGAGGTGCCGGTCGATCTGCAATATGCGCTGAGCCAGCGGCTTTACTATCACGCGCTGGCCGAGGGCGGGTTCTTCTGGCCGCAGATGCGTCCCGAGATCGCCGAGATCGCGGGGCCGGGTGGAACGGGTGGACGGCCCCGGTTCAAGCTCGACTGGGCGGTCTATGACAGTCAGCTCAACGTGCCGGTGTGCTATATTCTGGAGCTGGAGGATAGCGCGCGGCGCGGGCTTGCGCAGGATGCGGGGCGGCTCGCGCGGCTGCGGGAGCATCTGATGGCGCAATCGGTCGGCGGGCTGAAACTGCTGACCATCGCGCGCGGGGTCGATCAGGATTTCGACGATCTGCACCCCAAGCGGCTCGTGCGCATCCATCTTGGCCCGATGTATTCGAGCGCCTTCACCCTGCAGAGCGGGCCGATCCGCGAGGTGCTCGATGGCGCGCGCGCCCCCGAGGGCGAGGATTGGGCGCTCGCCTGGACGATCGAGGAGTTGGAGAGCGACCGGGTCGAGCTCGAGAAGGGCTGGTTTTCGACGACCGAGCGGCAGGTCTTCCGCCTCGATCCGCTCGCGGGCGCGCAGGATCTGGGCGCCACGCGGATGCGCCGGGCGCTGATCCTGCCGCAGCGGCCGTTTCAGGTGCTGGCCGAGCTCGATCCACCAGGGTTCCGGGACGTGCGCAAGTTTGTCGTGGGCGCCGGGGGGCGGGTGCTGGTTTACGAGTGAGGCGGCGGACCGGGGCGCTGCCCCGGACCCCGGAGTATTTCGACCAAGAAAAAGGCATAGAGTATGAGTGGTCAGCGCGACGAGATGGAGCTGAGGGAAGAGGCGATCCGGGCGCATTACGCGGCCGCCGAGGCGATGCTTGCGGGCTTCGATCATGCGCCGCGGCTGGCCAAGGCGGGCGCGCCCGAGGCGGTCGAGCGGTCCTCGGGCGTGGTGACCGGGGCGCGGCGGTTTCGCTCGACGACGCCAGGGTTGGTGACACGCCCGACCGCGCGGGCCGAGGGCGTGCGGCTGATCGAGCGGATCGAGGCGGTGGGCGGCGATGCCTTACCCGGGCCGGTGCAGGCCGCCGTGCTGCAGGGGCTGCGCCGGGCGCTGGCGATTGCGTTGGCGGTGGGCGCCGAGTTTTCCGAGGTGACGGGGCTCGCCGAGTTGAAGAAGGCGAACCTCGAGGGCCGGTTGGTCGAGGCCAGGCGCAGCGAATTCTCGACTTTGCTTTCGGCCGAGGCCTTTGCGGTGCTTTCGGTCTTTGCCAATGCGACCGGGTTCCTCTTGGCCGCACAGGCGGGCGAGGAGACGGTCGAGATCGGCGCGGTCGAGGAGGTGCTCTCGGACAATGCCTCGCTCGCGCTTTACGGCGCGCTCTGGGAGCTCGATCAGGATATCGCGGTTCATGCCGCCGATCCGGGCAAGCTGGTGGCGACCGTTCTGGCCTTTGCAGAGGCGCTGTCCGCCCGTGCCCGAGCCCGTGGTGAGCAGACGCCTGCCACGGCGGCCTTTGCCGCCTCTGCCTGGCGCGTCGAGGCCGATGATCTGCCGATTGCGGGCTTTGCGCCCGCGCGCAAGGCGCGCGGCACGAGCCTCATCATGCAGTTCAAGAAGCCCGAGGAGGTCGTCGGCAACCATATCGCGAAATATCAGGCGATGCGGCTTGCCAAGATGCTGATGGCCTATGATTTCAGCCGCAAGATGAACCCCTTTGCCGAGCTCGGTGGCTTCATCTTCACCTTCATGGGCGATGGCGCGCCGGGCACCGGGAAAACGACGCTGATCCAGATGATGGCCGGATTGCTCAATGAGTATTGCAAGGTAGCGGGCTATCCCTTCCGCTATCAGAATTTCGGCATCGACAATATCGACAGCTATCAGGGCAAGTCGGGGCAAAACGCCAAGGCGTTCATTCAAGGGGTGATGGACCCCGGCGTGATCGGTTTCGGCACGGTGGATGACATCGACCAGATCGCGGGTAAACGCGGCGACCGGCAGTCGAGCGCGGGCCAGCAGGAGGTGACCGCGGTGCTGATGGAGGCCTTTGCGGGCGCCAATACCGTGGTGCGCGGCAATTGCACCTTTGGCATGTTCTCGAACTTCCCCGAGAATGTCGACGATGCTTTGCGCCAGCGGGCCGGGGCGCGGTTTCTGGTCGATGGGCCGCAGAGCCGGGCGGATTACATCGATATTCTCTCGCTCCTGCTGGGCCGCAAGCACCAGATCCCCTTGGGCGATCACGATCTGATGGCGGCGCAGGCGATCCAGCGCGCGGTCAGCGAGAGCTACGCCCGCCATGCGCGGCCCGCCGAGGCCGGGCTCATTGCGGTTTACGACCGGGTCGAGGCGCAGATCGGGCCGCTCGACACGATCGCCAAGCTCGGCACCTATCTCAAGGCCATTCAGGAGGCCGATCCGCGGTTTACCGGCCGCGCGATCAAGAACATCACCGATGCGGTCAAGGTGCGGGCGATGGATTTCGAGCTGCCCGATGAGTGGATGGAAGACCCCGCGCTGTTTTTGGCGAAGGACTATGACACCAAATCGGCGATGATCGCCGAGCTGCGCCGCCCGGTCACCGCCGAGATGGTGCTGCAGGAGATCAACCGCTACGCCGACAGCGAGTTTCGCTATGCCGACAAGTCGGATGAGGTGGCGATCGAGACCATGGTGCGCGACATGGGCCGGGCGGAAGAGGCCAAGCGGCGGTTTATGGAGGGAAAGGTTTGAGCGAGATCTTCGCCTCAGTCATGACCCTCGTGCTTGGCGGCCTCGTCGGCATCGCCCTGATGCGGGCGCAGATGGCGGGGGCGCTCAAGATCGCGATCGGGCTCGGTTCGATCGTCGCCGTGGCCTTTCTGGGCGCCCGCATCGGATCGCAGGAGATGTGGGACGATGGGGCACGCACCGCCACGCGGATGCTCGATGAGACGCCCGGCGCCGGCAAGATCGTGGTCGCGCCCTTCGCCGGCATCACCTGGGGGCTGGCGGGCTTTCTGGGCGTCATGCAGGCGATCATCTGGTTCGTCATGGGCGGCCTGATCTGGGCGCTTGGGCTGAGCCTCGGCGGTCTGATCGGCGCGTGGAGCAAGGCGCGGAGCGTGGAGGGAGAGCCATGAAACGCCTCATCGACAAGGGCCTGATGTTCGGCAATCTGATCCGGGTGGACAGCCCGGCGCTGGTCGAACGCTACAATCGGGCGCTCAAGAAACTGACCGGCCGCGTGACGACGGAGACCGAGTTTCATATCGACATCTCGGGGTATTCCCCCGAGGTCGGCGACGCGCTCGGCGATCCGCTCTACCTCAACCCCAATGGCGTCAACAGGCAGTTCATTTTGCTCTCGACCGAGCAGAAGACCGCGCCGCTTCTGAATGCGACCTTCTCGACCGAGCGCGCGATCCTACGCCGCTTCATCGAGGCCAATGAGGCGCAGCTTTTTGGCCTGACCGCGCGCGATGCGGTGCTGGGCGAGCTCGAGGATACCGTTTATGAGCTCGACCGCCCCGCGCGGCTTTTCGATCTGCGGCATATCAACGTGGTGGCCGACACGACCGGCGAGCATCTGGCCGAGGCCGAGCGGCTCGCGGGGTTGATCACCCGGTTCCGGACCGAGCCCGAGGGCTGGGACGATGACCGGCTCATCGCCGAGATGATCGCGCTCGCGCAGAAGACCGGGGATGTGACGCGCAATCCGGTCACCCTGCACGAGACCGGCTTCGAGACGCCCGATTTCTGGACCTCGCATTTCGGCGGCGTTTACCTGTTTCGCACGCCGGTGCAGCCCGCGCTGATCGCGATGGGGGCGTTTGAGGGCGCCGCACTGCCGGTGCCGGTGATCGCGCGCGCCAAACACAACGAGATTGCTCGCTTCCTGCAGGAAAACGGCCTCGTCGAGCCGGTGGTGCGGGCGCGCGGGGCCGATGCCGGCGCGATCCTGCGCCAGAAGATGGATTTCATCCTCGTCGATGCGGCGGCGGCGCTGGGCCTCGATGCGGGGGCGGCCTCGCGGCGCGATCTGCGCGCGGTGGCGCAGCAACTCGGTGCGGCGCTGCCCGCCGAGTTTCAGGCGCTCGCGGCCCTTCTGAACTGGGTCGAGGCGGGTGGCGCCTGGCCGCGGATCGACAGCAGCCATCCGGGCTATTTCTACACCCTGCGGGCCGCGCAGGGGCCCTTGCGCGATCTGGTGAACATGCTTCTGGCCGAGCTTGCGCCGAAGGACGTGCGGCAGCTCTTCATCTGCCACAAGGAGCTTTTCTATCGGCTTTATGCCACCTGGCCCGAGGCCAAGCGCGCCTATGTGGCCGAGTTCCTCGAACGCGAGTATCAGATCGACAAGGCGGGCGCGCGGGCGCGGCTCTTTGGCCCCGAGCCGGGGATGGAGGCGGCCGAGTTGCCCCCGCCGGTGCCCCCATCGGCGCCGGTGCGGGGGCCATGGGACCGTGAGGGCGCGGGGCTGGCGAAAACGGCGCGGCGCGATCCGATCGACCTCGTCGGGCCCTGGGGTGCAGTGACGAGGACAAGACGATGATCGGATTTCTGAGGCTCGCGATCTTTGGCGTGATCGGCGCGGCCGTGGCCTATTGGGTGCTTCTGATCTATTCCCGCTCGCTCCGGCGCGAGGCGCTCGAGAAGGATTGGGCGCAGGATCACCCGGAGGACGATGACAGCGCCGCGCGCGATGCCTATATCGAGACGGGCATGGAACGCTATGAACACAGCCTGCGCCGCAAGGTGCTCTGGCTCGTGCTCATCCTGCCGGCGGCGGTGGTCGGCCTTCTGATCTATCTGGTGAATTACGCGTGAGGCGGCGATGAAATATGTGAAATGGACCCTGATCGCGGTGATCGCCCTGATTGTCGGCGGTTTCCTGCATTACACCCTGCCGCAGCACGACATCGTGCGGGTGGTGAACACCTATCAGGAGCGGCAGGATCTCTCGGACTGGACCCGCATCTTCTGGTCGCAACCCGATGACCAGTCGGGCACGCTGACCAACCGCGACGTGCAGTTCATCTCGACGATCCAGACCAATGGCAAGCCGATGGTTTACCGCAACGAGGATACCGGCTGGCGCTGGCCGCCCTACTTCAAATTCGACACGGCGAGCCTGCAGACCGAGGCGGATGACCTGAAATCCTCGCCCGAAAACCCGAAATGGGCGGTGGTGACGCATTACGGCTGGCGCAACGAACTCTTGTCGATCTTCCCCAATGCGGTCGGGATCAAGCCGGTCTCGGGGCCGGATGTGACGATCATCCCTTGGGTGAACATCATCCTGCTGGTGGTTCTGCTGGTGATCCTGCTCACGATCCGCGCGATCTGGCGGCAGTTCCGCGAGCGCTCGATCGACCCGGTGCTCGAGGATGTGTCGGAGGCCTGGGACGAGGTCGAGGAGCGCGCCGATGCCGCGGGCGACCGGGCGCGCGGCACCTGGGGCCGGTTCATGGGCTGGCTCGGCACCTGGAAGGGCAAGCCGCGGGGGTAAGGGGCGCGGCCGCCTCTTCGCCGTGCAAGGCCGCATAGATCCCGGCGGCCAGCTCCAGATCCCAGCCCTCGTGGGGCCATACCGGCCCGCGCGGATCCTCGAACCAGCCGCCACCGCGCCAGTGACCAAAGAAATAACGGGTGAAGTCGGGTCCGTGGGAATGGCCTTGCAGCCCGTCGCGCACCCCGTCGGGCATTGAGGCCAGCGCGGTCGCAACCTCTTCTGGCGGCGCCGGTTCATATTGCCCAAGTGTCCAGTCGCCCGAGGCTATCCGCCACGGCCCGAAGGCCTCGGTCCATTGGTAGCGATCCGGGGCAAGGCGCTCGATATAACCGCAAGCGCTCAGCGCCTCGCAGAGCCTCGCCGGCAACGGCCCCTCGGCGACGATGCGATCGGGGTCGATCCGCCCCAGTCCAAAGCCGTCATTCAAGCCAACCGCGCAGAGCACGAGATCGAGCGCCGCGCGGTCGAACCCGTCAGGCAGCTCGCCCCCGCCTATCGACCGGCGCAGCACCCGGTGGTAGTCACCTTCCCCGCGCAGAAGTCCACCGCGTTCGAGCGCCATACAGGCGATCTCGAAATTGGCCTGGGCCTCGTCGCGCAAACAGTCGGGGCCGCGGTCGTGATCGCAAAGCCGTTGACAGGCCTCCTGCATCAGCCAGTCGAGCGCGGCCTTGGCCAGAGCGGTCTCGGGGGCGGTCAAATTTCGGGTCATGTAATTGGTCCTGAAATGGTCCGTGCATCTTGGGCCCGCGCCCAATCGGTGATCAGAGCCGCCAGCGCGTCGGCGATGCGGCGGACACGGGGGGCACGCGCCTTGTCCTCGTGCAGCGTCAGATAGAGGGTCCGGGTCAGGCGATCGTCACCTACCGGCGGCAGGTCACCGGCATAGAAAGCGGGCAAGAGCGCGATGCCGAGCCCCGCATGAACGGCGGCGCGCATCACCGAACTGTCGGCGGTGTTCAGCACCACCGCGCGCGCACCCGCCCACTCCGTGATCCAGCGCTGCGGCTCGGTGCGGGCCGGATCGGTCAGGATCACCCCCTCGGCGCCGGGCAGGCCGTAGGGGCGATAGTCGAGCGGACAGAGCTTGCGCAACCGCAGGCTCGCGCCTTCAACCGGGCCGATGCGCAGGGCGAGGTCGATCTCGCCGCGGCCGAGATCGGCGCGCCCCGGATCGGCCTCGAGCGCGATCTGAACGCCCGGATGCGCGGCGATCAGCGGCCCGAGGCGCGGCACCAGCACCTCGGCGGCGAAAAGCGGCGGCGCGGAGATCCGCACGGGCCCCGCCTCGCCGCCTGCGGCCTGACGGCGCAGCGCGAAGAAGGCCGCCTCGACCGCCTCGGCCTGCGGGGCCAGCGCCTGTGCCTCGGGTGTCGGGCGCCAGCCGCGGGGGAGCCGGTCGAAGAGCCGCTGGCCGAGATCGGCCTCGAGCCGGTCGATCCGGCGCGCGATGGTGGCATGTTCGCAGCCGAGCGCGCGCGCCGCGCCCGACAGGCTGCCCGCGCGCAAAAGTGCAAGGAAAGGTTGCAGGTCGTCCCAGTTCATCGGGGAATATTTGCACGGATGGTTGGAAATAACAGCTCCTGTTGGGTCGCCTTCAATCGGATCATCCTGCCCCCATCACAGGAGATCAGCATGGATGCGATTGCACAGACCGAGGCCTTTCTGGGCCATATCTTCACCGGCGACATGGCCGCGGCGCAGGCGATGATCGCCCCCGAGGCGCGCTTTATCGGCGCGCGCCCCGAGCCCGCGGCGGAAAACCCGCTCTTTGGCACTTTTATCGGCCCTGAGGGCGCGGCCGCATTCTTCGGCCGCTTCGGTGCGCTGCTCGAGCCCGGCGGGTTCGAAATCGAGGGCCGGATCGGCGATGCCGCAGGGGCCTGTTTCTATGGCCGGTTCCGTCACACCGTCCGCGCGACGGCCAAACCCTTCCCGAGCGATTGGGCGCTGGTCACCCGCTTCGAGGGCGGCAAGCTGGTGCTTTATCACTTCTACGAGGACACCGCGGCGTTGATCTCCGCGATGGCCTGAGGGCTCAGCGAAGGCAGATCTGCGCCGCGGTGTCCCAACGTCCGCCCGCATCGAGGCAGCGGTCGACGGGCCACAGCTGCGGTGCCGCCCACCGCAGCGCGGCCGCCGCAAAGAGCAGCGCCGCGGCCGCGATGAGCAAGCGCCTCATTCCCCGTAGGGCACCCAGATCGTCTTGATCTGGGTCGCCTGGGTGAGAAATGCCCGGCCCTGCGCGCCCGCCCAGTCACGGTTCGCGAGCGTCCAGGTGGCCTTGAGGTTGCCGGTGCTTTCCGTCTCGACCATCCTGCGCCCCTCGGCGCCGCCGACATACCAGAGCGCGGCCACATCGTCGTGCTGGGCGAGCGTCTTGGCCAGCTCATCCTTGGGCCCGGTCACGATATTGACCACGCCGCCGGGCAGGTCGGAGGTGTCGAAGACCTGATAGAGGTCGGTCGCGGCCAAGGGCATCGAGGCGCTCGGCACCGCCACCACCCGGTTGCCCATCGCGATGGCGGGCAGCACGAGCGAGGCAAAGCCCAGAAGCGGCGCGGCATCGGGGCAGACGACGCCCATCACGCCGAAGGGCTCGGGCACGGCGACGGTCACATTGCGGGTCTTGGTGGATTTCACCGCGCCGTCGAATTTGTCGGCCCAGGCGGCATAGTGGAAGGCGCGGGCGATGGTGGCCTGCACCTCGGACGCATCATGGCCCGCGGATTTCAGCCGCGCCTCGAACTCGGCGGCGCGCGCCGCGAGGTTCTCGGCGATATAGTAAAGCACCTGCGCGCGGTTATGGCCGGTCACGCGGCTCCACCCGCTGGCCTTCTGCGCGGCCTCGACCGCATTGCGGATGTCTTTGCGCGAACCCAGAGGGGCAAGGCCAATCTCGGCGCCCTTGTGGGTGATCGCATAGCTATAGCCGCTGTCGGGGCGGGTCTGCTTGCCGCCGATATAGAGCTTCGCCGTGCGGTCGATCCCGGGCGCGGCGGGCGTCTCGGGCTGGGGCACGGCGATGAAATCGGCGTTGGCCTCGGGGCGCTCCTTGGGGGCGGGGGCGCGCAGATAGGCGGCCATCCCCTCGCGCCCGCCCTCGCGGCCGAAACCGCTCTCGCGCATCCCGCCGAAACCGGCCGCGGCGTCGAAGGTGTTGGTCTGGTTGATCCAGACGACGCCCGCGCGGACCTGCGCCGCGATATCCATCGCGAGCGTCAGGTTCTCCGACCAGATCGAGGCCGAGAGGCCGTAGCGGGTGTTGTTTGCGAGCTCGACCGCCTCATCGGGCGTGCGGAAGGTGGTGAGCGTCGCGACGGGGCCGAAGATTTCCTCCGACCAGACCGGGTTCGCGGGCTCGGCATTGAGGAAGACGCCGGGGGCACAGAACTGCCCCGCTGCGGGCAATTGCCCCTCCGGCATGATCAGCCGTGCGCCCGCGGCCTCTCCCTCGGCCACCAACCCGCGGATGCGGGCGAGCTGCGCGGGGCTGACGATGGCGCCGATATCGGTGCATTTGTCGAGCGGGTCGCCAACGCGCAGTTTCGCCATGCGGGCGGTGAGCTTCTCGGTGAAGCGCTGCGCGACGGCCTCGGCCACCAGAAGACGCGAGCCCGCGCAGCAGACTTGCCCCTGGTTGAACCAGATCGCATCGACCACGCCCTCGACCGCCGCATCGAGATCGGCATCGGCAAAGACCACGAAGGGCGATTTGCCGCCGAGTTCCAGCGTCAGCGCCTTCTCGGTGCCCGCGGTGGCAGTGCGGATCGCGCGGCCGATTTCGGTCGAGCCGGTGAAGGCGATCTTGTCGACGTCAGAGGCGACCAGCGCCGCGCCGGTTTCCCCCTCGCCGGTCACCACGTTCACCACCCCCTTGGGCAGGCCGATCTCGGCGCAGATCTCGGCGAAGGCCAGCGCGGTCAGCGGCGTTTCCTCGGCGGGTTTCAGGACCACGGTGTTGCCCGCGGCCAGCGCCGGGGCGATCTTCCAGGCCAGCATCAGGAGCGGGAAGTTCCACGGGATCACCGCGCCTACGACGCCGTGGGGGGCGAGCCCGGGGAATTCCTCGGCGACAAGCTCGGCCCAACCGGCATGGTGGTAGAAATGCCGGATCGCCAACGGCAGGTCGATATCACGCGCCTCGCGGATCGGCTTGCCATTGTCGAGCACCTCGAGGACCGAGAGGAACCGCTCGCGTTTCTGCAGATGCCGCGCGATCGCATAGAGCCATTTGGCGCGCTCATGGCCCGGCAGGGCGGCCCATTTCGGCGCAGCCTTGCGCGCGGATTTTACCGCGGCCGCCACATCCTCGGCCGTGCCGCGGGTCACGCCCGCCAGCGTGGCGCCGGTCGCGGGGTTGAGGCTCTCCCAACCCGCACCGGGCTTGGTGAAGGCGCCGTCGATGAAATGGCCGAAGCGGCCGCGGGCCTTGAGCCAGCCTTCGACCTCACCCGTCGCCTCGGGGGCGGGGCCATAATCCATGGTGTCTAGGATCTCTTTCACACTCGGCATCTTTCCCTCAGGCCATCGCATGGCGGGACGAGGACGCATAGCGCCCGGTGACATGGTGTTCGAGCTGACGCTCGATATCGGCCAGCATCGACGAGGCGCCGAGGCGGAAAAGGTCCGGGCGCAGCCAGTCGGTGCCCAGTTCCTCCTTCATCAAGATCTGCCAGGCGAGCGCATCCTTTGCGCTTTTCATGCCACCCGCGGGCTTGAAGCCCACGCGATGCCCGGTGCGCGCGCCATAATCGCGCAGGGCGCGCACCATGGTCAGGCTGACGGGCAGGGTGGCGTTCACGCCTTCCTTGCCGGTCGAGGTCTTGATGAAATCGGCCCCCGCCTGCATCGCCACCATCGAGGCCATATAGACATTGCGCAGGGTCTTGAGATCGCCGGTGGCGAGGATCGCCTTCATATGCGCGGGGCCCGAGGCGGCGCGCATCGCGGCGATTTCATCGTAAAGCGCCTGCCAGTTGCCTTGCAGCACATGGGCGCGGGTGATCACGATGTCGATTTCCGCCGCACCCTCGGCGACGGCATATTCGATCTCGGCGAGCCGCAGGCTGAGCGGCATGAGGCCGGCCGGGAACCCCGTCGCGACCGAGGCCACCGGAATGCCCGAGCCCGCAAGTGCGCGCACCGCCGCGCCGACCATGGTGGGGTAGACGCAGACCGCGCCGGTGGTCAGCCCCTCGAGGCCAAGCCCCTCAAGGATATGCGGCGCGAGAGGCGCGCGCGCCTTGGCGCAGAGCCGGGCTACGCGGGCCTCGGTGTCGTCACCCGCGAGCGTCGTCAGATCCATGCAGCGGATCGCATTCACGAGCCAGGCCGCCTGATAGTTTTTCTTCAGGCTGCGCCGGGTGGTCAGGCTCGCCGCGCGCGCCTCGGCGGCGGGGGTATTGACCGCGATCCGCTCGAACCACGCGGGGTCGAACGGCACGCCGGGATTGCGCGGATGGGGATCGGTGCCGGAGGCCATCGGAAGTCCTGTCATCTTGGGGCTGCGACAGGCTAGCGAAGGCCGCGGCGCTCTTCAACGGCTCCGCTGCGGAACCTGTGGGGGACGGCGCAGAGCGGCACAGAAAACTAACTAAAACCGCAGCGAATCCATTGCCATGGCCTTCCGTTTGCGTCACCCAGTTTACCGGGGGTAAGGGTTGCACTGGTATGATGCATCTGGCGGAAGGGGAGCGGCGGGTCGGTTACGCGATCGAACGGCTGCTGGCGCCGGACGAGCTCTGGCGGGGGCTCGTGCGGGAGATGGTCGATCTTTGGCCCGAAGAACCGCCCCTCGAGATTGCCTTCGCCATCACTTCGGCTGCGGCCGCGATCGAGGGCAGTTTCGCGCCGGGCAGCCCCGCGCGCGACGCGGCGATGATCGGCTATCGGCTGGCGGCGCTCATCGGGGTCGATGTCTATGCGATGCAGATCCGCGGGATGGCGCTTGAGCGGGCTGCCGATCTGCGGGCCTATTGGGAAATCGACCCGTTCTTCACTCAGCTCTGAACGAAAAAGCCCCGCCGGGGCGGGGCTTGTCATCGCACAGGGGCCGCGAACCGGGCCGATCGCTCAGGCGTTGGCGGCCCGGATCTGCTCGGCGGCATCCTTGTTGAAGGCGACGCCCTTGTCGGCCAGAAGCTGGTCGAGCTCGCCCGAGAGCGTCATCTCGGTGACGATGTCGCAGCCGCCGACGAATTCGCCCTTGACGTAAAGCTGCGGGATCGTCGGCCAGTCGGAATATTCCTTGATGCCCTGACGCACCTCGGCATCGGCGAGGACGTTGACGTCCTTGTAGGCCACGCCGAGATAGTTCAGCACGCCCGCCACACGGCTCGAGAACCCGCATTGCGGCATGTCCTTGGTCCCCTTCATGTAAAGCACCACGTCATTGGCGGCGATATCCGCCTTGATCTGGTCGATCGCGCTCATTCCTGTCGTCCTTTCCGGGCAATGCGCCCCATCATTCCGGCGCCTTGGTGGTCAAGGCCAGCGCGTGCAGCGGCGCGTTCGGGCCGTCCATCGCGCCCTTGAGCGCAGCGAAGACGGCGCGTTGCTGCTGCACGCGGTTCATCCCCTTGAAGGAGGCGTCGATCACCTCGGCGCCCCAGTGATTCCCGTCGCCCGCCAGATCGGTGATGGTGATCTTGGCATCCGGAAAACCCTCGCGGATCAGGGCTTCGATATCATGGGCTTCCATCGGCATTCGGGCTCTCCTCGGGCTTTGCCTCAATCTAGGCTGCGGGGGAGAGGGGGGCAAGGGGCGGCGGTGCGCTTGGCAGGATCGGCGCGGCACGCGGGACTGGCCGGGCTGCCTCCGGCGGGAGTATTTGAGCCAGGAAAAACACCTTGGTGCCCGGTTGCCCGGCGCGCCCGGATTTTCCTTGGCAAA
>QKJR01000098.1 GCA_003249215.1 Rhodobacterales bacterium
CGGCGGGATGTAGTTCTGGGTGAAGTCGATCGTCTCTTTGCGCTCGTCGGTGATGCTCATCCCGGCGATGATCGTGTCATAGTTGCCCGAGAGCAGGTTCGGGATGATGCTGTCCCATTCGTTGGTGACCCACTCGCAGGTGAGGCCGGCCTTTTCGCACAGCAGATCGCCGAGTTCGCGCTCGAAACCGTCGACCTCGCCCTTGTCGTTGATGAAGTTGTAGGGAGGGTAGGCGCCCTCGGTGCCCATGCGCACGGTATCCGCCATGGCGAACCCGGTGCTCAGCGCCAGCGCGGCGGCGGTCAGAATCAGCTTCTTCATCATGTTCCCCTGTGTAGAAGTCATTGCTATCGTTGAAAGGTTCAGGCCGGCGCGGTGGCCGACAGGAATTGTTGCAGGCGCTCGGATTTCGGCGCCCCGAAGAGCGCCTCAGGCGGGCCCTCTTCCTCGATCTTGCCCTGATGCAGGAAGACGACATGGTCCGAGACATCGGCGGCAAGCCGCATGTCATGGGTCACGAGGATCATCGTGCGGTGCTCGGCCGCGAGATCCTTGATCACCTTGACCACCTCCTGTTGCAGCTCGGGGTCGAGCGCCGAGGTCGGCTCGTCGAAGAGAAGCGCCTCGGGCTGCATACAGAGCGCGCGGGCGATCGCGGCGCGTTGCTGTTGGCCGCCCGAAAGCTGCGCCGGCCAGACGTCGCATTTGTCACCGATGCCGACCTTGGCGAGCAGGCTGCGCGCCAGCGGCTCGACCTCTTTCGGGTCGCGCCCGAGGACCGTGACCGGCGCCTCCATCACGTTTTGCAGGATCGACATATGGGCCCAGAGGTTGAATTGCTGGAACACCATGGAAAGATTCGTGCGGAAGCGTGTGACCTGCGCGCGGTCGGAGGGGTGGCGGCGCAGGCCCTCGCCCGCCCATTTCACCGCCTCGCCGCGAAAGAGCACATCGCCCTTCTGGCTGTCCTCCAGCAGGTTGCAGCAGCGCAGCAGCGTGGATTTGCCGGAACCGGACGAGCCGATGAGTGAAATCACCTGCCCCCTGTCGGCGCGGATCGAGACGCCCTTGAGCACCTCGAGTTGGCCATAGCTCTTGTGCAGGTCTCGAATTTCGATGACGGGCGCGGGGTCGGTCACTGGGAATACTCTTTGTCCGGTCGGTCAAGTTGGGCCGATTTTCCGGGCGATTGCAACGGGGCAATGACAGGTGACGCAGGGGGATTAGCTAAAAAGGCAGGCAGGCGGCGCCAAAATGAGCAAGGCGGCCCCGGGGCTCAGCCCCTCTGCGCCGCGACCCGCTGCCGGGCGAGCGCCGAATCGCGATCGTTGACGCCGAGCAGGTTCGCCGCGAGGCGGATCAGCGCATCCTCGGCCGCCGCGCGCGCGTCATCGGCGAGCGCGACCTCCCAAAGCGCCTCGATGACGCCGATCCGGTCCTCATAGGCGATCTTGTCCTTGAGTGAGCGGGTAAAGCGCACCGTATCGGGCGCCTCGGCCTCGAGTGCCTCGGCCGCCTCGCGCAGCGCGCGCGCCTCGTCATGGCCGAGCCCGCGGCGGGTGGCGAGCACATGCTCGATCCGGAGCTTCTCGATCTCTTCATAGTGGTCGTCGGCACGCGCCAGACGCACAAGAAGCGCCGCAAGCGACAATTCGGCATCTTGTGTCGCAAGCGGGGCAGGGTCGGGGGCGGCGAGAAGGCCGAGAAGCGCTTTGATCATGGCGCCAAGATAGGCCGCGGGGCGCGCAGGGCAAGAGGGGCTCCGCCCCCGGCTTCTCCGAAGCCTCCCCCGGGATATTTTTATCAGGTTGAAAGCAGGGCGTCACCTCGCCCCTTCAACCTGATCGAAATATCCCGGGGGTGAGCCCCGTGAGGGGCGAGGGGGCAGGGCCCCCTGTCCGGCGCCGGGCTCAGAGCCCCTCGACGAGGGTCAGATCGACCTCGGCCCCGGGCGTGCGCAGCGCGATCGTGGCCTGATAGTCCGCGCTCGCATGGCAGGCGCGGGCGGTTTCCGCATCGGCGAATTCCACGATCACCGTATGTGGCCGGGCGTGCCCCTCGAGCGGCTCTTGCGTGCCTCCGAGCGCGAGGAAACGCGCGCCAAAGCGTGCGAGGACCGGGGCCGCGGCCGTGCGATAGGCCTGATAGGCGACGGGATCGGTCACCGTGACATGGGCGACCCAATAGGCGGGCACGCTCATCCCGCCCAGCCCTCGACGATGGCGAGATCGGCGGTCGAAACCGGGGTGCGCAGCGAGAGCGCATGTTGATATTCCGGGCTCAGGTAACAGGCGCGGGCGGCCTCGATGCTCGGGAATTCGATCACCACCGCGCGCGGGCGCAGATCGCCCTCGACCACCTCCTGCGGGCCGCCGCGCACCAGAAAGCGCCCGCCGTATTTGGCGAAGGCCACGGCATTGGCCTCGCGATAGGCCTGATAGGCCTGAGCATCATCGACCGTGACATGGCCGATCCAATAGCCCTTGGGCGTGGGTGTCTCGCTCATCGCATCCTCCATTTGCTCCAGCCTCGCGGGCGCGGCGGGATTCGGCAAGGGGGAGGGGCGCTCAGCCGCGGGCGGCTTTTTCGGCTAGCCCTGAGGTGCCCTGACGGCGCTCGAGCTCGGCCAGAACCTCGGCCAGCGGCACATCGCGCGCAGCCAGCATCACCAGCAGGTGATAGAGAACGTCGGCCGATTCATAGACCAGATTGGTGCGGTCATTCTTGGCCACGGCCATCACCGCCTCGATCGCCTCTTCGCCGAATTTCTGCGCGCATTTCTCGGGGCCCTTGGAGAGCAGTTTCGCGGTCCACGAGCTGTCGGGATCGGCCGATTTGCGCGCGGCGATCGTCATTTCAAGCTGTTCGAGCGTTCCCATCAGAGCCTCACCGGAATGCCGGCCGCGGCCATATGGGCCTTGGCCTCGGCGATCGTGAATTCGCCAAAGTGGAAGATCGAGGCGGCGAGCACCGCGCTCGCGCCGCCCTTGGTCACGCCTTCGACGAGGTGGTCGAGCGTGCCCACACCGCCCGATGCGATCACCGGCAGGTTGACGGCATCCGAGATCGCGCGGGTGAGCGGCAGATTGAAGCCCGCCCGGGTGCCGTCGCGGTCCATCGAGGTCAGCAGGATCTCGCCCGCGCCCTTGGCCTCGACGGTCCGGGCGAATTCCACCGCGTCGATGCCGGTCGATTTGCGCCCGCCATGGGTGAAGATCTCCCAGCGGCCGGGCTCGACCGTTTTCGCGTCGATCGCCACCACGATGCATTGGCTGCCGAACCGGTCGGCGGCCTCGGCCACCACATCGGGGTTCGCCACGGCGGCCGAGTTGAACGAAACCTTGTCGGCGCCGGCCAGAAGCAGTTTGCGCACATCCTCGTGGCTGCGCACGCCGCCGCCCACGGTCAGCGGCATTAAGCATTGCTCGGCGGTGCGCGTCACCAGATCGAACATCGTGCCGCGGTTTTCATGGGTGGCGTGGATGTCGAGGAAACAGAGCTCATCCGCGCCCGCCGCGTCATAGGCCTTGGCGGCCTCGACCGGGTCGCCCGCGTCGATCAGGTTGACGAAATTGACACCCTTGACCACGCGGCCATCGGCCACGTCGAGACAGGGAATGATGCGCGTCTTGAGCATGGTCGCCCCCTCAGGCCGAATGCGCCCCCGCGGCGAGGGCCGCCACATTGGCGAGAACCTCGGCCGGGGCCTTGCCCGCACCGATCTCCTTGACGATGGCCGAGCCCACGACGCAGCCATCGGCGACGCCCGCGATGGTTTTCGCGGCCTCGGGCGTGGTGATGCCGAAGCCCACGATCACCGGCAAATCGGTCGCGGCCTTGATGCGCGCGACTTCCGGCCCGACATCGCCCGCCTGCGCGGCCTGGCTGCCGGTGATGCCGGTGACCGAGACGTAATAGACGAAGCCGGAGGTGTTTTGCAGCACGGTGGGCAGGCGCTTGGCATCCGTCGTCGGCGTCGCGAGGCGGATGAAGTTGATCCCCATCTTCTGCGCCGGGATGCAGAGCTCGTCATCCTCCTCGGGCGGCAGGTCGACCACGATCAGCCCGTCGATCCCCGCGGCCTTGGCGTCCGTCAGAAAGCGATCGACGCCGCGCGAATAGATCGGGTTGTAATAGCCCATCATCACGATCGGGGTCACATCATCGGTCTTGCGGAATTCGGTGACCATATCGAGCGTCTTCTGCAGGGTCTGGCCGCCATCGAGCGCGCGCTGCCCGGCGAGCTGAATGGTCGGGCCGTCCGCCATCGGATCGGTGAAGGGCATCCCCAGTTCGATCACATCGACCCCCGCCGCGGGCAGACCGGCCATCACCGCGGCCGAGGTCTCAAGGTCGGGATCGCCCGCCATGATATAAGCGACGAAGGCCTTTTTTCCCTCGGCTTTGAGTTTGGCGAATTTGGCATCGATGCGAGTCATGGCATTTCCCTGTCTGTCAGGGCGGGTTTGCGGCATGGAACCGGGAAAATCAATGGCGAAAGGGCCGCATGGCGCCCCCGGGCCCGCCCCGTCGCTTGCTTTACCCTCCCCGCCCGCGTAAGAGGCCCGAAACCGGGCCACGAGGGCCTGTGGCCGCGCTGAAAAGGGGAAGATCATGGGCTTCAAGATGGGGATCGTCGGGCTGCCGAACGTGGGCAAATCGACTTTGTTCAACGCGCTGACCAAGACCGCCGCCGCGCAGGCCGCGAACTTCCCCTTCTGCACGATCGAGCCGAACGTCGGCGAGGTCGCCGTGCCCGACCCTCGCCTCGATCAGCTTGCCGCGATCGCCGGGTCGAAGCAGATCATCCCGACGCGGATGACCTTCGTCGATATCGCGGGTCTGGTGAAGGGCGCCTCCAAGGGCGAGGGTCTGGGCAACCAGTTTCTGGCGAACATCCGTGAGACCGACGCCATCGCCCATGTCCTGCGCTGCTTCGAGGATGACGACGTGACCCATGTCGAGGGCCGCGTCGATCCGATTGCGGACGCCGAGACGATCGAGACCGAGCTGATGATCGCGGACCTCGAAAGCCTCGAGAAGCGTCTGGCGAACCTTTCGCGTAAGATCAACGCGGGCGACAAGCAGGCCAAGGAAGACGCGCGCCTGATGAACGCCGCGAAAGAGGCGCTTGAGGCCGGCAAGCCCGCGCGCACCGTCACCGTGGCCGAGGATGACCGCAAGGCCTGGGGGATGCTGCAGCTTCTGACGGCGAAGCCCGTGCTTTACGTCTGCAACGTCGAGGAAGAGAGCGCCGCCAAGGGCAATTCGAAATCCGAAGCGGTGGCGAAGATGGCCGCGGAAAGCGGCGCGGCCAGCGTCGTGATCTCGGCCAAGATCGAAGAAGAGATCAGCCAGCTCGACGAGGAGGAGGCCGAGATGTTCCTCGGCGAGATGGGCCTCGAGGAGGCCGGCCTCGACCGCCTGATCCGCGCCGGTCACACGCTGCTCGGCCTTCAGACCTATTTCACCGTCGGTCCGAAAGAGGCCCGCGCCTGGACGATCCGCAAGGGCACCCTCGCGCCGCAGGCCGCGGGCGTCATCCACGGCGATTTCGAGCGTGGTTTCATCCGCGCCGAGACCGTCGCCTATGCCGATTACGTCCAATACAAGGGCGAGGCTGGCGCGAAAGAAGCGGGCAAGTTCCGCGTCGAGGGCAAGACCTACGAGGTGCAAGACGGCGACGTGCTGCACTTCCTGTTCAACGCCTGATCGCGCCCCGGAATGCCGCCTCGACGCCGTCCCGCCAGGGGCGGCGTTGTGCATTTTGGCGCCGGAAAGCGGCGCTACGGCGCTGGGCGCTCGCAGTCGGGAAAAGGCGCGGAAATGCGCTTGCCCCGGGAATCGTTGCCCCTTATACGGGTCGGCGGAGTGGTGGCCGAGTGGTCGAAGGCACACCCCTGCTAAGGGTGCAGGCGGGAAACCGTCTCGAGGGTTCGAATCCCTTCCACTCCGCCATTTGCACATTGCAAACCCGAAAACAGGTCCCTCGCGGGGCCTTTTTCTTTATGTGCCAAAGGGGTTTGCAAGGATCACCCGCCCTTCGGAGACTGGCCAACTGCGCGAGATCGGTCTCCGAATGCCCACCGTCTCTTTCCACCCGCCCTGCGCGCTCGGCGAGACGGGTTCAAAACATCCATGGATTTCAGGGAACTGGCGAGATCGCGTTGCGCCCCTGTTTCGCTGGTTCCGGCTTGTTTCAAAGCAGACGGAGGCGCGACACGGGCGGCGTGGTGGTTGGTATTTCTTGGGAGTCTTGCGCGAAGTCTCTGATGACAAACGCAGTTTCCGCCCTTAGCCTGGCTCGATGTCAAACGGGGCCTGGACAGATCAAGAGAACGACCTGATCGTCGCGGACTACTTCGCGATGCTGGCCGACGACGTCTCTGGCCGCCCTTACAACAAGGCCGAGCACCGGCGCGGGCTTATGCCGCTGTTGAATGATCGGTCCGAGGGATCGGTAGAATTCAAGCACCAGAACATCAGCGCCGTGCTGAAGGGTCTGGGTGAGGACTGGATCCCGGGTTACAAGCCTGCCTTCAATTTCCAGATGACACTGGTGGATGCCTTGGCGCGTTGGCTGGCGCTGAACCCGGCATGGCTCGGCCGCCATTCGGGTATTAGAGCGACGATCGGCCTCGCGGAGGCGCGGCCGATCTGGATCGGGCCGCCGCCCACGCTGTCGAACCAGCCGCAGCCGCAGGAGCTGGAGCAGATGCTGCACATCGCCCGCAAATTCGATGTCGCGGCGCGAGACGAGCGAAACCGCGCCCTCGGCCGTGCCGGTGAGAAACGCGTCTTGGCGCATGAGCGTGCAGCCCTGAAATCAGCGGGCCGCGACGATCTTGCACGCAAGGTCAGATGGGTTTCGGAGGAGGATGGCGATGGCGCCGGCTACGATATCGCCAGCTTCGCGCCGGACGGTCGTCCGCGCCTGATCGAGGTGAAGACGACGAATGGCTTGACCTGCTCCCCTTGGAGTCCGCGTTTATAGGTTAGCTCTGTTCAGGGTTTGGTCCTCTTTCGACCTTTGGTGATACTCCCACGGGGTGAGCCCGTCGAGGCTCGTGTGGGGGCGGTGATGGTTGTAGTCGTCTCTCCACGC
>QKJR01000010.1 GCA_003249215.1 Rhodobacterales bacterium
AACGCGCGACAAAAACATAAGCTGAAAAGGCAAACTCGAAATGGCTGCCGACAAACAGAACCTGCAGGACGCATTCCTCAATCACGTCCGCAAGACCAAGGTTCCGGTGACGATCTTCCTGATCAACGGGGTCAAGCTGCAGGGCGTGATCACCTGGTTCGACAATTTCTGCGTGCTGCTGCGCCGCGACGGCCAGTCGCAGCTCGTCTACAAACACGCGATCTCGACGATCATGCCCGGCCAGCCGATCTCGCTCTACGAGGGCGAAGACTGAGCGATCCGGTTCTCCAGCGCGAGCGGCCCACGCGGGCCTTCGTCCTGCATCCCGACCTGAAGGCCGCCGATGCGCGGCGCCTGCCTGAACATGGCCTTGCCGAGGCCGTGTCGCTGGCGGCGGCGCTGCCCGGGCTCGAGGTTGTGGGGGCGGAAGTCGTGCGCCTGCCCAAACCCCATGCGGGCCATCTCTTCGGCAGCGGAAAGATGCGCGAAATCAAGGACAAGCTCGACGATCTTGAAGTGGATCTCGTGCTCGTCGACGGGCCCGTCAGCCCGGTGCAGCAGCGCAACCTCGAGAAGGAATGGGGCGTCAAGCTCCTCGACCGCACGGGGCTCATCCTCGAGATTTTCGCCGACCGCGCGCGCACTCGCGAAGGCGTGCTGCAGGTCGAACTTGCCGCGCTTTCCTATCAGCGCACCCGCCTCGTCCGCGCCTGGACCCACCTTGAACGCCAGCGCGGCGGGCTTGGTTTCGTCGGCGGCCCCGGCGAGACGCAGATCGAGGCCGACCGCCGCGCGATTGACGAGCAGGTCGTCAAGATCCGCCGTCAGCTCGCCAAGGTGGTGAAAACCCGCGAGCTGCACCGCGCCGCGCGCCGCAAGGTGCCGTTTCCGATCGTCGCGCTCGTGGGCTATACCAACGCGGGCAAATCGACCTTGTTCAACCGGATGACCGGGGCCGAGGTGCTGGCCAAGGACATGCTCTTTGCCACGCTCGACCCGACGATGCGCGGCATCACGCTGCCCTCGGGGCGCAAGGTGATCCTGTCCGACACGGTGGGCTTCATCTCGGAACTGCCGCATGAACTGGTTGCCGCCTTCCGCGCGACGCTGGAAGAGGTGCTCGAGGCCGATCTGATCCTGCATGTGCGCGACATTTCCCACCCCGAGACCGAGGAACAGGCCGAGGATGTGGGCGACATTCTCGAAAGCCTCGGCGTCGACGAAGATGTCGCGCTGATCGAGGTCTGGAACAAGATCGACGCGCTTGGCCCCGAGACGCGGGCCGCGCTGCTCGCGACCGACGCCCGGCGCGCGGATGTGCAGGCGGTGTCGGCGATCACCGGCGAGGGCTTCGCGCCCCTGCTGGCCGCGATCGAAGCACGGCTCGGCGAGGAACGCCACGACGACGAGTTGACGCTCGCCTTCGCCGAGGGCCGCAAGCGCGCCTGGCTGCACGAGCAGAACGTGGTGCGCGCCGAGACCGAGACCAAGGAGGGCTGGGCGATTTCGGTCAACTGGTCCTCGAGCCAGCGCCACCGCTTCCGCGCGCTCTGACGGGCGGGCCGGCCTGCGCGGTCGGTCCTCTGTTGCCCGATTTTCGCCGTCATCTTCTGCAATATCCGCCTGATTACAGGAGAGATTGCATGATCTGGTATTTCGTCGTGGCCTTTTCCCTTGTCGGTCTCGTTTTGAGCTATCGGGTCAAGTGGCGCCTGCGGCGGCTCCGGGCCGAGGCGCGCGCCGATTATGTCGCGGCTCTGGCGCGTTGGCGCCACCTCGGGTTTCTGGGCGATGACGATCCCGGCGAGATGGACGTCATCCAGATGATGCGCCACGACGGGCCGGCCGACTGGGAGGAGCTGCAAGACCGGGAGCGAAGCTTCCTGGAATTGCAGCGGGTCGCGCGCGGGTTGAGCGGGCCGGCGTTTTTCTATCTTCTGCTCCCGCTCGCCAAGGACAAAGCCAAGGCGCTGCGCTTTCTTCGTGCCAGTGATGCAGACCCCGAGACGAACCGGATGAGCGAAAGCCAAAAGGACTATTTCTTGGACTATTGGGCCGCGCCCCGGCATCGCAAGGATACGGCCGAGCGGCACGGGGTCGAGGGCGATCTGCTGGACTGGCTGCAGACCCGCGCGCCGCGCAACGCCGATCTCCTGCACCGGTTGCCCGGGCTGAACTGGGATTATCCGCAGCTCTGGGGCATCCTGCTCTGGGCCGTGCAGCAACCCGAATGCGACGAGGCGACCGCGCTCGACATTCTCTATCTCGCCCAGGCAAGCGACCTGTTGGGCGAGGTGTTGCAAGGGCGCGGGCCGAAGGATTGGCGCGCCTCTGACAAATACCGGCTGATCGCCACCACCTGCGACCGCCTCGCGCGCGACGATTTCGCCAGCAAGCGGCTGGCGCCCTTGGCGGTGCCGCGTGGGGAGGTGGCCGCACTGCTGGCGGGACTGAAGGACAAGCTGACGGCGGCCGGGGTGCCGTTCGACCGGGCTCCGTGGCCGGTGCCCGACCGCCTCGCGACGCTGCAACCGGGCACCGAAGACACGGATCGGCATTACGCAGCGCTGGATGACGAACTCGTTGTCTATCCCGGATCCTGAACCCGGATCCTGAGGCGGCGCAGGGGTGGCCTCCGGCGGGAGTATTTTTGCCAGGAAAAACAGGATCGGGCTGAGGGGCTGCCGATCCTGCTTTTCCTTGGTCTAAATACTCAAGATCCGAGGCCCGTCACTGGGCCGTCGACAGGGGTTCGAGCCGGGTGATCCCCGCCGCCGCCGCGCGTGCGAGGTCGGGATCGAGCGACATCGGGATATATTCGCCGCGCCGCCAGAGTTCGGAGAGGTCATCGTAATGGCGCGAGAGCGGGTGCCCCGATTGCCCGGTCGCGATGATGAAGACCGAACTGTCGGGGTCGGCGTAATCATAGACCCCGCGATAGCCCGCGCCATGGACATTGAGGAACGGGTTCGGCCCGGTGCCGGAGGTCTTGCCGCGGTTGAGCGTGAAATCGCCGCCCGAGGTCGATTGCCGGATGTTCATCAGCCAGCCGAGGAAGGGCGTACGCCCGAGCACCTGATGCAGATGCAGCGCCTCATGCGCATCGCCCCAGCGCCAGCTTTCGATATTCGGCCCGTATTTTTCGCTGAGTTCGAGGAGCGCATCGTCAAGCGCCGCCCGCGCGATATCGGTGCAGCTCTCGACCGGGGCCGATTGCATCACGTCGCACCAGCGCCCGGCGCCTTGGGTGTTGCGGAAGACCCGCTCGATGAAGAGCGGTTCGAGCTGATTGAATTCCGCCGAGAGCGGCCCGAGCTCGTCGCGGATCAGCCGGTTTTGCAGCGCTCGCATCCAGGCGGCATAGATCAGCGGCTCGGGCAGATGCTCGCTCATCTCGCCGTCCCAGTTCGCCAGAAGTTCGAGCGCGCGCTGGCGGCGGCGTTCGGGCGTGCCTTCGGGGGCGGCCTCGCCGGTGAACCACAGATCGCGCCCGACGAGCGGCAAGAGACCCCGCGCGGTGGGGCTCACCGTGTCGAGCTGCGCCGCGATGAAGCTCTCGCGCGAATGCACCTCGCGCTCGCCCATCAGGCGCGTCAGGCGCTGCACCCGCTGGCTGTCGCCCCAGTCGTAGCTGACGTGCCAGGGGAAGGGGCGCTCGATCGTCTTGTTGTTGGTGTTGATCACGATCCCGCCCGGCGGATCGACAAAACGCGGGTTCTGATCATAGGGCAGGCGGCCCTGCCAGCGGTTCTGCGGCTCCCAGCCGGGGCTCGGCATCCGGCCTTGGGTCACATGGCCCGGATCGCGCAGCGGGATCGCCCCCACGGTCACCAGCGCCACTCCGTTTTCATCGGCGAGCGTCAGGTTTTGCGCGGGCGCCACGAAGCGCTCGCCCGCGGTGAGCGCATCCTGCACCGAGCCCGACTGCATCAGCGCCATCCCCGCGCTCATCGAGGTGTCGGCCGTATCGAGCGCGGTCCAGTTCAGCGACATCACATGGCCGGGCGGCGTGACCGTGGCGAGGTTGAAATGCCCGCCGGGCAGCACCGGGCCATTCTCGGTCCAGCGCAGGGTGACCGTCACCGGCTCGGCATCCTTGACCTGAATGATCGCGCGGCGCGTGGTGAACCCTTTCCAGCCCTCGGGCGTGCGATAGCGCTCCGGATCGGCGGGGTTCAGCTCCTCGACATAGAGGTCGAGATCATCGACATAGGCCGAGGTCACGCCCCAGCCGAGATGCGCGTTGCGTCCGGTCAGGATGAGCGGAATGCCGGGGATCGTGCCGCCGATCACACCGCCCGACTGCAGCTCGAGCCGCGCCAGATACCAAAAGCTCGGCGCGGTGAAGTCGAGATGCGGGTCATTGGCCAGCAGCGATCCGCCGGCGGCCGAGCGCCCGGGCGCCGCGGCAAAGGCGTTCGAGGCGCCCGCCATCCCGCGCGGCGCGAAGGGCATCATCGCCCCCTCGGTCTCGGCGGTTTGCACCTGACGCGGCACATCGGGGAAGAGGCTCGCGTAATCGGGCAGGGCCGCGACCCCGCTGCCCGGCATGTCGGGCATCAGATCGCGCACCCAGTCCTGCCCCAGAAGCGAGACGCGCGCGCGCAGCACTTCCTGAGGGATCTGGGTCTCGAGCTGCACCGCGAGCAGTTTCAGGATCGCGAGCGAATCCGCCGGCGTCCAGACCGCGATCGGCGCATCGAAAAGGAAGAACTCGGGCGCACCCCGGCCGCGGGCGCCCTGATTGACGAGCTCGATCCACTGGTTCACGCCTGCGGCATAGGCCTCGAGGGCTTCGCGCGTCTGATCGTCCTGCGCCGCCACCGATTTCACCGCCGCGCCATAGAGATCGAGGCGCCGCATCAGCTCGTCGGTCTTGAGCGTCTCGGTGCCGAAAACCTCCGACAGCCGCCCCTGAACCGTGCGGCGCAGCACCGTCATCTGCCAGAGCCGGTCCTGCGCATGGGCAAGGCCGAGCGCGAAGAACACATCGCGATCCGAGGCGCCGAAGATATGCGGCACATCCTCGGTCGAGCGCACGATCTCGACCGGCGCGCCGATCCCGGCCACCTCATAGGTCGCATTATAGTCGGGCAACGAGCGGGCGGCGAAATACCACGCCCCGAACCCCAAGAGCAGGAGCGCGAGCAGGACGGCCGAAACGATCCGAACCATCCATTGAAACAGCGTGAACATCCGGCTCTCCCGTCACATGGCCCGCCCCGCGAGGTTGACGGCAGGGGCGGCTCGGTTACTAAGACAGCTCATGCGAATGATCAACGCGCCATTGGGGCGCCTGAGGAGGATGTGAATGGCCAAGGTAGCGTTTCTGGGCTTGGGCGTGATGGGCTTTCCGATGGCGGGGCATCTGGCGGCGAAGGGCCACGCGGTCACCGTCTACAACCGCACCGCGGCCAAGGCGGCCGATTGGGTGGCGCGTCACGGCGGGGCTGCGGCGGCAACGCCGGCCGAAGCCGCAAGCGGCGCCGATTTCGTGATGGCCTGCGTCGGCAATGACGACGATCTGCGCGCGGTCTGCCTGGGCGCGGCGGGCGCCTTTGCCGGCATGAAGCCCGGTGCGATCTTCGTCGATCACACCACGGTTTCGGCTGCGGTCACGCGCGAGCTGGCCGAGGCGGCCGAGGCCGCCGGGCTCGGCTTCGTCGATGCGCCGGTCTCGGGCGGGCAGGCGGGGGCCGAGAACGGTGTTCTCTCGGTGATGTGCGGCGGCGCCGAGGAGCACTACGCCGCGGCCGAGCCGGTGATTGCGGCCTATGCCAAGATCTGCCGCCGGATGGGCGCGGCCGGCGCCGGGCAGATGACCAAGATGTGCAACCAGATCGCGATCGCGGGCCTCGTGCAGGGCCTCGCCGAGAGCCTGCATTTCGCCGAAAAGGCGGGGCTCTCGATCTCGGATGTGGTCGAGGTGATCAGCCAGGGCGCGGCGGGCTCGTGGCAAATGGCGAACCGCTACAAGACGATGGAAGAGGACCGCTTCGATTTCGGTTTCGCCGTCGACTGGATGCGCAAGGATCTTGGCATCTGCCTCGATACCGCGAATGAGACCGGCGCGAGCCTGCCGGTCACGGCGCTGGTGGACCAGTTCTACAAGGATGTGCAGAAGATGGGCGGCGGGCGCTGGGACACCTCGAGCCTGATCGCGCGGTTGCGCAAGCTCGGCTGAGGGCGGCGCCGGGGTGGCTGACCGGGCAGGGGGCGCTCGCGCCCCCTCTGGCCGTTCGGCCATTCACCCCCTGAGGATATTTGGCTCAGGTTGAAGCGAGAATGCTCCAGCTTTCAACCTGATCCAAATATCCCGGGGGAGGGCCGCAGGCCCCGGGGGCAGAGCCCCCGCCTTGAATCTGCGGCAGAGCCCCCGTCCCGCATAAGCCATCGGCGCAGGGCTTTGGACAAAAGAAAACGGGGGCTCGAGGGCCCCCGTTCGTATCTCCGTGGATCGTCGCTCGCGAATGATCCGCCTCAGAACGGGATTTCGTCGTCGAAATCCGACCGGCCACCGCCGCCACCGCCCTGGCTGCCGCCGCCGAAGCCGCCGCCCGAGCTGCCAGACCCACCCGAGCCGCCGCCATAGGACGGGCCGTCGTCATAGCCGCCGCCGCCCTGGCTGCCACCACCATAGCCGCCGCTACCGCCCGAGCCGCCTTCGCCGCGCCCGTCAAGCAGGGTCAGGTTGCCGGTGAAGGGGCGCAGCACGACCTCGGTCGAATAGCGGTCCTGACCGGATTGGTCCTGCCATTTGCGGGTCTCGAGCTGGCCCTCGATATAGACCTTCGAGCCTTTCCGCAGATATTGCTCGGCGATCTTGGCCAGCGGCTCCGAGAAGATCGCGACCGAATGCCATTCGGTGCGTTCCTTGCGCTCGCCCGAGTTGCGGTCGCGCCAGGTTTCCGAGGTGGCGATGCGCAGGTTGCAGACCTTGCCGCCGTTCGAGAAGCTGCGAACTTCCGGGTCGCGGCCCAGATTGCCCACCAAAATGACCTTGTTCACGCTGCCGGCCATGACTGTCTCCGCCCTTCGGGCCGCGGTCGGGCCGCGGCGATTCTGATCAATTGGAAAGGGTATAGAGCATGGCCCCCCGGCAGGGAACGGGCAAAGGCCGCCAAACCGGGGTGCCGGGCGCCTGCAACCCGGGTTTGAGGGCGGCGACCGGGCGGGCTCTCCACCCCCAGGCCGATGGCGGGCGCGGTCACGCCGGGCCAGATCGGCATCACGGCCGGGCAGGGTGCCCCGCCATGAACCGGAGAAGATGAATGACCCAGTTTCGCAAACTCGCCGCCGTCGCGCTGACCGCCACGATGCTCGCCGCGCTGAGCCTGCCCGCCCGCGCCGAGAGCGAGGCCAAGCTCGACGCCGCCACCACCGAGGCGGTGACCGCCAAGCTCGTGGCCGAGGGCTATGAGGTGCGCTCGGTGGGCATGGAGGACGGCATGATCGAGGTCTATGCGATGAAGGACGGCAAGAAATTCGAACTCTACCTCGACGACAAGTTCAACGTCGTGAAGGGCGGCGCCGACAACTGATCGGCGCGTTACCCACAACGTAGGGTCGCGGCCGAGCCGCGGCCCGATCTCTTTTTCCATCCCCTTCTGCGACCACGGCACGCCCGTGGTCCGATATCCGGAGCCCCCATGCCGCTCGAAACGCTTCCCCCCCTCGAACCACACCCCGCCCGTCAGCCGGTCAAGGTCTGGGACCTTGGTGTCCGGCTCTTTCATTGGGCGCTCGTCGCCTGTATCGCGGCCAATGTGTTCGTGACCAATCCCGAGAAGAGCCTGCATCACCGGATCGGTTATGCGATGCTCGGCCTCGTCGCCTTTCGGCTGATCTGGGGCTTCGTCGGGCCGCGCTATGCCCGGTTCTCGAGTTTCCGCCCCTCGGCGAGTGCCGCCCTCGAGCAGCTTTCGGACATGGTGCGCGGGCGCAGGCGGGTCCATGTCGGCCATTCGCCGCTCGGCACGCTGATGATCTGGAACCTGGTCGTGACGCTCATCGCGATCGGGCTGAGCGGCTGGATGCAGACGACTGACGCTTTCTGGGGCGTGAAATGGGTCAAGCAACTCCACGAGATCTGCGTGACCTGGGCCGAGCTGTCGGTCATGGCCCATATCGCGGCGGTGATCTTCGAGAGCCGCAGGCTCGGGCTCAATCTGGCGGCGGCGATGGTGACGGGTTACAAGGACCTGCCCGAAGAGCCAGGACAGCCCGCCGAATGACCCAGACCCAAGACGCCTCTGCCGACCCGAGCCCTGCGCGCCCGGCCCCCGCCCGGCGCCGCGAGCTCGCCTTGATCGCGCTGATCGCGCTGCAGGCCTTCTGCGCGGTCTATTTCGTGAGTGACGTGATCCGCGACGCGCTCGAGGCGGGGCGGTTCGAATTCCACCTCGGGATCGAGGCCTTCGCCAATCTCGGGCTGGTGGCGGGGATCGTGGTCGAGGCGATCGTGCTGCGCGATCTGCTCGCGCGCGAGGCCCGCACCGCCGAGACGCTTTCGGTGGCGCAGGGCGCGATGGCTGAACTGATGCGCGCGCGCTTCGCGCAATGGGGGCTCACGCCCTCCGAGGCCGATGTCGCGGGCTTCACCATCAAGGGCTTCTCGATCGCCGAGGTGGCCGGGCTGCGCGGCTCGTCCGAGGCGACGGTCAAGACCCATCTCAACGCGGTCTATCGCAAGGCGGGCGTGGCGGGGCGCGCGCAGCTCGTCTCGGTCTTCGTCGAGGAGCTGCTGGCCGGGCCGATCGAGACGGGCCGCGCCGGAGCGCCTCGCGCGGGCGCCTGAGCGCCGGATCGGCGGCGCCTTGCCGGCCGCGCCGGGGGGGCGGGTTTCCGGACTTTTCAGGGCGTGCGTTTTGGCTATACTGCCGCGCGGTATGAACGGGGTCGGTGGGTATTGATGCGGAAGATTGCCGGGGTTTTCGGGCTCGGCCTCGTGCTGGCGCTTGCGCCGGCGCTGTCGGGCGTGGCGCAGGCCGAGGGGCTCAGGCTCTCGGGGAATTCGTCGAAATCGCGGGCGCTCCTGTTTCGCAACCAGATCCAGATCCTCGACACCCGCGCCGCCCAGCAATATTCGAATTCGTCACGGCTGCGGCCCGATGGCGCCACGACCGAGATCGCGGCCGCCGTTCCGCGCTATTCCGGGCGCTATCGCGGGCAATATCTGAGCGCGGCCAAGGCTGCGGCCACCAAGCATGGCATCCCCGAGGATCTGTTCCTGCGCCTCGTGCAGCAGGAGAGCGGGTGGAACCCGAATGCGGTCTCGCCCAAGGGGGCGACGGGGCTCGCGCAGCTCATGCCGGGCACGGCCTCGAAGCTGGGCGTGGATGCGACCGACCCGCATCAGAACCTCGAGGGCGGCGCGCGCTATCTGCGGATGATGTATGACCGCTTCGGCAACTGGCGCCATGCGCTCGCGGCCTATAACGCGGGGCCTGAGGCGGTGCAGAAATATGGTGGCATCCCGCCCTATGCCGAGACCAAGAATTATGTGAAGGTCATCTACGGAAGCTGATTTCTGCAGATTTCTCCATATCTTCAGTGTGTTGCAGGTCGAAATGACATTGGCGCGCGAAGATCGCGCGCCAAGCCTCTGTTTTCACGTTATTTTTAGCGGATCAGGGGATGATCCGGGTGTATTTCGTCCCGGCCAGCGTCGCCCCGGCGATCAGCCCCGCCTGACCGAAGACCAGCGCGATCACCGGCGCGAGCGAGGTCGTGGTATCGGCGCCGATCGCACCGCCCCGGTCGGGCAGCGCATAGCGCGCATCCGCCCCAAGCTCCCAGCCATCGGCGCGGCGGAAGCCGTTGAGTGCGTCTTGCGTCATGAAGAACAGCGCATGGGCATATTGCTGGGCGCCGATCTGGAAGCCGATCGAGGCCGAGGCCGCCGAATAGTAATCCACCGTCACATTGTTGATCCGGAGCGCGCCGCGGCCATAGCCGCCGCCGACGCCGAACCCGGCCTCGGTCATCAGCGGCATATAGAGCACGCCGACCGCCTTGCTCATCAGGTCCTGCGTGCCGGGGTATTTCTGCAGGAGGTAATCATGCGTGGCGTCGACACGCGCGTCGATCCGCGCGGCCCCCGCGCCACCGATGCCGTTACCACAAGCGGCAAGGCCAAGACCGGCCCCGCCAAGCGCCAGAAGGCTGCGTCTGGAAATCTGGGTCATATGCTGCTCCGCTCAAGGGGTGGGGCCTGTTCCGGCCCTTCGCGCAAACTATAGGGCAGAAATCCGGCCCTGTCACTTTTCCTGTCGCCTTTTGCCGGGCCTGCGACGCCGGGGCGCGGTTTTCCGCGCGCCTTACCCCTCGTTCAGGATCTTGGCCACCTCGGGGGCGAAATAGGTCAGCACCCCGTCGCAACCCGCCCGGCGGAAGGCGATCAGGCTCTCGAGCATGACCTTTTCGTGGTCGAGCCAGCCGTTGCGGATCGCCGCCATCAGCATCGCATATTCGCCCGAGACCTGATAGGCGAAGGTCGGCACGCCGAAGCTGTCCTTCACGCGGCGGCAGATGTCGAGATAGGGCATCCCCGGCTTCACCATCACCATATCCGCGCCCTCGGCCAGATCGCGCGCAACGAGGCGGAGCGCCTCGTCCGAATTGCCGGGGTTCATCTGATAGGTCTTCTTGTCGCCTTTCAGCGCGCCGCTCGCGCCCACCGCATCGCGGAACGGACCATAGAAGGCGCTCGCATATTTCGCCGCATAGCTCAGGATCGTCACATCCTGATGCCCCGCTGCCTCGAGCGCCGCCCGCATCGCGCCGATCCGCCCATCCATCATGTCCGAGGGGCCGAGGATATCGGCGCCCGCCTCGGCTTGGGCGATCGCCATGCGCACGAGGCATTCGACCGTCTCGTCATTGACGATGATGCCGTCGCGCACGAGGCCATCATGGCCATTGGCGTTATAGGGGTCGAGCGCGATATCGGTCATGATCGCGATGTCGGGCACCTCGGCCTTGATCGCGCGGATCACCCGGTTGGTGATGTTCTCTGGGTCCCAGGCCATTTCGCAGGCCTCGGTCTTCACCGCGGGATCGGTATAGGGAAAGAGGCAGATCGCCGGAATGCCGAGTTCGGCCGCCTCCGCCGCGGCGCGCACGGCACCCGTCAGCGTCTTGCGCACCACGCCGGGCATCGAGGAGACCTCGACATCGGCGCCGGGCACATCGGTGATGAAGATCGGCCAGATCAGATCCTTCACGCTCAGCCGGTTTTCCTGAGCGAGATCGCGCAACGCGGGCGTGCGGCGCATCCGGCGCAGGCGGGTCGTGGGGAAGGGCGGAAGGATCGGGTGCATCGGGGCCTCCTTGGTTCCCCCCCTGCTGCCACGGATCGGCGCGCGGCTCAACCCCGGGGTGGGGTCCTGCGCCCAGCCGTGTCATCCGGTCGCGTCGGCTCATCACCTCTCCCGGCGGCGATGGTTTGACAGCGCGCGATCTTGCGCTAGTGTCGCGCGCAGGCAGCCAGAGGCAGACGTTGAATATCCTCGACACGATCTTTTCGCTCATCGACATGCGCTCCTTCTCCAATCTTTGGTATTGGATCGCGCTGGCGGTGATCTGGTCCTCGGCCTCGCATTGGGTGCTCGGCGTGCCCTTCGATCTGGTGCTGCGCGCGCGGCGCAAGGGCGGGCGCTCGGCCGAGGATCTGGTGACGCTGACCCGGGTCAATGTCGCGCGGATCCTGATCATCGGGCGCGATGGCGGGGTCGTGCTCGTCACCGTGGCCTCGTTTTTCCTCAGTGCGCTCGTCGTGCTCGGCTTCGTCCACGGCGTCGAATTCGCCCAGGCCGTGTCGCTGATCCTCGTGCCGCTCGCGTTTGTCGGCCTCCTGAGCCTGCGGGCGGCGGCGCGTCTCGAGCCGGTGCTCGCCGCCGAGGTCACCCCCGAAACGGTCGCCGCGGCCCTCGCGCGGCACCGGATCTCGATTCAGGCGGTCGGGGTGGTCGCGATCACGGCGACCTCGATGTGGGGGATGATCGTGAACTACCGCTTCTCGACCTTCTTCTGAACGGGTCTGACGCCGCTTCGCGCTTGACTTCGCCGCCCGCCCCGATACCTCAGAGCGCGATGCAACAGCTTCTCCTTTCCGGCGCCCCCGAGGGCTTTGATGCGCGGCTGATCGCGCAGGAACTTGCGCGTGGCGCCTCGGTGATCCATGTCGCGCGCGACGACCGGCGGATGGAGGCCACGCGCGCCGCGCTCGCCTTCTTCGCGCCCGGCGCCGTGGTGCTCAGCCTGCCGGCCTGGGATTGCCTGCCCTATGACCGGGTCTCGCCCAACCCCGATGTGTCGGCCGCGCGGATGGCGGTTCTGGCGGCGCTGGCGGGGGGGCTTTCGGGGCCCTTCGTTCTGCTGACCACTTTATCCGCGGCCATGCAGCGTCTGCCCGCGCGAGAGACCGTGGCGGCGGCGAGCTTCTCCGCCCGCGTCGGCACCCGCGTCGACGAGGCGGGCCTGCGGCACTATCTCGTGCGGATGGGCTTCACGCAAAGCTCGACCGTCTCCGAGCCCGGCGATTACGCCGTGCGTGGCGGCATCGTCGACATCTTCCCGCCGGGCGTTGCGGGGCCGGTGCGGCTCGATCTCTTCGGCGATGTGCTCGACGGGGTGCGGCGCTTCGATCCGGTCAGCCAGCGCACGACCGAAGTGCTGAAATCCATCGACCTCGCGCCGGTCTCGGAGGTGATCCTCGACGAGGCCTCGATTACCCGCTTCCGCCAGAACTACCGCGTCGAATTCGGCGCGGGCGGGGCGGATGACCCGCTCTACGAGGCGGTCAGTGCCGGGCGCAAACATGCGGGCATGGAGCATTGGCTCGGGTTTTTCCACGAGCGGCTCGAGACGATCTTCGACTATCTGCCGGGCGCCAGTGTCATGCTCGACGATCAGATCGAGCAGGTCCGCGCGAGCCGCTGGGAGGGGATCGCCGATCAATACGACAGCCGCCGCGAGGCGATGACCCGGCGCGACCGGCTGGATACCGTCTACAAGCCCGCCGAACCCGGGTTGCTTTACCTTGATGAGGCGGGTTGGACCGCGGCGCTCGGTGCCCGGCGGGTGATCCGACTGCAGGTTCTGGCCGCGCCGCCGGGGCCTGGGGTGCTCTATGCCGGCGGGCGGATCGGGCGCAATTTCGCGCCCGAGCGCCAGTTGGAAAACATAAGCCTTTTCGGGACCTTGAAAGATCATGTTCAGGTGAAGATGCGGGCCGGTCCCGTGGTCATCGCGAGCTGGTCCGAGGGCGCGCGCGAGCGCCTGAAGGGGCTGATGGAGGATGAGGGGCTGACCGGCGCGCGGCTGATTTCCGACGCGCGCGAAATCGGGCCGGGGTTGAACCTGACCGTCTGGCCGCTCGATCAGGGGTTTGAAACCGAGGCGCCCGCCGATCCGATCACCGTGATCTCGGAACAAGACGTGCTTGGCGAGCGGCTGATCTCGCGGCCCAAGAAGAAGCGCAAGGCCGAGAATTTCCTGACCGAGGCGCAGAGCCTGACGATGGGCGATCTGGTCGTGCATGTCGATCACGGGGTCGGGCGCTACAAGGGGCTCGAGACGATCACCGCGCTCGGCGCACCGCATGATTGCGTGCTTCTGGAATATGCGGGGGGCGACCGGCTTTATCTGCCCGTTGAAAACATCGAGCTGCTCAGTCGTTATGGCCATGAAGAGGGGCTTCTCGACAAGCTCGGCGGCGGCGCCTGGCAGGCCAAGAAGGCCAAGCTCAAGGAGCGGATCCGCCAGATCGCCGACAAGCTGATGCGGATCGCGGCCGAACGGCTGTTGCGCGCGGCCCCCATCCTCGAGGCGCCGCACCACGACTGGGAGGCCTTCGCCGCGCGCTTCCCCTATACCGAGACCGAGGATCAGCTTTCCGCCATCGACGATGTGGTCGAGGATCTGAAATCGGGCCGCCCGATGGACCGGCTGGTCGTGGGCGATGTGGGCTTTGGCAAGACCGAGGTGGCGATGCGCGCGGCCTTCGTGGCGGCCGCCTCCGGGATGCAGGTCGCGGTGATCGCGCCGACGACGCTGCTGGCGCGGCAGCATTACAAGACCTTCGCCGAGCGCTTCCGGGCGACGGCGCTGAGCGTCAAGCCGCTCTCGCGGTTCGTCTCCGCCAAGGAGGCCGCGAAAACGCGCGAGGGGCTGGCGGAGGGCACGGTCGACATCGTGATCGGCACCCATGCGGTGCTCGCCAAGGCGGTGAAGTTCCGCAACCTCGGCCTGCTGATCATCGACGAGGAGCAGCATTTCGGCGTGAACCACAAGGAGCGCCTGAAGGAGATGCGCTCCGAGATCCATGTGCTCACCCTGACCGCGACGCCGATCCCGCGGACACTTCAACTAAGCCTCACAGGTGTCCGGGATCTTTCAATAATTGGCACGCCGCCGGTCGACCGGCTGGCGATCCGCACCTATGTGTCGGAGTTCGATACCGTCACCATCCGCGAGGCGCTTCTGCGCGAACGCTATCGCGGCGGGCAGAGTTTTTACGTCGTGCCGCGGATCACCGATCTCGCGGAGGTCGAGGAGTTCCTGAAAACCCATGTGCCGGAGGTGAGCTATCTCGTGGCGCATGGCCAGATGGCCGCGGGTGACCTCGACGAGCGGATGAACGCGTTTTACGACGGGAAATTCGACGTGCTTCTGGCCACGACCATCGTCGAGTCGGGTCTCGATATCCCGACCGCGAACACGATGATCGTGCACCGCGCCGATATGTTTGGCCTTAGCCAGCTTTATCAGATCCGTGGCCGTGTCGGGCGCTCGAAGCTGCGCGCTTATTGTTACCTCACGACCAAGCCGCGGATGCCGCTCACGCCGCAGGCCACGAAACGGCTGCGGCTTCTGGGCAGCCTCGACAGCCTCGGCGCGGGCTTTAACTTGGCCTCGCAAGACCTTGATCTCAGGGGCGCGGGCAACCTTCTGGGCGAGGAGCAGTCGGGCCATATCAAGGAAGTCGGCTACGAACTCTATCAGGCGATGCTCGAGGAGACGATCGCCAAGCTCAAGTCGGGCGAGCTGACCGAGATGGCCGATGACGGCGAATGGTCGCCGCAGATCAACCTCGGCGTGCCGGTGATGATCCCGGAGAGCTATATCCCCGATCTCGACGTGCGCCTCGGCCTCTATCGGCGGCTCTCGAGCCTGTCGAGCAAGGTCGAGATGGAGGGTTTCGCCGCGGAGCTGATCGACCGCTTCGGGCCGCTGCCGCGCGAGGTCAACACGCTGATGCTGGTCGTCCGGATCAAGGCGATGTGCAAGCGCGCCCATATCGCGCGGATGGATGCGGGGCCGAAGGGCGCGACGGTGCAATTCCACATGGACAAATTCCCCAATCCCGCGGGGCTGGTCGAGTTCCTCACCAATGAGCGGGGGCATGCCAAGATCAATGGCAACAAGGTCGTGGTGCGCCGCGACTGGGGCTCGGACGCCGACAAGATCAAGGGCGCCTTCTCGATCGCGCGCGATCTGGCCGAGAAGGTGATCGAGAGAAAAAAGGCTTCGAAATCCTGAGTTTGCAAGGCGATGTTGATGTTATTCGAGCGCCGCGAAGGCGGGCGCGTGGGTGACCGGCCCGGCGGGTAGCGTGGCCCCCGAGAGGTTCAGCACCTGCCAATAGGCGCCGGAATAGGGGCTGGTGAGGCCGCGCGCCTCGGGCACTGAGAATCCGAAGCGCCGGTAATAGGCGGGATCGCCCAGAACGAAGATCGCCTTGATGCCGCGGGCGCGCGCAACCGCGATCCCCTCGCGGATCAGCCGCTCGGCGATACCTTGGAAACGCACGCTCTCTCGCACCGCGACCGGGGCCAGCGCCCAAGAGGGAACCGGCGCCTGCACGGGCGAGAAAGCGACATGGCCGAGATAGGCGCGCCCAAAGCGGGCCACGAGCGACAGCGCCAGATCGCCCTGAGCGCGCAGCGCCTCGACCAGATCGGCCTCGTCACTGGCGCCGAAGGCGGTGCGGTTCAAGAGATAGATCGCGCGGGCATCCTCGGGGCGCTCGGGCGTGATCTCGGGGGTGCCGTCCTCTATCCGATAGTCGCGCCCGATCCCGGCGGTCGCGGCGCCCCAGTCCGAGGCCCGGGTCCGCGCCTGATGCGCCTCAAAGGCGGCACGCGTGGCAAAACCCTCGGAGACCGACCAGATCAGCGGGTCCGCGGTCTGGGCGATGTCGAAGAACAGGCACCCAGGTTCGCGCACCGTGTCGCGGATATGGGCGGGCAGCTGGGCCAGCACCACGCGCCGGTGGTCGGGCGTGGTGCCGATCAGGCGGCCGGTCAGGCGGATCAGGCCCATCTGCATCCTCCCCGATGCCCGAAGCCGATCTGAGGCGGGCTCAGATCATTCCCACTCGATCGTGCCCGGGGGCTTCGAGGTGATGTCATAGGTGACACGGTTGATGCCCTTGACCTCGTTGATGATCCGCGTCGCGGTCTCACCGAGGAATTCATGGGTGAAGGGGTAGTAATCCGCCGTCATCCCGTCGACCGAGGTCACCGCGCGCAGCGCGCAGGCGTAATCATAGGTGCGCCCGTCGCCCATCACGCCCACGGTGCGGACCGGCAGGATCGCGACGAAGGCCTGCCAGATCTCGTCGTAGAGGCCGTGCTTGCGGATCTGGTCGATATAGACGGCATCGGCCTTGCGTAGGATCTCGAGCTTTTCGCGGGTGATCTCGCCGGGGCAGCGGATCGCTAGGCCGGGGCCCGGGAAGGGGTGGCGGCCGATGAAGCTCGCCGGCAGGCCGAGTTCGTGGCCGAGCGCGCGGACCTCGTCCTTGAAAAGCTCGCGCAGCGGTTCCACGAGTTTCAGGCCCATCTTCTCGGGCAGGCCGCCCACGTTGTGGTGCGATTTGATCGTGACCGAGGGGCCGCCGGAAAAGCTCACCGATTCAATGACATCTGGGTAGAGCGTGCCCTGGGCGAGGAATTCCGCGCCCTCGATTTCATTGGCGTATTTCTGGAACACGTCGATGAACAGTTTGCCGATGGTCTTGCGCTTGACCTCGGGGTCGGAGACCCCTTCGAGCGCGCCGAGGAAGAGATCGCTTTCCTCGGCATGGATCAGGTTCAGGTTGTAGTTCTGGCGGAACATGTCGACGACCTGCTCGGCCTCGCCCAGCCGCAAGAGCCCGTGGTCCACGAAGACGCAGGTGAGCTGATCGCCGATCGCCTCATGCAGCAGGATGCCGGTGACCGAGCTGTCGACGCCGCCCGAGAGCGCGCAGATGACCTTCTTGTCGCCGACCTGTTCGCGGATCTTGGCGATCATCTCGGCGCGATAGGCGCCCATCGTCCAGTCGCCGGTGAAGCCCGCGAGGCGCACGAAATTCTCGTAGAGTTTCGCGCCGTTCGGGGTGTGGTGCACCTCGGGGTGGAACTGCACGGCGAAGAAGTTGCGGCTGAGATCGGCGGTGATCGCGAAGGGGGCGCCGGAGGACGTGCCATAAACCTCGAAGCCGGGGGCGAGTTTCGAGACGTGATCGCCGTGGCTCATCCAGACCTGTTCGCGGTGCTGCTCGCCCGCAAACCAGCCCTCGAGGATCGAGAGTTTCTCGGCGGTGGGCACCACATAGGCGCGGCCGAATTCGGCGGTGTGGCTTTGACCGGCCTCAACAAGGCCGCCGAGGTCTTGCATCATCACCTGCTGGCCGTAGCAGATGCCGAGGACCGGAACGCCGAGCGTATAGGCCGATTGCGGCGGGCGCGGCGAGCCCTCACGGGTGACGCTGTCGGGACCACCCGAGAAGATGATCGCCTTGGGCGCGAACTCCGTCAGGAACGCGTCGGTCACGTTCTGATAGGGGTGGATTTCGCAATAGACGTTGAGCTCGCGCAGGCGGCGCGCGATGAGCTGCGTCACTTGCGATCCGAAGTCGATGATGAGGAGGCGCTGATGCTGGGTCATATGCGCGGCATAGGGGGGTGCGCGCGCAAAATCAAGAGCGTGCCGGGGGCTCCGCCCCCGGACCCCCGGGATATTTGGGCACAGATGATGGGGAAAGGAAGAAGGGGGGCCGATGGCCCCCCTTGTTGTCGGGTTTCAGGGGGCGATCAGCGCTCGGGCAAGAGGCCGCGCGGGCTGAAGCGCAGCACCAGAAGCAGTACGAGCCCCATCACGATCAACCGCATATGCGCCGCCGAATCGACCAGGTGTTGTTTCACGGCGCCATCGGACAGATGCGCGGTGATGAGGCCCATCAGCGTGGGACCCCAGACCTCTGCCTTGATCCAGAGATACCAGATCAGGAGGCCACCCAAGACCGAGCCCCAGTTGTTGCCCGAGCCGCCGACGATCACCATCACCCAGATCAGGAAGGTGTAGCGCAAGGGGTTGTAACCCGAGGGCGTCATCTGCCCGTCGAGCGAAATCATCATCGCGCCGCCAAGCCCCATGACCGCGGCACCGAGCACGAAGATCTGCAGGTGGCGGCGGGTGACGTTCTTGCCCATCGCGGCGGCGGCGATCTCATTGTCGCGGATCGCGCGCATCATCCGGCCCCAGGGCGATTTGAGCGCCAGTTGCGCGAGCAGCAGGAGCCCGATGAGGACGAGTGCGAAGAGCGCGGTCCACAGCAGTTTCACCGTGATCGTCGAAGCGGTGACCGGATCGAGGCCCATGCCTGCCGCGCGGGCGATGAAATCGGCATTCGCTTGCAGGTCGATCTCATAGGGCACGGGCCAGGGGCGGGGGATGCCGTTCACGTTGAGAACGCCACGGGCGAGCCATTCCTCGTTGCGCAGGACGGCAACGATGATCTCGCCGATGCCGAGGGTCGCGATGGCGAGATAGTCCGAGCGCAGGCCGAGCGCGGTCTTGCCCACGACCCAGGCGGCACCCGCGGCCAGAACCGCGCCCACCGGCCAGGCGATGAGCGTCGGCAGGCCGAGCCCGCCGAGGTTGCCCTGCGCCGAAGGGTTGATCTTCTCGATCACCGCCACCGCTGGATCAAAGACGGCGCGATAGAGGAAGAAGCCCGCGATCAGCGTGACGATGATCGCCACGGCGCGGGCCTTGCCCTTGAGATTGTGGTTGAGCCAGACCGCGGCGACGACGGTCGCCACCGCGATGCAAAGCGCAATCAGGATGCCCCAGCCACCGCCCGCAAAGGCCCCCGGCGTGGGCGGCATGGCCACGAGCACGGGTGCGAGGCCACCCAGCGCCACGAAGCCCACCACGCCCGAGTTGAAGAGCCCCGCATAGCCCCATTGCAGGTTGAGCCCGAGCGCGATGACCGCGGAGATGAGCCCCATGTTGAGGATGCCGAGCGCGCCGTTCCAGCCCCGCGTCATCCCTTCGATCGCGATCAGAAGCGCGATGATGGTGAAGAACAGCGGTGCGCGCAGGGCGCCGCCCCGGGCGGCCTTGGGTTGATGCGTGCTCATACCGATTTCCCCTTGAAGAGACCCGTGGGCTTGAACAGCAGCACGATGATCAGGATCGTGAAGCTGACGGCGAATTTATATTCGGTGGAGAGAAGCTGCATCAGGCTGTCGGCCTCCCATCCGGGCACGATATAGGTCGCGACCTTCTTCCAGGCATAGGTGACGGCCACCTCGGAATAGGCGATGACGAAGCCGCCGGCGATCGCGCCGATGGGCGAGCCCAAGCCGCCCACGACGGCCGCGGCAAAGATCGGCAGCAGCAGTTGGAAGTAGTTGAAGGCCTTGAAGGTCTTGTCGAGCCCATAGAGCGTGCCGGCAATCGTCGTCAGCGCGGCGGCCAGGATCCAGGTCACCGCCACGACGCGGTTTGGGTCGATGCCGGAGAGGAGTGCCAGATCCTCGTTATCCGAAAACGCGCGCATCGACTTGCCAGTGCGGGTTTTCGCAAGGAACCAGAAGAGCCAGACCACCACGAGCGCGGCGGTCACCACGGTGATGACCTGGGTCGAGCGCAGCGCGAGCGGCTCGGCGAGCCCGGTCCAGGCCTTGAACTCCTGCGGGCTGATCACGAAGCGCGCGCCATCGGCAAAGCGGATCTCATCGACCCCGATCAGCACGCGGGTGAGCCCGTTCATCACGAACATGACGCCCGCCGAAACCATGGTGAGCACCACGGGCGCCGCGCGCACCCGGCGATAGTAGCGATAGACGACCCGATCGGTCGCGAGCATGAAGGCCGCGGTCAGCGCGATGCCGAAGGGCAGGGCAAGGAGCGCGGTGGGCAGGGGGCCCGCGCTGATCCCCATCCCCTGCAACCCCCAGGTCACCAGAATGGTGAGCGCCGTGCCGAAGGCCATAGTGTCGCCATGGGCGAAGTTCGAGAAGCGCAGGATGCCATAGATCAGCGTAACCCCGAGCGCCCCGAGCGCGAGCTGCGCACCATAAGCGGTTGCGGGGACGATGATATAGTTGAGCACTGCGACGAGTGCGTTCAGAAGATCCATCTCAGCCCCCGAGGAAGGTGCGCCGCACGTCCGGATCGGCCATCAGCGCGGCCCCGGTGTCGGTGTATTTGTTGGCGCCCTGCACGAGCACATAGCCCATGTCCGCGATTTCAAGGGCTTGGCGGGCGTTCTGTTCCACCATCAGGATCGAGATGCCGGTGCGGGCGACCTCGATGATCCGGTCGAAAAGCTCGTCCATCACGATGGGTGAGACGCCCGCGGTGGGCTCGTCGAGCATCAGAAGCTTGGGTTTCGTCATCAGCGCGCGGCCGACGGCGACCTGTTGGCGCTGCCCGCCCGAGAGCTCGCCCGCGTTCTGATAGCGTTTCTCGCGCAGGATCGGGAAGAGGTCATAGACCTGCTCCATGGTCTCGTGGAAATCGTCGTGGCGGATGAAGGCGCCCATTTCGAGGTTTTCCTCGACCGACATCGTCGGGAAGACGTTGTTGACCTGGGGAACGAAGCCCATGCCCTTCTTGACCCGGTCCTGCGGCGAGAGGGTCGTGATATCCTCGCCGTCGAGTTTGACCGAGCCGCCGCGCAGCTTGAGCATCCCGAAAACCGCCTTCATCGCGGTCGATTTGCCGGCACCGTTCGGGCCCACGATCACCGCGATCTGGCCCTTTTCGACCTTGAGCGTGCAGCCGTGCAGAATATCGGCGGCGCCATAGCCGCCCGTCATGTCGGAGGCGTCGAGAAAGCTCATGACTTACCTCCGAAACAGCCCATAACGCCTTGCTTGATCAGGAAAAATCCAATCACTTTCCAACCCCCGCGGCGGTCTCCGCCTTGACCTTGTTCTTGAGCCCGCGGCCCAGATAGGCCTCGATCACCGCCTCGTTTTGCATGATCGTGTCAGGCGCGCCTTGTGCAAGCACCTTGCCCTCGGCCATGACGATCACCGGATCGCAGAGGCGGCCGATGAAATCCATGTCATGCTCGATCACGCAGAAGGTATAGCCGCGTTCGCGGTTGAGCCGCACGATGGCATCGCCGATCGTATTGAGCAGCGTGCGGTTCACCCCGGCGCCGACCTCGTCGAGGAAAACGATCTTGGCCTCGACCATCATCGTGCGGCCGAGCTCCAGAAGCTTCTTCTGCCCGCCCGAGAGGTTGCCGGCGCGCTCGTCCCTAAGGTGCGATATCGTCAGGAAATCAAGCACTTCATCGGCTTTCTTCAGAAGAGCGGTCTCGTCCTCGGCGATCTGCGCGCGCCGTGTCCAGACGTTCCAGAGCGTCTCGCCCGTCTGCCCGCCCGGCACCATCATCAGGTTCTCGCGCACGGTCATCGAGGGGAATTCATGCGCGATCTGGAAGGTGCGCAAAAGTCCCTTGTGGAAGAGCTCATGCGGGGCGAGCCCGGTGATGTCCTCGCCGTCCATCGTGACGCGGCCCGAGGTCGGCTTGTGAACCCCGGCGATCACGTTGAAAAGCGTGGATTTTCCAGCGCCGTTCGGGCCGATCAGCCCGGTGATCGAGCCGGTGGCAATTTCGAGCGAGGCGCCATCGACGGCATGGAAGCCCCCGAAATGCTTGTGCAGGTTCTCGACCTTTATCATGCAGTCCCCTTCTTCACTTTTGTGAAGATCGCCGTTTACGGCGTTGTTCTTGAATGGAAAACAGCCCGGACTTGCCGGGCTGCTCCTGTTTTTCCCGCGGCACTCAGCGGTATTTCACGGTCTCGATCTTGCCGTCCTTCACTTCGATCTCGCGGAAGGTGCCGGCGGATTCCCCCGCACCGATCAGCTCGACCGAGGAGGCGCCCTGATAGTCGATGTCCTGACCCGCGGCGATCAGTTCGAGCGCCTTACCGAGCTCGCCCGGCAGGATCGGTTCGCCCGGGGCGTTGGCGACATCCATCACCTTTTCCTTGTAGACCGAGGGATCGGTCGAGTTCGCCGCGGCCATCGCAAGCATGATCAGCGCCGCCGCGTCATAGGCCTCGGCCGAATAGACGCCGGTGCCATCGAAGCCCGCAGCCGTCGCGGCCGCAACGAACTTGTCCTTGCCTTCGCCTTCCGACGAGGGGATCTGACCGAAGGAGCCGTTCACCTCGGCACCGAAGTTGTTTTCCAGCGTCGCGCCGACCATGCCGTCGGGGAAGACGAAGGTCGCGAAGGCGCCGGTGTCGAGCGCGCCGCGCAGGATGCCCGAACCGCCCTGATCGACGTAGCCCGCGATCACCAGCGCATCGCCACCGGCCGCGGCCAGAGCGCCGACCTCGGCCGAGTAATCCGCCTTGCCGTCGTCATGGGCGGCCACGATCGTGACCTCGCCACCGGCGGCCTTGAAGGCTTCGGCGAAGCTGTCGGCGAGACCCTTGCCATAGTCGTTGTTGGTATAGGTCACGGCGACCTTGTTGATGCCGTGCTCCATGATGATCTCAGTCATCACCACACCCTGACGCGCGTCCGAGGGCGAGGTCCGGAAGAACAGGCCATTGTCCTCGATCGTCGAGAGCGCGGGCGAGGTGGCCGAGGGCGAGATCATGACCATGCCGTTCGGGATGCCGACGTTCTGCAGCGAGGCGGTGGTCTCACCCGAGCACATGCCGCCGACGATGCCCTTGACGCCCTCGGTGGTGACCAGACGCTCGACGGTCGCGGTGGCCGCGGCCGCGTCGATGCAGGTGCTGTCGCCGCGCACCGGAACCACGGTCGCGCCGCCCATGAACTTGCCCGAGTCCGAGACCTCTTTCATCGCCATCTCGGCGCCCTGCGCCATGGTGGGCGACATCGACTCGAGCGGGCCGGTGAAGCCAAGCGAGATGCCCAGCTTGACCTCGTCCGCGAAGGCCCCGCCGGCACCCAGAGCGGCAACGGCGCTCGCGAGAAGCAGTTTCTTCATGTGTTCACTCCCGTGTTGGAACATGTTTTGACGCGAAGGTTAAAGCGCGCCCTGACAAAAGAAAAGGTGAGAGCCGGGCTTTCGCGGCGCGTTTTTCGACCGGTCGGGCAAATTTCTGGCATCCCGGCCGGGCGCGGCGTCATTCGAAGTCGTCCTCGTCCGGTTCGAGCAGGTCATCGGCGAATTCGGCGACGAATTCCGCCCCGAGCTCGCCCTCGAACCCGGCCATGTCGAGGGGGGCGCCCGACTCGGCGCCCGGCGCGCCGGAGGTGCCGCGCTCGCGATAGGGCGTCGTCAGGTAATGCGCCCGGTAGCATTTCGAGAAATGGCTGGGCGAGGCGAAACCGCAGGCCAGCGCCACGTTGATCACGCTCATCTCGGTCTGCATCAACAGGTTGCGCGCCTTCTGCAGGCGGATCTCCATGTAATAGCGTTTCGGCGAGCGGTTCAGATAGCGCCGGAACAGGCGTTCCAACTGACGCGTCGACATGCCGACCTCGGCCGCGAGCGTCGCCGGGCTCACCGGCTCCTCGATATTGGCCTCCATCCGGGCGATGACCTGCGCGAGCTTGGGGTGGCGCACGCCGATCCGCGTCGGGATCGAGAGGCGCTGGCTGTCCTGATCGGTGCGGATCGAGTTGTAGATGAGCTGATCGGCGACGGTATTGGCCAGCCCCTCGCCATGATCGCGTGCGATCAGCTTGAGCATCAGGTCGATCGAGGCCGTGCCGCCCGCCGAGGTGAGCCGGTTGCCGTCGATCACGAAGACCGATTTCACCAGCCGAACCTCTTCGAAATCCTCGAGAAAACTGTCCTGGTTCTCCCAGTGGATGGTCGCGCGCTTGCCATCGAGCAGGCCCGCCTTGGCGACCGACCAGGCGCCCGTGCAAAGCCCGCCTACCGCCGCGCCGCGCCGCGCCTCGCGCCGGAGCCAGCTCAGAACCGTCTTGTCGGTCGCCTCCGAAACATCGGTGCCGCCGCAGACCATCACCGTATCGTCGCGGCTGATCTCGTCGAGGCCCATGTCGACGCGCATCCGCACGCCGTTCGAACAGGCGACCTCGGTGCCGCTCTCGGAGGCGAGCTTCCAGTCATAGAGCTTTTGCCCCGAAACCTGATTGGCGAGCCGCAAGGGCTCGATCGCTCCGGCGAAGGCCATCATCGTGAACCGCTCGAGCAGCAGGAAGATATAGCGCCGCGGGCGTTCGAGAACAGGCAGGCGCACGGTCCCCTGCGAGGGGGCGGGGCGCGTATGGCCGCGCGGGGCAGAAGAGCGGGGCGTGGTGGGAATGCGCATTTGCGACCTGCAGCGTGTCGGATCGAACCAAACAATCAGGGATTGCCGCCTCTAGCAAGAGGCACCATGCGACACAATACGCGCGCCCTGCAAAAAGTGAAAATCGGGTTTGTTCTCGCTAACGGGGGCGGTATAAGGCGCGACCAAAGCGAAAGCCTGGAGGAGAGAATGGGCAAGGGTTGGACGAAATCGGACTGGCGCGCGAAACCGCGGGTGCAGATGCCGGACTAT
>QKJR01000001.1 GCA_003249215.1 Rhodobacterales bacterium
GGCATCTCGTTCGGCAAGGACGACATGCTGATCCCCGAGAACAAGTGGACCATCGTCAACCAGACGCGCGATCAGGTCAAAGAGTTCGAACAGCAGTACATGGACGGTCTGATCACCCAAGGTGAGAAGTACAACAAGGTCGTCGATGCCTGGTCGAAATGCTCGGATGCCGTCGCGGCCGAGATGATGAAGGAGATTTCCGCCGTGCGCGTCGATGACGCGGGCGCCGAGAAAGAACCGAACTCGGTCTATATGATGAGCCACTCGGGGGCCCGGGGTTCGCCCGCCCAGATGAAACAGCTCGGGGGCATGCGCGGCCTGATGGCCAAGCCGTCGGGTGAGATCATCGAGACGCCGATCATCTCGAACTTCAAGGAAGGTCTGACCGTTCTTGAATACTTCAACTCGACCCACGGCGCCCGGAAGGGTCTGGCCGATACCGCGCTCAAGACGGCGAACTCGGGCTATCTGACCCGTCGTCTGGTGGACGTGGCGCAGGACTGCATCGTGCGCTCGCATGATTGCGGCACCGAACGTGCGATCACGGCCACGGCCGCGGTCAACGACGGTGAAGTCGTGGCGCCGCTCTCCGAGCGCGTTCTGGGCCGTGTGGCCGCCGATGACGTTCTGGTGCCGGGCACCGACGAAGTGATCGTGCGCAAGAACGAGCTGATCGACGAGCGCAAGGCCGACCTGATCGAGCAGAACGCGATCCAGTCGATCCGCATCCGCTCGGCGCTGACCTGCGAGGCCGAAGAGGGCGTTTGCGCGCTCTGCTACGGCCGTGACCTCGCGCGCGGCACGCTGGTGAACCAGGGTGAAGCGGTGGGTATCATCGCGGCGCAGTCGATCGGGGAACCCGGCACGCAGCTCACGATGCGGACCTTCCACATCGGCGGTATCGCCCAGGGTGGTTCGCAATCCTTCCAGGAAGCCTCGCATGAAGGGACGATCGAGTTCCGCAATGCGAACCTGCTGACCAATGCCAATGGCGAACAGATCGTCATGGGCCGGAACATGCAGATGGCGATCATGGACGAGCATGGCGGGGAACGGGCGAGCCACAAGCTCACCTACGGCTCCAAGCTGCACGTCAAGGAAGGCGATGCGGTCAAGCGTGGCGCCAAGCTCTACGAATGGGACCCCTACACCCTGCCGATCATCGCCGAGAAGGCCGGTATCGCGAAATTCGTGGACCTCGTTTCGGGGATCGCGGTGCGCGAGGAAACCGACGAAGCGACCGGCATGACGCAGAAGATCGTGACCGACTGGCGCTCGGCGCCGAAAGGCAACGATCTGAAGCCGGAGATCCTCATCGCCGACGCCGAGGGCAACCCGGTGCGCAACGATGCCGGCAACCCGGTCACCTATCCGATGTCGGTCGACGCGATTCTGTCGGTCGAGGACGGGCAGGAGGTCAAGGCCGGTGACGTGGTGGCGCGTATCCCGCGCGAAGGCGCCAAGACCAAGGACATCACCGGGGGTCTTCCCCGCGTGGCGGAACTGTTCGAGGCCCGTCGTCCGAAGGATCACGCGATCATCGCCGAGATCGACGGCTATGTCCGCTTCGGCAAGGACTACAAGAACAAGCGCCGGATCGCGATCGAACCGTCGCAAGAGGGGCTGGAGCCCGTCGAATACATGGTGCCGAAAGGCAAGCACATCCCGGTGCAGGAAGGCGACTTCGTGCAGAAGGGTGACTATATCATGGACGGCAACCCGGCACCGCACGACATTCTGCGCATCATGGGGATCGAGGCTCTGGCCGACTATCTCATCGACGAGGTGCAGGACGTCTATCGTCTGCAGGGCGTGAAGATCAACGACAAGCACATCGAGGTGATCGTGCGGCAGATGCTGCAGAAGATCGAGATCCTCGACAGCGGCGATACCACGCTGCTGAAGGGCGAGAACATCGACAAGGCGGAGTTCGAAGAAGAGAACGCCAAGGTCGAGGCTCGTGGCGGGCGTCCGGCGACGGGCGAGCCGGTGCTGCTCGGGATCACCAAGGCCTCGCTGCAGACGCGGTCCTTCATCTCGGCCGCCTCCTTCCAGGAGACGACGCGGGTGCTCACCGAGGCTTCGACCCAGGGCAAGCGCGACAAGCTCGTGGGCCTCAAGGAGAACGTCATCGTCGGCCGTCTGATCCCGGCGGGCACGGGTGGGGCGACCACCCGCGTGCGCAAGATCGCGGCCGAGCGCGACAACAAGGTCATCGAGGCGCGCCGCGCCGAGGCGGAAGCCGCCGCTGCCCTTGCCGCGCCGATCGACATGTCGATGGACGAGGCCGATTTCGGCCCCGTGGACACTCCCGAAAGCCGCGATTGATCGCGGCCTGACGGCTGAGACCAAAGCCCCGCGCAAGGTGACTTGCGCGGGGTTTTTCATTGTCCGCCGGGGGGCAGGGGAGGCGGGGCGCGCGCGGAGACCCGCGCGCGCCCCGCCCTGCGACCCCCGTTGCGCCCGGTCGATCGTTTACAAGGCGCGAGGTGGCGGGTAAGACGGGCCCGAGCCCTGCGGGGCACGGGTGGCGAGGGCTGCATGACCGAAGTTTCGATCGTAATTCCGGCGCGCAACGAGGCGCCGAACATTGGTGCCCTGCTCGACGGGATCGAGGCGGCACTGACCCCCGTCTGTGATTTCGAGATCATCGTCGTGGATGACGCCTCCGACGACGGGATGGCGGATGTGCTGGCCGCGCGTCGCGCGACCTCTCCGCATCTGCGGGTTTTGCGCCATGACCGCGCCGGTGGGCAGTCGGCGGGCGTGCATTCCGGGGTGCGTGCCGCGCGGGGCGCGATTGTCGCCACGCTTGACGGTGACGGGCAGAACCCGCCCGAGGAACTCCCGAAACTGATCGCGCCCCTGCGCGCACCGGGCTCCGAGGCGATTGGCATCGTGGCCGGTCAGCGGGTCGGGCGGCAGGATACCTGGTCGAAGAAGGCGGCGTCCAAGGCCGCGAACTGGCTGCGGGTGCGGCTTTTGCATGACGGCACGCGCGATACCGGCTGCGGGCTCAAGGCATTCCGGCGCGAGGCCTTCCTCGAGCTGCCCTATTTCGACCATATGCACCGCTATCTGCCTGCGCTCTTCACCCGCGACGGCTGGCAAGTCGCGCATGTCGATGTCTCGCACAAGGCGCGGGGCGGCGGGCGGTCGCATTATTCGAACCTGCAGCGCGCGGCGGTGGGGGTCGCCGATCTCGCGGGCGTGGCCTGGCTGATGAAGCGGCGCAAGAAGGCGCGGCCGACCGAGATCGCACCCGGCGCGGGGGAGTGAGCCAAATGGACTGGCTGATGAAACTGCTCCACGTCGACAGCGGCACCGAGCTTCTCTGGGTCGTCTTCGGCTTTGCCGCGCAGGGCATGTTCACCATGCGCTTCGTGCTGCAATGGCTGGCCTCGGAGCGCGCGCGCGACTCGGTGATGCCGGTCGCCTTCTGGTACTTCTCGCTCGCGGGGGGGCTCATGCTCTTCGCCTATGCGCTCTACCGCAAGGATCCGGTCTTCGTGCTGGGGCAGGGGCTTGGTGTCTTCATCTATATCCGCAATCTCTGGCTGATCCATGCCAACCGCCGCCGCCGGAGCTGAGCGCGGCTGGCTGCGGCCGGCTATCTTGCTGGTTGCGGCGGTCTGCGCGGCCCGTCTGATCGCGCTCGCCTTCGACCGGACCGACGTTTTCGTCGACGAGGCGCAATACTGGCTTTGGGGGCAAAATCTCGATCTCGGCTATTACTCCAAACCGCCGCTGATCGGCTGGCTTCTGCGCGCGGTCAGCGAGGTTGCGGGCGACAGCCCCTTCTGGCTGCGCGCGCCCGGGGTCGTGCTGCATGGGGCCACCGCGCTCGTGCTCGGCGCGCTTGCCGCGCGGCTGGCCGGGCGGGGGGCGGCGCTCTGGGCGGCGGGGCTTTACCTCAGCACGCCATTCGTCACGATGGGCGGGCTCTTCATCTCGACCGATACGGTGATGGCGCCGTTCTACGCCGGCGCGGTGCTGATGTTCTGGCGCACGGCCGAGACGCGGGGTGCGGGCGCGGCACTGGCAACCGGGGTGCTGGCGGGGCTTGCCTTCATGGCGAAATATGCCGCGATCTATCTGATCGTGAGCGGCGGGCTTGTCGCTCTGCTCATCCCCGTGCTGCGGCCGGGCTGGCGCAATGCGGCGCTGATGGCGCTGGCCTTTGCGCTGGTGATCTCGCCCAATATCGCCTGGAACCTCAGCCATCAGATGGCGACCGTCTCGCATACCGCCGACAATATCGGCTGGCTGCGCAAGGGGGCGGGGCTCGGGCTTGGCTCGCTCGCGGAATTCCTCGGTTCGCAATTCCTCGTTTTCGGGCCGGTGGCGATGGCCGCACTGCTCTGGGGCTTTGTCCGGGGGCGGGGGGCGACGCGGCTGGCGCTGGTCCTCTTTGCCGCGCCGCCGCTGCTGGCCGTGAGCGTGCAGGCTCTGCTCGGCAAGGCCTATGCCAACTGGGCGGTGGCCACCTATTTCGCGGGCACGGTGCTGGTGATCCTCGTGCTGCCGCGCGTGGGGCGGATCGCGGCGGTGGCGGTCAATGCCGTGATCTCGGTCGCGATGATCGCGCTGACGATCACGCTGCCCTGGCCCGAATGGAAGGGCCAGCCGCTCTTGCAGCGCTATACGGGACGCGCCGATCTGAGCCATCAGATCCTTGGCCTTGCGATTGCCGAAGGGGTGCCGGTTCTGGCCGAGAACCGCGATATCCTCGCCGATCTCTTCTATACCGGCCGCGACAAGGGCGTGACGATCTATGCACCCCGGCCCGTGGGACGGCCCGCCAATTACTACGAAGAGACCTATCCGCTTCCCGCCGATTTTACCGGCAAACTGCTTGTCATCCGCGACACGGCCCCCGAATGTGGGGGCTCGCCCGTGCCGCCCGCGGCGATCTTTACCAAGCGCGGCACCTGGGCCAAGAAGGGGGCCGGCCTGACCCCCTATGTGCTGGATGCGGAGTGCGTGGATGCCGCCGATTGATTATCAGATGACGGGGCGCTGGCTGCTCGCGGGCTGGCTCGCGGCGGTGATGCTGTTTGTCGGCGCGCCCTCGGTCGATCTTGCGATCTCGGGGCTTTTCTTCCGCGCGGGCGAGGGCTTCACCGTCGTGGGCACACCGCTTTGGGAATTCCTGCGTCAGCGGATCTGGGACGTTTCGATCCTGCTCCTGCTGTTCTCGATCTTCGCCGCCTGGCGCAGCGCGCAGCGGGCGCAGCCGGTGCTCGGCCTGCCGGCACGGGTCTGGGGCTATGTCACCACGCTCTATCTCGTGGCGCCGGTGCTGATCGTGAACCTGTTCCTCAAGGCGCAGTCGGGCCGTGCGCGCCCGGCCAATGTCGAAGCCTTCGGCGGCACCCGGCTCTTTACCCCGGCGGGCGAATTCACCGATCAATGCACGCGCAACTGCTCCTTCGTCTCGGGCGAGGTCTCGGCCACGGTGGCGCTCGGGGTCGTGCTCTGGCTCGTCGCTGGGCTCTGGCGGGGGCGGATCGAGGGCTGGATCGTGATCTATCTGCGGGTGCTGGCGCTGGCGCTTCCGGCCTTCGTCATCTTGCAGCGGGTCAGCTCGGGGCGGCATTTCACCTCGGATGCGATCTTTGCCGCTTTGATCACCCTGAGCGTGGCTTGGGCACTGCATGCGGTCTTCTCCGGGGCCCTGACGCGGGCGCTGGCCGGGGGTGGCCTGCTGCCCCGGCGGCGCAGTTGACAAGCCTCCCGACTCCCCCTATAGCCCGCGCAACCCGACGGGCGCAGTGTGTCCGCCGGCCAGCCGAATTTCAGTGGTGACGATCCGGGCCCCATAGCCTCGATCCTCTGGGATTTTGCCGCATCCGACCGGCCGAAAGGCGGGGAGGATGCGTTTTGGCGTTCCGTGATGGGCACGGAGCGTCGTCGAGAAGCAGCGTATCGCCAACGGGCTGGTCCCGCGCGGTGCGAGTATTGACAGAGCAAATACGGGGAACCGGAATGCCTACCATCCAACAGCTGATCCGCAAGCCGCGGCAGCCCAAGGTGAAGCGCTCGAAGTCGCAACACCTTCAGGAATGCCCGCAGAAGCGCGGCGTTTGCACCCGCGTCTATACCACGACGCCGAAGAAACCGAACTCCGCTATGCGTAAGGTCGCCAAAGTGCGTCTGACGAATGGCTTCGAGGTCATCTCCTACATCCCGGGCGAAAAGCACAACCTGCAAGAGCACTCCGTCGTGCTCATCCGCGGGGGCCGTGTGAAAGACCTTCCGGGTGTCCGTTACCACATCCTGCGCGGTGTGCTGGATACCCAAGGCGTCAAGGATCGTCGTCAACGCCGTTCGAAATACGGCGCGAAGCGGCCGAAGTGAGGAGTTTGAAACATGTCTCGTCGTCACGCCGCTGAGAAACGCGAAGTTCTGCCGGACGCCAAATATGGTGACCGCGTTCTGACCAAATTCATGAACAACCTGATGATCGACGGCAAGAAATCTGTCGCCGAACGCATCGTCTACAACGCGCTGGACCGCGTCGAGGGCAAGCTGAAACGCGAGCCGATCGAAGTGTTCCACGAAGCCCTCGACAACGTGAAGCCTTCGGTCGAAGTGCGTTCGCGTCGTGTGGGTGGTGCCACCTACCAGGTGCCGGTCGAAGTTCGCCCGGTGCGCCGCGAGGCGCTGGCCATCCGCTGGCTGATCACTGCCGCCAAGAACCGTAACGAGAACACCATGGAAGAGCGCCTCGCCGGCGAGCTTCTGGATGCGGTGAACTCGCGGGGTTCGGCTGTGAAGAAGCGCGAAGACACCCACAAAATGGCCGACGCGAACAAAGCGTTCAGCCACTACCGCTGGTAACAGGAGCCCTAGAAATGGCACGCGCCTATCCGCTGACCCGCTACCGCAACTTCGGGATCATGGCCC
>QKJR01000038.1 GCA_003249215.1 Rhodobacterales bacterium
GGGATGCTCTCGCTTTCGGGCACGCTCTGGATGGTGGCGAACCGCCATCTGCCCTATGCCGAGGCGCTGAAGTCGCTCTTTCACGAGGTCGAGGACATCGGCGGCGACGGCGCCTTCCGGCTCACCCGTGCGCATAAACCCATCGTCGGCGCGGCCAAGGCCGCCACGGCCTCCCCGGCCGTCTCCTCTGCGGCCGCCACGGCCGCCAAACCCGCACGCCGCCGGGCCCCCCGCCCGCGGCGCTGATCCCGTCTGGTCCCGAAAGGAGCCCGCATGACCCTCGTTATCTCCGGCAAGACCGCCATCGTCACCGGCGCCGCCCATGGCATCGGCCTCGCCATCACGCGGCATTTCCTCGATCGCGGGGTGCGCGTGATGTGCGCCGATCTCGACGAGGAGAAGCTCGAGGCCGAATTCGGAGAAAGCGCGCGCGAGGATGGCCCGGCGCGCTATTTCGCGGGCGATCTGTGCCAGAAACTGACGGTGAACAACCTGCTCTCGGCCACGGCCGATGCCTTCGAACATATCGACATTCTGGTCAATGCCGCGCGCACCTTTCAGACCAATGACGCGCTCGACCCCTCGGGGGAGGCGCTCGATCAGATGCTGACGCAGAACATGAGGGGGGCACTCCGGATGTCGCAGATGACCGCGAAGCGGATGATCGCGCTGGCCGAGAAGGAGGGGCGCACCACCGGCGAGGTCGGCTGCATCGTCAACGTCTCCTCGCTCGCCGGTTCGCGTTCGCGCCCCGAGACGCTCGCCTATTCGGTGGCCTGCGCGGCGCAGGATCAGGCGACCCGCAGCCTCGCCGTGGCGCTCGCCCCGCACCGGATCCGGGTGAATGCGATCTCCTTCGCCTCGGTGATGAGCGCCTCGCTGCAGGCGACGCTCAAGGACCATCCCGACTGGCGCGACGAGATCGTCGCGGGCACGCCGCTCGGCCGGATCGCGCCGGCTTCGGACATCGTCGATACGGTGCAATATCTGGCCTCGCCGGGCGCGGCCTTCGTCACCGGCCAGACGATCCAGATCGACGGCGGGCGCTCGCTCATCGACCCGGTGCGGGTGCCTGCGTTCTGACCCCGGCTGCGGGGCGCGGGCGGCGCCCCCCGGGTGGCTGTCAGGTCATTCGGGATAGGCGACCTCGCAGGCGGCGATATTGGCCTCGGCCTGCGGGGTCAGCTCCTTGATCTTGGCCACCAGCCCGTCACGCTTGTTCATCTCCGAGACCGGGTCGATCGGCACGCGGCGCGTATGCGTCACGGTTTCCGGCACGAAGCACATCTTCGGACGGACCTTCACCGGCTGGCCATCGGCGCCCGGCGGCGGCGGGGCGGGCTGCACGCGGCATTCGACCCAGCGATGCTCGATCGTTTCGTACTCCTCCCAGGCATAGCCGCGCGCGAGGTTGCCGTTCACCTCGTCGAGCAGTTTCTGCAGCGTGCGGATCTCGCGCGTCGAGCGGTTGACGCATTGCTCTTGCGGGGTGCCGCACCCGGCCAGAAGCGCAAGCCCCAGAAGGGCCATTCCGGTAACGACTCGCATCCTATCCTCCACCCGTGACGAAACGCCCGGGCATCCTGCTCCGGTCGCGGCGAAAAGGCAATTCACGCCCGTGCGCGCGCCTGCTATCACCGCGGGGCGCTGAGAAGGAGCCGAGATGACCGAAGACATCACCGCGGATTTCACCGCCCGCAAAGACACCGCCAGCCGCTGGTTCTCCGAGCTGCGCGACCGGATCGTGGGCGCGTTCGAGGCGCTCGAGGACGGGTTCGAGGATGGCTCGGGCCGCGCGCCCGGCCGTTTCGAGGTGACACCGACAGAGCGCAAGGGCCCCTCGGGCGAGGATAACGGCGGCGGGCTGATGAGCGTGATGCGCGGCGGGCGCGTCTTCGAGAAGGTCGGTGTCAATATCTCGACCGTCTGGGGCACGCTCGCGCCCCGCGCGCAAAAGGCGATGGCGGCACGCGGGGTGCCCGGGATGGAGGCCGATCCGCGCTTCTGGGCTTCGGGCATCAGCCTTGTCGCCCACATGCAGAACCCGCACACCCCCGCGGTCCACATGAACACGCGGATGTTCTGGACGCCGGGCGCCTGGTGGTTCGGCGGCGGCGCAGATCTCAACCCCTGTCTGGAATATCCCGAGGATACAGCGCATTTTCATGCCGCGCTGGAGCGGGCCTGCGACGCGCATGGGCGCGATTACTACGTGCGGTTCAAATCCTGGGCGGATGAATATTTCTTCGTGCCGCACCGGGGCCGGGCGCGCGGCGTCGGCGGCATCTTCTATGACGATCTGAATTCGGGCGGCGCGCTCGCCGATAGCTGGGAGGCCGATTTCGCCTTCACCAAGGCGGTGGGCGAGGCCTTCCTGCCCGCTTTCGTGCCGGTGACCGAGCGGCGCCTTGGCACGCCCGCGACCGAGGCCGACCGCGAGGCGCAGCTCATCCACCGCGGGCTTTATGCCGAATACAACCTCGTCTATGACCGGGGCACGAAATTCGGCCTCGAGACCGGGCACAATGCCGATGCGGTGCTGATGAGCCTGCCGCCGCTTGCGAAATGGGTCTGACCGTTTGGCGGTCTGACAGGGCAGGGCGCGCCGCTCAGGCGCGCTCGTCCTTCGTGCTCTCCATCACGATATAGGACGTGATCGCTGAGACCTGCGGCAGCGTGCCGAGCACCTCGGTGTGGAAATGCTTGTAATGCGCGAGGTCGCGCGCCTCGACCCGCAGGATATATTCGAAGACCCCGGTCACGTTATGGCATTCGCGCACCTCGGGCGCACGCGCCACCGCGCGCTCGAAGGCCTCCTGCGAGGCCTTGGTATGCACCGAGAGCCCGACCGTGACATAGGCCAGAAACCCGCCGCCGCGGGCCTCGGGCGCGACCACCGCACGATAGCCGCGAATGATGCCCGTGCGTTCCATCTCCTGCACCCGGCGCAGACAGGCCGAGGGCGAGAGGCCCACTCGCTCCGCCAATTCCAGATTGGGCAGCCGCCCCTCGCGTTCGAGGATGCGCAATATCTTTTGGTTGATTGCGTCAATGTTCGTCATGAATTGCAGAATATCATGAATTTGGACAATCATCGCAATCCGATTTCGCGCCGGGCGCCATAGGATTGCGTCATGCAAACGCTCATCCTCGCCTTGATCTCCTTCGCCTTCGTCTCCTCGATCACCCCGGGGCCGAACAACCTCATGCTGATGAGCTCGGGGGCGAATTTCGGCTTCCGCCGCAGCCTGCCGCATATGCTGGGGGTGGCGCTCGGCTTCACCTTCATGGTGGGCCTGCTCGGGCTCGGCATGGCCGAGGTCTTCGCCCGCTGGCCCATCCTGCATCAGATCCTCGCCGGGATCAGCGCGCTCTACATGCTTTGGCTCGCGTGGAAGATCGCCCGCTCCGGCGCGCCGGGCGAGGGGCGCTCGGATCGGCCGATGACCTTTCTGCAGGCGGCGGCCTTCCAATGGGTCAATCCCAAGGCCTGGGTGATGGCGCTCGGCGCGGTCACGCTTTACGCGGGGCTTGGCACCTGGGCGGTGGCGGCGATCTTCGGCGCGGTCAACCTGCCCGCGATCACGGTCTGGGTGCTGATGGGGCAGGGGGTGCGGCGCTGGCTGACCCGTCCGGCGCAGCTGCGCGCCTTCAATTGGGTCATGGCGGGGCTGCTTGTCGCCTCGCTCGGAGCGGCTTTGCTGCATTGACCCTATACAGCCGGGCAAAGACTCGTTAGAAGCCGCGCTTTCCGCCCCGTTGAAAGCGCTCCGATGACCCAGTTCCCGAACCTCCCCGCCGTGCTCAGCGATGCGCTGACCGCCAAGGGCTATACCGCCCTGACCCCGGTGCAGGAGGCGGTGAGCGCGCCGGAGCTCGCCGGGCGAGATCTTCTGGTCTCGGCGCAGACCGGCTCGGGCAAGACCGTGGCCTTCGGCCTCGCCATTGCGGGGGAACTCCTTGAGGGTGGCACCGTCTCGGCCTTCCTCGGGGTGCCGCGCGCGCTGATCATCGCGCCGACGCGCGAACTTGCGCAGCAGGTCAGCCGCGAGCTGCAATGGCTCTATGGTCCGGCGGGCGCGGTGATCGCCGGCGCCGTCGGCGGCATGGATGCGCGCAACGAACGCCGCGCGCTCGAACGCGGCTGCCACATCGTCGTGGGCACGCCCGGGCGGATCTGCGACCACATCCGCCGCGGCGCGCTCGATCTCGATGCGCTCTCGGCCGTGGTTCTGGACGAGGCCGACGAGATGCTCGACCTCGGCTTCCGCGAAGACCTTGAATTCATCCTCGAGGCCGCGCCCGAAAGCCGCCGCACGCTGATGTTCTCGGCGACCGTTTCGCCCGAGATCGCGCGCCTTGCGAAAACCTATCAGCGCGAGGCCGAGCGCGTCTCGACCATGGCCGCGCGCGAACAGCATGCCGACATCGACTATCGCGCGCTTCTGGTGGACCGTTCGGACCGCGAGAATGCGATCGTGAACGTCCTGCGCTTCCACGAGGCCGAGCGCGCGATCGTCTTCTGCTCGACGCGCGCCGCCGTCACCCATCTGACCGGCAAGCTTCTCAACCGCGGTTTCTCGGTCGTGGCGCTCTCGGGCGAGCTCACGCAGGACGAACGCTCGCGCGCGCTGCAGATGATGCGCGACGGGCGGGCGCGGGTCTGTATCGCGACCGATGTGGCCGCGCGCGGGATCGACCTGCCGGGCCTCGAGCTCGTCGTCCACGCCGACCTGCCGCAGAACCGCGAGGGGATGCTGCACCGTTCGGGCCGCACCGGGCGCGCGGGCAAGAAGGGGATCTCGGCGCTGATCGTGCCGCTGAACTTCCGCGCCAAGGCCGAGCGCCTGCTGCGCGAGGCGCAGATCAACGCGACCTGGGAGGCCGCGCCCACGCCCGAGGAAATCATGGCGCGCGACGCCGAGCGCATTCTGGCCGAGCCCAATCTGGTGGAGCCCGCGACCGCCGAGGAATTCGACGGGATCGAGCGGCTGCTCGCGGCCTTCGAGCCGAAGCAGCTTGCCGCGGCCGTGCTGCGCAACTTCCGCGCGGCGCGCACCGCGCCCGAGGATCTGGTGCCGGTCACCGCCGAGGGGCCGAAGCCGCGCGAGCGCGCCGAGTTCGGCAATGCGCGCTGGTTCCGTCTGACCATGGGCCACGATCAGTTCGTCGATCCGAAATGGCTTCTGCCGATGCTCTGCCGCACCGGCGATCTGACGCGCCGCGATATCGGCATGATCCGCGTCTATGAGGATCACACTTTCGTTCAGATCCACTCCGATGCCGGCGCCCGGTTCGAAGGCGCGCTTGCGCCCTCGATGATGATGGAAGGCAAATGCAAGGTCGAGCCGCTGGCCGCCGCGCCCGAGGGGATGGATCGCCCGTCGCCCAAGCCCGCGCGCTGGTCCAAGGACGACCGCGGCCCGAAGAAGCCGCATCGCAAAGGGCCGCGGACCGAGGGCGAGGGCTATGCGCCCCGCAAATACGAGCGTGCCGAGGGCGACGCCCCCGCGAAGCCCTATCGCAAATACGAACGCAGCGAAGGCGAGGCCCCGGCCAAACCCGCGCGCAAATATGAGCGCGCCGAGGGCGATGCGCCGGCAAAACCCTATCGCAAATACGAGGGCGACGCCGCCGCGCCCAAGGGCCGCAAGGCCGCCCCCTGGGCGCGCGAGGGTGGCCATGGCGCCGCCGCCAAGGACGGCAAGCCCAAGGCGAAATTCGGCAAGCCCGCGGCCAAGTTCTCGGGCAAGCCGGGCGGCAAACCCACCGGCAAACCCGGTCCGAAGAAACGCCCGAGCTGATCGCGGCCCGCGGTTTCTTCTTGGTCCAAATACGCAAAAAGGCCGGGGTCATCGCCCCGGCCTTCCTCTTTTTCTTGGCCCAAATACTCGAAAGACCTCAGCCCTTGCGGATCGTCTCGATCATCAGTGCGACATTCTCGGGGTCGGCATCGGGCGTGATCCCATGCCCGAGGTTGAAGATATGCGGCCCCTTCGAGAACGCCTTCACCACCTCGCGCGTGGCCTGAACCAGCGCCTCACCCCCGGTCACCATATGCCGCGGATCGAGGTTGCCCTGCACGCAGCCATCGACCTGCACATTGGCCGCGGCCCAATCGGCGCTGACCGAATTGTCGATCGCCACGCAATCAGCGCCGGTCTTCTTGGCAAAGCCGATATAACCCTCGCCCGCCTCGCGCGGGAAGGCGATGATCGGCAGGCCCGGGTGCCGCGCTTTCAGCTCGGAGATGATCCGCGCGGCCGGGGCCACGGCGAAATCCTCGAAATCGGCGCCTTTCAGGCTGCCCGCCCAGCTGTCGAAGAGCTTCACCACCTCGGCGCCCGCCTCGACCTGCGCCGAGAGATAGTCGATCGTGGCCTCCGTCAGCACGTCGATCAGCCCCGCAAAGGTCGCCCGATCCGCGGCTTTGAGCGCATGCGCCGGCCCCTGATCCTTGGTGCCGCGCCCGGCGATCATATAGGTGGCCACGGTCCAGGGCGCGCCGGCAAAGCCGATCAGCGTGGTCTCGCTGGGCAGCTCGCGCTTCAGGATCCGCACCGTCTCATAGATCGGGTTGAGCGTGTCGTGGATCGCCGCGCGCGGCTTCAGCGCGGCAAGCTCGGCGGGCGTCGTCACCGTGGTCATCCGCGGCCCCTCGCCGGTTTCGAACCACAGATCGACGCCAAGCGCCTGCGGCAGCAGGAGAATGTCGGCAAAGAGGATCGCCGCATCGAAGCCATAGCGCCGGATCGGTTGCAGCGTCACTTCGGCGGCGAGCTCGGGGTTGTAGCACAGCGACAGGAAATCCCCGGCTTGCGCCCGCGTCGCGCGATATTCCGGCAGGTAACGCCCCGCCTGACGCATCATCCACACCGGGGGCGTGGGCAGCACTTCGCCCGCCAGCGCACGCAGGATCGTCTTGTCGCGGTTCTGTTCGGTCATCGGCCCCTCCTTGGTCGGGCCCTTCAAGCCCGCCCTGCGGCGCGATGTCAAGCGCGCGGATGTCACGCCCGGCTTGCGCGCGAGCATCGGCGCGGCTATCGCTTGGGCCATGATGAAGATGCCCTCCGAAACGGACCCGCTGAAGATCGGCACGCGCGGCAGCCCGCTCGCGCTGGCCCAGGCCTATGAGACGCGCGCGCGGCTGATCGCGGCGCATGGTCTGCCCGAGGGCGCCTTCGAGATCGTGGTGATCAAGACCTCGGGCGACAATGCCGCGCTGATCGCCGCCGACAAGCCGCTCAAGGAGCTGGGCGGCAAGGGCCTTTTCACCAAGGAAATCGAAGAGGCGCTTCTGGCCGGGCGGATCGACATTGCTGTCCATTCGATGAAGGACATGCCGGTCGAGCAACCCGAGGGGTTGCTCCTCGACTGCTACCTGCCGCGCGAAGATGTGCGCGATGCCTTCGTGCATCTCGGCGGTGGCGGGCTGAGCGATCTGGCCGAGGGTGCGGTCGTGGGCTCCTCGAGCCTGCGCCGGCGCGCGCAGCTCGCCAACCGGCGCCCCGATCTGAAACTGGTCGAGTTTCGCGGCAATGTGCAGACCCGGATGAAGAAATTGTCCGAAGGGGTGGCCGAGGCGACCTTCCTTGCGATGGCGGGGCTGAACCGGCTTGGCATGGCGGAAGTGCCGCGCACAGCGATCGCGCCCGAGGAGATGTTGCCTGCGGTGGCGCAGGGTGCGATCGGCATCGAGCGGCGCGCCGATGATGCGGGCGTCGCGGCGCTGCTCGCCGCGATTCACGACCATCCGACGGGGCTGCGCCTTGCCGCCGAACGCGCCTTCCTCGCCACGCTCGACGGCTCTTGCGAGACGCCGATTGCGGGGCTCGCGATGCTCGAGGGCGAAACGCTCTGGCTGCGCGGCGAGATCCTGCGCCCCGACGGCTCCGAAGCGATCTCGGGCGAGCTGCGCGGCCCTTCGGGCGAGGGCGCCGCGATGGGTGCGCGCCTTGCGCGGGAGCTGCTTGAACAGGCAGGGCCGGGGTTCTTCGACTGGCGGTAAGGCCGGAAAGGTCAGGATTTCCGCCCTGTCCGCGAATGGCGGTTGCCGCGCTTGCGTGGTGCGGTCTATCACTGGGGCTGCAAGCTGGTTGAGCAGGAGACCCCCGTGATCCATCCCGTAATCCTCTGCGGTGGCGCCGGGACGCGGCTTTGGCCGCTGTCGCGCAAGGCCTATCCCAAGCAATTCACCCGGCTGATCGGCGAGGAGAGCCTGTTTCAGGCCGCGGTGACCCGCCTCTCGGGGCCGGATTTCGCCCTGCCCACCGTGGTCACCGGCAGCGATTTCCGCTTCATCGTCACCGAACAGCTCGCCGGCGTCGGCATCGCCCCGGGTCCGATCCTGATCGAGCCCGAGGCGCGCAATACGGCGCCTGCGATCCTTGCGGCCGCGCTGGTGATCGCCCGCGAGGACCCGGAGGGGGTGATGCTGGTCGCGCCCTCCGATCATGCGATCGCCGATCCGGCGGCCTTCCGCGAGAGCGCGCGGGCGGGCCTGCCTGCGGTCGCCGCCGGGCAGATCGTCACCTTCGGCATCACGCCGACCTCGCCCGAAACGGGCTATGGCTGGCTCGAACTGGGCGGCAAGGTCGAGGCCGGGGCGGCGCCGCTCTCGCGCTTCGTCGAGAAACCCGATCTCGCGCGGGCCGAGGCGATGCTTGCGGCGGGCAACTTCCTGTGGAACTCGGGCATCTTCATGTTCAAGGTCTCGACGATCCTTGCCGCGTTCGAGGCCCATGCGCCCGCGATGCTCGGCCCGGTCAAGGCGGCCGTGGAGGGGGCCGAGGTCGATCTCAAGTTCCTGCGCCTCGATCCCGTTGCCTGGGCGGGCGCGCCCTCGGATTCGATCGACTATGCGGTGATGGAGAAGGCGAAAAACCTCTCGGTCGTGCCCTATGCGGCGGGCTGGAACGATCTGGGCGGCTGGGATGCCGTCGCGCGCGAGATGGGTTCGGACGAGGCGGGCAATTCCGTCTCGGGCGAGGTCACCGAGATCGACTGCGCGGCCTCTCTGCTGCGTTCGGAGAACGAGGATGTCGAGCTCGTCGGCATCGGCCTGAGCAACATGATCGTGGTCGCGATGAAGGATGCGGTGCTCGTCGCCGATCGCGCGCGCGCGCAGGAGGTCAAGAAGGCGGTCGAGGCGCTCAAGGCCAAGGCGGCCAAACAGGCCGAGCTCTTCCCCTATGACCATCGGCCCTGGGGCCATTTCGAAAGCCTCGCGGTGGGCGAGCGGTTTCAGGTCAAGCGCATCGTCGTGCATCCGGGCGCGGCGCTCAGCCTGCAAAGCCACATGCACCGGGCCGAGCACTGGATCGTCGTCTCGGGCACCGCGCGGGTCACGATCGACGACGAGGTCAAGCTCGTGACGGAAAACCAGTCGGTCTATATCCCGCTCGGCGCCAAACACCGGATGGAGAACCCCGGCAAGGTGCCGATGGTGCTGATCGAGGTGCAGACCGGCGCCTATCTGGGCGAGGACGACATCATTCGCTACGAGGATGTCTATGCCCGCGGCCAAGGCGCCAAGGGCTGATCTGAAGGTTTGACGGAGGGCCGCATGGCACCGAAATTCGGCACGAGCGGGCTGCGCGGGCTGGTGGTCGAACTGACCCCGGATCTGGTGGGCGACCACATCCGCGCGTTTCTGGCGGCCTGTCCTGTGGGCACGGGGCTTTATCTGGCACGCGATCTGCGGCCCTCGTCGGCTGCAATCGCCGCGGTGGTGGCCGAGGTGGCGCAGGCGGCGGGCGTCGACGTCATCGACTGTGCCGACGTGCCGACGCCGGCGCTCGCGCTTGCGTCGATGGGGGCGGGGGCGGCGGCCGTGATGGTGACGGGCAGCCATATCCCGGCCGACCGCAACGGGCTCAAGTTCTATCTGCCGGGCGGCGAGGTCTCGAAGGCGGACGAGGCGGCGATCCTTGCGGCGCTCGGCGCTGCGTCGGAACCGGCGGCTTCGCGCGGCGCGCTGTCGCGCAATACGACGGCAGGGGCCGATTGGGTCGCACGTTATGTCGATGCCTTTGGCGCGCAGGCGCTCGCGGGCCTCAAGATCGGGGTCTGGTCGCATAGCGCGGTGAGCCGCGATCTGCTGCTTGCGGTCATGGCGGGGCTCGGGGCCGAGGTCCTCGAGCTCGGCCGTTCGGACGCGTTCATCCCGGTCGATACCGAGGCGGTGCCCGACTGGGCGCGCGTCCAGATCGCCGGCTGGGTTGCCGAGCATGGCCTCGACGCGCTGGTCTCGACTGATGGCGATGGCGACCGGCCGCTGGTCGCCGATGCCGCGGGCCGCGTGGTTCCGGGCGATATTCTGGGGCAGATCACCGCCGCGGTGGTTGGTGCCGAAAACGTGGCGACGCCTGTCAGTTCCAACACCGGGGTCGAGGCCTCGGGCCGCTTCGCGCGGGTCTTGCGCACGAAAATCGGCTCGCCCTTCGTCATCGCGGGGATGGCCGAGATGCCCGGCAAGACGGTGGGATACGAGGCCAACGGCGGCTTCCTGCTCGGCTTCGAGGCCACGCTGCCCGCCGGGCCGCTCGCGCCCCTGGCCACCCGCGACAGCCTGTTGCCGATGATCGCACCGCTGTCGCGGGCCCGCGCGGCCGGGGGCCTTGCGGCCCTTGTGGCGCAGGAACCCGCCCGCTTCACCGCCGCCGACCGGCTCGAGGAGATCCCGACCGAGGCCTCGCGCGCGCTGATCGCGGGGTTCGAGGCCGATCCCGCCGCGCTGCCGGACTTTCTGGCGGGCCTCGGCGAGGTGCCCGAAGCGGTCGACCGTACCGACGGGCTGCGGGTCACCTGCGCTTCGGGTCGGGTCGTGCATTTCCGCCCCTCGGGGAACGCGCCCGAGCTGCGGCTCTATGTCGAGGCCGAAACCGCGGCATTGGCCGAGGAGAGGCTCGGGCAGGGGCTCGGGGCGCTGCGCAAGCGGCTCGGCTGACCGCGCGGAGCGGGTCGGGCGGCATCGGCGGCCGTGCAGAACCGGCTTGCCTTCACCCCCCCGGGCCTGCCAAATGGGCCCGGGCCGGCCGGCCCCCAAGTCAGACCAGTTAATGCGGATGTATCATGATCGAAGCGACAGCCCTGCCCGGCGTCTTCCTGATTACCCCGCGGCGTTTCGGCGACCATCGCGGCTTCTTCTCGGAGAGCTGGAATCGCAAGACGCTCGAGGCGAACGGTCTCGTGCTTCCCGAATTCGTGCAGGACAATCATTCGATGTCGCGCGAAGTGGGCACGGTGCGGGGCCTGCATTTCCAGACGCCTCCCCATGCGCAGGGCAAGCTCGTGCGCTGCGGGCGCGGCAAGATCTTCGACGTGGCGGTCGACGCGCGCAAGGGCAGTCCGACCTACGGCCAGTGGGTCGGCTATGAGCTCAGCTTCGACAATGGCGTCCAGCTCTGGATCCCGGCGGGCTTCCTGCACGGGTTCATGACCCTCGAACCCGACAGCGAGATCATCTATAAATGCACCGATCACTATGCGCCCGAATGCGATGGTGCGGTGAAATGGGATAGTTGCGGCATCGACTGGCCGTTGAGCGGCATCACCCCGATCATTTCCGACAAGGACGAAAAGGCGCAAAGCTTCGCCGATTTCGTCACCCCCTTCACCTACGAGGCCTGAGCGATGAAACTTCTGGTAACGGGCGGTGCGGGTTTCATCGGCTCGGCGGTGGTGCGGCTGGCGATTGCGCGCGGGCATTCGGTCGTCAATGTCGATGCGCTGACCTATGCGGCCTGCCTCGAGAACGTGGCCGAGGCGGCGCAAAGCCCGCACTATGCCTTCGAGAAGGCCGATATCCGTGACCGCGCGGCGCTCGACCGGATCTTCGAGGCGCATCAGCCCGATGCGGTGATGCATCTGGCGGCCGAAAGCCATGTCGACCGTTCGATCGACGGGCCGGGCGATTTCATCGAGACCAATATCACCGGCACCTATCAGATGCTGGAGGCCGCGCGCGCCTATTGGACCCGCGCAGACAAGCCTGCGGCCTTCCGCTTCCACCATATCTCGACCGATGAGGTCTTCGGCTCGCTGCCCAATGACCCCTCGGTCAAGTTCACCGAAGACACGCCCTATGATCCGCGCTCGCCCTATTCGGCGTCCAAGGCCTCGTCGGATCACCTCGTGCGCGCCTGGCACGAGACCTATGGCCTGCCGGTGGTGCTGACCAACTGCTCGAACAATTACGGGCCGTTCCACTTCCCGGAAAAGCTGATCCCGGTGATCATCCTCAATGCGCTCGCGGGCAAGCCGCTGCCGATCTATGGCGATGGCTCGAACATCCGCGACTGGCTTTATGTCGAGGATCACGCCGATGCGCTGCTGCTTGTCGTCGAGAAGGGCGAGCTCGGGCGCAGCTACAATATCGGCGGCGAGAACGAGCGCACGAACCTCGAGCTGGTTAAAACCCTCTGTGGCATCCTCGATCAAAAGCAACCGAAGGCGAGCGGGTCTTACGCCGATCAGATCACCTTCGTCACCGACCGCCCCGGCCACGACGCGCGCTATGCGATCGACCCGTCGCGCATCCGCGCGGAACTCGGCTGGAGGCCGAGCGTGACGGTCGAGCAAGGCCTCGAGAAGACCGTGCAATGGTATCTCGACAACGAGGCCTGGTGGCGGCCGCTGCAGGAACGCCACGGCGTCGGCCAGCGTCTTGGGGTCAAGGCGTGACATTGAGGATCGGGTTTCTCTGCGCCCAAAATCCTTTGGACCGCAACAACCTGAGCGGAACACCCTATTACATGTTGCAGGCGCTGACCTCGCTCCCGGATGTCGAGGTGCGTCTGATGCCGAACTGGCCTCCGATCCGGCGCGGTTGGCTCGGGAAATTGCAGCGCCGCTTGCGGGCGCGCAGCGAAGCCCGCGGAATAAGCCGCGAGGACCTCGATGACGCGGGTCTCGATGTGATCCTGGCGCCGATGGCCTCGGCCCTGATCGCGCGCTTCGGCGCCTCGCTCTGCGCGCCGGTCGTGATGGTCACGGATGCGACCCCGGCATTTTTGAAGGCCTTTCGCAGCGTCTACGACGACAGTCTTGCTTCGGACGATGCCCAGAGAACCGAGGCCGCGGCGGTGGCCGTCGCCATGCACGTTGTCTATTCCTCGGACCACATGGCCGCGCGGGCGCGTGAGGAATTCGCTCTGGCGCCCGGGCGCGTCAGTGTCATCCCCTTCGGGGTCAATCTCGATGTCCTGCCCGCTCATCTGCCGCAAAAACCCCCGCTGGACCGGCTCAATCTTCTGTTCATCGGCCTCGACTGGCAGCGCAAGGGGGGCGATGTGGCCGTTGACGCTCTCGCCGCGCTGCAGGCGCAGGGCGTGGCCGCGGGGCTCACATTGGTCGGCAGCGGCTCGTCCGAGGCGCGGGGCCGCCCCGGCGTCACCTCGCTCGGGCATATCGACAAGAACGACCCGGCCCAGGCCGCGCGTCTGACCGAGGCCTTGTCCCAGGCGCATGTCTTCGTGCTGCCCACCCGCGCGGATTGCGCGCCGATGGTGGTGGCCGAGGCCAATATTCATGGCTGTCCGGTGGTGATCAGCGATCTTGGGGGCATCCCGACCCTGATGAGGCCCGGTGTCAACGGGGCGATGTTGTCGCCCGACGCGGATGGCGCGGCCTATGCGGCGGCGATCCGCGCCATGACCGCCGATCCCGAGGCCTACCGGCGCCTCAGCCAGACGAGCTTCGATCACTGCCACGCCCGGCTCACCTGGGAGGCCTGGGGACGCGACATGCACGCCCTGCTGCTCTCACGCGTCGGCACGCCGCGGAGGGCCTGAGATGACCGGGCAGATCCTCGGGCCTCACGGGCATGACTTCACCCCGATCGCGGACTGCCTGCGCGCCTTCGGCGACGAGGAGGTGATCTTCGTGCCCAATCCCGGCAATGCGGGCGATGCGCTGATTGACCTCGGAACCTATCAGTTCTTCGACCGGATCGGGCTGCGCTATCGGCTTGGCGATTATGCCGGAACCTTCCCCGGGCGCGTCGTGGTCTTTGCAGGCGGCGGGGCCCTGATCGAGGCCTATCCCGGCTCGGACGCCTTCCTGCGCCGCAATCACCCCGTCTGCAAGGCGCTGGTGCTGCTGCCGCATACGGTGCGGGCCTATCCCGACCTGCTGGCCGAAATGGACGAGCGCTGCATCCTGTTCTCGCGCGAGAAGGCGAGCCGGGACTATCTCGCGCGCCATTGCACCCGGGCGCGTCTGGCGCAGTGTCACGATCTGGCCTTCTTCGTCAGCGCCCCGGCGATCGCGGCCGAGAGCTGGCACCCGCGGCGTCTGCGCGAGAGCGGCCTGACCGGCGCCTGGGCGCGGATGGCGCTCAAGTTTCTGGGGCTGTCGCTGATCGCGCCCGCGACGCTGAGCATCCTGCGGCGCGATGTCGAGCGGACGGATGTGGCGTTGCCGCGCCGCAACTATGATCTCTCGGTGCTGTTTTCGTCCAATGACATGAGCCGCGGGGGCTGTGCCAATTCGGTGAAGGCTGTTAGCTGGGTCCTGCGCCGCTTCCGGCGGATCGCGACCAACCGGCTGCATATGGCGGTTCTGGCCGCTATCCTTGGCAAGCCGGTGCGGATGCTGGACAATTCCTATGGCAAGAATCGCGGGATCTACGAAGACTCGATGCGCGATTTTTTTCCTGACGTTACCTTTGTGCAAAACGGAGTAGCCGCATGACTTGGCTCGTTTTTGGCTGCACCGGGCAGGTCGCCCAGGAGTTGATGCGCCGCGCCCCTGAGGCGCTATACCTCGGGCGGGAGCAGGCCGACCTGTCGCAGCCCTCGGCCTGTGCCGCGAAGATCGCCGAGATCGGGCCGGAAGTGGTGATCAATGCCGCCGCCTGGACCGCCGTCGACCGCGCCGAGACCGAGGAAGAGGCCGCGACCGTGGTGAACGGCCTTGCGCCCGCGGCGATGGCGCGCGCCTGTGCCGATCTCGGTATTCCGCTCGTTCATATCTCGACCGATTACGTCTTCGACGGCGCGGGCGAGGCGCCGTTCGCACCGGATCACCCGACCGCGCCGCTCGGGGCCTATGGCCGCTCGAAACTCGCGGGCGAAGAGGGTGTGCGCGCCGCCGGTGGCCCGCATGCGATCCTGCGCACCTCCTGGGTGTTCTCGGCGCATGGCAACAATTTCCTCAAGACGATGCGGCGCCTTGGCGCCGAGCGTGAGAAGCTGACGGTTGTGGCCGATCAGATCGGCGGGCCCACGCCCGCGGGCGCGATCGCCGAGGCCTGCCTGAGCATCGCCGCGCAGCTCATCGCCGATCCGGCGAAATCGGGCACCTACCATTTCTCGGGGGCGCCCGACGTGAGCTGGGCCGAGTTTGCCCGTGAGATCATGGCGCAGGCCGGTCTGTCCTGCGCGATCGAGGACATCCCGACCTCGGCCTATCCGACCCCCGCGAAACGCCCGGCGAATTCGCGGATGGACTGCACCACCCTTTCCACCTTCGGCCTCTCCCGCCCCGACTGGCGCGCGGGCGTGACCGAGGCCCTTTCCGAACTCGGAGCATTGAAATGACCCAGCGCAAAGGCATCATTCTGGCCGGCGGCTCCGGCACGCGGCTTTACCCGATCACCATGGCGGTGTCGAAACAGCTCATGCCGGTCTATGACAAGCCGATGATCTATTATCCGCTCTCGGTGCTGATGCTGACCGGCATCCGCGAGATCGCGATCATCACCACCCCCGCCGATCAGGCGCAGTTCCAGCGCCTCATCGGCGATGGCAGCCAATGGGGCATGACGATCACCTGGATCGTGCAGCCCTCGCCCGACGGGCTGGCGCAGGCCTATCTGCTGGCCGAGGATTTCCTTGCCGGCGCGCCCTCGGCGATGGTTCTGGGCGACAATATCTTCTTCGGACATGACCTGCCGCGGATGCTGAAATCGGCCGATGAGCAGGCCACGGGCGGCACTGTCTTCGGCTATCATGTGGCCGATCCCGAACGTTATGGCGTGGTCGATTTCGACGCCGAGGGGCGCGCCAAGTCGATCATCGAGAAGCCCGAGGTGCCACCCTCGAACTATGCCGTCACCGGGCTCTATTTCCTCGATGGCACCGCGCCCGAGCGCGCGCGCGATGTGAAACCCTCGCCGCGCGGCGAGCTGGAGATCGTGACGCTTCTGGAAAGCTATCTGCACGAGGGCGCGCTGCAGGTCGAGCGGATGGGCCGCGGTTATGCCTGGCTCGATACCGGCACCCATGGCAGCCTGCTCGATGCGGGGAACTTCGTGCGCACGCTGGCGCTGCGGCAGGGGATGCAATCGGGCTGCCCGGAGGAAATCGCCTTCCAGAACGGCTGGATCACCGCAGATGAACTGCGGGTGCTTGCGAAGCCCTTCGCGAAATCGGATTACGGTCGCTATCTGATGCGGATCGCGGGCGAATAGGTCGGCCCGATGACGATCGAGCGCCCAGAGGCCGCGGCCGCCCTTCCGGTCACGGTGGTCAGTGTCTGTTTCAACAGCACCGCGGTCCTGCCCGCGATGCTGGCCTCGGTGCCCGCGGGCGTCGAGATCGTGCTGGTCGACAATGGCTCGCGCGATCTGGCCGCGCTGCGCGATCTGGCGGGGCAGGCGGGTGCCCGGCTGATCGAGCTTGGGGAAAACATCGGCTTTGGTCGCGCCTGCAACCGCGGGGCCGAGGGGGCCGCTAGCGAATTCCTGCTCTTTCTCAACCCCGATGCCGGGCTCGAGCCGGGCGCGCTCGAGGCGCTGGTGGCGGGGGCGCGCGCCTATCCGCAGGCGGTCGCGATGAACCCGGCGATCCGCGAGGCGGATGGCTCGGAGTATTTCAAGCGCGGTTCGGTGCTCTTGCCGCGCGACCGCTGGCTGCCCCGCGGCTGGCCCGCGGCAACGCAGGCGGTGCCGGTGCTGTCGGGGGCCGCGCTCTTCGTGCGGCGCGCCGATTTCGAGGCGGTCGGCGGCTTCGATCCGGCGATCTTCCTCTATCACGAGGATGACGATCTCGCGCTGCGGCTGGCCGGGCGCGGCGATCTTCTGTTCCTGCGCGAGGCGGTGGCGCGCCATTCCGGCGGGCGCTCGAGTGCGCGCAGCCCCGAAATCGCGGCGCTCAAGGCCTGGCACATGGGCCGCTCGCGCGTTTATGCCGCGCGCAAGCACGGCCTGTCGCGGCCCTTCGCCACCGCATTCCTGCAGGCGGTCCGGCAACTTGCCTCGCCACTTGTGCTCCTCTCGGTGCGCAAACGTGCCAAGCAGATGGCCTTCCTGCGTGGGGTCTGGTCGATGCGGACGGGAACCGAAACCCCGATCGGCGGCTCTCGGCAGGGCTGCGCCTGACGGGATTGGCATTGCCCGCGGCCCTGTCTATGAAGGGGCAGCCATAAGCGAAGTGTTCGGCTTCGCAGCCAGAGAGTAGATGTGATGAGCTTGCCGCCCCTGTGGAAGGTCCGAAGGGAACTCAACCGGATCGTCAATCAGATCACCGGGGCGCCGCGTCAGGCCTATGATTACCAGTTCGCCACCCGGCGGTACGACACCGGTCTGCGCCAGCAGATCCGCCGGTTCGACGGCGCCCTGCCCGAGGCCGACCGGGTCGCGATCTATCTCATCTATCCGAGCGCGGGGCTGCTCTGGTGGCACGAACGGGCGCTGCGCTATCTGCACGACAAGGGCTATGCGACGCTTGTCGTGTCGAACCTGCCGCTGTCCGAGGCCGATCGCGCGCGGCTTCTGCCGCTGTGCTGGCGCTATCTGGAGCGGCCGAATTTCGGCTATGATTTCGGTGGCTATCGCGATGCGGTGCTCGAGCTTGGCGAGCGTCTGGCGGACTTGCAGCGTCTGGTGATCCTCAACGATTCCGTCTGGTTTCCGCTGCCCGGCGCGCGCGACTGGCTTGACGATGTCGAGGCGCTGGACGTCGATTTCGCGGGGGCGGCCTCGAATTACGGCACGCCGCGCCCCGAGATCGAGGAATTCGCGACGATGCAGTGGAGCTATCGCGTCACCCATCCGAATTTCCACTATTGCTCCTTTGCGCTCTGTGTGGGCCCGGCGATCCTGCGCGATCCGGGCTTCCTGCGCTACTGGAAGGGGCTGCGGCTGAGCAACGACAAGAGCCGCACCGTGCGCCGCGGCGAGATCGGGCTGAGCCAATGGGTGCTTTCGCATGGCTACCGCACCGCAGGCACGCTCGATGTGGGCCCGCTCGATCAGGAGCTTGCCGCTCTGAGCGATGCCGAACTGCGCAAGCTCGCCGTCGAGATCGTGATCCCCGAGGACCGGCGGCTGGTCGCGCTGCAGGGCCGGCTTCTGGCGGGCAGCCCGAGTCGCGAGGAGCTGATCCGCTTCCTGTTGCTGATCGTCTCGCGGCAGGGATCGAGCTATGCGCTCGCGCCCTATTCGATCTTCTACAAGGGCTATCCCTTCCTCAAGAAATCGCCGGTCTGGCTTTGCCCGGAAAGCTCTGAGGCGACGATGCGGATCGCCGAGCGGATCGAGGGCGAGGGTGCGGTCGAGCTGCGCGCCGAGATCGAGGCGCTGCGCGTGGCGCGCAAGGTGCGGCTGCCGAGTGCGGGCTGCCGGATCGACCGGGATCAGGTGTGAGCGGCCCGAGGATTGAGCGAGGGCGCGGGGCCGGGTATGACCCGGACGTGATGACGGAGTGAGCGGACGATGAAGGCACTGGTTCTGGGCGGCTGCGGGTTTATCGGGTCTTACGTCGTGGATGCGCTCGCGGCGGCAGGGCATCAGGTGAGCGTCTTCGACCGCAACCCCGAGCGGTTTCGCGCGCCGGTGACGGGCGTCGATTACCATTTCGGCGATTTTTCCGACCGGATGGCGGTCTTCGAGGCGATGGCCGGGGTCGACACGGTCTTTCACCTGATCAGCACGAGCTTTCCGGGCACCGCCAACCTCGATCCGCGCGCCGATGTCTCGGGCAATCTGATCGGCACGCTCAATCTGTGCGATGCGATGGTCTCGCTCGGGATCGGGCGGCTCGTCTATCTGTCTTCGGGGGGCACCGTCTATGGCCGCCCCGAGCGCGAACCGATCCCCGAGGATCACCCCCTGCGTCCGATCAATTCCTATGGCATCGTGAAGACCGCGATCGAGCAATATCTCGAGCTTTACCGCACGGTTCACGGTCTGCGGCCGATCGCGATCCGGGCCGCCAATCCCTATGGGCCGCGTCAGGGGCATATCGGGGTGCAGGGCGTGATCTCGACCTTCCTGCGCTCGGTGCGCGACGGGCGCCAGATCGAGATCTGGGGCGACGGCAGTGTCGTGCGCGATTATCTCTATGTGTCCGATCTGGCCGATCTGTGCCTGAGGGCCGCGCAAAGCGATCTGACCGGGGCGCTCAATGCCGGCAGTGGCATCGGCCGCTCGCTGACCGAGATCGTCGCGGCGATTGCGCAGACGACGGGGCAGCCCATTGCGCCGGTCTTCAAGCCGGGACGGGCGGTCGATGTCGCGCGCTCGGTGCTCGATGTGACGCGGGCGCGCGAAACCCTGGGTTGGGTGCCTGAGACGGATCTGGCCTCCGGGCTCGCGGCGACCTGGGCCTGGTTGCAGCAGGGCAACGAATAGCCGATGGCGACGCGCAAACGGGTCAAGCCATTGTTGCCGCTTTCGCGAATATGTTAACAGATGACGCCCGGCCCGGCTGCGCCCCTTTGCGCGACCGGAAGATGCCGGTTCGACAAGTCCGATGGTGAAATGTGATGACCCATGAAGATGTGACGGAACAGCTTCGGCGCGTCATTGCCCAGTACGAGCGCAACTCGATCAAGACCGGCTGGCTGCTGCGGCAGCTCTGGGGCAAGGTGCGCCATTTCCCGCGCGATCTGTCGCGGCGTCTGCGCCGCTCGATCCAGAAGCGGCGGTTGCAGCCGACGGCCGCGGCCAGCGTCTCGGACAAGCTGCTCAAGATCCTGCCCGAGGCGGTTCTGCCCGGCTCCGCGCTGCCGTTCCACCTGCCTGAGGCCGCCCGCAAGGCTGTCGAGGCGATGCGCGCGGCAGATCCCGAGGTCGCCGCGACGATCGCGCGGATGGATGGCTTTCTCGGGTCGCCCGAGATGGTCGCCCGGATCGCCGAAGCGGCGCAGTTCGATCCCGAGATCGGCGCCTTCAGCGGCCATGAGAGCGCCTATTGCGTGCCCTGGAACGACGTCGCCTTCACCGGCTTTCGCAAACTCGTGGAGCTGATCCCGCCCGGGGATTACGATGCCGTCGTGCTGATGCCGGCGGGGCGCATGGGGGGGGCCGATCTGGTCGCGGCGGTGCTCGCCCGGGCGCTGGCCGAGGGCGAGAAGGTGCTGATCCTGCGCACCGACGATTCGCATTGGGACCGGCCCGACTGGTATCCCGAGACGATCCCGAGCGTGGATATCTCGGGCGCGCTCGCCGAGGTCAGCGACCGGCAGCGCGCGCTCTATATCCTGCTCACCGAAATCGCGCCGAAGCGGATCTTCAACGTCAACAGCCGCATCGCCTTCGAGACCTACGTCACCTATGGCGCGCGTCTGGCCAGCCAGTTCCGGCTTTATGCCTACTACTTCTGTTCGGATCGCACCGAGGAGGGGCTCGAGGTTGGCTATCCGGTCTGGTTCTTCGCCAATATCCTGCCCCATCTGAGCGCGGCGATGATCGACACCGAGGATCTCGCGCAGACGCTGATCGCGCGCTATGCGATCCCGCCCGAACTCGCGCAGCGGGTCGTGACCCTCTACACGCCGGCACAGACGCCGGTCGCGCCCGAACCGGTCTCGGCCGCGCGCCTCGCCGAGCCGCTCCCTGCGGGGGGCCGGCCACGGATTCTCTGGGGCGGGCGGCTCGACCGGCAAAAGCGGTTCGATCTGGTGGTCGCGATCGCCCGCGCGATGCCCGATGTCGATTTCTTGTGCTGGGGCAAGGCGGTGCTCGACGCGCCGCCCGATCTGGCGCGGCTGCCGGCCAATCTGGTGCTGAACCCGCCCTTCACGGGCTATGACGAGCTGCCGCTGGCCGAGGCCGAGGGCTGGCTCTACACCTCCGACTGGGACGGTCTGCCCACGATCCTGATCGAGCTCGGCGCGCTCGGCGTTCCGATCGTGGCGAGCGGGGTCGGCGGGGTGCCCGAGCTGATCGACGCGCGGACAGGCTGGCTCGTGCCCGAAGGCGCGCCGGTTGCGGCCTATGTCGCGGCGCTGCGCGAGATGATCGACAATCCGCAGGAGCGGGTTGTGCGGACGCGGGCCCTGCAGGCGCTCGTGACCCGGCGTCACTCCGCCACGCATTACGCCCAATCGCTCGCGCGCATCTGACAGGAGGGCGCCATGACCGATCCCGATATTTCCGTCATCATCACCGCCCATGGCGAAGGCCTTCTGGCCGGCGTCACCGCGCAGAATGCGCAGGCCACCGTCGCGCAGGCCGAGGCGGCGGGGCTGCGCTGCGAGGTGCTCCTCGTGCTCGACCGGGCGAATGCGCTGACCCGCGACGTGATCACCGGCGCCTTCGGCGATCGGGCGCGGGTGCTCGAAACCGATGAGGGCGACCCCGGACAGGCCCGCAACCGCGGTGTCGAGGCGGCACGGGGCCTGTGTTCGACCTTTCTCGATGCCGATGATCTGTGGTCGCTGAACTGGCTGAGCGAGGCCTGGAAGCTCTGCGCCGCGCGGCCCGATGCGGTGCTGCATTCGGATTGCAACCTTGCCTTCGGGATGAAGCGGCACATCTTCTGGCACATCGATTCCGAAGAGGCCTTCTGCGATCCGGTCTATCTCGACTGGATGAACTACTGGGATGCGATGAGTTTCGCGCGCACCGAACTTTATCTGCGGTTTCCGTTCCGCGCCAACGATCTCAAGCTCGGCTTCGGGCATGAGGACTGGCACTGGAATGCCTGGACGCTTGCCGAGGGGGTGCCGCACAAGCCGGTGCCCGGAACGATGCATTTCAAGCGCGCGCGGGCGGGTTCGCAGATGAGCCGGGTCGATGGCATCGGCGGGATCCGCTGGCCGCTCGGGGGCGGTGAGCTGGCCGGGATCCGACGCCCCGAGGTCACGGCCGCGGCAGAGGAATCGCTCCCGCATCCGCAGCCCTGACGAGGTGACCCGATGAGCGCCCTGAGCAAAGTCCTGCGCCGGTTCTTCGCGCCCACCAAGGGCGGGCCGCCGCCGGTCTTTGGCGCCTCGGTCCCGGTGGTCCAGACGGTGCCCCCGGCCCCCGTGGAGGCCGCTCGCAGTGCAGCACCGCCGACAGAGTCGCATCCGCAGGTTTTCGACCGCTATGTCTCGCTCGGCTGCAACTGCGAGGTCGGGTTTCAGCTCAAGCGCGTGCGCGGCGGGGCGGAATCGGGCTTCTTCACCTGGAACATCACCGAGCCCGCGGCGCTGATCTCGCTGCTCGAGACCGACTTTGCGGGCATCCTGCAGAAGAGCAATCTGTCGGTGCATACCGGCGGCCATCTGGTGCGCGACGCCTCGCATGATTTCATGGTGCATCACGACTTCGATCCGGTCGCCTTCATGCAGGCCCCCGATTTCGACGACAAGCTCACCCTTCTGCACGAGAAGTTCGAGCATTTCCTGCGCAAGTTCCGCCAGAGTGCCGCGGCGCCGGGCAACACGGCCTATTTCTACAAGAACAACCTGGACGATCCGCGCGGTTTCGCCCTGCGGGTGCAGGAGCTGCTCGGGCGCTATCACGGTGACACGCCGTTCACGTTGATCGTGCTCCAGACCGAAGACCGCGCCGAGCCCGACTGGGGCCTGCCCGGCATCCGCAACCGCTACCTCAAGCGCTTCGCCCCCTATGACGACACGCCCGATGGGCATGTGCCCTCCTGGGATGCGGTGTTTCGCGAATTTCCGCATCGCGAGCCGCTGACGCTCGTCAATTACTGAACCCTGCGTGGCAGGGCTATCCGCGAGGCCTCAGATGTCTGCACCGTCTTCTTTTCTCGCAACCCTGCGCGATCTCCTCGGCCCCGCCCATGTCCTGACCGGCCCCGAGGCCGTGGCGGCGGGGTTCGGGCGCGACTGGACCGGGCATTACGACTGGATGCCGCTTGGCCTCGTGCGGCCGGGCTCGCGCGATGAGGTCGTGGCCGTGATGCAGGCCTGCGCACACGCGGGCGTGCCGGTGGTGCCGGTCGGCGGCCATACCGGGCTCAACGGTGGCACCGCGGCCGAAGGCGCGCTGATGCTGAGCCTCGCGCGGATGAACCACATCCGCGAGATCAACCCGGCCGCGCGGACTTTGGTGGCCGAGGCGGGCGTGATCCTCGAGACCCTCCATGCCGCGGCCGAGGGCCACGATCTGATCTTCCCGCTCAGCTTCGGGGCCAAGGGCTCGGCGATGGTGGGCGGGTTCCTGTCCACGAATGCCGGCGGCTCGAACGTGATCCGCTACGGTTCGGCGCGCGCGCTCTGCCTCGGGCTCGAGGTGGTGCTCGCCGACGGGCGGGTGATGGATCTGATGAGCGGGCTCAGGAAGGACAACACCGGCTTCGATCTGCGCGATCTGATGATCGGGGCCGAGGGCACGCTTGGCGTGATCACGGCGGCCGTGCTGCGCCTGATGCCGCGGCCGCGCGCCTATGCGACGGCGCTTCTGGGGATGGCCGATCTGCCCGCGGCGCTCGATCTTCTGAATGCGGTGCAGGGCGCCACCGGTGGCGCGGTCGAGGCCTTCGAATTCATGCCCGCGGCCTTCATGGCGCGGCTCGGGCGGGCGAAGCCCGATCTCGCCTGTCCGTTTCCCGCGCAGCCGGTCAACATCCTGATCGAGACCGCGACGACGATCCCCGACGAGGATCCGGCCGCGCGGCTCGAGGCGACATTGGCCGCGGCGATGGAGCGGGGCGCGATTTCCGAGGCGGTGATCGCCAGTTCCGAGGCGCAGCGGCGCAAGCTCTGGGCGATGCGCGAGGCCTCGGCCGAGGTCACCTTCACCACCTCCAATATCGTCGATTGTGACGTGGCGTTGCCGCTCGACCGGCTCGCCGCGTTCCTGGCCGCGATGACGCCGCGCCTTGCCGCGCGCGACCCGGGGGCCGAGGAGCTCTCGATCGCGCATCTGGGCGATGGCAATATCCATTACACCGCCTATCCGAGCCGCGACGATCCGGCCCTGCGCGCCGCGATCCGCGCCGATGTGGCCGAGCTCGCGGTCTCGATGGGCGGCAGTTTCAGCGCCGAGCACGGCGTGGGCCTCTCGAAGCGCGCGACGATGGCGGCGCTCAAGGATCCGGCCGCGCTCGCCGCGATGCGCGCGATCAAGGCCGCGCTCGATCCGGCGGGGCTGCTCAATCCCGGCAAGGTTCTGCCCTGACGCGTGGGCTCGGGGGAGGGGCGGGTAATCCGCCCTTGCATCTCTCGGCTCACCGCCGCTATGCCCGGCTTGATACGCTGAGGTTTCCATGCGCCTGCTCGCCCCGCTTCGCCCGATCGTGACCGACCCGATGCTCGCGCTCGCCGCGGTGCTGCTGGTGCTCTACGGCGCCCATGCCGCGACGATGCTGCCCTATGTCTCGGCGCTGGCGGTGACGGTCTTTCATCTCGGCGACGGGGCCTATTCGGCGCTGCTCGTGGCGGCTTCGGTGCTCTCGGTCGGTTCCTCGGTGGGCTTCGGCATCCTCGCCGATCAGCGCGCGAACCGGCGCGGCATTGCGCTCGTCACCGGGGCCTTCCTCGCGCTCGGCACGCTTGCGGTCTGGCTCGTGCCCGCAACCCCGGTCTTCGTGGTCGCCCATGCGCTCTTCCTGCCGCTCTCGGGCTCGATCTTCGGCCAGCTCTTCGCGCTCGGGCGCCTCGCCTCGACGCTCCACCCCGAGGCGGACCGCCCGGCGATCCTCGCCACCCTGCGCGCGGCCTTCGCGCTGCCCTGGGTGATCGTTCTGCCGATCTGGTCGCTCGCTTTCGGCGCCGGCGCGCCGCTCTTGCAGGTCTATCCGGTGGCGATGGCGATGGCGGCGGGCTTCCTCGGGCTCACCTGGCTCTTCTGGCCGCGTGACGGTGCGACACGCTGGCCCGATCCGAAGTCGGGCCTGAGCTTCGCCGCGGCGCTGCGCGAGATGGCCGCGCCCGCGGTGCTGATCCGGGTGGCCGCGCTCGGCACGATCAACGGGGCGATCACGCTCTATCTGGTGCTGCTCGGGCTCGTCTTCGCGGCGGTGCCGGGGCGCGGGGCGGGGGATGTGGCGCTCTATGCCGGGCTCGTCGCGGGGCTCGAGGTGCCGCTCATGCTCGCGCTGCCGCTGGTGATCGGGCGGGTGTCGCGCAACGGGCTGATCTTCTGGGGCACGGCGCTCTATTGCGTCCATGTCGCGGGGCTGCCGCTTCTGGCCTCGGGCCCCGCGGTCTGGCTTCTCGTTGTCTTTGGCGCGGCCGGGGGGGCGGTCGTGCTGACGCAGCCGATGGCCTATCTGCAGGACATGCTCGCCGCGCGGCCGGGGGCCGGGGCCTCGCTGATGGCGCTGCAAAAGCTCGCGGGCGATGCGATCTGTGCGGCCACTTTCGCGCTCGGCACGCTTCTGGGCGGCTATACGCTGGCCGCCCTGATCGGCGCCACGCTCGCGATGGTTGGGGCCGGCGCGCTCTGGGCGCTCGACCGCCGCGCCCCGGACCTCCCGGCCTGAGCGCGGGTTTTTCCTGGTTCAAATACTCCCGCCGGAGGCAGCCTCAGCCCCCGGGCAGTTTTGCCAGCAGTTCCAGAACCTTCGGCCCCAGCGCCGCAACCACAAGCGCAACCCCCTCGGGCGCCGGATGCAGGTTGTCGCCCTGCATCAGATCGTGCTTGGCGCGCTCCTCGAGTGGCATTTCCGTGATCGGCGCCAGCAGATCGGGCAGCAGGACGGCATCGTATTTCGCCGCCAGATCGGCCCAGATCGAGGCGAAATCGCGCTGATAGTCGGGGCCGTAGTTGCCCGGCACCGGCACGCCCACGATCAGCGCAGGCAGGCCGCGCCCACTCACCTCGGCCAAAATTGCATCGAGATTGGCGCGCGCCTCCGCGGGCGGCAGCCCGCGCAGGATGTCATTCGCGCCAAGCTCCACGATCACCGCGTCGATCCCGGGCTCGAGCGACCAGTCGAGTCGGGCCCGCCCGCCCGCGGTCGTATCGCCGGACACCCCCGCATTCACCACCTCGGCCGGGTGCCCCTGCTCGGCGAGCCAGCGCGCAAGCTGCGGCACGAGGCCTTCCTCGGGCGCGAGCCCGTAGCCCGCCGTCAGACTGTCGCCAAGCGCCAGAAGCCGCGGCTCGGCCATGGCCGGAATTGCCGCAAGCGCGAGAAAGAGACCCGCCACAAGGTTGCACGCCGCGGCCCGCGCCCCATATCCCCTTGGAAAGACCGAAAGGAAGCGCCCGATGACCGATCCCGTCCTGAGCCTCACCGAGGCGCGTCTGACCCTCGAGGGCAATGCCGGACCGGTCGAGATCCTCAAGGGGATCACGCTCGATGTAGCGCGGGGCGAAAGTGTCGGGCTCACGGGGCCGTCGGGGTCGGGCAAATCGTCACTCCTCATGCTCATGGGCGGGCTCGAACGCGCGACCTCGGGCCGGATCACCGCGCTCGGGCGCGATCTCGGCGCGATGGACGAGGACGCGCTGGCCCGCTTCCGTCAAGGCAATATGGGCATCGTTTTCCAATCCTTCCACCTCATCCCGACGATGACCGCGCTGGAAAACGTGGCCCTGCCGCTGGAAATCGCGGGCGCGCGCGATGCGTTCGAGCGCGCCGCGGCCGAGCTCGAGGCGGTGGGCCTTGGCCACCGCACCGGCCATTATCCCTCGCAGATGTCGGGGGGCGAGCAACAGCGCGTGGCGCTCGCGCGCGCCGTGGCGCCGCGTCCGGCGATCCTGCTCGCGGATGAACCCACGGGCAACCTCGACGCCAAGAACGGGGCGGCGATCATGGATCTGCTCTTTGGTCTGCGTGACCGGCACGGGGCGACGCTGGTCCTCGTGACCCATGCACCAGAGCTCGCCGCGCGCTGTGATCGGGTGGTGCAACTGGCCGATGGGGCGCTGGCCCGGGATGCGGGCGCGATGCGGGCCGTCGCCGGGGCGCGGGCATGAGCCTCGCGCTGCGTATCGCGGCGCGGGAATTGCGCGGCGGCATCCGGGGCTTCCGGATCTTTCTTCTGTGCCTGATGCTCGGGGTGGCGGCGATTGCGGCCGTGGGCCTCGTGCGCTCGGCGATCCGCGGCGGGTTGGCCGATCAGGGCGCGGTGCTGCTGGGCGGGGACGCGCAATATGAATTCACCTATCGCCGCGCGAGCGGCCCCGAGCGCGACTGGATCGACGCGGGCGCAAGCGCCACCTCCGAGGTGATCGACTTCCGCTCGATGGCCGCGGTCGGCGACGAGCGCGCGCTGACCCAGACCAAGGCGGTCGACCGGGCCTATCCGCTGACCGGGCAGATCGTGCTCGACCCGCCGGTTGGCATGGGGGCGCTCGCCGGGCAGGACGGGCTGCCCGGGGCTTTCCTCGATCCGGTGCTCGCCGACCGGCTCGGCCTTGCGCCGGGCGACCGGCTGCAGATCGGCGGCGTCGATTTCGTGATGATGGCGCGGATCGCGCGCGAGCCCGACAGCACCGGCATGGGTTTTTCCTTCGGTCCGCGCAGCATGGTCTCGATCGCGGCGCTCGAGGGCACGCCGCTTCTGGCACCCGGGGCGCTCTACGAATCGCAATATCGCGTCCTGCTGCCCGCAGGCGCCGATCTCGGCCGCGCCAAGACCGCCGCGCAGAGCCAGTTCGAGGGCGCGGGGATGCGCTGGTCGGATGCGCGGCGCGCGAGCCCCGGGACCGAGCGGTTCGTCGATCAGCTCGGCGCCTTTCTGGTGCTCGTGGGGCTTGCCGGGCTCGCCGTCGGCGGCACCGGCATCTCGGCCACCGTCTCGGCTTGGATCGAGCGCAAGGCCGAAACCATCGCCACGCTCAAGGCGCTCGGCGCCGCGACCGCCACGATCCGCGCGGTCTTCCTGTGGCAGCTCGTGGCGCTCGGCGCGCTTGGCATTGCCGGGGGGCTCGGGCTCGGCGTTCTTGGCGTGATCGCGGCGCGCGGTGCGATTGCGGCGGCGCTGCCGATCCCGGTCGAGATCGCGATCACCGCCCGTCCGCTGATCGAGGCGGCGACCTATGGCGCGCTGATCGCGGCGATCTTCGCGCTCTGGCCGCTCGCCCGGCTCGCACGGATGCGCGCCGCGGTGCTCTACCGCGAGGCGGGGCCGGTGCGGCGCCTGCCGGGCTGGGGGGCGCTCGTGCTCACGGTGCTTCTGGTCGTGGCGCTCGCCGCGGCGGCGGTCGGTTTCTCGGGCCTACCCGGGCTTGCGCTCGGCAGTCTGGGCGGCATTGCTGCGGCCCTCGTCATCCTTGCGCTGGCCGCGGGTCTCGTGCGGCGCGGCGCGCGGGCGGCGGCCCATGGGGCGCGCGGGCGGCCCGCGTTGCGCGCGGCGCTGGCCGCGATCGGCGCCCCGCGGGGCGAGACGGTGGCGGTGATCCTCTCGCTCGGGCTCGGTCTGTCGGTTCTGGCCGCGGTCGGTCAGGTCGATCAGGGCCTGCGCGGCGCGATCACCCGCGATCTGCCCGCCGAGGCCCCGGCCTATTTCGTGCTCGACATCCAGCCCGATCAGCTCGATCCCTTCCTCGCCGCCGCCCGCGCCATTCCGGGTGTGAGCAAGGTCGAGACCACGCCGATGCTGCGAGGCGTGATCACCAAGATCAACGGCCACAACGCCCGCGAGGTGGCGGGCGAGCATTGGGTGCTGCGCGGCGATCGCGGCGTGACCTATGCCGAGACCCCGCGCGAGAGGATCACCGCCGGCCAATGGTGGCCCGCCGATTACGCGGGCCCGCCGCTCGTGTCGGTTTCCGCCAAGGAGGCGGAGGAACTGGGCCTCAAACTTGGTGACCGGCTGACCGTCAACATCCTCGGGCGCGACATCGAGGCCGAGATCACCAGTTTCCGCGATGTGGATTTCTCGACCGGGGGCATCGGCTTCGTCCTCACCTTCGACCCGGCCGCCCTGCGCGGCGCGCCGCATTCGCATCTGGCCACGATCTACGCGCCGCCCACGGCCGAGGCGCAGATCCTGCGCGATCTGGCGCGCGCCTTCCCGAATATCACCGCGATCCGGGTGCGCGACGCGATCGAGCGTGTCTCCGACGCGCTGGGCGCGATTGCCCGGGCGACCTCGCTCGCGGCGGGTGTCACGCTGATCACCGGCTTTGTCGTGCTGATCGGGGCGGCGGCGGCGGGCGAGGGGGCCCGCGCGCGCGAGGCGGCGCTCCTGAAGACGCTCGGCGCCACCCGCGCGACGATCCTGACGAGTTTCGCGCTGCGCGCAGGCCTGATGGGCGCGGCGGCCGGGGCGGTCGCGGTGGTCTTCGGCGCGCTCGCGGGCTGGGCGGTGGTCCATTTCGTGATGGAGCTCGACTATCGCTTCGCGCCCGGGCCTGCAGCGGCAATCGTTCTGGGCGGGATTGTGGTCACGCTGCTCGCCGGGCTCGTCTTCGCGATCCGTCCGCTCGCGGCGCGCCCGGCCCGTATCCTGCGCGCCCCGGAATAGTGCCTGACATGCGAAAGGCCCCGGAAAACCGAGGCCCTTTCATCTGTGCTCAAATATCCCCGCCGGAGGCTGCGACCCAGCCACCCTTGCAGGGCCCGGGGTCAGCCGCGCAGGCCGGTTTTCTCCAGAATGCCGCGGCGCTTGGCCTCGTAGTAATAGCCCTTGGCATACCACATCACGGCCGCCTTCTCGTCGCCATCCGCACAGAGCCACGCCCCGCGCAGGTATTTCACCGCATATTTGAGGTTGGTTTCTGCATCGAGCAGGTGATGCGGCTCGCCCGCGAACCCCATGCCGCGCGCGGTGGCCGGCAGGATCTGCATCAGCCCGTAATAGGGGCCGTTGCGCGCGCTGGCGTTATAGTCGCTTTCGCGCTGGATGACGCGATGCACGAGGGTGCGCGGCACGTCGTATTCATCGGCATATTGATTGATCAGCTGGCGCAGCTCGGCGTTCTCGCCGGGGTAGAGGGGCATCCCCTCGACGGCGGGACTTTTGGAGGATTCGCGCGGCCCGTTCATCGAGCCACAGGCGGAAAGCGACATCGCGCCCATCAGCGCAACGAGAAGAAGGGCACGGCGGCCGACCTGCATGGAACCCTCGGAACCTGTTATCGTTGCCAAAACCGATACAGGCAGATGCCGTTTCGGGAAAGTGTGCTGCCGCGGCGTAAGCGGGGTTTTGCCGATTGCGATGCGCCGGGCCGTCATGGTGCCGTCACGGAAGCCGGGTGAAACGCTTTGACAAGAGGCGGCGGATCGGCCTCACTGAACCCCGAACGGAGGGCTGAATGAGCCAGAAAACCAGCGCGCCGGTCGATCTTTTCGTGATCGGCGGCGGCATCAACGGCTGCGGGATCGCGCGCGATGCGGCGGGGCGGGGGCTTTCGGTCACGCTCGCCGAGATGGGCGATCTGGCGCAGGCGACTTCCTCGGCCTCGACCAAGCTCTTTCACGGCGGGCTGCGCTATCTCGAATATCTCGAGGTGCGGCTGGTGCATGAGGCCTTGGCCGAGCGCGAGGTGCTGCTGGGCGCGATGCCGCATATCGCCCATCCGATGCGCTTCGTTCTGCCGATGGATCCCGCCATGCGCTTCGAGGGCGGCTCGCCGGTCAGCCGGATCATGGCGCTCGTCATGCCCTGGATGAAGGGGCGCCGGCCGGCGCTGATGATCCGGGCGGGGCTCTTTCTCTATGATCACCTGGGCGGGCGCCGGCTCCTGCCCGGCACGCGCGCGGTGGATCTGACCCGCGATCCGGCGGGGGCGCCACTTAAGTCGGGCTTCATCCGGGCCTATGAATATTCGGATGTCTGGGTCGATGACGCGCGGCTCGTGGTGCTCAATGCGCGCGATGCGGCCGAGCGCGGGGCGCAGGTGCTGACCCGCTGCAAGGTGCTGGCCGCCCATCGCGAAGGCGATCTTTGGCGGATCGAAACCACGACCGGCACGCATTACGCCCGCGCGCTCGTCAATGCCGCGGGGCCCTGGGTCGGCGCGGTGATCCGCGACACGATCCATGTGCCCTCGGCCGACCGGGTGCGCCTCGTGCGCGGCAGCCATATCGTCACGCGGCGCCTCTTCGATCACGACCGCGCCTATTTCTTTCAGGGCCGCGACGGGCGGATTTGCTTTGCGATCCCCTACGAGGGCGAGTTCACCCTGATCGGCACCACCGATCAGGACCATCAGGGCGATCCGGGCGGGCCCATCTGCACCGAGGCCGAGCGCGATTATCTTTGCGCCTTCGCGAGCCAGTATTTCGCGCGCCCCGTGACGCCCGCGGAGGTCGTCTGGTCCTATTCCGGGGTGCGGCCGCTCTATGACGACGGGGCAAGTTCCGCGACAGCCGCAACGCGCGATTATGTGCTGCGGCTTGATGCCGAGGGGCCGCCGGTGCTGAACATCTTCGGCGGCAAGATCACCACCTATCGGCGTCTGGCCGAGGCGGCGCTGGCCAAGCTCGGTCCGCATTTTCCGCAGATGACGGGGGACTGGACGGCGGGAGCGCCGCTGCCCGGGGGCGATTTTCCGGTCGAGGGTCTGCCCGATCTGACCGCGGGGCTCCTGCGCGATTATCCCTTCCTTGGGGTGGCGCGCGCGGCGCGGATCGCGCGATCCTATGGCACCGAGGCGCGCGACTGGCTCGGGTCTGCACAGGCCGACGCGGACCTCGGGCGCGACTTCGGGGCGGGTTTGAGCGAGGCCGAGCTCCGTTGGATGATCGCCCGCGAATGGGCGCGCGCGCCCGAGGATGTGATCTGGCGCCGCTCCAAGCTGGGCCTCCGGATGACGCCCGACGAGGTCACGGCTTTGGCCGCCTATATGGCCGAGGTTCAGGTGGGCTGAATTCCGGCGGTGGAAGTTAAGGCGGCGCCGGGGAGGGCGCCGGCCCGGAGGGGCGAGGAGGAGGGATGATGGCCGATATCGTGGCGCTCGATCAGGGCACGACCTCATCGCGGGCGATCCGCTTTGGTGCGGATCTGGTGCCGCTGGCCGTGGCGCAGCGCGAATTCCCGCAGATATTCCCGCGCCCGGGCTGGGTCGAGCATGACCCGGAGGCGATCTGGGAGAGCCAACTCGCCTGTCTGCGCGAGGTTCTGACCGAGGAAACCGCCGCGCTCGGGATCACCAATCAGCGCGAGACCACGGTGATCTGGGATCGGACGACGGGGCGGGCGATCCATAATGCCATCGTCTGGCAGGACCGGCGCACGGCCGAGACCTGCGCGCATCTCGCGGCCACCGGACATGCAGCCGAGGTGAGTTTCAAGACCGGGCTGCTGCTCGATCCCTATTTCTCGGCCACGAAAATCGGCTGGATATTGGACAACGTGCCGGGCGCCCGGGCACAGGCCGAGGCGGGCAATCTGGCCTTCGGCACCATCGACAGCTTCCTGATCTGGCGGCTGACCGGGGGGCGGGTTCATGCGACCGACGCCACCAATGCGGCGCGCACGATGCTTTACGATATCGGGGTGGGCGCGTGGGACGCGGATCTCTGCCGTCTCTTCTGCGTGCCCATGGCGATCCTGCCCGAGGTGCGGGACTGCGCGGGCGCGTTCGGGATGACCGATCCGGGGGTGACGGGCCGCGCGCTGCCGATCCTCGGTGTGGCGGGTGATCAGCAGGCGGCTGCGATGGGGCAGGCCTGTTTTGCGCCGGGCATGGTGAAATCGACCTATGGCACGGGGTGTTTTGCGCTGATGAATACGGGCGCGCAGCGGGTGGCCTCCGGGCACCGGCTGCTCACCACTGTCGCCGCACAGTTCGGCGGGCGGCGCAGTTACGCGCTGGAGGGCTCGATCTTCATCGCGGGCGCGGTGGTGCAATGGCTGCGCGATGGGCTTTCGATCATCGAAAGCGCGGGGCAGACGCAAGGCTTGGCCGAGGCCGCCGACCCCGAGCAGGCGGTGACCTTCGTGCCGGCCTTTACCGGTCTCGGCGCGCCTTATTGGAGCCCCGGGACGCGTGGCGCGATCCTTGGGCTGACGCGGGCGACGGGGCGGCCCGAGATCGCACGGGCGGCGCTGCAATCGGTGGCGTTCCAGACCCGCGATCTGTGGGAGGCTATGCGCGCAGACTGGGCGGGCGCGGGGCTTGGCGGCGCGCAGACGGTGCTGCGCGTCGATGGTGGCATGGCGGGCAGCGACTGGACGATGCAGGCGCTGGCCGATTGCCTCGGCGCGCCGGTCGACCGGCCGGTGGTGACCGAAACGACGGCGCTGGGGGCTGCCTGGCTTGCCGGGATGCAGGCGGGGCTTTGCCCGGGGGCGGAGGAGTTTGCCAAGCGCTGGGCGCTCGAGCGGCGCTTCGAACCCACGCAGGACGAGCCGGCGCGGGCGGCGGACTATGCGCGCTGGAAACGCGCGGTGGCGGCGGCGATGGCGTTCTGAGGGGCGCCGCCCCTCTTGGCCTGCGGCCAATTCACCCCGGGATATTTTTGCACAGTTGAGGGGATCAACCGGCGCGGCGCAGCCGGAGCGCGTTGGTGACCACGAAGACCGAGGAAAAGGCCATCGCGCCCGCCGCCAGCATCGGCGAGAGGCCCGGGCCGCCGAAGGGGCGCAGCACGCCCATCGCGACCGGAATGAGCGCGGCGTTGTAGGCGAAGGCCCAGAACAGGTTCTGCTTGATGTTGCGCATGACGGCGCGCGAGAGGGTCAGCGCGCGCGCGACCGAGCGCGGATCGCCCTGCATCAGCACGACCTCGGCCGCCTCGATGGCCACATCGGTGCCGGTGCCGATGGCAAGCCCCACATCGGCCGCGGCCAGCGCCGGGGCGTCGTTGATGCCGTCGCCGACGAAGGCCACGGCGCCATGGTCGCGCAAGCCCTCGAGTGCGGCGACCTTGCCCTCTGGCAGGACCTCGGCGACGGTGCGGGCGATGCCGAGGCGGCGGGCGACGGCCTCGGCCGTCGGGCGGATATCGCCGGAGATCAGCGCGGTCTCGACGCCTGCGGCGGTGAGGCTGGCGATGGCGTCGGGGGCGTGTTCCTTGACCGGGTCGGCGACCGCGATCAGCGCCAGAAGGCGGCCGTCATGCGCGACCCAGATCGGGGTTTTGCCATCCTGCGCAAGGGTTTGCGCCTGTGTTGAGAGCGGCGCGGTGTCGATGCCGGCCTCGTCCAGCGCCTTGGCATTGCCGAGGATCAGCCGCGCGCCTTCGGCCTCGGCGGAGAGGCCGCGACCCGGGATCGCGCGGACGCGGCGGGCGGGAAGGGGGGCGATGCCACGGGCCTCGGCCTCGGTCAGGATCGCATGGGCCAGCGGATGTTCCGAGCGCGCCTCGGCCCCGGCGGCGAGCGCGAGCGCGCGGTCCGGATCGGCGCCCTCGGCTGCGATCAGATCGGTGAGCGCGGGGCGCCCCTCGGTCAGCGTGCCGGTCTTGTCGAAGGCCACGGTCTTCACCTCGGCCAGCCGTTGCAGTGCATCGCCGCGGCGGAAGAGGATGCCCAGTTCCGCGCCGCGCCCGGTGCCCACAAGGATCGAGACCGGCGTCGCGAGCCCCATCGCGCAGGGGCAGGCGATGATCATCACCGAGATTGCCGCGACGAGCGCGTGGGTGAAGCCTTGACCCGCGGCCATCCAGAGCGCGAAGGTGAGCGCTGAGAGCGCCATCACCGCGGGCACGAAGACGCGGGTCACCTTGTCGACCAGCGCCTGCACCGGCAGCTTGCCGCCCTGCGCCTCCTCGACCATGGCGATGATCCGCGAGAGCACCGTATCGGCCCCGGTCGCGGTGACGCGAAAGGCAAGCGCCGAGGCGCCGTTCACGGTGCCGCCGGTGATTTTCGCGCCCGGGGTCTTTTCGACCGGAACCGGCTCGCCGGTCAGCATGCTCTCGTCGATCCAGCCGTGGCCCTCGGTCAGCTCGCCATCGACAGGGACGCGCGCGCCGGGCGCCAGAAGGACGATATCGCCCGAGGCGAGCTCCTCGACCGGCAGCTCGACCGCGCCGCCGGGGCGTTGCACCCGCGCGGTGGCGGGGCGCAGGCCGACGAGGCGGGCGATGGCCTGGCCCGCCTGCCCCTTGGCGCGCGCCTCGAGCCAGCGGCCGACAAGGATCAGCGTGACGATGACGGCGGCGGCCTCGAAATAGACCTCGCGCGCGGAGGCGGGCAGGAGGCCCGGGGCCAGCGTGACCACCGCGGAATAGAGGAAGGCCGCCGAGGCGCCCATCGCGACGAGCGAGTTCATCTCAGGCGCGCCGCGCAGCAAAGCGGGGAGACCGAGGCGCAGGAAGACGCGGCCCGGGAAGGCGAGCACCAGCGCGGTCAGGATCATCTGCACCCACCAGCTCGCGGTCTCGCCGATCGTGGCCATGATCAGGTGGTGGAAGCCCGGGATCAGATGCGCGCCCATGGCGAGGATGAAGACGGGCAGGGTAAGGGCGGCTGAAATGGCGACATCGCGTTTAAGTTTTGCGGCTTCGGCCGCCTGCTTCTCAGCCAGGGGCGCGGGGGCGGCACCCGCCTGTTTCACCCGTGCGGGATAGCCCGCGGCGGTGACGATCTGCGCGAGTTCCGAAGGCGCGATGGTGCCCTGCGCATAGGCGACCTGCGCCGATTGCGTGGCGAGGTTTACCGCCGCCGAAATCACCCCCGGCGTGGCCGCCAGCGCGCGTTCGACCCTTCCCGAACAGCTCGCGCAGGTCATGCCCTCGATCTCGAGCCGCGCCTCGGCCTGCGCCACCGGATAGCCGGCCTTTTCGAGCGCCGCGGCAAGGCTGGCGGGCGTGGCCGGCGCGGTGAAATCGACCCGGGCCGAGCGCGCCATCAGATTGGCCGCGGCCCCGGTTACCCCCGGCTCGGCGGCGAGCGCGCGCTCGACCCGGCCGGTGCAGGCGCCGCAGTGCATGCCGTCGACGATGAAGGTGGTGTGGCTCTGCTCGGTCATCGCGATCCCCTTTGCCCTCCAATTGCGATGCGCGGGGCGCAGGTCAAGCCCGCGGGGCACTGCAATAGCATCTGAAACATTCTGCAACTTGAATTTGTTTGGCGCCAATGCTACCTCGGGGCCAAGCAATCCCGCCCGTCTGGAGTATTCCGATGTCCCTCGACCGCATCATGTTCGCCTTCGCCGGCACGATGGTTCTGATCAGCGTCCTGCTGACCTGGTTCGTCTCGCCTTATTTCCTGTGGTTCACCGTCTTCATCGGCGCGAACCTGCTGCAATCGGCCTTCACCGGCTTCTGCCCGGCGGCGATGATCTTCGCCAAGCTCGGCTTCAAGACCGGCTGCGCATTTGAGGGCAAATAAGTCCCTGCGGGCCGCAATCCCCGGCCTTTGATCGAATGTGAGCGGCGGGACGAGGGTTCCGCCGCTCTTCGTTATTGAGGCGGGCGAGGGGCTTTGCTAGCCTGAGCGCCACGCCATGTCTGGGGACCGTTCACGATGCACCGCCGTTTTTTGCTCACTTCCATTGCCGCCCTCGGTCTCGGGGCCGCCGCGCCTGCCCTGGCTCAGGGCACGGCGGTGAAATCGACGGCCTCCGCGCCGGGCAAGAGCGCGCCCGAGATCGAGCTGACCTCGGCGCCCGCTGGCAAATGGCCGATCGCGCCGCAATATTACCCGGTCGAGGTGCGGGTGAAGCCCGAGCTGCCGGTGGGCTCTATCATCATCGTCTCGGACAAGTTCTTCCTCTATCACATCATCGCCCCGGGCCGGGCAATGCGCTACGGCGTGGCGGTCGGCAAGGGCGAGCTGAAATTCCGCGGCACCGCGGTCGTGGGGCGCAAGGTCGAATGGCCGAGCTGGAAGCCGACGCCGGAGATGGTCGAGCGCAGCCCCTCGCATTACGCCAGATATGCCGAGAGCGGGATGCCCGGGGGGCCCAACAATCCGCTCGGCGCGCGGGCGATGTACCTTTATCAAAACGGGCATGACACCGCGATCCGCATCCATGGCACGACCGAGCCGAGCTCGATCGGGCATGCGGTCTCGAACGGCTGCCTGCGGATGGTGAACGATCACGTCATCGCGCTTTTCGAGCAGATCCCGGTCGGCACGCAGGTCACCGTTTACTGATGAAACTCACCTCGGTTGCCGAGAGTGCGGCGCTCGATTTCGATACGGTGATCGACGTGCGTTCGCCCGCCGAGTTTGCCGAGGATCACCTGCCGGGGGCGATCAACCTGCCGGTTCTCGACAATGAGGAGCGCGCCCGTGTCGGCACGATCTACAAGCAGGTCTCGCCCTTCGATGCGCGCCGGATCGGTGGTGCGCTGGTTGCGGCCAATGCCGCGCGGCATCTGCAGGGGCCCTTGGCCGACAAGCCGGGCGGATGGCGTCCGCTCGTCTATTGCTGGCGCGGCGGGCAGCGCTCGGGGTCTTTTGCGACGATCCTCAAGCAGATCGGCTGGCGGGTGGAGCTCGTCGAAGGCGGTTACAAGGCGTGGCGCGGGCTGGTGGTCGAGGACCTGACGCGCCCGCCGGTCGCCCCAGTCGTGGTCCTCGATGGCAATACCGGCTCGGCCAAGACCGCGATCCTGCTCGCGGCGGCGGCGCAGGGGGCGCAGGTGATCGACCTCGAGGGGCTCGCCAATCACCGCGGCTCGATCTTCGGCGCGCGCCCGGGCGGGCAGCCGGCGCAGAAGGGCTTCGAGGGGCGGCTGGCGGTCGCGCTGACCGCGCTCGATCCCACGCGGCCGGTGCTGGTCGAGGCGGAGAGCTCGAAGATCGGGGATATCAATCTGCCCAAGGGGATCTGGGCCGCGATCTGTGCGGCACCCCGGATCCGGATTGTGGCGCCTTTGCCCGCACGGGCCGACTATCTGGCGCGGGCCTATGCCGATGTGGCGGCGGACCGGGCGGAACTGGCCGCGCTGATCGACAGGCTGCGGCCCTTCCATGCGGCCGAGGTGATCGAGGGCTGGCAGGCTTTCGCGGCGGCCGGTGATCTGGCGCCGCTGGCCGGCGATCTGATGGCCCGCCATTACGACCCGCGCTATGAAAAGCACCGTGCCCGCCACGGCGCGGCCGGGGCGGTGATCGCGGCGCCGAGCCTCCTGCCCGAGGCGCTGCCGGGGCTCGCGGCGCAGGTGATGGCCGCGGCCGGGGCGCTGGTTACAGCACGTTGAGGAAGGGTTCGCCTTCGGTGATCCGGCCGATCCGCACCGCCTGAATACCCTGAGCGGCGAGCGCCGAAATTGCCGTCGCGGCCTGATCCGCGGGCAAGGCGGCCAGGAGCCCGCCCGCCGTCTGCGGATCGTAGAGCAATTCGGCGCGCGGGCTTTCGGGGGCGAAGATCCGGCCCGCGAGCGCAGCGATATTCTGCGGCAGCAGGCTCGAATGATGGCCCTGCGCCGCAAGCGCCTCGGCCCCGGGCAGGAGCGGCACCGCGCTCAGCTCGATCTCGGCGGCGGTGCCGGAGGCCTCGCAGAGATTGATCAGATGGCCCGCAAGGCCGAAGCCCGTCACATCGGTCATCGCATGGGCGAGCGGCGCGAGAATGGCGGCATCTGCGGCGAGCGGCCGGTCCATCGCGGCGAGCGCGCCCGCGACCACATCGCCCGGCGCCGCCTTGAGCATTTCGGCGGCGAGGATCACCCCGGTGCCCAGGGGTTTCGTCAGGATCAGCGCATCGCCCGGGCGCGCGCCGTCGATGCCGACGGGCGCCGCGGCAAGGCCGGTCACCGAAAACCCGAGTGAGAGCTCGGCGCCGAGGCTCGTATGCCCGCCCACGAGATCGGCGCCCGCCGCCCGGAACACGGTGCCCGCCGCGTCGAGTATCTCGGCCAGCGTGCGCGCGGCCAGCTCCTCGGTCATCCGCGGCAGGGTGACCTGCGCGAGCGCCGCCTGCGGCGCGCCCCCCATCGCCCAGATGTCGCCGAGCGCGTGGATCGCGGCGAGGCGGGCGAAGAGCCAGGGGTCCTCGATGAAGGCGCGCATGTGATCAGTGGTAAAGACTTGGCGCACATCGCCATGCGCGAGCACCGCGGCATCGTCACCCGGTTCCGAGAGGACATCGCCGCGGATCGCGCGCGGCTGGGCCGCGAGCACATCGGCGAGCGCCGCGCGCCCCATCTTCGCCCCGCAGCCGCCGCAGAGGGGCTTCGGCCCGAGCGCCTCTGCCACGCCCTCGGCGATCTCGGGCGGCAGGGCAGGGGCGGGCATCGCGGGCAGGTCGTGGACCTTTTCCATGAACCGCCGGTCGATCCGGTCCTTCCAGCGCCAGAGCCATTTGCCATCGAGCGGCAGGCGCCATTTATCGGCCACCGCGCGCTTGTCGCCGGTCGAGATCAGCTTGAGATAGTCGCGCTGCGGGTGATAGAGGCGCAGCGCCCCGGGCCGGCCCATCGCGGCCGCGCGCAGGTTCTCAAACAGCACCGGCGCCTCGCGCACCGCATAGACCCCGGCCTTGGGGCGCGGCGCATGGGCGAGATGGGCGATGTCGCCGGCGGCGAAGATCGCCGGGTCCGAGCTTTGCAGAAAAGGCGAGACGGTGACGAAGCCCTCGTGGAGCGCGAGGCCGGTCTGCGGCAGCCAGTCGGCGGGCCGGGTGGCCCCGGTGCCGAGGATGAAATCGGCGGGTTCGACACGCCCGCCTTCGAGCAGCAGCGCCCCGGCCCGCGCCTCGGTCACCCGGGCGTTTTCCTCGATCCGCACCCCGAGCCGCGCGCAATGGGCGCGCAGCCGCCCGCGCGCGCCGGGGCCGAGAAGGGCGAGCGCCTCTGGTCCCGCCTCATAGACGGTGACCGCGGCATCGGGGCGGCGATGTTTGAAAGCGAGCGCCAGCTCGACCCCGGCAACGCCCCCGCCTACGACCGCGATCCGCGCGCCGGGCGCGGCGGTGGTGGCGAAGACCTCCCAGGCATCGGCGAAGGCGTCGAGCGGTTTCGCCGGCGTCACATGCTCGGCAAAGCCCGGGATCTGCGGCATCTCGCCGGTGATCCCGGTGTCGATCGAGGCGATATCATAGGCCACGGGCGCGCGGCCGGGCACGATCACCTGCCGGCGGGCCCGGTCGATCCCCTCGGCCCGCCCGAGAATGAGCCGCGCGCCCGCGTGGCGCGCGAGCCGCACCAGATCGAGTTGCAGCGCCGCGCGCGGATAATGCCCCGCGACATGGCCCGGCAACATGCCCGAATAGGCCGCGGTGGGCAGCGGGTTGATGACCGTCAGGCGCACACCCGGCAGCGGCTTCATCCCCCACATCCGCAGCACGAGCGCATGCGCGTGCCCGCCGCCGATCAGCACGAGGTCGCGGGTGAGGGGCAATGCGGGCATATCCATCGGGGGCTCCTTTGTCCCATGGCTAGCGCGCTGCCGGCGCGGCGCCAACCGTCATTTCGTCGCGGTGGCGGGGCGGGGGATCTGTTCCTAGGGGGGCCGCGTCGCCGGCCGCGGATTTTGCCGATTCAGCCCTTGACGGCCCGGCGCCCGTGCAATAGTGACGCGCAACGTGGCTAGGTAGCTCAGTTGGTTAGAGCATGCGACTCATAATCGCAGGGTCGGGGGTTCGAGTCCCCCCCTCGCCACCACTTCCCCCTTCTTCGACATTCGATCCGATCCGGGACCGCGATCGCGCGGCATGATCGCGCCGGTTTTTGCGGTTATCTGCGGCCGGGCCCGCCGGCTGCGGGCGCGAAAATCCGGCCTTGGGCGTAGGGCCCGATACACTTCCGCGTAGAACCTCCACTGCCGTTCGGCCGCGCCTTTGTCCGTCGCGGCCCCATCCGTGCCGGGCCGCGCGCGAGGCCCCGGCACCCAGTCGCCCCGCGGGGCATCGGAGGAGAGACATGACATCACCGATCTACATCACCGGCTCGGGCCACACCCGTTTCGGACGCCTGAGCGAGACGCTCGAGGAGCTGATCGTCGAGGCCGCGCGCGAGGCGATCGCCGAGGCCGCGATCGACCCCGCCGAGATCGACGCGGTCTTTCTGGGGCAGTTCAATTCGGGGCTGGTGCCCGATGCCTTCGCCGCCTCGCTGATCCTGCAGGCCGATCCGGCGCTGCGGTTCAAACCCGCCACGCGCTGCGAAAATGCCTGTGGTTCGGGGGCGGCGGCGATTCATGGTGCGCTCAACCTGATCCGGGCGGGGCAGGCGAAAACCGTGCTCGTCGTCGGCGCCGAGAAGATGACCCATCGCAGCACGCCCGAGGTGACGGCGGCCCTCGCCGGGGCGGGCTATCAGAACGATCCGGTCGAGGCCGGGCTCAGCTTCCCGCAGGTCTTCGCGCTGGCGGCGCAGGGCTATGCCGCGCGTTACGGCAGCCCCTATGACGCTATGGCGCGGATCGCCGCCAAGAACCACGCCCATGCGATGGCCAATCCGCTGGCGCAGATGCACAAGGCGATGCCCTATGAGTTCTGCCGCGAGGTGAGCGAAAAGAACCCGATGATCGCGCCGCCGCTGCGGCTTTCGGATTGCTCGCTCGTGACCGACGGGGCGGCGGCGGTGGTGCTGCGTTCGGCCGATGCGGCACAGGACGACGCGCGCCGGGTGCGGATCGCGGCGGCCGAGCATGTGTCGGATTTCCTGCCGCTTTCGCGGCGCGATTTCGTGGCTTTCGAGGGGCCCGAGCGGGCGATCGGGGCGGCCTATCGGGCGGCGGGGATCACGGTCGCGGATCTCGATTTCGCCGAGGTGCATGATTGCTTCACCCCCGCCGAGCTCTTGATCTACGAGGCGATGGGGCTTGCGCCCAAGGGGCAGGGCGCGCGCGCGCTCGAGGAGGGCACCGTGATGGCGGGCGGGCGCACGCCGGTCAACCTCTCGGGGGGGCTCAAGGCCAAGGGCCACCCGGTCGGCGCGAGTGGCGTGTCGATGCATGCGCTGGCCTTCCGGCAGTTGACCGGGCAGGCGGGCGAGATGCAGCGCGCGGGCGCGGAATGGGGGCTTGCCTTCAACATGGGCGGCGCCGCTGTGGCGAATTATGCCACGCTGCTCAATGCCGACCGGGCCTGAGAGGGCGTATCCCGCCGCGGCGCCTAGCGCAGCGCGGCGGGCGTTTCCTCGGCGAGCGGCCAGTAGAAATCGGGCGGCAGCCCGGCTTCGGCGCGCTTCTCCTCGTTGAAAGGGGGCTTCAACTGGCCATGGAAATAGCGCCGCACGAGGGCGTGGAAGCTCTCCTTCGGGTCCATCTCGTGGCGGCCACAGAGGAAGTGGAACCATTTCGAGCCATAGGCGACATGGCTCACCTCTTCGGCATAGATCACCTCGAGCGCCGCGATCACCTGCGGCAGGTCGGCCTTGCGGAAGATCTCGATCATCCCCGGCGTCACATCGAGCCCGCGCGCCTCGAGCACCATCGGCACCACCGTCAGCCGCCCGATCAGATCGCCCGCCGTATCCTCGGCCGCGCGCCACATCCCGGCATGGGCCGCAAGCGCGCCGTAATGGCTGCCGAGATCGTTCAGGCAGGCCTCGATCAGGCGGAAATGCTTGCTCTCCTCGTCGGCCGATTTCACCCAGTCGTCGTAGAAGCCCATCGGCATCTTCGTGTCGGTGAAGCGCGCGATGATGTCCCAATGCAGGTCGACGGCGTTGAGTTCGATATGCGCCACGGCATGCAACAAGGCGATGCGTCCCGCGGGCGAGCCGGGGCGGCGGCGCGGCACGTCGCGCGGATCAAGCAGCTCGGGCGCCTCGGGGCGGGCGGGGAAATCGGGGGGCGTGGCCTGCCCCACCGGCATCGGGGTGCCCGCCGCACGGCCCGCGAACCAGCGTGCGGCATGGGCACGCGATTTCGCGGTCTTTTCCATCGGATCGCCGGTGGTAAGAACGTCGACCGCACAGGCGGCGAGGGTTTCGGGCTGGGGCGGGGCGCTTTCGGTCATGGCGGGACCCTATCGCAGCCGTTCGCTGTGCGGAAGCGGCATGAGAAAGGCGGGCATTGCGCCCGCCTCTCGCCCGCCTCGGCGGGCTGCCCCGTTTCGGATGCGGCCGATCGGCCGCACCCGCCTCCTCGGGGCTTATCCCTTTCTGGTCGCCTTGAGCTTGTCGATCCCGAGCATCTTCATCGCGAATTTCTCGTAGAAGGTTTCCGAGGTGCCCTTGCGCAGCTTGTGCATGAAATAGCGCTCGAACCCTTCCTTGGCCCAATGCACCCATTTCCCCTGGGCCGACCAGTTCACGTTGCGCGGCGGGATCTGCGGCTGGGCGACGAAGGCGATGCCCTGATCGCCGAAGTCCGCCAGACAGACCGCGTTCCAGGTGCCGATCTCGTCGGGCTCTTGGCCCCGCACGAGATTGCCGATGTTATGGGCCGTGGCGGTCACCATGCTCTCGATCATGAAGCCGGTCTTCGGCACGCCGACCGGCACGGGCGTGCCGCCCACCGGCGGGATCGCGACGCAGACGCCGACCGCGAAGACATTGGGGAAGGTCGGGTTGCGCTGATATTTGTCGACGATGGTGAAGCCGCGCGGGTTCGACAGGCCTTCGATGCCCGAGACCGCCGGAATGCCGCGGAAGGCGGGCAGCATCATCGCATAGCCGAAGGGCATTTCCTTCACGCCCTTGACCGAGCCGTCATCGGCGATCTCCTCGACGAACATCTTGCCGTCTTCGACCTTCTGCACCTTGCACGAGGTCATCCATTTGATGTGCTTGTCGCGCAGGTTCGCTTCCATCAGCCCCTTGGTATCGCCCACCCCGTCGAGGCCCAGATGGCCGACATAGGGCTCGGAGGTGATGAAGGTCATCGGCACCTGATCGCGGATCTTCATCTTGCGCAGCGCGGTATCGAGGATGAAGGTGAATTCATAGGCCGGGCCGTAGCAGCTCGCGCCCTGAACCGCGCCGATGATGATCGGCCCCGGGTTCTTGCAGAAAGCTTCGAACGCCCCGCGCGCGGCCTCGGCATGGTCCACGTGGCAGATCGACTGGGTAAACCCCTCGGGGCCGAAGCCCTCGATCTCGTCGAAGGCCAGTTCCGGGCCGGTCGCGATCACGATGTAATCGTAATCGACCGAGCGCCCGTCGACGAGCTCGACCCGGTTCTCGGTGGCGTGCAGTTTCGCGGCGGCGACCGGGATGAACTCGATCCCCTTGCGCTTCATCGTCGGTTCCAGATCGACGGTGATATCCTTGCGATCCCGCCAGCCGACCGCCACCCAGGGGTTCGACGGCACGAAATGATATTTCGGATCCTTGGTGATGACGGTGATCTTGTCTTCCTTGCGCACCGTCTCGCGCAATTCATAGGCCATGATGGCGCCGCCGAGCCCGGCGCCCAGAACCACGATATGAGCCATGTTGTCTCCCCTCCCTGCGGGTCTGGGCTGTCGGCCCACCCGCCTCTGCATGCATTCGTATACCTGAATATGTCTCCATCACCTGTCAAGCGCCATGATCTGGCTCAAATCCACTTTAGGCAATGAAAAAAGGGGCGCCGGGGCGCCCCTTTGGTTTTCCTGTCGGGCCTGTCACTTCGCGGCGACCTGCAGCAGATCGGTGATCTTGCGCACACTGGCGCGGCGGTTGGCCTCGCTCGCGGCCTGGGTGTTCACCCGCAGGTAATCCTCGCCATAACCCTGCACGACCATGTTCTCGGCCGGCACGTCGAAATATTCGCTCAGCGCCAGCGCGAGCGATTCCGCCCGGCGATCCGAGAGTGCGAGGTTATAGGCCGCATCGCCCACCGCATCGGTATGGCCCTCGATCAGGAAGACCTCGCGCGGGTTCTCGGCAATCGCGGCGCGGATCGCATCGCCCAGCGTCGCCAGCGCCCGTGCCTGTTCGGGGCGGATCGCGGCCGAGCCACTGGCGAAGGTGATCGTCTCGACCGAGATCGCCGGGGCCAGCTCGCGCACCGAGGCGATCTGGCGCACCTGCGCAAGCGTGAAGCGGCGTTCGGGCGTGACGGTGGCGGCCAGCGCCGCGCGCAGCGCTTCGGCATCGGTCGCGTCGATCTCGGGCGAGCGGGTCGAGGCGCGGGGCAGGGTGCCCACGTCGATCGGCTCGGCGCCCGCGGCATCGTCGATCAGAACGTAGCGCGTGCCATCGGGCTCGATCCTTGTGCGCTGCACGATGCGGCGCTGGGCGTCATAGACGGTGACGATCCGCGCGCCGTCCGCCTTGGTCGCGATGGTGCGGGTCGAGCCGTCGGCGAAGCTCTGGGTGCGCATCGTCGAGCCCGGCTGACGCAGCAGGGCATTGTCGTCCTTGATCACCTGATAGCTGCCATCGGGGTTCTGCAGCACGACCCGGTCGCCCGAGTTCACCGCAACCTCGCTGCCGTTGTTGAGCATCGCGCCGACCGCAATCGCGCCAAGGCCGAGAATCGCGAGCTTTTCCTTGGTCGAGAGGCCGCCCTTCTCCTCGGCCTGCGGCTGGGTGCCGGGCTGCGCCGTAGGCTGGGCGTTGACCGTGGTCGCGAAATCCTGCGACGAGGAACGGGCGTTCTCCTCGGTGATCACCTCTTCCTGCATCGCGGGCTGCCCGGCCGCGGGCGCCGCGGTGCCTTCGGCCGGCACCGCCTCGGGCGCGGCCAGCGCCTCATTGGCGACCGGCGCGCCGGTCTCGGCGCTTTGCTGGGCCTCGACGGCTGCCTCGAGGGTCTGCTGCGCCTCCGGAGCGGCTTCGGCCTCGGCCTCAGGCGCCGCGGCGGCGGGCGGCGTCATTTCGGTCGTGGCCTCGGCGGGCGGGGTCACCGCCTCGGGGGGGCTGGCCTCGGGCGCAGGCACCTGAGCGGGGGCTTCGGTCATGGTCTCGGGGGCGGGCTCTGCCGCGGCGGGCGGTTCGGCCGGGGCGGCTTCGGGGGCAGAGGGCTCCACGCTCGCCTCGGCACTCGCCTCGGCACCGATCTCCGCAGCGGGCCCGGCGCTGCCCGAGGCTTCCGGCATCGCCGCTTCGGGGGGCTGCGCTTCGCTCGCGTGTTCCAGAGCGGGGTGCTCGGTGCCAGGTTGCTCGGTTGCGGGTTGTGCGCTCTCGGCTTGCCCGGCGGCGGGCGCTTCGGGCGCGGGCTCCGAGGCGGGTTCCTCCGCGGCGGGCGGCGCGCCCGGGGCCTCGGTGCTCGCCTCGGGCGTCACGGGTTCGGGGGCGACTTCGGGCGCGAGGGGCGTCGCGCAGGCCTGTTGCGCCGCGCTCTCGGCGATGCCTTCGGCCAGCTTCTGCGCGATGCAGCCCGCGGCCGCCGAGGCGTTTTCGGCGGGGGTCTCGGTGAGGGCCTGGGCCGGCGCGAGCGTCGGGCTCAGCGCGGCGAGCGCGGCGACGAGGGCCGTGGTGGTTCTCAGGCGTTTCATGCGTTCTCCTCTCGTGGGGCGGCGGGCCCCGATCGAGAAGGTAACGGTTTCACCCGCCTGCGGTTCCCGCGCCCGCCGGTCCACCGCGGGGCCGAGACCGAAACGGGCGGAGCCTTTCGGCCCCGCCCGCGAGAAATTTCAAGGGCTTGGCGCCCCGGCCTTATTTCGGCAGTTCGGCGGTGATGCCTTCGACATAGAAGCTCATCCCGGCCAGTTCGCCGTCATCCGGCGTCGCGCCCTCGGCCAGCCAGACCGAACCGTCCTGCTTGTTGAGCGGGCCGGTGAAGGGATGGTATTCGCCCGAGGCGATCTTGTCCTTGAGCGCAAGCGCCTCGGCCTTGACCTCTTCGGGGACTTCCGAGCTGATCTCGCCGATGCCGACCATGCCGGTGCCGATCCCGCCCCAGGTCGCTTCCGAGGCCCAGGTGCCATCGAGCATCTTGCCGACGCGGGCGATGTAGTAGGGGTCCCAGTGGTCGATGGTCGAGCCTACGCGCGGTTTCGGCGCGAAGGCCGACATGTCCGAGGCCTGACCGAAGGTATAGACGTTGCCGGCCTCCTGCGCCTTGGCTTGGGGGGCGGTCGAGTCGGTGTGCTGCAGCACGAAATCGCAGCCCTCGGCAATCAGCGCGGCGGCGGCATCGGCCTCTTTCGCCGGGTCGAACCAGGTATAGGCCCAGACCACCTTGATCTCGACATCGGGGTTGACCTTCTTGGCGTGCAGGAACGAGGCGTTGATGCCCTGAACCACCTCGGGGATCGGGAAGGACCCGATGTAGCCGATCTTGTTCGTCTTGGTCATGCGGCCCGCGATCGTGCCCTGAATGGCGCGGCCCTCGAAGAATTTCGCGTCATAGGTGGCGACGTTGTCCGAGCGCTTGTAGCCGGTGGCGTGCTCGAATTTCACGTTCGGGAATTTCGCGGCGACGTTCATCACGGCATCCATGTAGCCAAACGAGGTCGCGAAGATCAGCGTGTTGCCCTCGAGCGCGAGCTGGGTCAGCGCGCGTTCGGCGTCGGGGCCTTCGGGCACGGATTCGATGAAGGAGGTGACGACCTTGTCGCCATATTCCTTCTCGATGGCCTGACGGCCCTGATCGTGCTGATAGGACCAGCCCATGTCGCCCACCGGGCCGACATAGATGAAGCCCACCTTGAGCGGGTCGGCGGCACGCGCGGGCAGGCCGGCGGCGGCGACGACCGCGGTCGCGGCGGTGGTGGTCAGAAAGCTTCTGCGGTTCATGGGAACTCCTCGGCAGTTGTGGGCACGGATGCCCGGGTTGGGTTGGGGCGCGATGGCCCGGGTTGATGCGCCTCGGGCGTGTCAGCTCGAGGCGTGGAAGGAGCGGCCGAGATCGGCCGGGGCGGCCTGCGCGCCGTGGCGGTGGAGCGCCGAGAGAAGGACGAGAACGACGATGGTGATGACATAGGGCGCCATCGACAGAAGATGCACGGGGATTGCGTAACCGGCCGCCTGCAGCTGCAATTGCAGGGCGGTGATGCCGCCGAAGAGATAGGCGCCGATCAGCACGCGCTCGGGGCGCCAGCTCGCGAAGACGACGATGGCGAGCGCGATCCAGCCGGCACCGGCGGTCATCCCCTCGGTCCATTGCGGCACGCGGACAAGGCTGAGGTAAGCGCCGCCGAAGCCCGCGCAGGCGCCGCCAAAGGCCAGCGCCGCGATGCGCACGGCGATGACCCGGTAACCCAGCGCATGGGCCGCGTCATGGCTCTCGCCCACCGCGCGCAGCACGAGGCCCGCGCGGGTGAACTTGAGGAAGGCCCAGGTGAGCGCCACGAGCACGAGCGAGGCATAGACCACCCAGTCATGCGAGAAGAAGATCGGGCCCAGCACCGGAATATCGCCCAAGGGTCCGAAATCGAGTTTCGCGGTCGGCGGCGGGCGCACGCCCTCGTATCCCTTGCCGATCAGCGCCGAGAGGCCGAGGCCGAAGAGCGTGAGCGCAAGGCCGGTCGCGGTCTGGTTCGACAGGAACACCTGCGTCAGGATCGCGAAGACCATGGCAAGCACCGCGCCCGCGACGGCCCCGAACAGGAAGCCCAGAACCGGGCTGCCGGTGGCGGTGGCGGCCGCGAACCCGCCGACCGCGCCCATGATCATCATCCCCTCGACCCCGAGGTTCAGAACGCCCGCCTTCTCGGCGATGAGCTCGCCCGTCGCCGCCAGCAGGACCGGCGTCGACGCCGTCATGAGCGTCGCGATCAGAACGATGATGTCGATGCCGCCCAGGGTCATGCGCGCGCTCCTCCGATGCGGATACGGTAATTGGTGAGCAGGTCGAAGCCCAAGAGGAAAAAGAGAAGCATGCCTTGGAAAACCTGAATCGCCGCAGCCGGCAGGCCGAGCATGAGCTGCGCCATGTCGCCGCCAATGTAGGTGAGCGCCATCAGAAGCCCGGCAAGCAGGATGCCGAGCGGGTGCAGGCGGCCAAGGAAGGCCACGATGATCGCGGTGAAGCCATAGCCCGCGTTGAAGCTGTCGGTGATCTGGCCCGAGGGGCCCGAGACCTCGAAGAGACCGGCGAGGCCGGCGAGCGCGCCCGAGAGGCCGAGGCAGGTCACGATCAGCCGCGCGGGCACCACGCCCGCAAACCGCGCCGCCCGCGGCGCCTCGCCCGCGACGCGGATGCGGAAGCCCGCGATATGGCGATGCATCAGGATATAGGCGCCGATCACCGCGATGAGCGCCGCGGCCACCCCCCAATGCGCGCCGGTGCCGGCGATCAGCTCGGGGTTATGCGCGCTCGGATATTGCTGCAGGTTGCGCGAGCCGGGGAAGCCGAAGCCCTCGGGGTTCTTCAGCGGCCCGAAGGCGACATAGGCGAGCAGGTTCTGCGCGACATAGACGAGCATCAGCGAGACGAGGATTTCCGAGGTGCCGAAGAACACCTTGAGGAGCGCGGGAATGAGCCCCCAGAGGAAGCCGCCGATCGCCCCCGCGATCACCATCGCCGGGAAGAGCATCGCGCTCTCGGCCGGGTAAGCCGCCAGTGCCACCGCCGCGCCACAGACCGCGCCCATGATATATTGCCCCTCGGCGCCGATGTTCCAGATCCCGGCCTTGAAGCCCACGGCGAGCCCCGCCGCGATCAGGATGAGCGGCCCGGCCTTGACCAGAAGCTGGCTGCGGAAATAGGCGGCATTGGCGCCGAAGAGCGGATCCCAGAAGATCACCTTGATCGCCTCGACCGGGTTCTTGCCGAGGGTTGCAAAGAGAAGCCCGCCCGCGATCATCGTGGCGATCACCGCGACGAGCGGCGTGGTATAGGCCCAGAAGCGTGAGGGCGTGGGGCGTTTGATGAGCGTGATCACGATGCGGCCTCCTCTGCGACCACATCGGTCATGCCATGCGCGCCGCCGAGCATCAGGCCGATCTCGTCGATCGTCAGGCCCTCGGTCGGGCGCGGGGGGCTGAGCCGCCCCTCGTAGAGCGCGCAGAAATTGTCCGCGATCTCCATCAGCTCGTCGAGGTCCTGAGAAATCACGATCACCCCGGCGCCCTTGGACGCGAGATCGAGCAAAGCCTGCCGGATCGAGGCGGCGGCTGCGGCATCGACGCCCCAGGTCGGCTGGTTGACGATCAGAACGTCGGGCGCCTGCAGCACCTCGCGCCCGATCACATATTTCTGCAGGTTGCCGCCCGAGAGCGCGCGGGCCGCCACATGCGGCCCCGGCGTGCGCACGTCGAAGGCCTTGATGATCTCCTCGGCGAAGCCCTTCGCCGCGCCCATGTCGATGAAGCCCTTCTTCATCAGGGGGCGCCGAATGGTGCCGGTCAGAAGCGTGTTCTCGGTCAGGCTCATCGCGGGCACGGCGGCATGGCCGAGCCGTTCCTCGGGCGCCGAGAGAAGCCCCATCGCCCGGCGCTCGTTCGGGCCAAGGCGCGACGCCTCCTGCCCCTTGATCACCACGGTCTCGTCCTCCGAGGGCCGCTCGCCCGAGAGGGTCGCGAGCAGCTCCTCCTGCCCGTTGCCAGCAACGCCCCCGATGCCGAGCACCTCGCCCGCGCGCAGCGTCAGGTTGATGCCCTTCAGCGAGGGCCCGAATTGCGACATCGGCGGCAGGTTCAGATCCTTGACCACCAGAACCGGGTTGCCGAAGCTGCGCCCCGCCCGGTCGGTCATCGCGAATTCGCCGCCGACCATCATTTCGGCGAGCTCGCGCGCGGTCTTCTCGCGCGGGGTGCAATGGCCCACCACCTTGCCGCCGCGCAGGATCGTCGCACTGTCGCAAAGCGCGCGGATCTCTTCGAGCTTGTGGCTGATGTAAAGGATCGCCGTGCCCTCGGCCGAGAGTTTGCGCAGCGTGTGGAAGAGGATCTCCACCTCCTGCGGGGTCAGCACCGACGTGGGCTCATCCATGATCAGGAGTTTCGGATCCTGCAAGAGGCAGCGAATGATCTCGACCCGCTGACGCTCGCCTGCCGAGAGATCGCCCACGGTGCGGTCGGGGTCGAGCGGCAGGCCATAGGTGTTGGAAATCTCGCGGATCCGGCGCGCGAGGTCGCGCATCGGCGGCGGGTTCTCCATGCCGAGGGCGACGTTTTCGGCCACGTTCAGCGCCTCGAAAAGCGAGAAATGCTGAAACACCATGGCGACGCCCGCGGCCCGTGCGGCCCGCGGCTCGGCGGGCTCATAAGCCGCCCCCATCAGCCGCATCGTGCCGGCATCGGGCTTCACCAGGCCATAGATCATCTTCACGAGCGTCGATTTGCCCGCGCCGTTCTCGCCCAGAAGGGCATGAACCTCACCCGGCGCGATCGCAAATCCCACGTTGTCGTTGGCCACGACCCCGGGATAGGCTTTGCGAAGCCCCTCGATTTCCAGCAGCATTGTCCCCGTCACCCGGCGCGTCCTTCTTTTGTGGTGGCCCTTTGGGCCCCTGCGCTCGTTTCCCTGAGTAGCGCGGCCGCAACCCCGATCGCAATGGATTGGGGGTGCTTGCCGAGACTCGGGTCGCCTATCGGACAGGCAATGCGCAAAATTTGGGCGTCGCTATGCCCCAGATTGCGCAGCCTTCCCCGGAATCGCGCCCATTTCGTCGCCGATCCGATCAGCCCGCAGGCGGCAAAGCCATGGCCGAGAAGCCGGTGGCAGAGCTCGAGATCGAGCGCATGGGAATAGGTCAGGATCAGGTGCCGCGCGTCGGGCGGCGCGAGCGCGACGAGATCGGCCGGGTTCTCGGCGATCAGCGTGGTGACGCCCGGCGGCAGCGCGTCGGGAAACCGCTCCGCCCCGGTATCGGCCCAGTGGATCGCGAAACCGGGCAGGGGGCTCAGCACCGAGATCAGCGCCCGGCCCACATGGCCCGCGCCCCAGACCCAAAGGGGCGTGGGCGGCGGCGCCACCGCCTCGATCAGCCAGCCGTCGAGCAGAAGCGGCGGCACCTCGCCCCGGTCACGGGCCCGTGCGAGCGCCCGGGTGACGGAGAGCGGCTCGGGCATGGCAGGCCCCAGTGGTCGCGCGTGCCAGCCCGGACCGATCGCGGCGACGCACGCCGCATCCATCGGCTCATAGCCAAGCGTGACGGACCCGCCGCAGCATTGCCCCATCGCGGGGCCAAGCGGGATCCGCTCGATCCGCGGCGCGATCAGGGTGCGGGCGCGTTCGATGGCGCGAAACTCGAGCTCGCCGCCGCCAATCGTGCCCTCGGTCGCGTCGGGCCACACGAGCATCGCGGCGCCTGCCTCACGCGGGGTCGAGCCGCGCACCTCGGCCACCACGACGCGCACGAAGGGGCCGCGCGCGGCCGCGCGGGCCAGCGCCCCGGGGTCGAGGCTCATGCCTCACCTTTTGCGCGATGCACGGCGGCCAGAACCGCCTCGGCGGTCGCCGGCGCCTGCAGATCGGGCCAGTTCGGCCCGCAGGCGGCGCAGGCGGCATTGAGCGCGTGGAAGGTCGAGATCCCGTGCATGAAGGGCGGCTCGCCCACCGCTTTGGAGCGGAAGATCGTCTCCTCGCGGTTCGGCTGATCCCAGAGGGTGACGTTGAAGATCCGCGGCCGGTCGGAGCAGGCCGGGATCTTGTAGGTCGAGGGCGCGTGCGTGGTCAGCCGCCCCTTGCCGTCCCAGACGAGTTCCTCGGTGGTGAGCCAGCCCGCGCCCTGCACATAGGCGCCCTCGATCTGCCCGATGTCGAGCGCGGGGTTCAGCGAGGCGCCCGCGTCATGCAGGATATCGGCGCGCAGGATGCGGTTCTCACCGGTCAGCGTGTCGATCACCACCTCGGTCACCGCCGCGCCATAGGCGAAGTAGTAGAACGGCCGGCCGCGCCCGGCGATCCGGTCCCAGGTGATTTTGGGCGTCGCGTAAAAGCCGGTCGAAGAGAGGCTGACGCGCGCGCCATAGGCCGCACCCGCCACCTCGGCGAAGGGCCATTCGCGGCCCGCGGCGCGCACCTTGCCCCCCTCGAAGCCGACCTCGGCGATGTCACAGCCCTCGCGCGTGGCGATATAGGCCGCGATCCGGTCGCGGATCGTCTGGGCCGCCACCTTGACCGCCATGCCATTGAGATCGGCACCCGAGGAGGCCGCGGTGGCCGAGGTATTGGGCACTTTCGACGTGTCCGTCGCGGTGATCCGCACCACATCGGTCTCGACGCCAAAGACGCGGGCGGCCACCTGACGGCATTTCTGATGCAGGCCTTGCCCCATCTCGGAGCCGCCGTGGTTGATCTGTACCGAGCCGTCGGAATAGACGTGGACGAGGGCGCCGGCCTGATTGAGATGGGTCAGCGTGAAGGAGATCCCGAATTTCACGGGGCTGAGCGCGATCCCCCGCTTCAAGGTTCGATTTTTGCTATTCCATGCCGCAATCTCGGCCTTGCGGGCGGCGTAATCGCTCGATTTCTCCAACTCTGCCGTGATTTCCTGCAGGATGAAATCCTCGACCTCCTGCCCGTAATGTGTGCTCTGCACGGGGGCGCTGTCGGCCGCTGTGTAGTAATTCATGCGCCGCAACTCGGCGGGCTCGATCCCGATCACATGGGCCAGATGCTCCATCGCGCGCTCGATCCCGAGCATCCCCTGCGGCCCGCCGAAGCCGCGATAGGCGGTGTTCGACTGGGTGTTGGTGCGCATCCGATGGCTCTCGACGCGCAGCGCGGGGATGAAATAGGCGTTGTCGGCATGGAGCATCGCGCGGTCGCAGACCGGCAGGCTCAGGTCCGGCGACCAGCCGCAGCGTGCGATCTGCAGGAAATCGGCACCCAGGATCCGCCCCTCGGCATCGGCGCCGATCTTGTAATGAATGCGGAAATCGTGGCGCTTGCCGGTGATCACCATGTCGTCGTCGCGATCATAGCGCATCTTGCAGGCCCGGCCCGTCAGCCGCGCGGCCACCGCACAGGCGACGGCGAGGTGGTTGCCCTGGCTCTCCTTGCCGCCGAACCCGCCGCCCATCCGCCGCATCTCGACGCGCACGTCATGCATATGGAGGCCGATCGCCTCGGCGACCTTGTGCTGGATCTCGGTCGGGTGCTGGCTCGAGCAGAGGATCGTCATCCCCTGATCGCCGGGCAGCGCGGCCGCGGCCATCCCCTCGAGGTAGAAATGCTCCTGCCCGCCGATCTCGATCGTGCCTTCGGCGATATGAGTGGCGCCGCTCAGCGCCGCAGCCGTATCGCCGCGCGACCAGATCACCGGCCCGCCTTCGAACATGCTCTCTGCCGCCACAGCCTGATCGAGGGTCAGGAGCGCGGGGCGGGGGGCATAGCTGATGCGCCCGAGTTTCGCGGCCTTGCGCGCCGCGATATGGCTTGTGGCCACCACGAGGAAGATCGGCTGGCCGAAGAAATGCACCTCGCCCGTGGCCAGAAGCGGCTCGGGGATCGGTGCGGGTGAGACATCATTGGCGAAGGGCAGGTCGTGGGCCTCGAGGACCGCGACCACACCCGGCGCCGCGCGCACGGCGTCGAGGTCGATCGCGGTGATCTCGGCCGAGGCCTCGGTCGAGAGGCCGAAGGCCAGATGCAGCGCGCCCGCGGGCAGCGGCGTGTCATCGACATAGCGCGCGCGGCCGGTGACATGCAGTTCCGCGCTGTCGTGCGGTGTCGAGGTTCCGGTCGTCATGCGCTCACCTCCAGCACCGAGGTGAGCTCGCCCTCGGCCTCGCGCAGGTATCGCAAGGCCATCGCCTGCGCGGCTTCGAGCCGATAGGCGGCGCTCGCGCGCATGTCCGAGAGCGGTTTGAAATCTTCCGCCAGCTTCGGCAGGGCGGTGGCGATCGTGGCCTCAGTAAAGGGCTGGCCGATCAGCGCCGCCTCGAAGGCGGAGGCGCGTTTCGGGGTCGCGGCCATGCCGCCGAAGGCCACGCGCGCGCTTTCAATAATCGAACCTTTTCGGGTGATATTGAAGCAGCCGCAGACCGCGGAAATATCCTGATCGAACCGTTTCGAGAGTTTGTAGCAGGCCAGATCCGGTGCCGATTTCGGCAAGATCACGGCCTCGACGAATTCGCCGGGCTGCCGGTCCTGCTTGCGATAATCGAGGAAGAAATCCTCGAGCGGCATCTCGCGCCGCGCGTCGCCGCGACGCAAGCGCAGGGTCGCGCCCATCGCGATCAGGGCGGGCGGGCCATCACCGATGGGCGAGCCATTGGCGATATTGCCGCCGATCGTGGCCGCGCCGCGGACCTGCTCGCTGGCGAAGCGCCGTAGGAGCGAGGCCAGCGCCGGATGCGGCCCCTCGGCCCATTGGCGCAGGGCGGCGATGCTGACCATGGCGCCGATCTCGGCCCCCGTTTCGGTCTCGGTGATCTGCGCGATATCGGTGCAATGCCTGAGGAAAGCGACCTCGGGCAACTCGCGCAATTGCTTGGTGACCCAGAGCGCCACATCAGTCGCGCCGGCGATCAGCGTGGCTTGCGGGTGGGCGAGATACCAAGAGGCCAAGGCATCGGCGCTGTCGGGCAGGAAGCCGGGGCCCTCCTGCACCTCCGCCGGGGTCTTTGACGGGGGCGCATCGGTCATCCATGTGGGGACCGGCGCCGCTTCGGCGGCTACGGCGGCGCGGATGATCGGCGCATAGCCGGTGCAGCGGCAGAGATTGCCGGCGAGCAGGTCGTCGTGATCCGTGCGGTGATTGCAATGCGCCGTGGCCATCGACATCACGAAGCCGGGCGTGCAGAAGCCGCACTGGCTTCCATGATGCTCGACCATCGCCTTTTGCACCGGATGCAGGGTGCCATCGGGGCCCGAGACGCCCTCGACCGTGCGCAAGGCGCAGCCGTCGAGATGGGGCAGCATCAGGATGCAGGCATTGAGCGCACGGGTGCCCGTGGCATCGCTCACCATCACCGTGCAGGCTCCGCAATCGCCTTCGTTGCAGCCTTCCTTGGTGCCGGTGAGCCCCTCTGCGCGGAGCCAGTCGAGCACGCTCTGGGTCGGGTCGGTGACCTCGAGCTCCCGGGTTTCTCCGTTCAGAAGAAACGAAATTTTCATCGGTTCACCCGCCGCGATACGAGTCTGGAGGTGGCTGCGCCCGATGCGGCGTAAAGCGAAGCCTGAGATCACCCGAGCAAAACCGACGGGGGGCGACTTGGCAAGCCCGGCGTTTCTCGCCCCTGCTGTCGAATGGGCAGCGCCGTGTTGCCGGATCGGGAACGGCTGTTTTCTATGCGGCCTCTGGCAGACGGTTTCGCGCGCTACGGGGGCTTTCACCCGGACGCTTGCGCCCCTAATCTGTGCCAATGGTAGCTCCCCGATTCATCCATCTCCGCGTTCACACCGAATATTCGCTTCTCGAAGGCGCGGTGCCGGTCAAGAAGCTGATCAAGCTGTGCGATGCGGCCAATATTCCCGCGATTGCGGTCACCGACACCAATGCGATGTTCGCGGCGCTGGAATTTTCCGTGCTCGCGCAGGGCGCAGGGTTGCAGCCGATCGTGGGTTGTCAGGTCTCGGTCGCCTTCGATCCGGCGGCCCCGGGCGAGAAGGTGCGGATGCCCGCGCCTGTCGTTTTGCTGGCGCAGACCGAAGCAGGCTACATGAACCTGATGAAGCTGAGTTCATGCCTTTATGTCGACAAGCATGGCGGGCTCGTGCAGGTCACGATGGAGGAGTTGGAGGCGCATTCCGAGGGGCTCATTTGCCTCTCTGGCGGGGCTGAGGGCCCGGTCGGGCGGCTGATCCAGATGGGGCAGGCGGGCAAGGCGCGGCTCTTGATGGAGCGGTTGGCCGGGATCTATCCCACCCGGCTCTATGTCGAGCTGCAGCGCCATCCGGGCGAGGGCGGTCAACTGACCGAGGGCGAGCGCGCGACCGAGCGGCCGTTTCTGGAAATGGCCTATGACATGGGTCTGCCGATTGTCGCGACGAACGATGTCTACTTTCCAAAATCCGACATGTTCGAGGCCCATGACGCGCTGATCTGCATCGCCGAGGGGGCCTATGTTGACCAGATCGAACCTCGGCGCCGTTTGACGCCGCAGCATTACCTGAAATCCGAAGCCGAGATGGCGGCCTTGTTCGCCGATCTGCCGGAGGCCTTGGAAAACACCGTCGAGATCGCGAAGCGCTGTGCTTTCGCGACCTACAAGCGCAAGCCGATCCTGCCGAAATTCGCCGATGACGAGGTCGAGGAGTTGCGCCGTCAGGCCTGGGACGGTCTACGCGCGCGCCTTGCGGTGATCCCGCATGCGGCCTCGGTCGAAGAATACGAAGATCGGCTGAAATTCGAGCTGGGCATCATCGAGCAGATGGGCTTTCCGGGCTACTTCCTGATCGTTGCCGACTTCATCAAATGGTCGAAGGACAACGAAATTCCGGTCGGTCCGGGCCGGGGCTCGGGGGCGGGCTCGCTGGTGGCCTATGCGCTGACGATCACCGACCTCGATCCTTTGCGCTATTCGCTCCTGTTCGAACGCTTCCTGAACCCCGAGCGGGTCTCGATGCCTGACTTCGACATCGACTTCTGCATGGATCGCCGCGAGGAAACGATCCGCTATGTGCAGGGCAAATACGGCCGCGACAAGGTTGGGCAAATCATCACATTTGGGGCGCTTTTGTCCAAGGCGGCGGTGCGTGACGTGGGCCGCGTGTTGCAAATGTCCTATGGGCAGGTCGACAAGCTTTCCAAGATGATCCCGGTCGAGGGGGTTAAACCCGTCTCGATCGAGAAGGCTCTGGCCGATGAGCCGCGGCTGCGCGAGGCGGCGCGCGCCGAGGAGGTGGTCGAGCGGCTGCTGAACTATGCCCAGCAGATCGAAGGGCTTCTGCGGAACGCCTCGACCCACGCGGCGGGGGTGGTGATCGGCGACCGGCCCTTGGACGAGCTTGTGCCGCTTTATCAGGATCCGCGCTCGGACATGCCGGCGACCCAGTTCAACATGAAATGGGTCGAGCAGGCGGGTCTGGTGAAGTTCGACTTTCTGGGTCTGAAGACCCTCACGGTCATTCAGAATGCCGTCAGCCTCATTCGCAAATCCGGCCGTCCGCTCCATGTCGATGCCTCGGGCGTCACGCTTTACGCCCCGCCCGAGGGCGCCGAGAACGAGATCAACGCGATCCCGATCGACGATGCCAAGACCTATGAGCTTTACGCCAAGGCCCACACCGTTGCCGTCTTCCAGGTGGAATCGACGGGGATGATGGATGCGCTCCGGCGCATGAAGCCCACCTGTATCGAGGATATCGTGGCGCTCGTGGCGCTTTACCGCCCCGGCCCGATGGAGAACATCCCCGTCTACTGCGAGGTCAAGCACGGGCTGCGTCCGCTTGAATCCCTCCACCCGACCATCGACCCGATCCTGGCCGAGACCCAGGGCATCATCGTCTATCAGGAACAGGTGATGCAGATCGCGCAGGTCATGGCCGGCTATTCGCTCGGCGGCGCCGACCTTCTGCGCCGCGCGATGGGCAAGAAGATCGCCGAGGAGATGGCCAAGGAGCGCCCGAAATTCATCGAGGGCGCCAAGGCCACCCACAATATCGACGCGAAGAAATCCGGAGAAGTCTTTGACCTGCTGGAGAAATTCGCGAACTACGGGTTCAACAAATCGCACGCGGCCGCCTATGCGATCGTGAGCTATCAGACGGCCTGGCTCAAGGCGAACCATCCGGTCGAGTTCATGGCGGGCGTCATGAACTGCGATATCCATCTGACCGACAAACTCGCGATCTATATGGGCGAGGCGCGGCGCGGCCTCGATATCGAGGTGATCCCGCCCTGCGTGAACCGCTCGCTCGCGACCTTCGACGTGGTGGATCAGAAGTTGGTCTACGCGCTCGGCGCACTCAAGAACGTGGGCGTCGAGGCGATGAAGCTGATCGTCGAGGCGCGCGACGGGGTGCCGTTCCGCGACGTGATCGATTTCGCCCGGCGCTGTGACCTGAAGCGCATCGGCAAGCGGCCGCTGGAGATGCTCGCGCGCGCCGGGGCCTTCGATCTGCTCGACCCGAACCGCAAGCGGGTCTTCGAAAGCCTCGATCAGCTCTCGGCCTGGTCGGCGGCGGTGATTGAGGCGAAATCCTCGGCGCAGGTGTCGCTCTTTGGCGAGGCGGGTGACGATCTGCCGCCGCCGCGGATGGCCGATACCGACGACTGGCTCCCGGGCGAGCGACTGGCCGAGGAACACAAGGCGATCGGCTTCTATCTCTCGGGTCACCCGCTCGATGACTACCTGCCCGCGCTAAAGCGCAAGAAGGTGATGACCTTGGCCGAGATCAGCGCCAAGGCAATCGCCACCGGCGCCTTCATTGGCAAGATCGCGGGGCAGGTCGCCGCGCGCTCCGAGCGCAAATCGGCCAAGGGCAACCGCTTTGCTTTCGTCTCGATGTCGGACCCGACCGGGCCCTATGAGGTCACGGTTTTCTCCGACACGCTCGAGGCCTGCCGGCAATATCTTGAGCCGGGCCAAGCGGTTGTGCTGACCGTCAAGGTCGAGGCCGAGGGCGAGACGGTGAAGATGTTGGCGCAAGGCGCGTCCCCGATCGACACGGTCGCGGCCGATGCGGGGGCCTCGGGGCTGATGATCCATGTGGAAACGCCCGAGGCGGTGCCCTCGATCGCGGCGCTGCTCGAACGGGTCGCCGCCGAGGGCAAGGTGCGCGGCCGCGGGCCGATCGCCTTCACCGTCTTCGACCCCGAGCGCAACTGCCGCTATCGGCTGAACGCGGGCCGCGAATTCCCGGTCAATCCGCAGGTGAAGGGGGCGATCCGGTCCCTGCGCGGCGTCGCGCTGGTGGAAGAACTTTAGGGGCGCCGCCCCTCTTCGGGCTGCGCCCGAATTCACCACGGAGTATTTCGGACAGGGAAAGCCCATTGCTTTTTCTTGGCCCCAATACTCTCCGGGGGTGCGGGGGTGGGAAACCCCCGCGGCGCATCAGAAATCAGGGCGCGCAACGCCAAGCTGCTGGCAAAGGGCAGCCAGCCGCGCCTCTTCACCGGTCCAGTCGGCTGCACGGGCGGCGAAGAGCGTCGCCTGGCTCTGGTGGATCAGCGCATCGGACAGGATCTTCAGGTGGTTGGCGCGCAAAGTTTCGCCCGAGGAGGTGATATCGGCGATGGCCTCGGCGGTCAGGTTCTTGACCGTACCTTCGGTCGCGCCCTGGCTGTCGACGAGTTGGTAATCGGCGACGCCTTCACGGGTCAGGTAGTCGCGCACAAGCCGATGATATTTCGTGGCAATCCGCAGCCGGAAGCCATGTGCGGCACGGAAGGCGTGCGCTGCCGCGTCGAGGTCTTCGAGCGTGTCGACATCGGCCCAGGCCGCCGGCACGGCGATGATCAGATCGGCATGGCCAAAGCCCATCGGTGCGAGCTCGACCACCTGTGCCGACCAATCGGCCAGCTTGTCGCGCACTAGATCCGAGCCAGTGACGCCCAGATGGATGCGGCCCGCGGCGAGCTCTCGCGGAATCTCGCCCGCCGAGAGCAGCACCAGCTCGAGCCCCTCGGCGCCCTCGACGGCCCCGGCATATTCGCGGTCCGACCCGGTGCGGCGCAGGGTCAGCCCGCGCGAGGCGAACCAGTCGAAGCATTGCTCCATCAGACGGCCCTTCGAGGGCACCCCGAGCTTGATCGTCATTGCGCACCCTCCAGATCGGCCACGAGGCCGGGGCGGATCACGCCGCCCACCGCGGGGATCTCGCGTCCGCCGCCCAGAACCCGCGTCAGCGCGTCATAGCGCCCGCCCGAGGCGACGGGCGGCAGGGCCGGATCGGCGGCCGAGAGGGTGAAGACGAAGCCGTCGTAATATTCCATCGTGGTGCGGCCGTGGCTGGCATCAAACCGCAGCGCCTCGGTGGCCACGCCCCGGGCGGCCAGCGCGGCCAGACGGCGTTCGAGCCGGGCGATGGCGGCTTCGATCGCGGGCAGGCCGAGCGCGCGCAGCCGGGCAGGCGCTTGCGGAGCCGGGCAGCGCAGCGCGAAAAGCGCGTCGAGCCGTGCGACATCCTCGGCTGGGATCGGGGCGGCGGTGGCATCGAGGCGCAGGCGGGCGATGCGGGCTTCCATCTCGTCGGTGCTGCGCAGGCCGATCCAGGGCGCGCCGGGTCGCAGGCCAGACAGGAGCGCCGCGCGGGTGGCGGGCGCGGGTTCGAGCCCGGCATAGCGTGCCATCAGCTTGTGGAAGCGTTGCGGGCGCCAGATGTGACGGGCGAGCGCCTCCTTGCGGGCAGGGATCGTGTCGAGCCCCTCGACGGCGGCGCGCAGAATGCCGATATCGCCGATCGTCGCGGTCAGGCCCAGATGTGCGACCTGTGCCGCGATCAGGGCAAAGGCCTCGGCATCGGCGGCCTCGGGGTCTTCGCGGTCGAAAACCTCATAGCCCGCCTGAATATATTCCGCGACGCGTGCAGCGCCGAGGTGGTCCTGTTTGCGAAACACCTCGCCCATATAGCAATAGCGCGCGGGCTCGGCGCCGCCGGCCATGTGCTCCTGCACCACGGGCACGGTGAAATCCGGGCGCAGCATCATCTCGCCACGGGCCGGGTCCGAGGTCACATAGGCGCGCGCGCGAATATCCTCACCATAGAGATCGAGCAGAACCTCGGCCGGCTGCAGGATATCGGGCGCGATCTCGGCGGCGCCGGCGGCGGCGAAGGCGGCCAGCAGACGCTCACCACAGGCGCGGGCCGCAGCCTTGGAGGCCATCAGAGCGCCCCCCGGGCTTGATTGCGGGCAAGGATGGCTTTCACTTTTTCAACCATTTCCCCGCGGTTCGCCTCGAATTGCGCCGGTTGGGATTTCCATTCTTCAACTGTCGCCTCGGCGGCGATCTGCGCGCCCAGAACCAGATCCTTGATCTGCACCACACCGCGGGCGGCCTCGTCCGAGCCTTGGATCACGGCGACCGGGCTTTCGCGCTTGTCGGCGTATTTGAGCTGATTGCCGAAGTTCTTCGGGTTGCCCAGATAGACCTCTGCCCGGATACCCGCGCGGCGCAGCTCGGCCGCCATGGCGAGATACTCGCCCATCCGGTCGCGGTCCATCACCGTCACCACCACGGGGCCCTGCGCCGCGCCGCCGATCCGACCCTTGGCGCGCAGTGCCGACAGGAGCCGGTCGACGCCGATCGAAACCCCGGTCGCCGGCACTTCCTGCCCCGTGAAACGCTTGACCAGATCGTCATAGCGCCCGCCGCCCGAGACCGAACCGAATTGCCGCGGGCGGCCCTTTTCGTCGAGGATCTCGAAGGTCAGCTCGGCCTCGAAGACCGGGCCGGTGTAATAGCCCAAGCCGCGCACCACGGAGGGGTCGATCACGATGCGATCGGCGCCATAGCCCTGCCCGTCGAGGAGTTCGGCGATCAGTTCGAGCTCGTTGACGCCGTCGAGCCCCAGCGCCGAGCCGGTGACCAGCTCGCGCAGCCGAGCGGCCGTGGCCGTGCCGGTGTCGCGCTTGGCGCTCATGAAGCCCATCACGATATCGGCCTGTTCGTCCGAGAGCCCCGCGCCCTTGGTGAAATCGCCCGAGGCATCGAGCCGCCCTGCACCCATCAGCGCGCGCACGCCCGCCTCGCCGAACTTGTCGAATTTGTCGATGGCGCGCAGCACGGTGCCGCGGGCCTCGGCGAATTTCTCGGGATCGGAGGGATCGAGTACGCCCGCGACCTCCATCACCCCGTTCAGCACCTTGCGGTTGTTCACCCGCACCAGATAATCGCCGCGCGGAATGCCGACGGCTTCGAGCGTATCGCTGAGCATGCCGCAGATTTCCGCATCGGCGGCCACGCTCGCGGCGCCCACCGTATCGGCATCGCATTGATAAAACTGGCGGAACCGCCCCGGCCCGGGCTTTTCGTTGCGCCAGACCGGGCCCATCGTATAGCGCCGATAGGGGCTGGGCAGGTCATTGCGGAACTGCGCCGCCACCCGCGCGAGCGGCGCGGTCATGTCATAGCGCAGCGCGAGCCAGTCGCCGCCCTCGTCCTGCCAGGCGAACACCCCTTCGTTGGGACGGTCCACATCGGGCAGGAACTTGCCCAGAGCCTCGACCGTCTCGACGGCGCTCGTCTCCAGCGGATCGAAGCCATGGGCGCGATAGACCTCGGCAATGGTGGCGAGCATCTCGTTGCGCTCACTCACCTCGGCCCCGAAATAATCGCGAAACCCCTTCGGGGTCTCGGCGCGCGGGCGGCGGATCTTGTCCTTGGCCATGGTCTTCCTTCGGCTTGCACCTGGGCTTCACTCGCGCGAGGGTGTAGCGGATGGGCCGCGGCGCGGCAAGCGGGCTTGGCCCGGCAAGGAGAATGGGATGCAGGACAGGATGGATCGCGCCGAAGAAGAGCTCGCGCATCTGCGCCGCACGGTCGATGAGCTCTCGGATGTGGTCGCGGGTCAGACCCGCGAGATCGCGCGGATGGGGCGGCTTCTGGGCCTGCTGATGGAGCGCGAGGCCGAGCGCGAATATTCCGCGGGCGGGCAGATCCCTCTCGCCGATCAGAAGCCGCCGCATTGGTAAGCGCGCCACCTTCGACGGGTGCGGGGCGCCGCTGGCTCTGGCGTCTGGCCGGGCTCTTCGTGGCCGCGCAACTCCTGTGGTTCGCCGGGCTTGCGATCTGGCCGTCCGAGGCGGGGATCGAGGGCGCCCTCAAGCGGATCTGGGCCTGGGAGCGGGGCCGGGTCTTCCTGTGGCAGATCGGGATCGGCGCGCCGGTTCTGGTGTGGCTCGCGCTCGGGGCGCGCGGCTGGCTGGTGCGGCTGCTCATCGGTGTGGGTCTGCTCGCGAGCGCACTGATCGCAGCACTTTGCGCGTTTGACCTGAACATTCTTCAGCTTGCCCTGACCGATGGGTCGACCGGCACCATCCTTCTGGCGCGGATGCTCGATCTGACGCGGGTTTTCGAGACACTGCTGGCCCTTGCGGCCGTGATCCTCGTGCGGCTCGCCGCGCGGGACGAGCGCATGATGTCCGAGGGCGCAAGCACCCCCCTTGCCGAGGCCGCGCCCGAGTGACAGGTTGTCGCAGGCAAAGGACCTCCCCCTGAATGCGCTTCATTTCCGACAAACTGCACCTGCCGACCTTCGCGCTGACCTTCGCCATCGGCATCGCGGGCGGCTTTGTCGGGAAATTCATTCACCTGCCCTTGCCGATGCTTCTGGGCGCGCTGCTGGCGGTGGCGGTGCCCGCGCTCGGCGGCTGGCGCCCGATGGGCCATCCGATGCAGTTCCCGATGACGCTGCGGATGCTCTTCGTGCCGGTGATCGGCGTGGCGATCGGTGGCAATTTCAGCCCGGCGATCCTCGCGCAGGTGCGCGACTGGTGGCCCTCGCTTCTGGGGATCGCGGTCTTCATCCCGGTCGCCCATGTGCTGAGCTTTCGGGCCGTGCGCGCCACCGGCCTCGTCGATCCGGTCACCGCCTTCTTCGGCACCGCGCCCGGCGGGCTGATCGAGACGGTGCAGATGGGCGAGGAGATGGGGGGCGATCCGGCGATGCTGACCATGCTGCAGTTCCTGCGGCTGATCGTGACCCTCGTCTCGGTGCCGATCTTCTTCTCGGTGATGAGCGGGCATATGGTCGGCTCGGCCGGGGGGGCGAGCCTTGACCGCGCGCCGATGACGCTTGCCGATCTGCCCTGGCTGATCGGGTCGGGGGTGATCGGCGGCTGGCTCGGGTGGAAGTTCAAGATGCCCGGCGGCATGGTCACCGGGCCGATCGTGGTCTCGGCGCTGGTGCATCTGGCGGGCCTCGCGCAGGGCAGTCCGCCGGGCTGGCTCGTGGGGTTCACGCAAGTGGTGATCGGCACTTCGCTCGGGGTGCGGTTTGCGGGGATGGCGCTGTCGCGGTTCTGGCTCGCGATCCGGCTCGCGGCGCTCTCGACCTCGCTTGCCATGACGCTTGCCGTTGCCTGTGCCTTCGCACTCGCGGGCTTCGTCGATGAGCCGCCGGCGGCGGTCTTCCTCGCCTTCGCGCCCGGCGGGCTGATCGAGATGTCGCTGATCGCGCTCAGCCTGCAGATGAGCATCGTCTATGTCACCGCGCATCATGCGCTGCGGATCCTGCTCGCGGTGGCGGTGGCGCGGGCGCTTGCGCATCGGCTGGCGAAGTAGCAGGGGCGCTGCCCCTCTGGGCCTGCGGCCCATTCACCCCGGGATATTTTTGCACAGTTGATGATCTGTCATCTGGTTCAAATATCCCGGGCGGGGCGGAGACCCTTGCCTCAGTAGCCCCGCGCGCGGTCGACCAGATGCAACAGGGGCGCGCCCGCCTCTGCGCGGCGGATGTTCTCGGCCACCACGCGCGCGGCCGAGAGCGGCCGGGTGGCGGCGGCGATATGGGGGGTGACCGTGACGCGGGGATGGATCCAGTAGGGGTGGCCCGAGGGCAGCGGCTCGGTGCGGAAGACATCGAGCGTCGCCTGTCCGACCTGACCCGCATCGAGCGCCGCGAGCAGCGCCGCATCGTCGATCAGCGTGCCGCGGCCGGGGTTCAGGATCACCGCCCCGCGCGGCAACATCGCCAGCGTTTCGGCATTCAGCAGGTTCTCGGTCTCGGGGGTGTTGGGCAGGATCGTCACGAGGATCTCGCCGCGCGACAGGGCCGCGTGCAGACCCTCGGGCCCCGAGAGGCAGTCGACGCCCGGGATCGTCTTCGGCGTGCGGCTCCAGCCGGTCACGCGAAAGCCGAGGGTTGCGAGCATCCCCGCGCAGGCAGCACCAAGCACGCCGAGGCCGAGCAGCACCACCGAGCGTTCCGGGGCGAGCGGCGGCACCACCGGATCCCAGCGCCCGTCCTGCGGCTCGCCGTAGCGGTCGAGCCCGAGATGGGCGCGCAGCACCTGACCGGTGACCCATTCGACCATGCCGCGTTCGAGCCCTTCGTCGACCATCCGGCAGAGCGGCTGGGTGAGCGTCGGGTTGCCGACCACCCGCTCGACCCCGGCCCAGAGGCTGAGCACTGCGCGGGCGCGGGTGAAGGGGGTGAAATCGCTGACCGGGCCGGAGGGCGCGTAGACGATGTAGTCGACGGCTTCGGGGGCGATCGCGTCCGGCAGGGCGATCTGTGCGGTGATCCCGGCTTCGGAGAGCGCGCGCGTCAGCGCGGGCTCGTAGTCGGGCCAGTCTTTCATGGAGCCGGCAAAGAGAACGTTCAGCATTCGGATGGGTTCCTATCGTGGCCGGTGGATATGGGCGCTCTGCACGAGGCCGAAGGCGGCGAGCAGGATCATCATCGCGGTGCCCCCGTAACTGACGAGCGGCAGCGGCACGCCGACGACCGGCATCAGCCCCATCACCATCGCCATGTTGATCGCGAAGAACAGAAAGAAGGTGCCGGCGATGCCGATGGTCAGAAGGCTCGAATAGCGGTCCTTGTTCACCAGCGCCGAATAGAGGCAGAAGGCGATGATCCCGGTGTAGAGCATCAGCAGCGAAAACGCGCCCACGAAGCCGAATTCCTCGGCGAGCGTGGTGAAGATGAAGTCGGTGTGTTTCTCGGGCAGGAAGTTCAGGTGGCTCTGCGTGCCCTGCATGAAGCCGCGCCCCGACCAGCCGCCCGAGCCGAGTGCGATCTGCGCCTGCATGATGTTGTAGCCCGCGCCCAAGGGGTCGGCCGCCGGGTCGAGGAAAGTGTCGATGCGCTTGTATTGATAGTCGTGCAGCAGTTGCCAGTCGGTGCCGCGGCTCTCCATCACGGTGAAGACGAGCGCCACGACCAGCGCGATCACCGTGCCGAAATACCAAAGGCTCACCCCGGCCGCGAACATCACGATACCGCCGCCCATCACCAGCATGACCGCGGTGCCAAGGTCGGGCTGGGTCAGCACGAGGAAGGTCGGCAGCAGGATCAGCACCACCGGCACCAGCACCCAGAGCGGGCGCGAGACGCGCTCGGGCGGGAGCCAGTCGTAATAGGCGGCCAGAAACATCACCATGGCGATCTTCATCAGCTCGGAGGGCTGAATCCGGATCGGGCCGATCTCGAGCCAGCGCTGCGCGCCCATGCCGATCGCGCCGAAGAACTCGACCGCGACGAGGAGCAGGAGCGCGATCAGATAGGCCACCGCCGACATGTTGCGCCAGAACCAGATCGGGGTGAACCCCACGACCAGCATCGCCGCCATGCCGACGCCGAAGCGCTTCATCTGCGGCTCGGACCAGGTCGCCAGATCGCCGCCCGAGACCGAATAGAGCATCAGGAAGCCGGTGCAGGCGACGGCCGCGAGCAGGAAGACGAGCGGCCAGTTGAGATAGAGAACCTTGCGGATCCCGGTCGGCACCGTCTTGAGATTGCTTTCGAGATAGGACATCGCGGCTCCTCAGGCGCGGCTCGAGCCGCTGGTGGGCACCGTTTCGGGATCGACGAGATCCATGTGCTCGTGCAGATCGCGGGCCTTGGCGCGGGCGCCCTCGGGATAGGCCGCGAGCGGTGGAACCCCTCCCGCAAGCGCGAAGAGCAGGATGTCGCGCGCCAGCGGCGCCGCCGTCGAGGAGCCGCCGCCGCCGTGTTCCACGATCAGGCTGACGGCATATTTCGGATTGTCGACGGGCGCATAGCAGACAAAGAGCGCGTGGTCGCGCTGTTCCCAGGGCACCGAATGGTTGTCGACCACGGCCGAGCGGACCTGGCTCGTGCCGGTCTTGCCCGCCATCTTCCACTCCGCGGCCGCGATGCGAGAGGCCCGCGCCGTGCCGCGCGAGCCGTTCATCACCGCGATCATGCCGCGCCGGACATGGTCGAGCCAGTCCTCCTCGAGGCCGAGCGGCGGAGCCTCGGTCTCCGGCACCTCGACGCCGTCGCGCGAACGGATCAGCCGCGGCTCGACCGCGCGTCCGGTCGCAACCCGTGCCGTCATCACCGCGAGCTGCAGCGGCGAGGCGAGCACGTAGCCCTGACCGATCGAGCTGTTGATCGTGTCGCCGATCAGCCAGTCCTTGCCATAGCGCTCCTGTTTCCACGCCTTGGTGGGGGCGAGCCCCTCGGCCACTGCCGACATCGGCAGATCGTGGCGCACACCCACGCCGAGCTTGCGCGCCATCGCGGAAATCTTGTCGATGCCGACCTTCTGGGCGACCTCGTAATAGAAGACGTCGCAGCTCTGCTCGAGACTTTGCACGACATTGACATGGCCATGCCCCGAGCGCTTCCAGCAGTGGAAACGCCGCCCGCCCATCTCGATATAGCCCGGGCAGCGCACCGTATCCTCGGAGCCGATGACGCCGGCCTCGAGCGCGGCGAGCGCGGTGACCACCTTGAAGGTCGAGCCGGGCGGATAGAGGCCCTGCACCGATTTATCGGCGAGCGGGCGGTGATCGTCCTGCATCAGCCCGCGATAATCCGCCCCCGAAATGCCGCGCACGAAGAGGTTCGGATCGAAGGAGGGCGCCGAGGCGATGGCGAGGATATCGCCATTCGTGACGTCGATCACCACCGCGGCGGCGCTTTCGTCTCCGAGCCGCTGAAGGGCGTAATTCTGCAGCCGGTAGTCGATGGTCAGTTGCAGGTTCTCGCCCGGATCGCCCTCGACCCGGTCGAGCTCGCGCATCTCGCGCCCGGCACTGTTGACCTCGACGCGCCGTTGCCCGGCGTGCCCCCGCAGCTCCTCTTCCATCTTGGCCTCGACGCCGGTCTTGCCGAGCTGGAATTTCGGGATCGAGAGCAGCGGATCGGGGTTCTCGATCAGGCTCAGGTCGTAATCCGAGACCGGGCCGACATAGCCCACGACATGGGCGAAATCCTCGGCCCGCGGATAGAGCCGCGAGAGGCCCACCTCGGGGGTGACGCCGGGCAGGGCGGGGGCGTTGACCGCAACGCGCGAAAATTCCTCCCAGCTCAGGCGGTCGGCCACCGTCACCGGGGCGTGCGGCGGGCGGCGCTTGACCTCGGCGAGGATTTCCTCGGCGTCGGCCTCGCTGATCGGCAGGAGGCGGCGCAGATCCTCGAGCACCGTGGGCACGTCGCCCGCATCCTCGCGGGTGATTGTCACGCGGTAATTCTGTTCGTTGCCGGCGATGAGCGCGCCGTTGCGGTCATAGATCAGGCCGCGCGCGGGGGGGATCAGGCGGATCTTGACCGAGTTGCCATCCGAGAGCATCCGGTATTCATTGGCCTGCTCGAGCTGCATCTTGCGCATCCGCATGGCGAGGATGGCGACGATCGCCCCCTGCGCGCCGCCCAGCATGAGCCCGCGGCGGGTGATCTTCGAGCGGCTTTCCTGGCTCTGTTTCTGCGTGCGTTTCATCGCCTTGCCCGCCCCCTACAACCGGTTGCCCCAGGCATCGACCTCGCCGGGCGCCGCGCGCCGCAGACCGAAGGCCATGCGCGAGAGTGCCACCACGAAGGGGTAGGCCGCAAGCGTCGAGAGATAGCGCAGAAGCTCGAGCCCGAGCGGCGGCTGCTCCACCACGACGAGCGAGAGCACGAGCCGGTTCACAACCAGAATTCCAAGCATCACCGCCGCCACCATGATCAGTTCCAGAACGAAGGGCAGATCGCGCGAGGCGGCCTCGCGGGCGCGCAGGAATTCGGTGGCGCCCAGAACGATCAGCGTCATCAGTCCGACGGGGCGCCAGAACATCAGATCTTCGAGCAGGAAGACCGCGACGATCAGCGCCGCAGGCACGTATTCGGGGCGGCGCAGCACCCAGGCGAGGGTGAGCGCGAGCGTCAGATCGGGGCCGGGCAGGCCATGCGCCACCGGGTTGACCGGCAAGAGCCGCAGGAACATCACCAGCGCGACGAGCCCGACATAGAGCCCGCGATGGGCGATCCGGCGCGAGGTCTGCGGGTCGATCATGGCGCGGCCCTCGGGGCGGGCTCGGCAAGTGCGGCTTCGGGGCCGGGGGCGGGGGCGGGGGGCACGAGGGGGCCCGCGTCGAGCAGCCGCTCGGCCGGGTGGCTGCGCAGCACGCGCAGGAAATCGAGGCGTTCGTAATCGGCCGCCAGCCGCACCCGCAGGCGGCGGTCCTGACCTTGGAGGATTTGCCCGACCAGAAGCCCCGCCGGGAAGACCCCGCCATCGCCCGAGCTGATCACCCGGTCGCCCGGGCGCACCTGTTCGGGATGTTCGAGGAAATCGACGGGCGGGAAGGTCGAGTTGTCCCCCGCAAGGATCGCGCGCTGGCCCGAGGGCTGGATCGTGACCGGGATCCGCGAGGAGGTATCGGTGAGCAGAACGACCCGGCTCGTGGTGCGCCCCACGCCCGAGATGCGCCCGACGAGGCCGAGCCCGTCCATCGTGGCCCAGCCATCGACCACGCCATCGCGCGAACCGACGTTCAGGAGCACCGATTGCCGGAAGGGAGAGCCGCTGTCGGCCAGAACCACGCCAGAGACTGAGGTCAGTTTCGGGTCCAGCCGCACCTGGTTTTGCGCCAGCAGCTTGGCGTTTTGCTGCTCGAGCTGCACCGCGGCCTCTTTCCAGGATTTCATCTGCTGCAGCTCACGGCGCAGTTCCTGGTTCTGTTCGTAGATGCGCGCGTAGGACTGGAACCCCTCGATCATGTCGAGGAATTGCGTCACCGGCACCATCGCCCAGTCGAAGGTCGGCACGAAGCGGTCGATGAAGGCGTGGCGCAGGCGCTCGACGCGCGGGCTGTCGATGCGCCAGACGAGGAAGGTGACAAAGAGGATCAGCGCCAGCACGGCAATGCCGATGCGGCGCAGGGGGCCTGCGTAATCCTCATCCTCGCGGTTCCGGGCCACGTCGTCTTCCCTCTGGCGCGGGCGCCCGGGCTTCGCTCAGGCGCCGGGTCGGCTTAGCTGTCGTAGTCGATCACATGCCGCAGTTGCTTCTCGTATTCCAGCGCCTTGCCGGTGCCGAGGGCAACACAATTGAGCGATTGATCGGCGATCGAGATCGAGAGGCCGGTCTGTTCGCGCAAGGACAGATCGAGCTCGCCCAGCAGCGCGCCGCCGCCGGTGAGCATGACGCCGCGGTCGACGATATCGGCGGCGAGATCGGGCGGCGTGGTCTCGAGCGCCTGCATCACCGCGTCGCAGATCTGCTGCACCGGCTCGGCCAGCGCCTCGGCGACCTGCGCCTGATTGATCTCAACCTCTTTGGGCACGCCATTGAGCAGGTCACGGCCGCGCACGAGGAGCGAGGCGCCGCGGCCGTCGTCGGGCATCCGCGCGGTGCCGATCGTGGTCTTGATCCGCTCGGCGGTGGATTCGCCGACCAGAAGGTTCTGGTTGCGGCGCAGATAGGAGATGATCGCCTCATCCATCCGGTCGCCGCCGACGCGCACCGAGCGCGCATAGACGATATCGCCCAGCGAGAGCACCGCGACCTCGGTCGTGCCGCCACCGATGTCGACGACCATCGAGCCCGTGGGGTCGGTGATCGGCATCCCGGCGCCGATGGCGGCCGCGATCGGTTCCGCGATCAGGCCCGCGCGGCGCGCACCCGCCGAGAGAACCGACTGACGGATCGCGCGTTTCTCGACCGGGGTCGCGCCATGGGGCACGCAGACGATGATCTTGGGTTTCGAGAAGGTCGAGCGCTTGTGCACCTTGCGGATGAAGTGCTTGATCATCTCTTCGGCGCTGTCGAAATCGGCGATGACACCGTCACGCATCGGGCGGATCGCCTCGATCGAGCCGGGGGTCCGGCCGAGCATGAGCTTGGCGTCCTCACCCACGGCCAGGACCTGCTTCTTGCCGTCCTTGACGTGATAGGCGACCACCGAGGGCTCGTTCAGGACGATCCCCTTGCCCTTGACGTAGACGAGCGTGTTCGCCGTGCCGAGGTCGATCGCCATATCCGAGGAGAAAATCCCGCCCAAAGAAGCCATAAGTCCCATCCCAACCAAGAAGCGCCCGACTCGGCCCCGAGTCAGGTTTCCAGCCGATATAGGCAAAGGCGCGGATCAGCAAAAGCCGATTCCCGGACGGGGCGACGACGGAGCGCGGCATTCCGCCAAGGGGCAGGGGGGCGCTTGTCTTTTCTCAACATTTTGGGGTTTTTTATGGGGCCGGGAGGGTGTTTTCCTGTCCTCGTGCGATGCATCACGAGTTCGTGCAGAAAATGGGCCGTTGGCAACCGAGACGCTGCCCCGGTGCGGATCTCCGCCGCTGTTCCGCCTTGGCCGGGGCGGTGCTGGGCGCGAAAACGCCCGGAGCGCGGGGCTCCGGGCGTCGATTTCGCGGGCGAAGGGGTCAGAGCTTGTAGCTGACCGACTTCATGTCGGCGTCGGGCGCGGTCTTCTCGCGGCGCACCCGCAGCCGGTTCAGCGCGCCGACATAGGCCTTCACGCTGGCGAGGATCGTGTCGGTATCGGCCGAGGAGCCGGTCACGATCCGCCCATCCTCTTCCAGACGCACCGAGACGGTGGCCTGCGCATCGGTGCCCTCGGTCACGGCATGGACCTGATAGAGCTTGAGCCGCGCCTCGTTCGGATAGATCGCGCGCACCGCCTTGAAGCAGGCGTCGACCGGGCCGTCACCCTCGCATTTCGCGGATTTCTCGACGCCGTCCACGGTCATCTTCAGCTCGGCTTCCTGACCGTCCGAGCCACAGACCACGCGCAGCCATTTCACCTGCAGGAAGTCGCTGTCGGTATTGGCGGCGCTGTCGGACATCAGCGCGATCAGGTCGTCGTCGTAGATCTCCTTCTTGCGGTCGGCCAGCGCCTTGAACCGCACGAAGACATCGTTGATCTGGTTCTCGCCCATCTCATAGCCCAGATCGTTCAGCTTCGAGCGCAGCGCGGCGCGGCCCGAATGCTTGCCCATCGCGATATTGGTCTCGGTGATGCCGATATCGGCGGGCTTCATGATCTCGAAGGTCTCGACGTTCTTCAGCACGCCATCCTGATGGATGCCCGATTCGTGCAGGAAGGCGTTCTTGCCGACGATCGCCTTGTTGAACTGCACCGGGAAGCCCGAGACCTGCGCGACCCGGCGGCTCAGGTTCATGATCTTGGTGGTGTCGATGCGGGTGTTGTAGGGCATGATGTCGTGGCGCACCTTCATCGCCATCACCACCTCTTCCAGCGCGGTATTGCCCGCGCGCTCGCCCAGACCGTTGATCGTGCATTCGATCTGGCGCGCGCCGGCATCGACCGCGGCCAGCGCGTTCGCCGTCGCCATGCCGAGGTCGTTGTGGCAATGGGTGGCGAAGATGATCTCGTCGGCGCCCGGCACCCGCTCGAGCAGCATCCGGATCAGCGCGGCGGATTCGGCCGGCGCGGTATAGCCCACGGTGTCGGGGATGTTGATCGTGGTGGCGCCCGCCTTGATCGCGATCTCGACGACGCGGCACAGATAGTCATGCTCGGTCCGCGTCGCATCCATCGGCGACCACTGCACGTTGTCGCACAGGTTGCGCGCCTGGGTGACGGTGTCGTGGATCACCTGCGCCATCTCGTCCATCGACAGGTTCGGGATCGCACGATGCAGCGGCGAGGTGCCGATGAACGTGTGGATGCGCGGCGATCTGGCGTGTTTCACCGCCTCCCAGCAGCGGTCGATATCGGCGGTCTTGGCGCGGGCGAGGCCGCAGATCGTCGCGTTCTTCGACCGTTTGGCGATGTCGCTCACCGCCTCGAAATCGCCGATCGAGGCGATCGGGAAGCCGGCCTCGATGACGTCGACACCCATTTCGTCGAGCAGTTGGGCGATCTCCAGCTTCTCGGAATGGGTCATCGTGGCGCCGGGCGATTGCTCGCCGTCGCGCAGGGTGGTGTCGAAAATCAGAACGCGGGTGGTGTCGGTCATGTCGGGTCTCCTCGGAGGGTTCCTAGCGTCAGGGAAACGCGAAGGCCAGCCTTGCTTTGGGCTTCGCAGGTCGGGCGCTGGCTACCCCTGAGCGTTCGCGCCCGGGGGCACGCTCAGAGGAGGCTAAGAAGAAG